>KL569156.1:22854-23866 GCA_000715635.1 Streptomyces violaceus | reverse complement strand
ACTGGCTCGGCCCGCTGGAGGTGGAGGTCGCCGACGGCGTGGCCCGCCTGGTCGAGGACGGCACGATCGCGGGCTCCACCCTCACCCTGGACCGCGCCTTCAAACGGGCGGTCACGGTCGACGGCCTCTCCGTCGAGGACGCGGTGACGGCCCTGTCCGCCAACCCGGCCCGCCTGCTCGGCATGGCCGACACGATCGGCTCTCTGGAGCCCGGAAAATTCGCCGACCTGGTACTTCTGGACTCCGCGTACGACCTCAAGGGCGTGATGCGCCGGGGCGAATGGGTGATCGGTCCCCAACTGCACTGATCCGTCCCGCAGTCGGGAGACGGTGGCCGAGTCCAGGACTGGGCCGACCGCCGTCTCTTTGGCATGATCGAGCTTGTTCACGGCAGCAAGCGCATGTCTCGGGGGAGGTCGGCCAGATGATCCTCACGGTCACGCTGAACACCGCTCTCGACATCACCTACCGCGTACGGTCCCTCAGGCCGCACGCCTCCCACCGCGTCTCCGAGGTGACGGAACGCCCCGGCGGCAAGGGCGTCAACGTCGCCCGGGTCCTCGCGGCCCTCGGGCACGAGGTGACGGTGACCGGTTTCACGGGCGGTGCGACAGGACGGGTCGTGCAGGAACGGCTCGCGTCGGTGCCGGGCGTGGTGGACGCGCTGGTCCCGATCACGGGCGCGACCCGCCGCACCATCGCCGTGGTCGATGACCGCTCCGGCGACACCACACAACTCAACGAACCCGGCCCCACGGTCACACCCACCGAGTGGTCGGCCTTCCAGGAGGCCTACGAGGACCTGCTCCCGTCCGCCTCGGCAGTGGCCCTCTGCGGCAGCCTGCCCCCCGGTGTGCCGGTCGGTGCCTACGCCGGACTGGTCCGTGCGGCCCGTACCGCCGGAGTCCCGGTCCTCCTGGACACGAGCGGCGAAGCCCTGCGCCGGGGCGTCGCGGCCCGCCCGGACATCATCAAGCCGAACGCCGACGAACTGGCGGAACTGACCGGCTCC
>KL569156.1:22259-22692 GCA_000715635.1 Streptomyces violaceus | reverse complement strand
ACTGACCGGCTCCCACGAGCCGCTGCGCGCCACACAGGACGCCCGCCGCCGGGGCGCGCGTGCGGTGGTCACGTCCCTGGGCGCGGAAGGCCTGCTGGCGGCATCTCCCGAGGGCCGCTGGCGCGCGGCCCCACCGTCATCCCTCCACGGCAACCCCACGGGCGCAGGCGACTCAGCGGTCGCGGGCCTGATGTCGGCCCTGGTGGAGCACCTTCCCTGGCCGGATCGCCTGACCCGAGCAGTCGCCTTGTCAGCGGCGACGGTCTCGGCGCCGGTTGCGGGGGAGTTCGACCGGGGCGTGTACGAGGAGTTGCTGGGGCGGGTCACGGTGACGAGCGAGGCGTCTGCGGCGTAGGGCACAAGGCTTGCCATGGTCGGCGTCGCCGTGAGCTGACCTCGTGTCCCCTCATACGGCGGCGGCCGTCCCCCACGC
>KL569156.1:21288-22053 GCA_000715635.1 Streptomyces violaceus | reverse complement strand
CTTGAGGTAGAACTGGTCGAGGACCGCGTCACACTTGTTGCCCTCGTTGCAGGCGAGCTCGATGGTGTTGGTGCCCTTGTTCAGGTTCACGACGGCCCAGGTGTTCTTCCAGCCCTGTTCCCAGTCGCCCTTGGCTGTGTTCCCGAAGTTCTTCATGCTCATTGGCCTGGGGTCGGGCTTGCCGTTGACCACCAGGGTCGCATCAGCGTCCGTGCCGGGGACGCCGTAATTCAGGTAGAGCTTGTAGGTGCCGGCCTTCTCGATGCCGTCCACCGTCCAGGTCACCTTGGCACCGACCTGGTTGAAGCCCGTCACATAGACCCCGCCGTCGGCCTTCGCACCCTTGAACTCCGACGCGGTCGACATGCCGGGGCTGAGGCGCAGGGCCTTCGCGTCGACCTTCGGCAGGTCGGCCTGGCTCGCCGCGCTCTTACTGGCCGACGGACTCGGCTCGGTGCTCTGGGACTGCTTCTGACCGCCGGAGCCCGCCTGGTCCTCGGACTTGTTGTCGTCCTTGTCCCCGCCCAGCATGGCCACACCGATGCCGATCACGACCGCCGCGACCACCGCTACCGCGCCGATCAGCAGGCCCTTGGTGTTCGGGCCGCGGCCGCCACGGCCGCCTCCGCCGCCGGGCACCTGGTGCTGGGGGGCGGTGGTGGCTCCGCCGCCGCCGGGCAGTGTCTCCGGGGCCGCGTAGTGCGCGTTCGGCCGGCCGTGGCCACCCTGCTGCTGCGGGGCCTGGCCGTACGCCGCGGTCTGACC
>KL569156.1:19935-21062 GCA_000715635.1 Streptomyces violaceus | reverse complement strand
GCCGTAGCCCCCGGACGGCGGCTGGGCTCCGTTGGCCTGCCCGTCGGCGTAGAGATAGCCGAACGGGTCGTCGTCCTCGGGCGTGCTCGCGCCGTTGTTGCCGGGCGTCATCCCTTGGTCTCCTCAGTCAGGTGCGGTGCAATGCGGTACGGGTCGTGAGAGAGCGAGCCTACCCGCTCCCAGTGACCCAAACGGGTGACTCAGACCGCATCCACTCGCTGACCTCGGGTTCACCCAGCGCGTCTGTGTTGTTTGGGACGAGATCGTTTCTCGACGTACATCCGCTCGTCAGCGGATTTCAACACTTCGTCCGCCGTCATTCCACAGTGTGCCCATCCGATGCCGAAGCTGGCGCCCACCCGGACGGCCCGCCCCTCGGCGCGGATGGGCTGGATGATCTCGTTGCGGAGCCGGACCGCGAGGTCCTGCGCGTCGGCCCGGCCGAGTCCGTCGGCGAGGATGACGAATTCGTCACCCCCGAGCCGGGCGACCGTGTCACCGTCGCGGACGCCGCCGCTCAGCCGCCGCGCGACCTCGATGAGAACAGCGTCACCCGCGTTGTGCCCGAACCGGTCGTTGATCGACTTGAAGCCGTCGAGGTCGCAGAAGAGGACGGCCAGGCCCTTCGTGCCGTCGTCGTGGTCGCCGTCCGGGGCGACGGTGTGCACATGGTGGTCGTAGGCGTCGTACGGCTCGGCGGCCTGCCGGAAGTCGAAGCCGGGGCCGACGACGTCGAAGGCGGGGTGGCCGTAGGCCGCGTCGACCGACTCGGCCACGGCGTGCGGAGACGCGCTGCGCTGGCACAGCCTGGCCGACAGGCGGGAGCGCAGCTCCGCGGAGTTCGGCAGGCCGGTGAGCGAGTCGTGCGAGGCGCGGTGGGCGAGCTGCAGCTCGCGGCGCTTGCGCTCCTCGATGTCCTCGACGTGGGTGAGGAGGAAGCGGGGCCCGTCGGCGGCGTCCGCGACCACGCTGTTGCGCAGGCTGACCCAGACGTAGGTGCCGTCGCGGCGGCCGAGGCGGAGTTCCGCGCGGCCGCCCTCCGCCGAGGTCCGCAGCAGGGTGCCTATGTCCTCGGGGTGGACCAGGTCGGAGAAGGAGTAGCGGCGCATCGCGGAGGCGGGGCGGCC
>KL569156.1:18909-19746 GCA_000715635.1 Streptomyces violaceus | reverse complement strand
GGGGCGGGGCGGCCCAGCAGCCGGCACAGGGCGTCGTTCGTGCGCAGGATCCGGCCGTGCTGGTCGCCGCCCATCTCGGCGATGGCCATGCCGGACGGGGCGTACTCGAAGGCCTGCCTGAAGCTTTCCTCACTCGCCCGCAGCGCCTGCTGCTCGCGCTCCAGCCGGACGAGCGCGCGCTGCATGTTGGCTCGCAGCCGGGCGTTGCTGATCGCGATGGCGGCCTGGAAGGCGTACATCTGGAGCGCCTCGCGGCCCCAGGCGCCGGGGCGGCGGCCGTTGCGCGGCCGGTCCACGGACAGCACGCCGATCAGCTCACCGCACGCCGCGTTGCCCTGCGGCCCGGGCGCGTACATGGGCGCGAAGAGCCGGTCGGCCGGATGCCACTCGTCCTCGAAGCGGGGCGCGGGGCCGTCGGTGTACCACTGCGGGACGTCGTCGTCGTCGAGGACCCAGCCCTCGGTGTGCGGTATGAACACCAGGTCGCCCCAGTGCTCGCCCATGCCGAGGCGGCGGTCCCAGGAGTCGCGCGAGCCGACGCGGCCGGTGATGAGGGCCTCGGCGGCGGGGTTCCCGGCGAAGGCGGCGACGACGAGATCGCCGTCGGGGCGTACGAGGTTCACGCACGCCAGCTCGTAACCGAGAGCGGCGACGACGCCCTCCGCGACGGTCTGCAGTGTGTCCGCCAGGCTGCGGGCCGTGTTCATGTCGGCCATGACCTGGTGCAGTTGTCGCAGGGACGCAAGACGGACGTAGGGCTCCGACTCGGTCTCCATGCTCGCCCTCCCCCCGAGACCTGTCTCTTATACACATCTCTGAGCGGGCTGGCAAGGCAGA
>KL569156.1:17830-18837 GCA_000715635.1 Streptomyces violaceus | reverse complement strand
GCCTCCCTCGCGCCATCAGAGATGTGTATAAGAGACAGGAATCACAGCGCGCTGCTCACTCGGTACACAGGGTCAACAATTCCTGCCCCTTGTGACTCAAGTCACAGGCAAAGCTGAACAATTGCCTGGAGTTTCTGTGTTCCTCCCGTGCGTCCGCCGGGCGAAACCTTGTCACGATGCACACAGGTTTGTACTCCGTTTCCGCTTCCGAACCTCTCGCGAGTGCCCTGATCAGCCCTTCCGCAGGCGTGCGGCCTGTTCACCGCCGACGTCGGTGAGGCACCGCAGGTAGCGTTCGATCACGCCGAGTTCTTCATCGGTGAATTCCCCCAGCGCCTCACCGAAGGCCCTGCCGGGGATTTCCCAGGCGGCTTCGATCTCAGGGCTGCGCCGGGCGGCCAGGGAGACGAGCATCTTGCGCCGGTCGTGGATGTCGGGGCGGCGTTCGACCAGGCCGGCCCTCTCCAGCCGGTCCACCAGGCGGGTGGCCGACCCGGAGGTCAGGCCCGTCAACTTCGCGATCTCCCCGGTCGTATGCGGGCCGGACTCCAAGCCGAGCAGGCTCACGCACTGCAGATCGGCGGGGTGCAGGCCCAGCCGTTCGGCCATGGCCTGGTTGAACAGGGTGTAGGCGGCGTGATGGCGCCGGGCTGCCGCGGTGACCGCCGCGACCGTCTCCGCGCGGGTCCGGTCTGACATGAGAAAACCCCTGTACTTATATCTGCGTCGCGCAGATTATGTGTCGTGCAGGAGATTCTAGCCACGCCTCACGACTCACGCCCCACGCCTCACGACTTACGGCTTACGACTTACGCCCCACACAGGAGAACCATGACCACGCACTCCCCCGATCAACTGCGCGCCCTCTACGACCGCTGGAGCCAGATGTGGCGCGGCGACTTCAGTCACGCCGAGGACATCCTCGACCCCGGCTTCCTCGTCCACCAGGCACGCCCCGACGGCAGCGACTCCGAGGCGGTCACCGGCCCGGCACGGCTGCTGCCCGA
>KL569156.1:15391-17618 GCA_000715635.1 Streptomyces violaceus | reverse complement strand
CTGCTGCCCGAGATCGAGCAGACCATGGCCGCCTTCGGCGACATCACCATCACCGTCGACCTCGGCCCGATCGTCGACGGCGACCTGATCGCCGCGCGCTGGACCATGCGCGCCACCTACACCGGCGGCATCCCGCACGCCACCGCCCCCACCGGCACGAAGATCTCCTTCAGCGGCCACGACATCCTGCGCGTCGCCGACGGCAGGTTCGTCGAGTACTGGACCTGCACCGACATCCTCGACGGCCTGGCCCAGCTCGGGGCGGTCTCCGGCCCCAACGGCCCCGCCCGGCAGTGAAGAAGCCCATCGACGGGCGGGGAGGCGTCCGTCGGGAGACCTACGACCGTGATCGGGCGGAGGCCCGATGCGCGGCGCGCGGGGCGGAGATTAGCGTTCCGGGTGTGCCGAACACTCCCCCTGCCACGTCCCCGATCATTCCGTCACCCGCCTCCGGGCATGCTGAGGGGGTGAGCAACGACGAGTTCCGCGCCGCCATGTCCCGGCTGGCCTCCGGCGTGGTCCTGGTGACCGCGCAGGAGCCGGCGCTCGACCCGGACGACCCCTCGGCGCCGGGCAGCGAGGACGTGGGCATGACGGCCACGGCCTTCATGTCGGTGTCCCTGGACCCGCCCATGGTGCTGGTGAGCCTGCGCGAGGGCTCCCGCATGGACGACCTGCTCGACGAGCAGCCCCAGTGGGCGGTCTCCGTCCTGTCCGAGAGCCAGCGGCACATCGCGGGCCGGTTCGCCATGAAGGGCCGGGTCAGCGACCGGCTGCTGTTCGCCGACATCCCGTACACGCGCGGCGAGTACACCGGGGCACCCCTGGTGGGCGGCGCCCTGGCCGTCCTGGAGTGCCGCACCGAGCAGCGCGTCGCGGCAGGCGACCACACACTGGTCATCGGCCGCGTCCTGACCGCCCGCGTACCGAGTGCGGAGGGCGGGCCGCTGACGTACTTCCGGGGGCGGTACCGGCACTTGGGGTGACGGAAAGAATCCCGTGGCCGAGCCGGTGCCGGCGCTCCTAGGGTGCCCGGATGACGACACCCGCGCCCCGGCTCGAAGAGATCACCGCCGCGAACATAGACGCCGCGCTCGCCATCCGCGTCCGCCCCGACCAGGAACACGCGGTCGCCCCGGTCGTGAAGTCGCTCGCCGAGGCGTATGTCCATCCCGACGTCGCCTGGCCCCGTCTGATCGTCGACGGCGACCGCCCGGTCGGCTTTCTCATGGCCTTCCTCGACATCGACTGGTACGAGGACGGCAGCGTGCTGCGCTCGGGCCTGTGGCGGCTGAACATCGCGACCGGGGAGCAGGGGCGGGGGTACGGTCGTTTCGCCGTCGAGTCCGTCGCCGCCGAGCTGCGCCGACGCGGCGCCAAGCAGCTCTACGTCACGTGGCACCCGGGGCCGAACGGCCCTGAGGGCTTCTACCTGGGGCTCGGCTTCCGCCCGAACGGGGAGAACAGCGGGGGCCAGACGGTCGGGGTACTGGAGCTGGACTAGCTCCAGCCCTGCGCCGATCGGCCCCGCTTGGTCTCCGAGCGCTGCTTCTTCTCGCGCAGTCGGCGCTCGTTGATACCCCGGGGAATCCGGGTCGCCTTGCGGGGCTTGGGCGGGGGTGCGGTTGCCTCGGCCAGGAGGGCGGCGAGGCGTACGGCGGCGGACTCGCGGTTGCGCCACTGGGAGCGGTGCTCGGAGGACCGTACGGTGACGACTCCGTCGACCAGGCGCCCGGCCAGCCGCTCCAGCGCCCGCTGCTTCCACACCTCGGGCAGCGCCTCGGTCTTCGCCAGGTCGAAGCTGAGCTCGACTTTCGAGTCACTGGTGTTGACGTGCTGTCCGCCGGGCCCCGAGGACCGCGAGAAACGCCACAGGAGCTCGGCCTCGGGCAGGGAGACGGAGCCGCGGATGACGTGGGGACCAGGCATGCCGTACATGTTCCCTCTCCTGTTCGGTCCACGTCATCCCAATAACCGCGAGTAAAGAAAGTAAAGGACCTGGAACCTCGCGTACCCCTCTCGACGTTCAGGGGGTAGCTGTAGCTTCTTTGCCGTACTGCCGTACATAAACGAGGGAAGGGACTCCCAACAATGGCTGTAAGCCTGTCCAAGGGTGGCAACGTCTCGCTCACCAAGGAGGCTCCGGGCCTGACCGACGTCACCGTGGGCCTCGGCTGGGACGTCCGCACCACCACCGGCACGGACTTCGACCTCGACGCCTCCGCGA
>KL569156.1:13198-15202 GCA_000715635.1 Streptomyces violaceus | reverse complement strand
GGGACGTCCGCACCACCACCGGCACGGACTTCGACCTCGACGCCTCCGCGATCGCGGTCAGCACGCAGGGCAAGGTCTACTCGGACGCGCACTTCGTGTTCTTCAACAACAAGCAGACCCCGGACAACACCATCGTCCACACCGGTGACAACCGCACGGGTGAGGGCGCCGGCGACGACGAGGCGATCAACGTCAACCTCGCCGGCCTCCCGGCCGACATCGACAAGATCGTCTTCCCGGTGTCCATCTACGACGCCGAGAACCGCTCGCAGAACTTCGGCCAGGTCCGCAACGCCTACATCCGCATCGTCAACCAGGCCGGCGGCGCCGAGATCGCCCGCTACGACCTGTCGGAGGACGCGGCCACGGAGACGGCCATGGTCTTCGGCGAGCTGTACCGCAACGGCGCGGAGTGGAAGTTCCGCGCGGTCGGCCAGGGCTACGCCTCGGGCCTGGTCGGCATCGCCCAGGACTTCGGTGTGAACGTCTGACGGACGTCCCGCTCGCTGTGACGGCAGAGCCCCCGAGCCTTGGAAGAGGCCGGGGGCTCCGCCCTTTCTAAGGGCTGAGCCCCCACGACGACCGAGCCACCCGCGCTACGTTCCGGGGGTGATCCTCGAATCCCTGCTCCCACCGTCCCCCGGACCATCCGTCCCCGCCCCCCTGCTCACCGAACTCACCGCCCTCTACGCCTCCAACCACGAGTTCCACACCCTCAGCGGCGACTTCCCCGACCCGCACGACATCCGCCCGGAACAGGTCGCGGCCGCCCTGGCCGAGGAATGGGCCCTTCCGGGCGTCGACGTGCTGCTCGCCCGCAGCTTCGGTCGTCTGATCGGTATCGCGATCACCCTCGCCCACCACCCCGACCCCGCCGACCCGGACCCCTGGATCGGCCTGCTGATGGTGGACGCGAGCCTGCACGGCCAGGGCCACGGCCGCCGCCTCGCCTCCCTCGTGGAGGACCGCTTCCGAGCAGCGGACCGCACGGCCGTACGTCTCGCCGTCCTGGCCGACAACCCGAAGGCCCTCGCCTTCTGGACGGCTCTCGGGTACGAGGTCATCGACCACCGCGAGGACGTGCAACTGAAACGCCCGTGCGCAGTCCTGCGCAAGGATCTGACCACGCCGTAGCACCACCCTCCTCAGGGCCGCTCCGGCTTCCCCTCTCCGTACAGCCAGTCCTCCCAGATCCCGTCGAAGTCCTCCCCGGGCGCCTGCTCCTCGACGTACGCCGTGAACTCGGCCGTGTCCGCGTTCCCATGGCGATGCTCCGTCGCCCATCCCCGCAGGATGGCGAAGAACCTGTCGTCGCCCACGGCCTGGCGGATCTTGTGGAGGACCATCGCGCCGCGCTGGTAGACGGGGTCGCCGGAGATGTTCGCGGCATCCGCGGGCTTCGCGGGCGGGAACGCCCAGAGGTCCTTGTAGGTCTTCTCCCCGTTCTCGTACAGCGCGTCGAAGGACTCCTGCGCGCTCTCCCCGCCGTGGTCCTCCCGCCACAGCCATTCCGCGTACGTCGTGAAGCCCTCGTTGAGCCACATGTCGCGCCAGCTCTCCGGTGTGACGGAGTCGCCGTACCACTGGTGGGCGAGTTCGTGCACGAGGAGAGTCATGCCGGGTGCGCCGGGGAAGACGGGGCGCGTCTGGGTCTCCAGGGCGTAGCCGACCTCGGCCGCGCGGTCGACGATCGCGCCGGTGGAGGAGAAGGGGTAGGGGCCGAACCGCCGCTCCGCCCAGCGCAGGATCTCGGGGATGCGCGCGAGCACGGCGCGGCTCGCATCCTTCTCCGCCGGGTCGACGGCCGTGTACACGGGCAGACCGTCCCGGGCGGTGGAGCGGGTGATGCCGTAGCGGCCGATCGCGAGCGTGGCGAGGTAGCTCGCCATGGGCTCGGCGGAGTGCCAACTGAACGCCGTACGGCCGCCCTTCGCGGTCGTGACGTTGCGCAACTCCCCGTTGGAGACCGCCCGGAGCCCTCGCGGCACGGTCACCGTGAGGTCG
>KL569156.1:10584-13040 GCA_000715635.1 Streptomyces violaceus | reverse complement strand
CCCCGTTGGAGACCGCCCGGAGCCCTCGCGGCACGGTCACCGTGAGGTCGTACGACGCCTTGTCGGACGGGTGGTGGTTGCCGGGGAACCACGCCATCGACCCCGTCGGCTCGCCCAGCGCGAGCGCCCCGTCCGTGGTGCGCAGCCAGCCCTCCTGGGAGCCGTCCGGGTCGGTGACGGTCTCGGGCGCCCCGGAGTAGCGGACGGTCACGCGGAACGTCTCGTCCTGGCCGAGATCCTTGCGCGGCCGGACGGTGAGCTCCTGCCCGGCGCGGTTCCAGCGCGCCGTCTCGCCGCCGACGGTGACCTTGCCGACGTCCAGGCCGATCAGGTCGAGGGTGAAGGCGGACAGGTCCTGGGTCGCCCGCGCGGTGAGTGTGGCCGTGCCGGTGAGGTGGTGGGCGTCCGGGTCGTAGGCGAGACGCAGGCCGTAGTGGGTGACGTCGTAGCCGCCGTTGCCGGCCTTCGGGAAGTACGGGTCGCGTACGCCGGAGCCGCCCGGGGTGCCGTGGACCCCGCCGCAGGCCGTGAGGGCGAGAGCGGAGACGAGCAGGGCGGGGACAAGACGTACGGACCGGGCCACGATCTCGATCCTATGGGCCCATGACACCATCACCTCCGTGCTCGACATCGGCTACGCCCTCTCCAACCGCTTCCCCGACCCGCCGCAGACCGACTACCGCCGCGCGGACGTCCGCTCCCTGCGGCACGACCTGTTCTGCGGTGACGTCTACCTGGCGGACACCAAGACGGACCACGAGGTGTCCACAGCCTGGGGATGGGTGCCGGTGCTCGACTTCGCGTGGGCGCTGTGCGACATCGTGGAGCGGATCGACCGGGACCCGGCGGGCTCGCGGGCGTCCCGGCCGCAGCGGGCGGAGCTGGACTTCACCGAGTCGACCGACCGGATGCTGTTCGAGCGCCGCTTCGGCTGGGTGGACGTCGAGGCCGACTGGATGCGCGTGGAGGAGCCCTCGCTCACCGTCTCCCACACCGAACTGCGCCGCGAGTCCCGGGACTTCCTGCACGATCTGATCGCCGACCTCATCGATCTGCACGACGACCTCGCCGAGAACCCGGCGATCTGGACCCTCCAGGCCCGCTTTCCCAGGGTCTCCTGACGACCGTTCGCCACCGGGCTGAAACGATCGCCCTTCGAACGGCAGCGGACACAGGGAGAACGGCGACATGAGCCAGGGGCGCGTGACCTACGACCTGAATTACAAGATGACGCCACCGGTCATCGTCAGCGGAGAAGGGCTTGAGCAGGGCACCGTCGTCCGGCTCCATCGCGACCCCGACAGCCCCGCACCGGACCGGCTCCGCTCACTGCGGGCCTTCCATCTACGTGCGGAGGACTGGGCGCCGGTCGCCCGGGTCGTGACCGAGCAGCCCCTGGGGTCACGGCTGAGCGGACGCCCGGCGGTGTACCACGTCCTGGATCCGTACGGCGCCCCGCTCGGGCGGATCACCCTGCGGCGCCGCCGGGCCTTCCGGTGGGGGCGCAAGCGCTGGACCGTGGAACCGGCCGCGGGGCCGGTCCTCCAGGGGTACCAGGGGCGTCTGTGGAGCTGGCTGCTGTGGTGGCCGTTCGGACTGCCGGTCCAACTGCTGTTCCTGATCTGGGTCTTGATGGCGGAAGCCGACGACGCTCCCCGTCCGCCGCGGCGCATCACCTGGCGGGACGGCTCCTACCGCGCCCACCTCGTCTTCCGCGCGGTGGCCGAGGACTACCAACTGCTGCGGCACGAACTGGACCCCCGCCTGGTCAACGCCCTCATAGGACTGCACCAGTCCTACGACTGGCCGGAGCAGGCGGGGCCAGGGGGCTGGTACGACAGGTGAGCGTGCGGCGATCAGCCCTCCACCCTGATCCCCCACTCCACCGCCAGCACCGGCGCCAGATCCAGCAGTTGGGCCGTACTGATCACCGCCCCCGACAGCCGGTCGAAACCCCGGCTGATCTCCAGCGACGCGGCCCCGCGCAGGTCGACGTCCGTGAGGGTCGCCGCGTGCAGGTCGACGCCCTTCAGGGCGCAGTCCACGAACTCCACCCGCTCCAGGCGGGCGCCCCCGAAGTCCGGCTCGACGAGGACGCAGCCGTCGAAGACGACGTCTCTGAGCCGGGCCGTGCGCAGATTCAGATAGTCGATCTTGCCGCCGCGGATCAGCACCCGCTCCAGCACCGCCCCGTGCAACTGCGGTCCCCCGAGGCGGGCGTCGGTCAGCTCCACGTCCCGCAGGGTCGCCTCGGCGAGGTCGGTGCCGACGCCCCGGACACCGGTGAGGGCCGAGTCCAGGACCCGGGCATGCCGCAGCCGGGTCTCGTCCAGCGCGCACCCCGTCAGCGCACAGTCCATGAAACGGGCCCCCGCCCCGTCCTGCCCGGTGAGGTCCGCGTCCCGGAACTCCAGCCCGTCGTAGTCCCCGTCCGGCTCCAGCTCACCGCCCTCGTA
>KL569156.1:10047-10304 GCA_000715635.1 Streptomyces violaceus | reverse complement strand
ACTCCAGCACCGGCAGCCGCACCTCCGGTCGCCGCGCGCCCTTCACACCCGTACCGCCCGCCGCTCTCCTCGCCATCTCCCCATGCTGCACCCCACCACTGACAACACCCCCTGACCTGCGTGAACACCGGGCATGTCACATTCCGGCCCCCGCGAGCGGTCGTAATCCCGAAGGCGATTCCGACCTCAGGCCCCAGGGAGATCCCAGCCATGCACCTGTCTCTTATACACATCTCTGATGGCGCGAGGGAGGCGTG
>KL569156.1:7783-9783 GCA_000715635.1 Streptomyces violaceus | reverse complement strand
TGACCGCAGCCATCACCGCCGCCGAGGCAGGCGTCAAGGTCACCCTCCACGAAGCCCACCACACCCTCGGCGGCCGGGCCCGCACCGCGGAAGGCCCGTACCGCACGAACGAGGGCCCGCACGCCCTCTACAACGGCGGCCCGCACTGGGCCTGGCTGAAGCAGCGCGACCTCATCGGCCCGCTCGCCCCGATCCCGCCCCTGGAGGGCGCCCGGCTACGGCTGCGGCCCCACGGCGTGCTGCGCCGCACCCCGCCCTTCCCGATGCTGAAACTGCTGCGCCCGTCCGCCCGGCAGGCGCCCGTGGACGTCGACTTCCTGACCTGGGCGACCGGCATCGCGGGCGAGGAGGGCGCCCGGGCCGCCGCCCACTACTCCGCCGTCGCCCTCTTCCACCACGACCCAGGCTCCCTGTCGGCCGCGTTCGTGCTGGAGCGCCTGCGCCGCGCCACCAAGCTGCCGCCCGAGGCCCAGTACCCGCGCGGCGGCTGGGCCGGCCTCATCGACCGGATGGCCGCCCGGGCCTGGAACCTGGGGGTCCGGATGGAGACGCTGTCCCGTGTCGACACGCTCCCCACCGACACACCGGTGATCGTCGCGACCACCCTCGACGCCGCCCGGCGTCTGCTCGGCGACGGCTCCCTGACCTGGCCGAGCGGCCGTACCACCCTCGTCGACCTGGCCGTGCGCACGCGGCGCGGGGACGCCTTCGCGGTCTCCGACCTGGACGCGCCCGGCTGGCTCGAACGGTTCACCGCCCAGGACCGCAGCCTGGCCCCGGCCGGCGAGCAGCTCATCCAGGGTCAGATCCCCCTCGCCCCGCACGAGTCCAAAGCCGACGGCACCGCCCGCGCAGAGCAGCTGCTCGACCTGGGGTTCCCGGGCTGGCGCGGGCGGGTTACCTGGCGGCGCGATTCCGTCGCGGCGGGCCGTACGGGCGCGGTCGACCTGCCCGGCACCAGCTGGCGTGACCGGCCCGCCGTGGACCGGGGCGACGGTGTCTACCTGGCCGGCGACCAGGTCGCGGCCCCCGGCGTGCTGTCGGAGGTCTCCTTCAACAGCGCCCTGACCGCGGTGTCCCTGGCCCTCGGCCGCCGGGAGCTTGACCTCAAGCAAGCTTGAGGTTGAAGGCTGGGGTTCATCCGGCGCCCCGCCGGCGCCCACCCGGCGACCCCTCGAGGAGCTCCCATGCACGCCATCCGCCTGCACGCCTTCGGCCCGGCCGAGAACCTCGCCCACGAGCAGGTCGAGGACCCCCTGCCGGGCCCCGGCCAGGTCCGTATCGCCGTACGGGCAGCGGGTGTCCACCTCCTGGACGCCGCCCTGCGCGAGGGCATGCGGGGAGGACCGGCGGCCGAGCAGACGCCCCTGCCGACCATCCCCGGCCGCGAGGTCGCCGGAGTCGTCGAGTCCCTGGGCGAGGGCGTCGCGGACGTATGGCTCGGCAAGCGGGTCGTCGCCCACCTCGGCTTCGTCCCCGGGGGCTACGCCGAACTGGCCGTCACCGAGGCCGAACGCCTGCACGAGATCCCGCGGAACCTTGACTTCGCCGAGGCCGTCGCCATGATCGGCACGGGCCGTACGGCGATGGGAATCCTCCAGTTCGCCGACCTCGGCCCCGGCTCGGTCGCCGTCGTCCCGGCCGCCGCCGGAGGCATCGGCACCCTTCTCGTGCAGTACGCCAAGAACGCCGGCGCGACCGTCATCGGCCTGGCGGGCGGGCCGGAGAAGGTCGCCCGCGTGCAGGCGAACGGTGCCGATCTCGCCGTCGACTACCGGGACCCGGCCTGGCCCGCGAAGGTCCGCGCCCACCTCGGCGGCCGGACCGCGACCGTCGTCTTCGACGGCGTCGGCGGCGACGTGGCCCGCGAGGCCGTCGCACTCCTCGGCCCCGGCGGCAGGCACATCGTCTTCGGCTGGTCCGGCCAGGGCATCCTCGACGGCGAGCCCTACCTCGTCGACGGCGTCTCCGAGCAGGTCCTCGGCCCCGCGATGCTGGGG
>KL569156.1:0-7623 GCA_000715635.1 Streptomyces violaceus | reverse complement strand
ACCTCGTCGACGGCGTCTCCGAGCAGGTCCTCGGCCCCGCGATGCTGGGGAAGGCCGGCGGCCCCGACCCCCTGCGCACCCTCGAACTGCGCGCCCTCACCGAGGCCGCCGCCGGCCGGCTCACCCCGGCCGTGCAGCGCTTCCCGCTCCGCGAGGCCGCGGCCGCGCACCGGGCACTGGAGACCCGGGGCACGACGGGAAAGGTGGTCCTGGAGCCATGAGTGCCACCGGCTAATTCACATGCCCCACCCGGCACCCCGCACTACCGTGCCGAGAGTGATCGACATTCCACGCGAACTGGCGGCATCACAGGAGAAGTTCAACGGCGAAGCGGGCCGCGCCTTCATCACCGGACTGCCGGAGCGGACGGCCCGCTTCCTCGACCGCTGGGAACTGAAACCCGACGGAACCCCGATGCACGGCGTGTCCGCCCTGATCCTGCCCGTTCTCCGCCCCGACGGCACCCCCGCGGTCCTCAAGCTCCAGATCCTCGACGAGGAGAGCGAAGGCGAGCCCGTGGCGCTGCGCGCCTGGAACGGCGACGGAGCCGTCCGCCTCCTCGACCACGACGAGCCCACCGGCACCATGCTGCTGGAACGCCTCGACGAGACCCGCATGCTGTCCCACGTGCCGGACACCCACCAGGCCGTCGTCACGATCGCGGAGCTCCTCGCCCACCTCACCTCCTTCCCCGCCCCGCCCGGCCTGCGCCGCCTCGGCGATGTCGCCCGGGCCATGCTCGACCAGACCCCGTGGGCCCTCGACCGCATCCCCGACCCCGAGTCCCGCCGCCTGGTCGCCGACTGCGCGGCCGCCGTACGCGAGGTCGTCGACGAACCGGGCGACCGCCTCCTGCACTGGGACCTCCACTTCGACAACGTCCTCGCGTCCGAACGCGCCCCCTGGCTGGCGATCGACCCCAAGCCCCTGGCCGGCGACCCCGGCTTCGAACTGTGGCCGGCCCTCGACAACCGCTACGACCCCGACGACGTCCTCTGGCGCTTCGACGCCATGACCGACACCCTCGCCCTGGACCGCCCCCGAGCCCGAGCCTGGACCCTCGGCCGCCTCCTCCAGAACGCCCTCTGGGACATCGAGGACGACCGCCCCGTCGACAAGACCCAACTCGAGATCGCCCGCCGCCTCCGCACACCATGAAAAAGCCCAGGCCCGAAGAGGTCCGGCCTGGGCGGTGAAGAGCCCCCTGTCGGATTCGAACCGACGACCTACGCATTACAAGTTGTCCGATCTTGGTCCGGGGGTGTCCCTGGACGTACACAAGTCGGAGTTCATGCCTGTTCAGGAGGTCTTTCAGACCTCACCGGACACCAGCGGACGACCCCGGGCTGAGTGGCAATGGAGACCACAATTGAGACCGGCGGTCGTCCGTGGCTCCCTAGGCGCCGGGCGACTCCCCACTCCCACCCAAGCAGTCCATCACTGTCGGGGATCCGGGTCGTACTGCCTCGCCTTGCCCTCCGACCACAGCCCGAGGACTCACCTGACCCACGCTAGGACTGCCGCCACAAGGCCGTTGAGCAGGACAGTCAACGTGACTTGGACAATAGTCACGACAACCGTGCCCTTGATGTGGCCGGCGATCTGTCGGCGCTCGGTGCTGACTGCTTTCTCCTGGCAGCGACGCATGACCTTCCCTTCGAATGAGCCGATGTTTCAAGCTTCGGCTGGCGCTAGAGCCAGGTGTGCGGTCAGCGTCAGATGTAGACACTTCCAGATTCAGGCAAGCCGCTGACCTGCGCTGCTTCGACGTGTAAAGCTCTGACGGAGACACTTCGAAACACCTTGGGGGCGGGTTGGAGACGGGACGGGGCCGGCGTGGTGTGACGTTGCCGGGCGAGGACGAGGTACCCGATGGTCCACACCGGCAGATGCTGGTCGGCCTCCACGAGGTCTACGCCCTGGCGGGTAGACCGAGTTACCGGGATATGGCAAGGGGAATAAAGAGCGATAACCGAGTGCCAGCGACTCTGAATTATCAGGCAATCGGGAAAATCCTCAGGGGGAAAGTCCTACCGAGCCCCCGCCAACTTGTCAGCTTGGTGACTTGGCTGTTTCGCGAGGCAAGCTCGTCCGGGCAGAAGGCGGGCGAAATAGAGGAGGTACTTGCGCAACTCCTGACATTGCGCGAGAGGGCCCATCGCCACCGTCTTGGAGCTCACGCCGCATCAGAGCCACCTTCGGGAGAGCAGGGGCGCGGCACAGCCGCCAGTTCTTCGACACTCACCTACGGAGTCGCCACTGAAAGGAAGCTGCTTAGCTGCATGCTTCAATCAAAGGATGCGATTGCCGAAGTCGTGGAGTTGGTCGTACCGACAGACACAGTATTCGCCGACGGTCTACATTTAGAGATCTACGTGGCGCTGCTTCAGCTATATGCCGATGACGCAGACATAACGGTAGAAGCTGTGACTCAAGTCGTTCAGCCAAGAACGTCGGCGGCAGTAAATGTACGCAGTTACGTGGAAGGCCTGTTCCCAGAGACGTCCGAACCCCGCGAAGCGGAAGTTCACGCTGAACGTGTGGTTGCGCTGGCCAAGCTGCGACGGGTGGAATCCATGGGGGCCAGGTTCACAGAATGGGCGCAGCATGCAAGTGAGCGTGACGGGGCCCCCGACATGGACACCTTGGTCACCACTATCGAGAATGAAGTCATCTCGTTCATGAATGAAATGACTAAAATTAGTACGGTCAGCTCAGTCCTGGACGACACCCTAAGCGAAGTGGGTGCAATCGGAACAGCCAGCGGGGCCACAGCCGAAGTCCCGACAGGTTTCCGCGATTTCGATGAACTCAATTCCGGATTTCGACCAGGTGAGTTGGTGGTTGTCGCCGGTTCATCAGGCATTGGAAAGTCAACCCTGGGACTGAACTTTATCCGCTCCTGCTCGATCTCTGGAGGTCGAACCAGCTACTTGGTTACGTTACAGATGGGGCGCAAAGAGATGGCGATGCGCATGCTGGCAGCCGAAGCGCGAGTACCCCTAGGGCAGATGCGCACAGGCGCGATGAATGATGATGATTGGACGCGACTGGCACGCGTCATGCCATCAGTAGATGGCGCCCCTATTTGGATGCAAGATGAGGCAACTTACACGTTGCCAGAGCTGGTGCAGTCTTGCAGACGGCTAAGCTTCTTCAATGACCTGCAGCTCGTCGTTATAGACAGCTTGGATCTCTTGTATGTTGACCGGCGCAGCATTTCGACAGATCTCGAACGTGACCTCTCGACAATAGGGAGAGAGCTGCGCAATTTGGCGAAAGAGCTGAACATCCCAATTGTGGCCATGTTGCAGATTGATCAACCTGGTATGGTCGATGGCTATCCTAGACCTGCGCTGCGTGACGTTCCAGGAAGCCTGGAGAGATTCGCCGATGCGGTCATCCTCCTGCACCGGGAGGATGTGTACGAAAAAGAATCAATTCGGGCTGGCGAGGCTGACCTGATTGTTGCGAAAAATCGCAGTGGCCCTACCGCAACAGTCACCGTCGCGTTCCAAGGTCACTACGCGCGGTTCGTCGACATGAGCAGGTAAGCGGTAGTGCGCCGCCTCAGTGTCGCGAAGGGTCTGATCGCGGGGCTCCTTGCCGGTACGAACTCACGGGTTCATCCACATCCACCCGGAATCGACCCGACTGAGCTGTACGGAGCAAGCAATTTATCCAGATTGAGGTCAGACCGAAGGGAACGTTTCTCGTCGTCTCGCTTGAGGTTCGGTATTCTATCTACTTCCAAGAGGGTCACCCAACGACGGCCTTCCACGTCCGTGAAGTAAACCAGCACCGGGTGCCCCAGTCTTATTACAAGCCCACCATTCGCCGTCTTCACTATCACCGGGATCTTGAGTATGTTGCATCCCGGGATCGAGTGGGAGCTAACCCAATAACCCTGACGGAACTCCACCTTCACGCTACTAATAGCCGACTCGCTGCGGTTTGCGACAAACACCCGCAGCCCTTCTTGAGCGTTCGCCAGGGCGTACACATCCACTTTTTGAGCTTGTGATTTTTCCGCAGCTTTTTTGCTGGCTTCCTGGACGTCATGGGTTTCTTTGATGCTATACACAGAACAGCCTAGAGCTGCAGCAGCAATGACTATCGCGACAACTTCCCATACTCTCTTCGATTCGTTCGGTGGAGTAGTCGTGTGCGGAGTAGCAGGCATGTATCCTTTTTACCGCCGTCTAGCCGTACTCTGAGCGCTCGAATACTCCATCGGTGTAACCACTAGCCACAGCACCCATTAGGCGTCACAGGCGGCGCCATGCGCACTTCGCCAGGCTGATCGTGCTGGTGCGATGCCGCCTGGCGAGGTTCAGCGGGGCTGGCCTCGTCGGCGGCCGCTGGCAGACCAGGTGTGGCTGGTGGCGACATACTGGCGTATCAACCTGGTCGTGTGGTCTTGTTCGAGTGTCCGGTTGTCTTGGGGATGGCGACGGGCGGAGCGGAGAGGGAGAGCGAGTGTCGCAGCAGGCCAATCCTCGGGGAACGTTCCTGAAAATCGCCGACACGCTAAAGACGTGGATCGAGACAGATCCGGAGATGACGGAGCTCCCGTCCCTGGCTGAGGTCATGCGCGATTACGAGGTCTCACGCGGGGTCGCGCTGCGCGCGTTCGCCGTCCTGAAGCAGGAAGGTGTGGCCGAGCCTGCGCCGGGCGGGCGGTGGCGCGTCGTGCGCGCTGGCGTCGACCGGCGCCCGATTGAGCAGCGGATCGCGGACATCATCACGGCTGACGGGCTCGAAGTGGGGCAACCATTCCCCAGCGCTTCCTCACTGGCCGAACGGTTCGGGGTCTCACGCCCCACGGTGACCAAGGCACTGGAGAAGTTGGAGGCCGCCGGCGTGTTGGCGGGGGGCGGCCAGGGCAGGGTGCGGACGGTCCGCGCCGTGCCGACGCGAGAGGAGCGTTCGTAGCTTGCCGAAGTTGACGGAGTGGGCTTACCCCCTGGCTGAGTCCCTGCTTGCCGAGCCGCTGCCACGGCGGTGGAAACACTGCCTCGGGGTCGCAGAGAGGGCACGGGCGATCGCGCTTGTTCTTGATCAGGACGCGGATCTGTTGGAGGCCGCGGCGGTCCTGCACGACATCGGCTATGCGCCGGACCTGGCCAAGACGGGCTTTCACCCGCTGGACGGGGCCCGATACCTCCGGGACGTAGCCGGCGCCGACCCACGGGTCATCAACCTCGTCGCCCACCACTCCTGTGCCTGGATGGAGGCGGAAGCGCGCGGCATGCGCGAGGAGCTGGAGGTCGAGTTCCCCTACGAGAGCGCGCACCTGAACGACGCGCTCTGCTTCTGCGACATGAACACCACGCCGGACGGCATGCCCACGAACCCGATCGACCGGATCAACGAGATCGCCGGGCGGTACGGGCCGGAAAGCCTGATCGGGACGTTCATTCGCCGCGCGGAACCCGAGATCCTGGCGTGCACGTCCCGCGTGCTCGAACGGGTCGCCGCCGCCAAGAGTCAACCGATGTAGGGCGCCGTGCGCGCCCGGTCCATGGCGTGCTCAATCCGGAGCCGCATCGTGGGATGCACGTCCAACGTCGTCAGGTCCGCTGGGTCGACCCAGCGGACCTGAGTCGTCTCGTTGCTCGTACGGAGTTCGCCGCCGACCGGCTGCGCGCGGAAGCAGATGCTGAACTGCTGGCGCACCTCGCCGTCGTCGTACTGCATCACGTGTCCGGGGTCCGTGTAGAGCCCGGACACGTTGACGACTTCTGCCTTGATCCCGGTTTCTTCCCAGACTTCGCGCACGACGGTGTCGCTGATCGACTCCCCCACGTCGTGACCACCACCGGGCAGTGCCCAGCGCCCGTTGTCGGAGCGCTGAATCATCAGCACCTGTCCCGCGTCGTTCTGCACGAACGCGACGACGGACGGCACAACCGAGTTGGCCGGCGGGGCATCGGGGTCGTGCAGGTAGTCGATACGTCCCATGGTTCAGGCTCCCGTGATGCTCGCTATGGCCTGCTCGGTGATCGGGCGGGCGTTCTCCCAGGTGTGTTCGATGCTATTCGCGTAGGTGTCGAACATGCCGCCGCCCGGCAGACGGCGCAGATGGAGGACGGGTGCCATGAAGGCGCCGATGCCGTAGACGTGAGGGTTCACCAGCATCTCGTCGTCGGCCCGGTAGATCGAGTTGTAGAGCGTCGAGTCGTGCAGCCGGAAGCCGATGTCCGGATGGCTCCGCATGAGAGCGCGGTAGTGGAGCAGGGCGTTGCGAATCTTGCCGTCCATGATCTGGTGCCCCTCGTCGATGCCGCGCTGCCGTACGGCAGCGCACTCAGGGTCGCCGAGCAGGATGCGCACCTGGGCTCCGGCCTCCACCTTCGCCTTCACGAGGTCATGGAACAGCGGGTCCTCGGAGAGGAACAACCCGGAGTAGACGAGCACGTCCAGGTTCCGCTCAGCGCGGCCGTAGAGCTCCCGCCAGAGCCCTGGTGGCACCGTATGGCGGTGCGGGTAGACGGTCGCTATCTCGGCTTTGGACAGGTCCGCAGCGCTCTCGATGGTCCGGCCGTCTTCCCAGATCGTTGTCACGTCGACCTTGAGCGCCGCCGCTGTCGCGTACTGGTGACGCCGGTACGGGACTTTCCCTTGCGTGATCCAGCGCTCGACTGTCTTCGGGATGACGCCGATCTCCTCAGCCAGGTCCTGAACGGTCATGCCGCGCGCTAACAGAGCCGACCTCAAGCGCTCGTTGGACATCTGCACCCCCTGAGGGACTTGTAGGGACTTCTTGAGCGTAGTCAGCGCTCCTCAACATTTCCAAGGGTGCGGTTACGAACGCCCCTGACCTGCGGCGATTCTGATGGTGCGCCACGAAGTCCAGGCGCGAAAAACGAGAGGTTCCGTCGACGTACTTGACGGACCCTCATGCAGTACCTGTAAAACAGGTACTGCAACGACCGAGCGCAACACCTCGGTCGTAAGGCGGCTTCAGCCGCATGCGCAGAAGGCGGGGACGCTGCAATCCCGCTGAAGGCCAGGCAGAACAGGGTTTCGGCCCGTACTGGCGAGGTGGCCCGGTGACCGCGAGCAACGGCCGGAGGGTGGGGACGTGGTCCCCCTTGCAGTGCTTCACCCCTGTTCATCCTCGCTGAGAGGGAATCCCAATGCATCGACGAAGACATCGGGCGCCGCCGTGATGGATCGGCCGGCGGCGCCAGTGCCTCATCCCGGCCCGTGAGCGGAACTCGCGCTCACGGCCAACCCGGTCCGCTCTCTACCTGCCATCGCAGCGGCTAGCGCTGCGGCCGGTTGCCTCCCTCGCCTGTCCGGCTCCGCACTTCGGTGCGAGGGCTGTACGGGCGGGGCGTGGGGAGCCGCGAGGGTTTCCGCTCCCATCGCCCGAGAGGGACCACCCATGCCGAAGATCAAGTTCACTGCCTTCGCCACCGCCGCCAAATCCGGCGAGAGGGGCCACGGCTCCGGCGAGACCACGGTCAGCCACTGGATCTCCCGTCACAACTACCCCGAGGCGATCCGCCGCGACCTGGAGCGCCAGGGCTACAAGGACGTCCACGTCGACAACCTCACCACCGAGGACTGACCGCCTGCGCGGTCCGCAGCACCACCACACGACACCAGTAACGG
>KL569155.1:35807-43451 GCA_000715635.1 Streptomyces violaceus | reverse complement strand
GACCCACCACCACCGCGCAGGCGCGACGCGCACCCCGCCGCAGGCATCCGGCGGCGGCTACGGCGTGTTCTCGGCCTTCGCTTCCTCTCCCTTCCCGAGGCGGCTGTGCGTGCGGCCGTAGAGGAAGTACACGATGAACCCGGCGGCCATCCAGATCCCGAACCGCACCCACGTCTCGGCAGGCAGGTTGATCATCAGCCACAGCGAGGCGCACACCGACAGGATGGGGATGACCGGCACCCACGGGGTCCGGAAGGCCCGCGGCAGGTCGGGACGCGTCTTGCGGAGGATGATCACACCGATGGCGACGACCACGAAGGCGAACAGCGTGCCGATGTTCACCAGCGCGGCGAGTTCGGTCAGCGGCGTGAAGCCCGCCAGCACCGCGATGATCACGCCGAGCAGGATCGTCGGCCGGTGCGGGGTCTTGAACCGCGGGTGGACGCGCGAGAAGAACCGCGGCAGCAGCCCGTCACGGCTCATCGCGAAGAACACCCGGGTCTGGCCGAGGAGCAGGATCATGCACACCGTGGTCAGGCCGACCGCGGCCCCGAAGCTGATGAAGCCCGCGAACCACGGATGCCCGGTCGCCTTGAAGGCGTCGGCGAGCGGCGCGTCGACCGACAGTTCGCTGTAGTGCTGCATACCGGTGACGACGATCGACACGAGGACGTACAGCGTCGTGCAGATCACGAGGGAGCCGAGGATGCCGCGCGGCATGTCGCGCTGCGGGTTCTTGGTCTCCTCCGCGGCCGTGGCCACGACGTCGAAGCCGATGAAGGCGAAGAACACGACCGAGGCGGCGGTGAAGATGCCCATCACGCCGAAGTTGGAGGGCGCCCAGCCGAACATGAGCTGGATCAGTGGGGAATCGAGACTGGCCCCGGCCTCTACGGGCTTCTCCTTCGGGATGAACGGGTCGTAGTTGTCGCCCTTGATGAGGAACGCGCCCGCGATGATCACGACGAGGACGACCGTCACCTTGATGGCGACGACGATCGACGTGATGCGCGCGGACAGCTTCATGCCGACCACGAGGATGCCGGTGAGGACGAGGACGAGCGCGGCGGCGAGGATGTCGAAGCCGAAGGCGTCGGCGCCCTCCCGGCTGCCCAGGGCCGCGGGCATCGTCCAGCCCGCGTTGTCCATGAGCGACTGGATGTAGCCCGACCAGCCGACGGCCACCACCGCCGTACCGAGCGCGAATTCCAGGACCAGGTCCCAGCCGATGATCCAGGCGGGCAGTTCGCCGAGGGAGGCGTACGAGAACGTGTAGGCGGACCCGGCGACCGGGACCGTGGACGCGAACTCGGCGTAGCAGAGCGCGGCCAGCGCGCAGGCGACGCCGGCCGCGATGAACGCCAGAGCCGTCGCGGGCCCGGCGTTGTCCTTGGCGACGGTGCCGGTGAGGACGAAGATGCCGGTGCCGATGATCACGCCGACGCCGAAGACGGTCAGATCCAGCGCGGACAAGGATTTCTTGAGCGCGTGTTCTGGCTCCTCGGTGTCGAGGATGGACTGCTCGACCTTCTTCGTCCGGAAGAGGGTGCTGCTCACGGGGTACCTCCCACGCTTGTCGTCCTCGACATGATCGAGAGGGGGCAACCATCCGTATGCCCCGGCGGGGAAGATTTCACGCCAACGGGCCGGTTTCACCACCCTTCACGGTGGTGAAACCGGCCCATCCGAACCCGTTCGGCCGTGTCGGCCGCGTGAACCGCGTCAGTCGCGCACGGACTCCACGGAGTCCACTGCGTCCACGGAGTCCACCGCGTCCACGGCACCCCGCTCGTACCGCCCGTCCAGCTTGGCGACCAGCCCGGTCACCTGCCGGGCGATGTCCGGCGCGGTGAGGCCGATCTCGGCGAGGATCTCGGCACGCGTGGCGTGGTCGAGGAAGCGCGGCGGGATGCCGAAGTCACGCAGCGGCACATCCACACCCGCGTCACGCAGTGCCTGCGCGATCGCCGATCCCACACCACCGACCCGGCTGTTGTCCTCGACGGTGACGACCACGCGGTGCCGCTCGGCGAGCGGGGCCATGGCCTCGTCGACGGGCTTGACCCAGCGCGGGTCGACGACGGTGGTGGAGATGCCCTGCTTG
This sequence comes from Streptomyces violaceus, assembly GCA_000715635.1. GTDB lineage: Bacteria > Actinomycetota > Actinomycetes > Streptomycetales > Streptomycetaceae > Streptomyces > Streptomyces violaceus. Next base: position 41,347 of record KL569155.1, on the reverse strand, counting down.
TCGAGCAGACCGGCGATCTCCAGGCACATCGGGGCGAGGGCGCCGACCGAGACCAGCAGCACGTCCGGCCGGTCGGTGCCGGGCTCGCGCAGCACGTCCATGCCGCCGACGCGGCCGACGGCGGGTACGGCGGGACCGACGGCGCCCTTGGAGAAGCGGACCACGGTCGGCGCGTCATCGACCGCGACGGCCTCGCGCAGCTGTGCGCGGACCTGGTCGGCGTCACGCGGCGCGGCCAGCCGCAGCCCCGGCACGACCTGCAGGATCGACATGTCCCACATGCCGTTGTGGGAGGCCCCGTCGGTGCCGGTGACACCGGCCCGGTCCAGCACGAAGGTGACACCGCACTTGTGCAGGGCCACGTCCATCAGCACCTGGTCGAAGGCGCGGTTGAGGAAGGTGGCGTACACGGCGAACACCGGGTGCACTCCGCCCGTCGCCAGTCCGGCCGCCGACACGGCGCCGTGCTGCTCGGCGATGCCGACGTCGTAGACCCGGTCGGGGAAGCGCTTGGCGAACTTCTCCAGGCCCACCGGCTGGAGCATCGCGGCCGTGATGGCGACGATGTCCTCGCGCTCCTTGCCGAGTTCGACCATCTCGTCGCCGAAGACGGAGGTCCAGTCGGCGCCGGAGGTCTTGATCGGCAGGCCCGTGTCGGGGTGGATCTTGCCGACGGCGTGGAAGCGGTCGGCCTCGTCCTGGAGGGCGGGCTGGTAGCCGCGGCCCTTCTCGGTGAGGCAGTGCACGATGACCGGCCCGCCGAACCGCTTGGCCTTGGCGAGCGCGGACTCCAGGGCCTCGAGGTCGTGGCCGTCGATCGGGCCGACGTATTTCAGGCCGAGGTCCTCGAACATGCCCTGCGGGGCGATGAAGTCCTTCAGGCCCTTCTTGGCGCCGTGCAGGGTGTCGTAGAGCGCCTGGCCGACGACGGGCGTGCGCTCCAGCACCTCCTTGGTGCGGGCGAGGAAGCGCTCGTAGCCGTCCGTCGTCCGCAGCGTCGCGAGGTGGTTGGCGAGACCGCCGATGGTCGGCGCGTAGGACCGCTCGTTGTCGTTGACGACGATGACGAGGGGACGGTCCTTGGCGTCGGCGATGTTGTTCAGCGCCTCCCAGGCCATGCCGCCGGTCAGGGCCCCGTCACCGATCACGGCGACCACGTGGTCGTCGCGGTCCATGATCTGGTTGGCCTTGGCGATGCCGTCGGCCCAGCCGAGGACGGTCGAGGCGTGCGAGTTCTCGATGACGTCGTGCTCGGACTCGGCCTGCGAGGGGTAGCCGGACAGGCCGCCCTTCATCTTGAGCTTGGAGAAGTCCTGACGGCCGGTGAGGAGCTTGTGGACGTAGGACTGGTGGCCGGTGTCCCAGAGCACCTTGTCCCTGGGCGAGTCGAAGACCCGGTGCAGGGCGATGGTGAGCTCCACCACGCCGAGATTGGGGCCGAGGTGACCGCCGGTCTTGGAGACCGCTTCGACGAGGAAGCTCCGGATCTCCTCCGCCAGCTGGTTCAGCTCCTCCAGGCTGAGCCGGTCCAGATCGCGCGGTCCCCTGATACGGGTCAGCAGCGGCACCCGTGCCTCCTTGCAGTAGAGCTGATCGAGCTGTTGCCGGGCGTGTCGAGTCTAATGTTCCGCCCCTGAGGGCTGCGCCGAGGCCGTGGGGCATACATCACGCTTTCGGCTGTACCCAAGTTGTGCCACACCTACGACACAACTGTGCCCGGCACCTCTCGATGCCGGGCACAGGGGGTCGGTCAGCGCTACGCGCGCCCCGCGGTCTTCTGCGTCTTGCGCGTCACCGCGTCGATCACGACCGTGGCCAACAGCACACCACCGGTGATCATGTACTGCACCGGAGAGGCGATGCCCTCCAGGGCGAGCCCGTACTGGATCGACACGATCACCAGCACACCGAGCAGCGCGTTCCACGTCCGCCCGCGACCGCCGAACAGCGACGTACCGCCGATCACCGCGGCGGCGATCGCGTTCATCAGCAGGTCACCGCCGCCCGCGCCCTGGTTCGCCGCGGCGATCTTCGACGCGATGAACAGACCGCCCACCGCGGCGAAGGTCCCGGAGATCGCGAACACCGAGATCCGGACCAGCTCGACGTTGATACCGGCACGCCTCGACGCCTCGACGCTGCCGCCGAGCGCGAACACCTTCCGCCCGTACGCCGTCCGCCGCAGCACGAAGTCCGTGACCAGGAGCACCACGATGAAGATCACCACGGCCAGCGGCAGGCCCTTGTACTGGTTGAAGACGATCGCGACGGCGAAGGCCAGGACGGCGAGCAGTACCGTCCGCACCACCGTCTCGCTCAGCGGCCGCGACGGCACGCCCGCGGCCTCACGCCGCCGGTTGCCGAGGAAGGAGCTGAGGAAGTACCCGGCGGTCACCACCACGGCCAGACCGTAGGCGGCGGCCACGTCGGAGAAGTAGTAGCTGGTCAGCTGGGCCACGACCCCGTCCGGGTCGAGGTTGATCGTGCCGTTGTCGCCCAGGATCTGGAGCATGAAACCGTTCCAGAACAGCAGGCCGGCCAGCGTGACGGCGAACGCGGGAACGCCGATCTTCGCGAAGAAGAAGCCGTGCAGCGCGCCGGCGACCGTGCCGGTGACGATGGCCAGCGCGAAGGCGAGCCACTCGTTCATGCCGTTGGTGACGTTGAGCACGGCGAAGCTCGCGCCCGCCACACCGCTGACCGAGCCGACCGACAGGTCGATCTCGCCGAGCAGCAGCACGAACACGATGCCGACGGCGATCATGCCGGTGCCGACCATGGCGACGGACATGTCGGACAGGTTGCCCGCGGTGAGGAAGTTGGAGTTCAAGCTCTGGAAGATGATCCAGATGATGGCCAGGCCGACGACCACCGGGATGGAGCCCAGGTCACCGGACTTCATCTTCCGCTTGAACTCGGTGACGTAGCCCGCGAAGCCCTGCTCGCGCACCAGCAGCCGGGGGTCGACGACCGTGGTGGCGGCCTTGGCCGCCTCGGGGTTCTCCACCACGTGGTCTTCGGGGGCTCCCGGAGTCGCGGAGGTCTTGTCGATACTCACTTGGATACCTCCCCGTTCGTGCGCGCCGCACGGCGGGTCACGGCGTTTTCGGTGGCGCCCGTAATGGCGGAGATGATCTCTTCCTGCGAGGTCGACTTGACCTCGAAGATGCCGTTGTTGCGACCGAGGCGCAGCACGGCGACCTTGTCCGCGACGGCCTTGACGTCGGCCATGTTGTGGCTGATGAGGATGACGGCGTGGCCGCGCTCGCGCAGCCGCTCGACGAGGTCGAGGACCTGCGCGGTCTGCTCGACGCCGAGGGCGGCGGTGGGCTCGTCGAGGATGACCAGCTTGGGCTCGCCGAGCATGGACCGCGCGATGGCCACCGTCTGGCGCTGGCCGCCGGAGAGCGAGGCGATCGGGATGCGCACACTGGGGATGCGGATCGACAGCGTGTCGAGCAGCTCCCGGGAGCGGCGCTCCATCTCCACCTCGTCCAGGACACCGCGCTTGCGGATCTCCCGGCCCAGGTAGAGGTTGCCGACGACGTCGATGTTGTCGCACAGCGCGAGGTCCTGGTAGACGGTCGCGATGCCCAGGTTCTGGGCGTCGTGCGGCTTGTTGATCTGGACGGACCTGCCGTCCCATTCGATGACGCCCTCATCGATGGGGTGCACGCCGGCGATCGTCTTGACCAGCGTGGACTTTCCGGCGCCGTTGTCGCCGACCAGGGCGACCACCTCACCGGCATGGATCTCAAGCTCTACGTCGGTGAGCGCCTGTACGGCACCGAATCGCTTGGAGACCCCGCGCAACGCCAGCACGGGCGTAGCGGACACGTGAACCATCTCCTTCGCCGCCTGACCAGCGGGAGGTTGTGCAGAAGTGTGGGAGGAGCGATCACTCCGGCGCCCCGCGTAGCTTGCGGGGCTGGTGTGCGGGGCGCCGGAGGAACTCGGGGGAACTGACCGGCTGTTACTTGAGGCCGATCTTGTCGCACGCGGCCTTGTACTTGCCGGTGCAGATCTCGCTCACGGTGTAGATGCCGTCCTTGATGACGGTGTCCTTGATGTTGTCCTTGGTCAGCGACACGACCGGGACGAGGACGGAGGGGACGGCCTTGGTGGTCGGGCTGTCGACCTTGTCCTTGGCGATGGAGTCGAGCGACTTGCCCTGGGCGAGCGCGACGGCCATCTCGGCGGCGACGTCGGCCTCCTGCGGGTAGGGCTTGTAGACGCTCATGTACTGCTCGCCGGTCACGATGCGCTGCACACCCGCGAGTTCGGCGTCCTGGCCGGTGACCGGGATGTCGGCGATGCCGGCGGCCTTCAGGGCCGTGATGATGCCGCCCGCCATGCCGTCGTTGGCGGAGTAGACGCCGACGATCTTGTCCTTGCCGAGGGCGGAGATGGCGCCCTCCATGTTGGCGTTGGCGTTCTCCGGCTTCCACTCCTTGGTGTCGTACTCGCGGCCGACCTTCACCTTGCCGTCGAGGACGGAGTGCGCGCCCTCCTTGAACTGGGCGGCGTTCGGGTCGGTGGAGGACCCGTTCATCATGACGATCTGGCCGTCCTTGGCCTTGTCACCCAGGGCCTTCAGCAGGGCCTCGCCCTGGGTCTTGCCGACCGTGACGTTGTCGAACGAGGTATAGGCGTCGATCGGGCCCTCGGCCAGGCGGTCGTAGGCGACGACGGGAATGTTCGCGTCCTTGGCCTTCTTCACCGAGCCGGCGATGGCCTTGGAGTCCACCGCGTCCACGATCAGCACGTCGACCTTGTTGGACACCATCGTGTCGACCTGCTGGTTCTGCTTGGCCGCGTCCTGGTTGGCGTTGGCGTAGACGACCTCGCCCTTGCCGCCCGTGAGTTCCTTGACCTTCTTCTCGATGAGCACCCGGTCGAACTTCTCGTAGCGGGCGGTCGCGTTCTCCGGAAGGAGCAGACCGACCTTGATGTCGTCGCCCTTCTTGGCGGACCCGCTGGAATCGGCGTTGTCGCCGGACTCCTTGGCGCTGCCACAGGCAGCAAGCGAAACGGCCATCGCACCGGCGGCAATCGCAACAGCGGCGCGACGCATACGCGTATTCACTTCAGAAACCTCCCTGACGAGGCCGCGACATTGCGGCCGAGGTGGCTGGAAGTCAACTCGGCCACACGTGCGACGTCAAGAAGTAAATCCTTAACGAGATGGCAACGGTGCCATCCGTTCTCTAAGTGAAGGCGGGCGTCGCTGCCTGCAGCACTCCAGGGGCAGTTCCATCCAAAAGCGTCGAATCGCCCATCTCGCTGAGGGCGAGAGCGAGCGCTCCGAGGACCTCCGCACGGCCACCGAGGGCGCCCGGGAGAACGGACAACTGGCGTGCCGCGCTGGGGATCGCGTAGCGCCCCACGGACTCCCGGATCGGCCCGAGCACCAGCTCACCGGCCTCGGCGAGATCGCCGCCGAGGACCACGCGGCTCGGGTTCAGCAGATTGCAGAGATTGGCCACTCCGCTGCCGATGTGGCGGCCGACGTCGGCGACCACCCGACGGCAGCCCGGGTC
>KL569155.1:30605-35589 GCA_000715635.1 Streptomyces violaceus | reverse complement strand
TCAGAGATGTGTATAAGAGACAGCCTTCCATCGTCAGGTCGGTGCCGTGGCTGGACTGCAGGAGCGGAAGCACATAGCGCGCGGCCGCGAAGGTCTCCAGGCAGCCGCGGTTCCCACAGCGGCAGACGGGGCCGGATTCGTCGAGAGTGATGTGCCCGATCTCCCCGGCGGTACCGCCAGGACCTCGGTAGATCTTCCCGTTGATCACCAGACCGGCGCCGACACCGCTGGCGACCTTGATGTACGCCAGGTCGCGCACCCCGCGACCGCTGCCCCAGACCATCTCGCCGAGGGCGCCGAGGTTGGCGTCGTTGTCCACGTGCACCGGCACGCCGAGCCGCCCCCGCAGCTCCTCGGCGGGCTTGGTGCCGGTCCAGCCGGGCAGGATGGCGGTCGAGCCCAGGGTCCCCGACTCGACGTCGATGGGGCCGGGCACGCCGAGACCGACCCCGGCGATCTTGGACCGGTCGACCCCGGTGGCCTCGATCAGCCGGCTGACCAGTTGCTCCGCCCGGTCGAAGCCCTGCGTCGAGGAGGCGTCCACGTCCAGCGGCTCGGATTCCTCGGCGAGCACCTGGTGGGCGAGGTTCCCTACCGCGACGCGCAGATGGGTGTGCCCGAAGTCGACCCCTATGACGATCCCGGCGTCCCCGCTCAGCGACACGCTGCGGGCCCGGCGCCCGCCCGCCGACGTCGGCGTGACCTCGACGGTTCCGCCGTCCTTCAACTCCCGGACGATGTTGGAGACCGTCGCGGCGGACAGGCCTGTCGTCCGCGCGATCTCGGCCTGGGTGAGGGAGCCCGCCAGACGCACGGCTCGTACGACCCGCTCCAGGTTGGCTCGGTGCAGCGACGACTGCGACCCCGGAGTCTCCACGACGACCTCCTGCGCGCGGGGCCGCTTCTATGAGACCCCGTCCATGTCCAACTAGTGAACTCTAAGCTGAGCCGTTCGGGTCGCCTCCCGTCAAGAGGTTGAACCGTTTCCGGGTCCTTGGACACACGCCTGCACGCCGCCCCCGCGACCGGGAGCGGCGTGTACGCGAGCGAACGCGCAGGGTTATTTCAGGGCGCCGGCCGTCAGTCCCTGCACCACCTGCCGCTGGAAGACGATGTACGCGGCGAGCACCGGCAGCATCGCCATCACCAGGCCCGCGAAGAGCCCCGACCAGTCACCCTTGTAGCCCTGGCTGACCGCCAGCTGCACGAGGCCCTGGGTGAGGACGCGCTTGTCCGGGTCCGTGTTGAGGACCGTGGGAAGCATGTACTGGTTCCACTGGCCCAGGAAGTTGAAGATGCCGACGCTGATCAGGCCGGGCTTGGCCATGGGCAGCATGATCTGGAAGAAGGTGCGGCTGTGGGAGGCCCCGTCGACGAAGGCCGCCTCCGCGATGGACGTCGGCAGGGTCCGGAAGAACGCCGTCAGGAAGAACACCGTGAACGGCAGCGAGTAGGCGATGTAGACCAGGATCAGCCCGTGGATGGTGTTCAGCAGGCCCATGTTGTTCACGACGTAGAACAGCGGGACCAGCGCGAGCATGATCGGGAAGCTCATGCCACCGATGAACAGGAAGTAGATGAAGCGGTTGCCCGGGAAGTCGAAGCGGGCCAGGACGTAGGCCGCCATCGACCCCAGGACCAGCGTGCCGATGAGCGAACCGCCCACCACCAGGACGGTGTTGAGGAAGTAGTCGCTCATGTTGGCCTCGGTCCACGCCCGCGACCAGTTGTCGAAGTGCAGCGTGTCCGGCAGCGACCAGGGCGAGGAGAAGATGGACCGGTCGTCCTTGAAGGACGTCATCACCGCCCACAGCAGCGGCATCACCACCATGAACGCCCAGATGACGAGGACGCCGTGGGAGAAGACGTTGAGGACCGTGCCTTCCTTCTTCGGCTTCGGCGGCGGGCCCGGCGGGGTGTCCTCCTTGGTGACGGGCGCGCCGGACTCGGCCGGCACGGGCGCGGGGGTCTGCGTCGTCTTCATCAGTACTCCAGCCGCTCGCGACGGCCCAGCCGCATCACCACGGCGGCGAAGGCCAGCGTGACGACGAGCAGGGCGACACCGATGGTGGTGGCGTAGGCGGCCTGCCCGTCACGGAACGCCTTCTGGTACACGTACAGGACCATGACGGTGGTCGAGTAGTCGGGGCCGCCCGGCCCGGTCGTCATGATCTGCACGACCGCGAACGACTCGGCGCCCAAGGCGAGGATGCCCATGTAGACCCAGCCGGACTGCACGGTGTCCCACAGCAGCGGCAGGGTGACGCGGAAGAAGGTCGTGGCGCGGCCTGCCCCGTCCAGCAGGGCCGCCTCGTACATCTCCGCCGGGATGGAGGCCATGCCGGCGGAGAAGAGAACCACGAAGAAACCGACCGTGGACCAGACGAGCACCGCCATCACGGCCCACAGCGCGAGGTCGGGATCGCCCAGCCACAGCGGCTGGACGTCGTCGAGCCCGATCCCGCGCAGGATCGAGTTGATCGCGCCGCTGTCCGGGTTGTACGCGAACGCGAACAGCAGCGCGACGATGGCGATGGACAGCACCTGCGGAAAGAAATAGACGATCTTGTAGAACGAGGAGCCCCGGACGCCGGTGACCACCGGTCCGTTCCTCCTCTTCCGTCCGCCGACATTGATCATGAAGGCGAAGAACAGCGCCAGGCTGATCGTCACGACCGGCAGCAGTAGCGCGAACAGCAGGCTGTGCTGCAACGACTTCCAGAAGATCTCGTCGTCGAGCATCCGGCTGTAGTTGTCGAAGCCGACCATCTTGAATTCGGGGCTCAGGCCGGTCCAGTCCGTGAACGAGTAATAGATGGACTGGATGAACGGCCAGACCACGAAGAGCGCGTACAGGCCGAGGGGCAGCGCGAGGAACCCCACGATGAACCGGTACTTGCCGTGCTGCATCGCCACTCCGGTGCCGTTGCGGAAATGAGTTTCCGGTGCCGTTACTGGTGCTTGTAGTGCTTGATCGAGGAGTCCTTGGCGGTTTCGTCCGCGTAGGCCTGGATCTTCTTGATGGCTTCGGCCGGAGTGAGCCGGCCGGCCATCATCTCGCCGAGGCCGGAGACCCCGATCTTCTCCTTCTGGAGCTGCACGTACCAGTCCTGCATCCGCGGATTCAGCACGTTGTCGCCGGCCTTCTCCAGCGCCGCGACCCCCGACTTGAGGCCCGGGGTGAGGGTGATGCCGTCAGTGCCGCCGTTGAACGCGGTGAGCGACTTGACCTTGCTGGTGAAGTTCTTCGAGGACGCCTCGCTGAGCATGATGCGCAGCTGCTCCATGCCGCCCTCGGCGTTCTTCGCCTTGGCCGGGACGATGAAGGGCTCGCCGCCGGAGGCCCAGATGGCGCCGAAGGGCATCTTGTCGGAGGAGTCGATACCGGTGGGCGCGGAGACCGCCAGGTTGAAGTCCTTCGGGATGACGTTCGCCGACTCGTTCTCCACCCAGGAGCCGTTCGGGATGAACAGCGCCTTGCCCTGGGCCCAGGCGGTCTGCGACTGGATGTGGTCCAGGCCGGGGGTGCCCTTGAGGATGTAGCCCTTCTTGAAGAGCTCGTAGTAGGCCTCGAAGCAGGCCTTGACGGCCGGGTGCTTCCAGGCGTTCGGCTCCAGGTTGTCGATGGCGTCGAGGACCTCGACACCGCCGACCTTGCCGATCATCGGGTAGAGCGAGAAGGGAAGGTAGTACGGGTACTTACCCGCGTACGTCCAGCCCGCCATGCCCTTCTTCTTGGCCTTCTCGCACACGGCGAGCATCTGGTCCCAGGTCTCGGGATAGGTGGCGTCGAGCGAGTCCAATGCCTTCTGCGAGTACCAGACGCCGTACACCGTGTAGGCGTAGTACATGATCCAGACCGGGTCGCCGTCGAGCTGGCCCATCTCCACGATGCCGGGGCGCAGCGTGTCACGGACCTTCTTGGCCGGGTCGTCGTAGGAAGGCGCGTCCAGCAGCGGGGTGAGGTCGGTGAGCTGCTTCTTTCCGGCCAGGACGCCCATGTCCATCTGCTCGGCGCCGGAGTTGTCGATGAGGTCCGGCGGGGTGCCCTGGTTGAAGCGGGGCTGGAGCGTGGACTGGATCTTCTGGGTGGCGGAGAACTTCACCTTCACCTTGGGGAAGTTCTTCTCGTAGATCTGCACCGCGTCCTCGGCGTACTCCTTGCCGAAGCCGCCGTCGAACAGGACGAATTCCATGCCCGCGGTGTCGTTGACGCCGAGCGGGTTCTTCGCGGTCTTCTTGCCGGCCTTGGCCTTGTCGCCGCTGTCGCCGCCGCCGCTGCTGGCGCAGGCGGACAGGAAGCTCATCGTCGGTACGGAGATCAGCCCGAGCGCGGCGGACCTCTTGATCAGATCACGGCGGCCGACACCCTCGGTGCCGTGGTTCTCGGCGGAAGTGGATCCCATGCTCAAGTCCTCGCCTTCTCCAGGACTCAGGCGGTGAACCGGATCCTCCCCGGCACCGCGATCGGGTCACGCTGGGTCGTGCAGGAAAGTGCGGGTGGTGATGTGCGGATGGTGTGAATCGTCCGACAGGTATAGTCCACTTCCCGCCAGCGGATCAAGATCGAACACAGGGTTGGCCGTGGGTCTTATCCGAGTTGAGACCTCGCGGAAAGACGAGCGGTGCGTGTACTCCTCGGCGGAAATATCCCGGCTGTCGCCCCTGAATGCCACAACCAACACCCTTGACACTCCCCACCACTTGGGCAACTACTGGTCCTTGCGCATCGAAGTTGACAACGTTGTCCACTGCGCAGGGAGGGTACCCGTTGATGCAGCGGAAAGCTCGGCACAGATGGGGTTCGGCGGTCGTGTCGGCGACCGCTTTCACTTTGGCCCTGAGCTCACAGGGCGTTGCGGTCGCACTGCCTCAAGCCCCCGAGACCCCCGACCGGAGGTTCGCTTCCTCCTTCGAGTCGGACGACCCGGTTCCGGACTGGTTGAACACCGTCGACACCGCACCCGACGGCAGCAAGCGAGCC
>KL569155.1:25918-30411 GCA_000715635.1 Streptomyces violaceus | reverse complement strand
GGCTACGGCAGCGGCATACCGGGCAATGTGACCGACCAGGTCACCGACGTCCGGGCCAGTGACGAGAACACGGGCGGGGGCGAGGTGAAGGAGAACCTCGTCGACGGCGAGCCGAGCACCAAGTGGCTCACCTTCGAGCCCACCGGCTGGGCCGAGTTCGACCTGGACAAGCCAGTCAAACTGGTGCGTTACGCACTGACGTCGGCCAACGACCACGACGAGCGCGACCCGAAGGACTGGACCCTGAAGGGCTCCGCCGACGGCAAGGACTGGAAGACCCTCGACACCCGCTCCGGCGAGTCCTTCTCCGAGCGGTTCCAGACCAAGACGTACGACCTGGCGGAGCCCGCCGAATACCGGCACTTCCGGCTCGACATCACCGGCAACAACGGCGGCGACATCCTCCAGCTCGCCGACCTCCAGCTGTCCACGGGCGGCGGCGAAGGGCCCGTCCCTCAGGACATGCTCTCCCTCGTCGACCGCGGCCCGAGCGGCTCCCCCACCGCCAAGGCGGGCGCCGGGTTCACCGGAAAACGGGCCCTGCGTTACGCCGGCCGGCACACCGCCGACGGGCGTGCCTACTCGTACAACAAGGTCTTCGACGTGAACGTGGCCGTCGGCCGGAACACGCGGCTGGCCTACCGGATCTTCCCGTCGATGGCGGACGGCGACCTCGACTACGACGCCACCCACGTCTCCGTCGACCTCGCCTTCACCGACGGGACCCACCTGAGCGAGCTGCGCGCCACCGACCAGCACGGCTTCCCGCTGACGCCGCGGGGGCAGGGTGCGGCGAAGATCCTCTACGTCAACCAGTGGAACAATGTGGCCTCGCGGATCGGGTCGGTGGCGGCCGGTAAGACCGTGGACCGGATCCTGGTGGCATACGACTCCCCGAAGGGCCCGGCGAAGTTCCGGGGGTGGCTGGACGACGTGACCCTCGAGTCCGCCGCTCCCGAGCGGCCGAAGGCGCATCTGTCCGACTACGCGGTGACGACCCGCGGCACCAACTCCAGCGGCGGCTTCTCACGGGGCAACAACTTCCCGGCGACGGCGGTGCCGCACGGCTTCAACTTCTGGACGCCGGTGACCAACGCGGGCTCGCTGAGCTGGCTGTACGACTACGCACGCGCGAACAACGCGGACAACCTGCCGACGATCCAGGCGTTCAGCGCGAGCCACGAGCCGAGCCCCTGGATGGGCGACCGGCAGACCTTCCAGGTGATGCCGTCCGTCGCCGCGGGCACTCCCGACCTCGGCCGGGAGGCCCGGGAGCTGGCCTTCCGGCACGAGAACGAGACCGCGCGGCCGTACTACTACGGGGTGCGGTTCGAGAACGGGCTGAAGGCCGAGATGGCGCCGACCGACCACGCGGCGGCCCTGCGCTTCACCTACCCCGGCGACGACGTGAGCGTCCTCTTCGACAACGTCACCGACCAGGCGGGCCTGACCCTGGACAAGGAGAACGGGATCGTCACCGGCTACTCGGACGTGAAGTCCGGGCTGTCGACGGGGGCGACCCGGCTGTTCGTGTACGGCACGTTCGACAAGCCCGTGACCGAGGGCTCGTCGTCCGGAGTGAAGGGCCACCTGCGCTTCAAGACCGACGACCGGACCGTCACCCTGCGCCTGGCGACCTCGCTCATCAGCGTCGACCAGGCGAAGGACAACCTCCGCCAGGAGATCCCGGACGGCACCTCCTTCGAGGCCGTCAAGAAGAGCGCCCAGCGGCAGTGGGACCGGCTGCTCGGCAAGGTGAAGGTCGAGGGCGCCACACCGGACCAGCTGACGACGCTGTACTCCAGCCTGTACCGGCTGTACCTCTACCCGAACTCCGGTTTCGAGAAGGTCGGCAAGAAGCACCAGTACGCCTCGCCCTTCTCCCCCATGCCGAACCCGGACACCCCGACGCACACCGGCGCGAAGATCGTCGACGGCAAGGTGTACGTCAACAACGGCTTCTGGGACACCTACCGGACGACCTGGCCGGCCTACTCCTTCCTCACGCCGAGCAGGGCGGGCGAGCTGGTCGACGGGTTCGTGCAGCAGTACAAGGACGGCGGCTGGACCTCGCGCTGGTCCTCCCCCGGCTACGCGGACCTCATGACGGGCACGTCCTCGGACGTGGCGTTCGCGGACGCGTACGTCAAGGGCGTCGACTTCGACGCGAAGGCGGCGTACGACGCGGCCGTGAAGAACGCGACGGTCGTCCCCCCGAACCCGGGCGTCGGCCGCAAGGGCATGACCACCTCCCCCTTCCTCGGCTACACGAGCGCCGAGACGCACGAGGGCCTGTCGTGGGCGCTGGAGGGCTACCTCAACGACTACGGCATCTCCCGCATGGGCCGAAAGCTCTACGAGGAGACCGGCGAGCGGCGCTACAAGGAGGAGTCGGAGTACTTCCTGAACCGCGCCCAGGACTACGTGAACCTCTTCGACACGAAGGCCGGCTTCTTCCAGGGCAAGGACGCCAAGGGCGACTGGCGGGTCGAGTCCTCGAAGTACGACCCGCGCGTCTGGGGCCACGACTACACCGAGACCAACGGGTACGGCTACGCGTTCACCGCCCCGCAGGACAGCCGGGGCCTGGCCAACCTGTACGGCGGCCGGAAGGGCCTGGGAGACAAGCTCGACACCTACTTCTCCACCCCCGAGACGGCCTCCCCCGAGTTCGTCGGCTCCTACGGCGGTGTCATCCACGAGATGACGGAGGCGCGGGACGTGCGGATGGGCATGTACGGGCACTCCAACCAGGTCGCCCACCACGCGATCTACATGTACGACGCGGCCGGGCAGCCCTGGAAGGCGCAGGAGAAGGTCCGCGAGGTGCTGTCCCGTCTGTACACGGGCAGTGAGATCGGCCAGGGCTACCACGGCGACGAGGACAACGGCGAGCAGTCGGCCTGGTACCTGTTCTCCGCGCTCGGCTTCTACCCGCTGGTGATGGGCAGCGGCGAGTACGCGATCGGCTCACCGCTGTTCGAGAAAGCGACCGTGCGTCTGGAGAACGGGCGCGAGCTGGTGGTGAAGGCGCCGCGGAACAGCGCGAAGAACGTGTATGTGCAGGGGCTGAAGGTCAACGGACGGACCTGGGCCAAGGCCTCCCTGCCGCACTCGGTGGTCGCCAAGGGCGGTGTCCTGGAGTTCGACATGGGCCCGCGGCCGTCGTCCTGGGGCACGGGGAAGCACGCCGCACCCGTGTCGATCACCCGGGACGACAAGGTGCCGGCGCCCCGCGCGGACGTGCTGAAGGGCGAGGGTGCCCTGTTCGACGACACGTCGGCGACGGACACGGCGGCTACCTCGGTGGATCTGCCGGTCCCCGAGCGTGCCGAGGCGGTCCAGTACACGCTGACGTCGTCGTCGGACCGGGCGAAGGCACCGACCGGCTGGACGCTCCAAAGCTCCTCCGACGGCACGACCTGGCGGACGCTGGACCGGCGCTCCGATGAGTCCTTCGCCTGGGACAGGCAGACACGCGCGTTCACGGTGAGGTCACCGGGTACGTACGAGAAATACCGCCTGGTCCTCGACGGCGAGGGCACGCTGGCGGAAGTCGAACTGCTCTCCTGAACAATCTAGTTGGGGGTCTCATGCCGCTTCCCGTGCCCGTCCTGCCCGAGGGTGTCGACCCGGCCTGGCTGCCGCCCGCCGCCTTCCGGGCGGTCGGCGGCCGGCGGACGCTGATCCGTGGATCGGGTCCGCTGGTGGAGACGGTGCACGGGGAAGTGGCTCAGACCTGTCGGCGGTTCGGGGGCCGGGTCGTACGCGACGCCGAGCTGGAGGGGGTCGCGTTCGACCTGGTCCTCGACCTCGGCGGTGCCGACGACCCGGAGCTTCTCGGTGAGGAGGGGTTCGCCTTTGCGCGTGAGGGCGGCACGACGACCGTCACCGCCTCCGGCGGACGTGGGCTGCTGTACGGCCTGTTCCATGTCGTACGGCTCGGGGAAGCGGCGTTCACCGGCGAGCGGCTGCGGGAGACCCATCACCCCGCTCTCGCCCTGCGCATGCTCGACCACTGGGACAATGTCGCCGTGCACCCGGTCATGGGCCAGGTGGAGCGCGGATACGCGGGCGGCTCGCTGTTCTGGGAGGACGGGCGGGCGCGCGGCGACCTGGAGCGGGTGCGGGCGTACGGCAGGCTGCTGGCGGCGTGCGGGATCAACGCGGTCGCCGTCAACAACGTCAACGTGCACGAGACCGAGGCGCGTCTGCTGACCGACCGGATCGGCGAGGTCGCCGCGATCGCCGATGTGCTGCGGCCCTATGGGGTCCGCACCCACCTGTCCGTGTCCTTCGCCGCGCCGGTGGTGCTCGGCGGGCTGCCCACGGCCGACCCGCTGGACGAGACCGTGCGCGGCTGGTGGGCCAAGGCCACCGGAGCGGTCTACGAGGCGATACCCGACTTCGGCGGGTACGTGGTGAAGGCCGACTCGGAGGGACAGCCCGGGCCGTTCGCCTACGGCCGCAGCCACGCCTGTCTCTTATACACA
>KL569155.1:21715-25722 GCA_000715635.1 Streptomyces violaceus | reverse complement strand
GAGATGTGTATAAGAGACAGCGGCGGCACCGTGCACTGGAGGGCGTTCGTCTACGACCACTGCCAGGACTGGCGGGACCGCGGGACGGACCGGGCCCGGGCCGCGTACGACCACTTCGTGCCGCTGGACGGGGCGTTCGCGGCCAACGCCGTGCTCCAGGTGAAGCACGGGCCGATCGACTTCCAGGTGCGCGAGCCGGTCTCGCCGCTGATCGGGGCGATGCCCGGCACCCGGCTGGCGGTGGAGCTGCAGGCCACCCAGGAGTACACCGGGCAGCAGCGGCACGTCTGCTGGCTGGGGCCGATGTGGAGCGAGGTGCTGCGGTTCCGGCACCGGCCGGAGGCGTCCGTGGGGGAACTGGCGCGGGGCGGGCTGATCGCCGTGTCCAACGCCGGCGACGACCCGTTCTGGACCGGGCATCCCCTCGCCCAGGCGAACCTCTACACCTTCGGTCGGCTGGCCTGGCGGCCCGATGCCGATCCGGGCGGAATCCTCGACGAGTGGATCCGGCTCACCTTCGGACCGGGGCCGGAGGCGGGGCTGCACGCCGTGCTCGACGGCTCGTGGCGGACATACGAGAAGTACACCGCTCCCCTCGGCGTGGGTTTCATGGTGCAGCCGGGGCATCACTACGGGCCGAGCGTGGACGGGTACGAGTACAGCCCGTGGGGGACGTATCACTTCGCCGACCGGGACGGCATCGGGGTGGACCGCAGCGTGGCGACCGGCACGGGCTACGCAGGGCAGTACGCCGAGCCGTGGGCCGAGCTGTACGAGTCGCCGGACACCTGCCCCGACGAGCTGCTGCTGTTCTTCCACCACGTGTCGTACGGGCACACCCTGCACAGCGGAAAGACGGTGATCCAGCACATCTACGACACGCACTTCGAAGGCGTGGAGGAGGTCGAGGAGGCCCGGGAGGTGTGGGACTCGCTGGCCGGGCTGGTGGATCCCGTGCGACACGCGCGGGTGGCGGAGCGGTACGAGGAGCAGCTCCGCGGCGCCCGCGAGTGGCGCGACCAGATCAACAGTTACTTCTTGCGCAAGTCCGGGGTGCCGGACGAGCGGGGGCGGCGAATCCATCTTTGATCTTGCGCAGTGCTCCGTCCTTCAGTGCAGAGGTGAAGCTCTTCCTCGGCTTCCCGACGCGGAGCGTCGGGGCATCACCGCGGAGCAAAAAGTGTCCGTCCCACAGGAACCGGCACGTGTGCGTGGTGCTCCTTGCGAAGCAGCCGGGCGGAGACGCCCTGAGGGAGTTGGCCAGCTTGGAGAGTTCCATGGCGTCGGTGACTTGGTGACGAACACCAAGTAAACGCACAGGTTGTAGACCACATGACGGCCAGTGCGCACATCAGGATTCGGATTCCAGCGAGGCGACACAGGCCAAACGCTAAAGTGATCACGTGACTACGAACTGTGCATGGGTGAAACGGCAGTTCGGGCATCGCGCCCGGCTTGCGCTAACCCCTGCACAAGTCCGAGTCATCGACGGCCAGGACAGCTCCGCGCAACAGCCACACGCCGAGCCGTTGACTGGCAGCACAAGACCACCACCCGCATCGCCGAGCAGTACGGCACCGTGGTGGTCGAACACTTGCACATCACGAACATGGTCAAGTCCGCCCGGGGCACCATCGAACAACCGGGGAAGAACGTCGCACAGAAGGCTGGACTTAACCGCTCCATCAGCCAAGAGGCATGGGGCCGCACGGTCACGATGCTGACGTACAAACTCGCCCAGCGCGGCGGCACCCTCGCCAAGGTTCCCGCTCCCGGCACCTCCCAGCGCTGCTCGGCCTGCGGCTACACCACACCGGGTAGCCGGGAGGACCAGGCCACGTTCGTATGCAAGAACGCGGACTGCGGGTGGTCGGGCAATGCCGACCACAACGCCGCCCGAAACGTCTTGCATCTGTTCCGGATGGGCCTCGCGCTGGTCCCGGCTGCCGGGAGGGCAGTCGTCAGGCGCACACGTGGCGTCAAACCCACCACCGCAAGGTAGGCAGGAGTCTCCCTGCTTCAGCCGGGAGAGCACTTCAATGAAGGATCGCCACGCCCAAGGGATCGAGGACGAGGGGTTCGCCCTGGTCCACCCGCTTGCCGGTGAGCAGGTCGGTGGCGGTGGCGTGCGCGGTCAGACGGGCCGGTTCGGGGGCGTGGTTGAGCAGGAAGAGCAGGCGGGTGCCGTCGGGGGCGACACGGGTGGCCGTCTCGACCGCCGGGTGGCCTGCGTAGGGGCCGAGCAGGTCGTGGGGGGCCAGGATCCGGCGGACGACCTCGTCGACGCCCGGCTGGTCGAGGGCGGTCGCGACGTACCAGCCCTCGCCGTCGCCGTAGGGGTTGCGGGTGACCGCCGGGGTGCCCGCGTAGAAGTCGGTGCCGTAGGTGGCGATCGGTTCGGCACCGCGCGGCCGCACGAGCTCGAAGACGAGTCGTGCCTCTGCCGCCAGCTCGGGGATGGTCTGGGTGAACTCCGGTGGCCGGGCGTCCCATTCGTCGACGCGGACGCCCATGAGGGGGGCGAGCGGGCCGGGGACGTCGGCGAGGAAGGCGCGGTCGTGTTCGTCGACGCGGCCGGAGAGGAAGGTGGTCAGGACCGTGCCGCCGCGTGCGGCCACGGCTTCGAGGCGGGTGGCGAGGTCGCCCTTGACCATGTGCAGGGCCGGCGCGAGCACCACGTCGTAGGGCGTGAGGTCGGCGGTCTGCGGGATGACGTCCACGTCGGCACCGGCCTCCCGGGCGGCCCGGTAGTAGGCGTGAACCACGTCCGGGTACTTGACCAGCCGGGACGGGCCGTCGGAGATCTCCAGGGCCCACCAGCTGTCCCAGTCGAAGAGGAGGGCGGTGCGGGCAGGGGTGCGGGCGCCGAGCGTCCGGTCGCCCAGGGCCTCCAACTCCCGCCTCAGCTCGGCGACTTCGCGGAAGACGCGGGTGTCGTCGCGGCCCGCGTGGCCGATGACCGCCCCGTGGTACTTCTCGCAGGCGCCCCGTGAGGCGCGCATCTGGAAGTAGAGGGCGGCGTCCGCGCCGTGGGCGATGGCCTGGAAGGTGGCGAGGCGGAGTTCGCCGGGCCGCCGGAGCGGGTTGACGTCACGGCAGGCGGTGGTGGACGGCGTCTGCTCCATCAGCCAGAAGGGGGCACCGTCCTTCAGGCCGCGCATCAGGTCGTGGGCGAGGGCGGGCCGGGTCGGCGGGGCGTCGAGGGGCGGGTAGCTGTCCCAGGAGGCGAAGTCGAGGTACGGCGCCCAGCGGTGGTAGTCGAGGGGGCGAAAGGTGCCCATGAAGTTGGTGGTGACGGGCGTGTCGGGGTCATGGGCGCGGATCACCTCCTTCTCGGCCAGGAAGCAGCCGAGGAGGGCGTCGGTGGTGAAGCGGAAATAGTCGAGGGTGATGCCCTGGAAGGCGGTGTGGTCGGGGCCGCGCCAGTGCTCGGTGAGGGCGTTCGGCGGCTCGATCTGGTCCCAGTCGGTGTAGCGGTGCGACCAGAAGGTGGTCCACCAGGCGTCGTTGAGGGCGTCGAGGGTGCCGTGCCGTTCGCGCAGCCACTCCCGGAACGCCTCGGCGCACAGCTCGCAGTAACAGGCGCCGCCGTACTCGTTGTTGATGTGCCAGGCGAGCAGGGCCGGGTGGTGCGCGTACCGTTCGGCGAGGCGGGATGCCATCGCGGTGGCGTGCTCGCGGTACGCCGGTGAGCTGGGGCAGAAGTTGTGGCGCTGGCCGTAGCGGTGTCGGCGGCCCTCGAAGTCGGTGCGGTTGACCTCGGGGTGCCGCTTGGCGAGCCAGGGCGGGAGGGCGGCGGTGCCGGTGGCCAGGCAGACCTGGCGGCCCTCGGCTGCTGCCCGGTCCAGGATGCGGTCCAGGACCGTGAAGTCGTAAGTGTCCGGGGCCGGTTGGGTGAGGGACCAGGTGAAGACGCCGACGGTGAGCGTGTCGATGCCGGCCCGGGTGAACAGGCGGTGGTCGTCGTCCCGGACGTCCTCGGGCCACTGCTCGGGGTTGTAGTCGCC
>KL569155.1:17313-21538 GCA_000715635.1 Streptomyces violaceus | reverse complement strand
CCACTGCTCGGGGTTGTAGTCGCCGCCGTACGGGATCTTCGGGGTGCGGGGCGCGGTCATGCCGTGAACTCCTCCTGGGTCTCGGCGATCACCGTGCGGCTGCCGTGCAGCAGGGACATCAGCAGCGGGGCGGCCAGCAGGGCGGGCAGGGCCTCGGTCAGCAGGGCGGTCAGCGCGGCCGTCAGGATCAGCAGGGAGGCGGCGGCGAGGGTGGCGCGGCCGTGCCGGAACAGGAAGTACCCGGCGAGGCGGGCGGTGTCCCGGGCGCGGAAGGCGAAGAGCGAGGTGAGGACGAGGGCGTGCGCGCCCCAGAGGAGGGCGCCTGCTCCGATCGCCGCGAGCAGCAGCGCCCACCAGCCGGGCAGGCCGGTGGCGGAGAAGTGGGTGAGGGTGAAGGTGATGACCGTCAGCCAGGCCAGCAGGGGCGTCCACAGCTTCAGCGCCGGTACGGCGTTGAGCCGCCAGCCGCGCAGGAAGGCGCGGGCCGGGTGTAGTTCGGTGAGGTCGCGGCTGCGGTGGTGGAGGGCGTAGAGCGCGGCGGACAGGGACGGTCCGAGGGGCAGCAGGCACAGGGCCGCGAGCGGGAGGTTGGCGGGGTCGGGGCCGAGCAGGAGCAGGCCTGCCAGGCCCGGGGAGGCGGTGAGGAGCAGCAGCGCCTCGACGGTCAGGACGGTGTGGATCAGGGCGGAGGCACGCGAGAGGGCCCCGGTGCCGAAGTCCGACGTCCGTACGGTGCTCATGCCGTCACCTCCCGGCCGGGCAGCCGCCGCTCGTCCCACCAGGGCGGCGAGTCGGGGACGCGGATCACCCGTTCTCCTTCTTGAACCGCTCGTACGCCTTGTTGTGCAGGTCGACGAGCTGCTGCATGTTCTTCGACTTCAGCTCGGAGAGGTAGGCGACCCATTGGGACAGCGGGCGCTTGCCGAGGACGAACTGGAGGGTGTTCTGGATGACGGTGTCCTTGAGCGGGGTGTCCCAGAGGGTCGCCTGTTCCTGCTCGAAGGACTGGAGCGGGTGGGCCGGGTCGATGGGCAGTTGCTCGCGCTGGGCCATGGCGTCCTGGAACTTCTTCTCGTCCGGGCTGAACATGGAGGAGACGAGCTCCCAGCTGCCGCCGTAGGCGAAGACGCCGTTGTAGAAGCCGTAGTCCTTCTGCATGTCCTTCGGGGCGTCCGGGTCGGAACCCATGAGGCTGATGCCGGGCTTGAGCTTGTACTGGTTTCCGGAGCGGGTGTACGTGACGCCCTCGACACCCCAGCGGGCCAATCGCTGGCCCTCGTCCGAGTACCAGAGCCAGTCCACGAACTGCATCATGGCGACGAAGCTGTCGCTCTTCAGCGCCTTGCTGGAGATCATCACGCCGTTCTCCAGGCGACTGCCGCCCAGCACCACGGGACCGGCGGGCCCGAGGGGCGCCGGGATCATCTCGATCTTCGCGCCCTTGACCTGCTTCTCCAGGTTGTACCGGTAGTCCTGCACCAGCACCTGGGGGTTGGCGCTCATCGCGTAGGACTTCTCGGCGAGCAGCTTCTGCAGCGCCTGGTCGTCGGTCTGGCTGAAGCTCTCGGGGTCCATGAGCTTCTCGGCGACGAGCCTGCGCAGGTACTCGACCATCTGGCGGTAGCTGTCCTGGGCACCGGTGAAGACGAACTTCTGCGCCTTGTGGTCGAAGCTGATGTTGTCGTACGTCCAGCCGGCCCGGACACCGAACGCCTGCCCGAGGTAGCTGAACAGCGCGCCGCAGGGGAACGGGGTGTTGGTGCTCCAGCGGTCGGAGAAGGGGTACTTGCCCGGGTACTCCTCCTTGAGCGCCTTGAGGACGTCGTACACCTCGTCCCACGTGGTGGGCAGGCTCAGCCCGTGCTTGTCGAGGACGTCCGTGCGGAAGGACAGCGAATACCCGGACTTGACCTTCTCGTGCAGGCCGGGCAGCAGGTAGTACTTGCCGTCGGACTGGCGGATCGAGTCGAGCTCGGGCTCCAGCTTCCACTTGCGCACCTTGTCGCGGAAGTTGGGCATCAGCTTCACGTAGTCGCTGACCGCGAGGACCGCGCCCGACGAGACGAAGGCGACCTCGGAGGGGTGATACGTCTTCGGGATCAGGAACGGAGCGTCCCCGGCCCCGATGAGCACACTGCGCTTCTTCTCGTAGTCGGCCAGCGGGACGTCGACCGGCTTGAGGGTCACCCCGGTGCGCTTGGTGAGCTCCTTCCAGAACAGCCAGCCGCCCTTCATGGGGTACACCGGGTTGTTGTTGTGCAGTACCGAGAAGGACAGCGGCTTGGCCGCCTTGAACTGCTGCCCGGCCCGGTAGTTCTTCATCGCGCCGTTCTGCTTCTTGGACAGGTCCTTGGAGTCGCCTCCGTCCTCGCCGCTGCCACAGCCGGTGAGCGTGGCGAGCCCGACGAAGCCGGCGGCGGCGAGGATCTGGCGCCGCGAGAGCTGTCCTGCGTTCTGCACGGAGACTCCTTTGTTCCGTAAGCGAGTTGAGGAGGCGGCGTCAGCCCTTGACCGCGCCGAGCATCACGCCCGAGACGAAGTAGCGCTGGACGAACGGGTACACGCAGAGGATCGGCAGGGCGGTGAGGACGATGGTCACCGACTGGATGTTCGCGCCGACCTGGCTGAGCTGCTCCGTGCCGGCGCCCGCGTTGCCGCCGCCGGTGGCGCCCTGGATGAGGTTGCGGAGGTAGACGGTGACCGGCATCAGATCGGTCTGGTCCATGTAGAGGAACGCGCTGAACCAGGAGTTCCAGAAGGACACCGAGTAGAAGAGCACCATCGTCGCCACGACCGCCTTGGACAGCGGCAGGACGATCCGGAGGAGGATGCCGTACGTGCTCAGGCCGTCGATCTGCGCGGCCTCCTCCAGGTCGGCCGGCAGGTTCTCGAAGAAGGCCTTCATCACCAGCAGGTTGAAGACACTGATCGCGTTCGGCAGGGCGATCGCCCAGACGCTGTTCTTCAGGCCGAGGCTGGTGACCAGGATGTAGTTCGGGATCAGGCCGCCGGTGAAGAACATGGTGAACACTGCGATGCCGACGAGCACGCCGCGGCCCTTGAGGTGCTTCTTCGACAGCACATAGGCGTAACACGTCGTCAGCACCATGGCCACGGCCGTCGCCACGACCGTGTACAGCACGGTGTTGCCGTAGTTCCGCCAGAACATCTCGTCCTGGAACACGATCTTGTACGTGGTGAGGTTGAACCCCTTGGGCAGCAGGGTCACCTCGCCGGCCCGGATCTGCCGCTCCCCGCTGAAGGACCGCGCCAGGATGTTGGTGAAGGGATACAGCGTCACCAGCACGACCAGGGTGAGGACCACCCCGTTGACGCCCTGGAAGACCCGGTAGGAACGACTCGGCTTCACCACAGACTCGTCCCCACTGCGCGACGCGAGAGCTGGTTGGCGGACGTGATGAGCACCAGGCCGATGATCGCCTCGAACAGTCCGATGGCGGCGGCATAGCTGAAGCTGTTGGACTCCACACCGGCCCGGTAGACATACGTCGAGATCACGTCGGCGGTCGGATACGTCAGCGGGTTGTACAGCAGCAGCACCTTCTCGAACCCGACCGCCATGAACGTGCCGATGTTGAGGATCAGCAGCGTGACCATGGTGGGCCGGATGCCGGGCAGGGTGACGTGCCAGATCTGCTGCCAGCGGTTGGCACCGTCGATGCGCGCCGCCTCGTACAGGTCCTCGTCGATCGTGGTGAGGGCGGCGAGGTAGAGGATCGTGCCCCAGCCGGCGGTCTGCCAGATCTCCGAGCCGACGTAGATGGTGCGGAACCACTCGGGTTCCTGGATGAAACGGATCGGTTCGTGGCCCAGCCAGCCGAGGACGTGGTTGACGGGGCCGTCGCTGGCCAGCATCTGCATGGTGATGCCCGCGACGATCACGATCGACAGGAAGTGCGGAAGGTACGACACCGACTGCACGAACCGCTTCAGGGAGCGCCGGCGCACCTCGTTGAGCAGCAGCGCGAGCACGATCGGAATCGGGAAGCAGAAGACGAGCGTGAGCCCGCCCATCCACAGGGTGTTGCGGAACACCTGCCAGAAGGTGGGGTCGCTGAGGAACATCCGCACATAGCGCAGCCCCACCCACTCCTCGCCGAAGATCGACCCTCCGGGCTCGAAGCGGCGGAAGGCGATCACGTTGCCGATCATCGGCAGATAGCGGAAGACCAGGAAGAACAGCAGCGGCAGGATCGCCAGCGAG
>KL569155.1:13810-17102 GCA_000715635.1 Streptomyces violaceus | reverse complement strand
GGCAGGATCGCCAGCGAGTACAACTGCCAGTCGCGGCGCAGCGCCCGCCGCCAGCCGGTCCGGGCGGAAACCCGTGTGCCGCGTCGGGGTGCGGCCCGTGCCGGAGGCGGGTCCTGAGTGCCCGGCGGGGC
This sequence comes from Streptomyces violaceus, assembly GCA_000715635.1. GTDB lineage: Bacteria > Actinomycetota > Actinomycetes > Streptomycetales > Streptomycetaceae > Streptomyces > Streptomyces violaceus. The sequence goes on along the minus strand of KL569155.1, from coordinate 16,971 downwards.
CGATGTGGTGGACGTGCTCATTGCTCGGGCCTCCCGTGGGCAGGGACGCGGAACCGAAACTTTCGAGCTCTTACCGGTAACTTCGCGGCAACCTAAGGGCAGCAGAAAGCGCTGTCAATGGGTGCTGCGGCGGTCAGGTGGGGCGTCTGTGCCGCGTTGGAACCCCGTCGAACCTGGGTAGACCCCTGGGACTACCGCCCGTTGTCCGTCGCAAGTTTCTGGATGCCCACCGACTCCTGCGAGGTGCCGCCGTGCCCGCGTTCGACCTGCCGCTGACGGAACTGGAGCGCCATCACCCGGACTTGGAGGAGCCCGCCGACTTCGACGCGTTCTGGCTGAGCACGCTGAAGGAAGCCGGGCAGGCGGATCCGCTGATGTCGGTGCGGCCGGTGGAGACGGGGCTCCGGCTGACGCGGACCTGGGACGTGACGTTCCGGGGTTTCGCGGGCGACCCGGTGCGGGCGTGGTTCAGCCGTCCCACCGGCGTCGACGAACCTCTGCCCGCCGTGGTCGAGTTCGCCGGGTACGGGCGCGGACGCGGGCTTCCGCATGAGCGGCTGACGTGGGTGAACGCCGGGTACGCGCATCTGCTGATGGACAACCGCGGCCAGGGCGACCAGTACGGGTGCGGCGGGGAGACCCCGGATCCGCACGCCGGGGCGCCTGGCGGGCCCGGGCCGGCCGTGCGCGGGCTGCTCGCGCCCGAGGACTATCACTACCGGCGCCTGATCACCGACGCGGTGCGGGCGGTATCGGCGGTGCGGGCGTTGCCCGGCGTGGACGCCGGGCGGATCGTCGCGGCCGGCAACAGTCAGGGTGGTGGAGTGGCGTTGGCTGTCGCGGGGCTCGTTCCCGATGTGGCGGCGTTGCTGGTCACGGCTCCCTTGCTGTGCGGGATCCGGCGGGCGCTGGACCTCACGGATGCCGGGCCGTACGGGGAGATCGCCGCGTATCTGTCCGTCCACCGGGGCGCTGAGCGCGAGGCATATCGCACGCTGTCCTACATGGAGGGCATCTCCTTCGCCCGACGGGCCTCGGCCGCCGCCCACTTCGGCGTGGGGTTACGGGACACGGTGTGTCCGCCGAGTGGGGTGTACGGGGCGTTCAATCTCTATGGGGAGTTGGCGGGGGCGGGGGCAGGGTCGGGGGCAGAGACGGAGGCGCGCAAGGAGATCCACGCGTATCCGTTCAATGGGCATGAGGGTGGGGATGCGGTGCATGTGCGGCGTCAGCTGGGGTGGTTGGCGGGGGTGATCGGGGGTGCGCCGTAGGGTGCGGTGGTGCGGTGCCGGTTCGGAGGCACCTTGAGACTTGGGGGACGCAGCAGGTAGAGGCCTCGCTCAGCCAGACGGCCAGACGGCCCGGACTCCGCACCGGGCCGTCGCGCCACTCGACGGTGCCGATCTCGGCATGACGACCGCGCCGCTGCACGGGCGGGCTTCCTGACAGCCGCGACCGGCTCGTCCCTGCTGACGGTTCGTCTGGTGCGCTTCCCGCTGGGGCTGGTAAACAGCCGCTATGACGTACTACGGGGACCTGACGCCTTACACATACGACAGAGACAACGGGGATACAGCGGCATCCGGCCTCTGGCAGGGCGTCCCGGTGCTGAATGTGGGCTGGCTCAGTCGGGGCAAGAGGTACACGACCGGTTCCGCGCCGCCGGGCCTGGCCGAAACGCTGAAGAGCATGGCCAGCACCCACCGAGCCCAACAGACCCGAGGCTTTCACCTCTGCCCCTGGTGCACCCCAGGTCCGGATGACGGGCTCCTCGATAGCCCTCAAGGGAGTGCCGAGATACGGGTGATGGGAAGCGGCGTCGCTTACGCCGCGCCTGAGCTGATCGCCCACTACGTTGAGGCACATGGCTACCTGCCGCCGGCTGCCTTTGTCGCTGCGGTGCTGTCCTCCGAGGGGGTTGCGTGAGGCGAGCGGGCCAGGAGGCTGCCCAGGGGCTCGGGACGACGGCCGAGGGCGTCGAGTGGTTCGAGGGTCTCCCGGAGGACGACCAACGCAAGGTCCTGCACACGCTGGTGCTGTTCTGCGGGCAGGCCCGCGCGTCAGCGGCTCAGGCAGCCGCCAGCTTCCGGATGCGCGGATGATTCTCCAACGCCCAGCGCACGGTCTTCGGCGGGCGTCCGAGCAGGGATTCCAGCTGGTCGGTGGCGCCGCGGTATCCGCCGCCGCCCATCAGCCGGGTCAGGGTCTTCAGGTGCTCCGCGGTGTGCGGGAACGCGGCCAGGGCGGTGTCGACGTAGGTCTCGTTCCAGCTTTCTACGTCTTCGGGAACGTAGGTGACCGGGCGTCCCAGTACGGCCGCGTAGTCCTCGGCGAACCCGTGCATGTCCTTCAGCTCCGGGCCGTTGAGGTCGTAGGACTTCGAGACGTGCGGCACCGGGTCGGTCAGGATCTTCACGCACAGCTCCGCCACGTCGTACCCCGCGATGGGCGCGAGTCGGTGGTCGCCGAAGGGCAGGCGCAGTTCACCCTTGCTCAGCGGCTCCAGTGCCAGCCAGGTCAACAAAGGGTTCTCGACGAACATGGCCCCCCGGATGTTGACGGTCGGGAGGCCGGACCAGTCCAGCACCTGCTCGGCGACCCAGTGGGCACGCTGCTGCGGCGACCAGTTGGCGATGAGTCCGCCGAGCCACGCGCGCCGTTCTTCCTCCGGCGCGGTCATCTTGTCGAACGTCATGAACGACTGCTCGTACTCGGAGACGTTGACGAACACCTCGATGTCGCCCTGGGCCCGCGCGGCCGCGGCCATCAGGCTGACGGCGTCCGTGTAGTACGGCGACAGGCTCATGCTGAAGTAGAGGCGCCGGACGCCCTTCAGCGCGGCGGTCACGTCGGCGATGGTGAGCAGGTCACCGACGAAGACCTCGGCCCCGGCCCGGCGGAGCGAGTGCGCGCGCTCGTCGTCCTGCCGTACGAACGCCCGTACTGGGTGCCCTTGTTCAAGCAGCATGTCGACCATCGTCCGGCTCACACCGCCGATTTCGCCGGCGGCACCGGTGATCAGGATGGGGTTGCGCTCTGGCATAAAGCTGTCCTCTGTCTGGTGGGGGTGGGGCAGCTGTTCGGAAAGCACAGGCAGCGCCTGCGCGTCAGCCGGACAGCTGGTTCATCTTGCGGATCTGCTTGTCGAAGACCCCGGCGGG
>KL569155.1:12356-13564 GCA_000715635.1 Streptomyces violaceus | reverse complement strand
CGGCCTCGGCTTCGTGTCGGTCGCTGCCGCGACGATCGCCTGGGCGACGACGGCCGGGGCGTCGCCGCCCCTGATCGCCTGCGTCATCACTCGGTCGACGGTCTGTCGCTGCTTCGCGTACACGTGCAGGGGGGTGTCGGGCTTCGCGCTGTTGGCCTCGAACCCGGTCCTGGTGTAGGCGGGTTCGACGATGAGCGCCCGGACGCCGTGGTCACGGACCTCGTGGTCCAGGGACTCGGTGTAGCCCTCGACCGCGTGCTTGGAGGCGGCGTAGGCGGCCATGTAGGGCTGGGGCAGGAACCCGAGCACTGACGAGATATTGATGATGCGCCCGCGTCGCTGAGCGCGCATGTGCGGCAGGACTTCGTTCACCATGCGCATGACCCCGAAGACGTTGGTGTCGAACATGGCCTGGGCCTGCGCGAGGGAGGTTTCCTCGGCCGCACCCATCGAGCCGACGCCGGCGTTGTTGACCAGGACGTCGATCCGCCCGAACCGCTCGCTCACCTCCTGGACCGCGGCGGTGACCGAGGTGTCGCTGACCACGTCGAGGTCGAGGAACGTCACACCGTCGAGCGGAGTGACGTGTGAGGTGTCCCGGCCTGTTCCGGCCACGTCGAAACCCGCCGCGACCAGCGCGAGCGCGGTTTCCTTGCCGATGCCGGATGACGCACCCGTCACGAGTGCCACCGGCCGTTCTGTCGTCATCATGGACTCCCACGCTCACTCGAAACCGATCGGTTTCCGCTACAGTAAACCGATCGGTTTTCGTGTGCAAGTTCAAGCGGGGGATGGCGTCATGGGCAGGATCAGTGCGCAGGAGAGGCGCGAGAGCGTCATCCGCGCGGCGGTCGCCGAGTTCGCGCGCACGGGCTACCACGGCACCTCTACCGCGGCGATCGCCAAGCGGGTCGGGGTCACTCAGCCCTATCTCTTCCGGCTCTTCCCGGACAAGAAGGCGATCTTCGTCGCCGCTCTGGTGCGGAGCATCGAAGACACCCGCCTGGCTTTCGAGAGGGCGGCCGAAGGGGCGGAAGGCGGCGAGGGGGTTCTTCAGGCCATGACGAACGCTTACGCGCAGCTGATCTCGACGCGCCCCGAAACGCTCCTGATGCAGATGCAGGGATACGTCGCTGTGGCCGCCGCCGAGGCGCAGGGTGATGACCTGATCGGTGAGGTCGTCCGGGCCGGCTGGATGAGGATCTGGG
>KL569155.1:9646-12104 GCA_000715635.1 Streptomyces violaceus | reverse complement strand
GGGAAACCGTGCACCTGTCGCTGGGTGCTGATGCCGACAGGACCGCAAGCTTCTTCGCCTGCGGCATGCTGGGCAACACGCTTACGGCCATCGGGCTTCCAGTGGGTGCCGGGAGGTGAGGGAGTCTTCTGGGCGGCGATGCGTCAGTGCACGCCTGCCGTGTCGAGCAGGGTGGTCAGTGTGGGCGCGACGAGCCCGGTCAGGTTGTCGGCCTGAATTCCCGCGCGGGCGCTTGCGCCGTCGAAGACCAGGCTGAGCTGCCGGGCCAGCAGATCGGGATCGCCCGCCCCGCCCTGCTCGGCCTCGGCGCGGAAGAAGCCGGTCAGGTTCGCCTTGACCTGATGGGCGACCCGGCTCGCGGGGTGACTCTGGTCCTTGAGCTCGATCTGCACGGCCAGATACCGACAGCCTCGGAACTCGGGCGCCCCAGCCTGCGATTCCATCTGCTCGAAGACGTGCAGGATCCGCTCGCGGGGTGACCGGCCGTCGTCCGCCGCAGGNCCGTCGTCCGCCGCAGGCAGGAGGGTGGCCACGTAGGCGGAGGCGCGCTCCTTCAGGCTCACTGCCAGGAGTTCGTCCTTGCTCTCGAACAGCTGATACATGGAGCGCTTCGACACCCCCGCCGCCTTGCACAGCGCCTCGACGCCGATGCTGACGCCGTCTCGGTAAGTGAGCGTGGCCGCCGCCTCCAGCAGGCGCTCTCTGGGGCTTGGTTTCACTTCGGTGGTCATACCGCGAGGTTAACCCGAAGCGGACGAAATGAAAACCGATCGGTTTCCGGGATGGCTCCGAGTATGGCCCGTCTTGGGTGACCTGCCGTTACGCCGGGACGGCGGTCTTCTCGGGCTTCGTCTCCGCCGGGATGCGGTGCAGTCCCTTGCGGTCGTACCACCCCAGTACGCCGAAGCCGAACAGTCCGGCCGCCACGAGGCCGGCCGCCATCATGACCCAGCCCCGGGTCAGCCCCGCGTCGCCCTGGGCGTCGTAGTAGAGGATCGAGCGGATACCGCCGGTGATCTGCCGCAGGGGCTCGAACTCCGCGAGGAAGCGGTAGAAGCCGGGCAACGCCTCGATCGGGGTGGTGGCGCCGGACGTGGGCACCGCCATGCCAATGAAGACCAGCGTGACCACCAGCATGCCGGGCGTGCCGAAGGCTGCGAGGAGGGTGAGTGCACCGATCCCGGAAACCGCGACGGCACACACCGAGTACAGCCACAGCAGCGGCAGGGGGGANGGTAAGTGAGCGTGGCCGCCGCCTCCAGCAGGCGCTCCCTGGGGCTCAGTTTCACTTCGGTACTCATGCCGTGAGGTTAACCCGGAGTGGACGAAATGAAAACCGATCGGTTTCCAGAGGTCTCCGGCGAGGGCTCGGCGACGGTCTGGGGAAGGGCCGTCACCGAGCCACCAGCATGCTGCCGGTGCCCGCCGGCGCGGTGCTGTGCAGAAGGAATCGCCGGGCGGAGTGAGCGCCGAGCCTGAAGACCATGGGCTGGGCAGGTCGCGAGGCGGGTTCACCACGAAGAATTGTCTGGCGTGTGAGCAGGGACAGAAGCTGTTGTCGCTGCTGATCACCGCCGGGCAGCGCGGTGACAGTCCGCAGTTCGAGCCGGTCCTGAACGCGATCGGGGTGCCCCGGCCTGGTGTCGGTCGGCCGAGAAGCCGCCCGGTGCGGGTGCGAGGCGATAGGGCGTACTCTTCACGCGCGAATCGCGCCTACCTGCTCAGGCGTGGCATCAGGTGCACGATTCCTGAGCCGGTCGATCAGCGTCCGCAACCGCAGGCGTCGCGGACGTGGCGGTGGCCGTCCGCCCTTCTTCGACCGCGAGGACTACAAGGCCCGGCACGCGGTCGAATGCGGGATCAACCGTCTCAAGCAGCACCGGGCCGTGGCGACCCGGTTCGATGAACTTGCGGTTCGGTTCGAGGCGACGGTTCAGGTCGCGGCGATTCATCAGGCTGTGAACCCTCAGCCTGCCGTCGTGCGGATGCCACAGCAGGAAAGGACGGCCCTGCGGTCGTTACGGAGGAAGGGCGCATTTCTTGGCATCGGGCGGAGCGGTGTGTATGGGGTTGCACCTTCCGTAGCGGCATGTGGTCCGGTGGACTTACGTCCCGATGCCTTGAGGAAAGGTCCCTGCTCATGCATTCGTCTTTCATGCCACCCCGCCAGGTCAAGATCGGTGACGCGGCGGCCTTCGCCGGCAGCACGCCACGGGCGATTCGCCATTACCACGAGATCGGGCTGCTCCCCGAGCCTGAGCGGGGCGGCGATGACCGCCGCCGCTACGGGTACGAGGACATGATCCGCCTGCTGTGGATTCGCAAGATGGCCGATGCCGGGATCGCCCTGGACGACATCCGTGACGCCTTTACCACGGGCACGGCTTCCGCCGGTGAGGACAGCGGAGAAGGTATCGCGGGCATCCTGGAGCGGTTGGAGGAAACCCTCGCCGAGCAG
>KL569155.1:7460-9470 GCA_000715635.1 Streptomyces violaceus | reverse complement strand
AAGGTATCGCGGGCATCCTGGAGCGGTTGGAGGAAACCCTCGCCGAGCAGGAGGCGGAATCGCGGCGGCAACGGACCGCCGTGCAGCGGATGCGCACCGAAGGCAGCCGGATGGGCCTGCTCTCCGACTTCGTCACCGAACGCCTCAAGAGCCTGCCCGAGGGCTCCCTGCGTCAGGCGGACCTGGACAGTCTGCTGGTCACTGAGCGGATCTTCGGCCCGCTCGGCGCGGCCGTCCAGGCCACCCGCTTCGTCGTCCTGGCCACGCATCCCACTCTGCGGGAGGATTCCGACCGCATCGATGACGCCGAGGAGGCACTCGATGACAGTGTCGCCGTCGATGATCCACGGGTGGTTCAAGTGGCCGTCGAGCGGCACACCTTCGAAAGAGCCCTGCAGGCCGTCATCGAGGAGTCCGGCCTGGGTAAGGACGACGATGACCTCTTCGACGCCTGGGATACTTTGCACCCTGCCACCGCCGATGACGGCGAGGGCGAGGCCGACCTCGGCTCTGGCAGGCGGGAGGCTGACTCCATGAGCGTGTTCGGAGCCACCGGCAAGATGCCCTACGACTTCTCCCCAGCCCGCCTGCGCTGTATGGAACTGGCCGAAGAACTCTCCGCCCAAGACTCACCCGCTACCTAGAACACGGCCTAGCCGAGCGCATCGCTCGCCGCAGCTGCTCGTCACGCGATGCGTCAGCGCATGTCCGCCGCATCGAGCAGTACGGCCACGGTGGGAGCGATGAGACCGGCCTGCGTGTCGGCTTTGATTCCCGCACGGGCGCTGGCGCCGTCGAAGACCAGGATCAGCTGACGGGCCAGCAGGTCCGGGTCGCTCGCCCCGCCCTGTTCGGCCTCGGCGCGGAAGAAGCCGGTCAGGTTCTCCTTGACCCGATCGGCCACCCGGCTCGCGGGGTGGCTCGGGTCCTTGAGCTCGATCTGTACGACGAGGTACCGGCAGCCCTGGAAGTCGGGTGCACTCGCCTGCGCCTCCGCCTGTTCGAAGACATGCAGGATTCTCTCGCGGGCTGGACGGTTGTCGTCCGTCGCGGGAAGGAGTGCCGTCACATAGGCGGAGGCGCGTTCCTCCAGGCTCGCCGCCAGCAGTTCGCCTTTGCTCTCGAACAGCTTGTACATGGAGCGCTTGGACACCCCCGCCGCCTTGCACAGCGTGTCGACGCCGATGTTGACGCCGTCTCGGTAGGTGAGCGTGGCCGCTGCCTCCAGCAGTCGCTCTCGGGAGCTTGGCATTGCTTCGGTGGTCATATTGTGAGGTTAACTCGATTCCGGCCCATTGGAAACCGATCGGTTTACGATGCTGGCCGGGGGTGCTACGGCGGCGCCCACGGCCGAGTCAGTTCGGCGCCGCCGTCGCGGGTCTCCAGAATGGCTGATGTGTGCCTGGAGGGCGCCAATCAGCGCAGGACATTTCTCACCACGGTGGATTCAGGCTCAGTGGGCGATCACGGGCTCGCCCTCCGACGGCGCCAGAGCTGAATTCGGCATCAGGAACGCCGTGAGCACCGCGCCGACCACGAAGATGCCGGCGCCCCAGGCCAGGGTGGCCGTGTAGCTCTCGACCCCGGCCTGGGCCATGGTCAGTGCGCCCGGCTTGTGCGAGGAGAGGTAGTCGGTCGCTGCCGATGAGGCGACGGTGGTCAGCAGCGCCGTGCTGATCGAGCCGCCCACCTGCTGGCTGGTGTTGATCAGTGCCGAGGCGACGCCCGCGTCCTCGTGGTGCACGCCTGCGGTCGCACCCTGGAACGAGGTGGTCATCACCGCACCGATACCGAGGCCCAGCAGGATCATGCCCGGCATGATGTCGGCGACGTAGGCGCTGTTCAGCGTGAGCCGGGTCAGCAGGGCCATGCCGGACGCGGAGACCAGGAAGCCGGCGCTGACCACGACCTTCGGGCCGACCTTGGGCAACAGCAGCGAAGGCACCGTGGTCGACGAGGCGACGATGCCCCCGACCATCGGCAGGAAGGACAGACCGGCCTCGATCGGCG
>KL569155.1:0-7279 GCA_000715635.1 Streptomyces violaceus | reverse complement strand
AGGAAGGACAGACCGGCCTCGATCGGCGAGTAGCCGATGCTGGCCTCCAGGTAGTAGGTCAGGAACAGGAAGATCGAGAACATCCCCATGCCCAGGACGAACACGGCCAGGAACGAACCGCCGCGGGTCCGGTCCAGCACGACGCGCAGCGGCAGCAGCGGATGCGCGACCCTGAGCTCCAGCCAGGCGAATACCGCGAGCAGCAGCACGCCGCTGATCATGGAGCCGAGGGCGACCGGGTCGGTCCAGCTGGTGGATTCGACGTGCGCCAACCCGTAGACGATGCCGAACAGCGCGGCGCTCACCACGACGGTGCCAGGAATGTCGATCTTGGGCCGCTCGGTGAGCGCGGGCTTGGCAAGCAACAGCAGCGCACCGGCAAGCGCGACGCCCGCGAAAATGACGTTCACGTACATCACCCAACGCCACGACGCCCATTCGGTCAGCATGCCGCCGAGCAGGAGTCCGACCGCGGCGCCCGCACCTGACAACGCACTGAAGATGCCGAAGGCTTTCGGCCTTTCGGCCGGGTCGGTGAAGGTCACGCTGAGCAGTGAGAGCGCCGCGGGCGCGAGCAGTGCGGCGAACAGTCCCTGGGCCACACGTGCCGCCACAAGTATTTCGAAGCTGCCGGCCGCGCCGCCGACGACGGATGCGGCCGCGAAACCGATCAGGCCGGTCATGAAGGTCGTACGTCGACCGAACAGGTCACCGAGTCGGCCCCCGAGCAGCAGCAGGCTGCCGAACGCCAAGGCGTACCCCGTGATGACCCACTGCCGGCTGCCGTCACTGAAACCGAGGTCATGTTGCGCTTCGGGCAGCGCGATGTTCACGACGGTCGCATCGAGCGTGACCATGAGCTGTGCCACGCCCAGCACGACGAGCACCCACCAGCGCACGGCGTGTGAGCCGCGGCGGCCCGAGTCTGTTTTCCCGGAGGCGGGCGCCTCGCGGTCGAAGGTGGTACTCACTTTTCCCCTTAGTCGCTGGTCATGGGCCGACCATCGGCCGGAAACCGATCTGTTTCCACCTAGGAGGAAAACAGATCGGTTTCCTAGGCGCAAGTGAACGGGTCGCTTCTGGCCCGGGGCTGCCCCGACAGGGTCGAAATCCGCGTAGGTCGACGACGCTGCCTCGACCGGCCCCTGGTTGTTCGGCGTCGACACCTTGTGCCGCATGTTCAAGACCGAGCGCGACCGCCGTGACCACCGGCCTTGCGGACCTCTTGACCATGAAGGGAAGCCGCCTCGAACTGCGCGACCTCGTCTCCGGCGGCGCGGTGACCGTGGACACGGCCGCCGGGCCCAAGCGGGCGCTCGGGTTCTCCGCGGCGGCCATCACGATCCGCGACCTGAAGATGGCCGTACCCGTCGGCCCGCAGATCCGGCACATCGACGGAGCGCCCGGCTCGACATCCGCGCTGTGAGGCGACCGCATCACCATGTACGTCGAGAGCCTGACGGGCATCCTCTCCGGCCTCGAAGGCGTCCCCTTGCCTCCAGTCCTCCACCTCCACCTCGCGCCCGACACCGTCCCGGAGTGGCTCTACGGCACGGTCGGGAAACTCGACCTCGAGCTCCAACTGGGCTTGGACGACGTCGGCATCGACCAGGCGGGACAGGTAGGCGGAGAGCTCGTCATCCCAGGCATCCACGGGTGCGGAACGCCCCGGTGAAGCCGGGGGCCTGCCGGGCTTGTGTCTGGAAACCGATCGGTTTACCTTAGTGGAGACCGATCGGTTTCTCATTCTCCGGTGAGAGTCATGACCGTTTTGGTAATCCCCTCACCACAAGGAGTCGGCGAGATGCCCAGCCAAGAGTCACGTCCCACGATTCGCATTCCGGGGACCACCAGCCACACCATCGCCCCGCGCGCGGGATCTGTCGGCCGCGAGGGAACGCTGCGCTACCTCAAGGCGGGCACCGGCGCCCCCCTGGTCCTGCTGCACACCGTGCGCACCCAGGCCGAGCACTTCCGCCACCTCATCCCGCTGATCGCGGACCGGTACACCGTGTACGCCCTCGACCTGCCGGGGATGGGCTACTCCGAGATCGTGCCCGGGGCGTCGTACGACGAGCCCGCGATGCGTGCGGGCGTCGAGCGGCTGCTGACCGAACTCGACCTGAATGACGTGACGTTGGTCGGGGAGTCCATGGGCGCGGTGCTCGCCCTGACCGCCGCGGCCGATCTCCCGGAGCGGGTACGACGCGTCGCCGCGGTCAACACGTACGACTTCCGCGGCGGTATCGCCCGCTCAAGTCTCCTCGCCCGTGTAGTGGTCAGCGGTGTCCTCGCGCCCGGCGTGGGCCCCGTGATCGCCGGGGTCGAGCCCAAGCCCGCCCTCCGCACGATCCTTCAAGGCGGCCTCGGCGACAAGAGCGCGCTGCGAGCGGACTACGTGCAGTACCGTGCGCCCCTAGTGCCCTCTTGAGCCAGCGCCACGATTGAGATCAGCTTTCCCATGTAGACAAGTGACACGGGAGTCGCGGTCGGTAGCGACCGACCCAACTGGGAGGGGAAGCAATGGCGATCAAGTTGGTGTCAGTCTTACCTGCGCAGGACGAGCTGATCGACAAGGCTGTAAGCCTGGGCGATCGCTACGCCAAGACGCTCGGGCTTCTCACGCCGCCCGCCTACCGCAAGGCAGCCGAGGACGGCGGTCTCCTGGTTGCCGTCGAAGCGGATGAGGTGATCGGCTACGCGCTGTTCGGACTGCCGAAGGGGAGCGCTCACATACGCCTCGCCCATCTGTGCGTCGCGGAGGAGCAGCGCGGACCCAAATTGGACTAGACAACAAAACCCCCAGGTCAATGACCTGGGGGTTCAAGTGGAGCGGGTGACGAGAATCGAACTCGCGCTCTCAGCTTGGGAAGCTGATGTTCTACCATTAAACTACACCCGCGTAAGACGCCGACGGAGTCGGCGGGCGAACGGTCGCCACTTTACCTCATGTCAGGCCCCCGGTGTTGATGCCGCGGGGCCTGAGGGCGTTTCAGGGGAGGGATGAGGCTGCGGGTCACCGGAGTTGGGGCGTACGGTGGGGGCGTGGGCGAGGGTCCGGGCGGGACCGGAGCGCCGCCTCGAAGGCCGTTCCTTTGATCCCGTACTGTGGCTTTTGTCGTCAGGCAAGCACCAGCCAGACGCGGCTCTTGGGGAAGGGACTCTTGGACTTGATGGAGCGCACCGTCGTCCGTTGTGCCGATGGGCACGTGTTCACCACCGCTTCGTTCCCGATGCAGCAGGCCGAGCGACTCGGCCCCGGCCGGCTGCTCCGGTGCCCGCGGTGTACGCGGCTCCGGAGCGTCGTGCCCGTCAGCTACCAGAAGCGGTAGCGAGCGGCTGCGAACAGCGAGCAGTAGCGAACAGCGGACAAAGACATAGCCAAAGGGCATAAGGCGCGCGGAGTCGTCCGGTTGTGGTCGCTCCGCGCGCCTTGCGTATCCTCGGGGCGTGCTTCTCTCAGACAAGGACATCCGGGCCGAGATCGACGCCGGGCGAGTGCGTATCGATCCGTTTGACGACGCGATGGTGCAGCCGTCGAGCATCGATGTGCGGCTTGACCGCTACTTCCGGGTGTTCGAGAACCACCGGTACCCCCACATCGACCCCGCCGTCGAGCAGACCGATCTGACCCGGCTCGTGGAGCCGGAGGGGGACGAGCCGTTCATCCTGCACCCGGGGGAGTTCGTCCTCGCCAGTACGTACGAGGTCATCACGCTGCCCGACGATCTCGCCTCCCGGCTGGAGGGCAAGAGCTCGCTGGGGCGGCTGGGGCTGGTCACGCACTCCACCGCCGGGTTCATCGACCCCGGTTTCAGCGGCCACGTGACGCTTGAGCTGTCCAACCTCGCCACTCTGCCCATCAAGCTCTGGCCGGGGATGAAGATCGGGCAGCTGTGCATGTTCCGGCTCACCTCGCCCGCCGACTTCCCGTACGGAAGCGAGCGGTACGGGTCGCGGTACCAGGGGCAGCGGGGGCCGACCGCCTCCCGGTCCTTCCTCAACTTCCATCGAACCCAGGTGTGAGCAGCCGGATATGAGTGACGTACGGGAGAACCTCTCCTACGAGCAGTTCGGGGTCGCCGTGCGCGAGCTCGCGCAGGTCATCGCCGACGACGGGTACGAGCCCGACGTCGTGCTCAGCATCGCCCGCGGCGGTGTCTTCGTGGCCGGCGGGCTCGCCTACGCCCTCGACTGCAAGAACATCCACCTGGTGAACGTCGAGTTCTATACGGGCGTGGGGACGACCCTCGAGATGCCCGTCATGCTCGCCCCCGTCCCCAACGTGATCGACTTCTCCGACAAGAAGGTGCTGATCACCGACGACGTCGCCGACACCGGCAGGACGCTCAAGCTGGTGCGCGACTTCTGCCTCGAGACCGTCGCCGAGGTGCGCAGCGCCGTGGTCTACGAGAAGTCCCAGTCACTGGTGAAGTGCGAGTACGTGTGGAAGCGGACCGACGAGTGGATCAACTTCCCGTGGAGCGTGTTGCCTCCAGTACGTAAGTCGGGAGAGCCGATTACGCCTTCCAAGGAGGCTCTATAGGTATGCAGAGCGTCGGACGCTTCAGAAGATCCGTATACCTAGGCGCACGCGCTCGACCGTCCGGGTGTCAGTGCCTACCGATATGCTTCTGCCGTCCACTTCCGGTCCATCCCGAGCTTCGGACCTAAGAGCCGAAGACCCCAGTGCGCCAGGGGTTAGCACGACCGGACTGGAAGTGTGACATGGCAGAACTGCGGAAGCCGGAAGAGCCGGACGGCGATCCTCGACGGGGCCCCACGAAGGCCGAAGTCTTGGTCGCGGTACTCATGGCAATCACGGCGGTCGCAGGCTGTGTGGAGCAGCTGGCGCGCTAGCGCGCCGATGGGGAGTGGTGTGCCGGACGGAGGCAGGGCAAAGCAAAGCGAGCCCGGCCGTCGCAAACTCGGCCGGACCCGCTCAACGACTCCACGCTGAGCTCGGATCCTGGAGGCAACCAGGGTCCGAGCTCTTCTGCGTGGGGCCAAATCTTGTGGTCTCGTTTCAACTTTGTGGTCTCACCTTTTGTACCTGTGAGGCCACAGGAACAGGTACACGACCTGCCGGTGCTCCCCTTTGACTATAGCTCCCGGATCCTCACCGATCCTCATCGGTCCTCACTGATACTCACTGATCCTCACTGCCCCAAAGCCGCCCGTGGTCGGTGATAGACAGCCTGAGCAGGAACGATCGGTGAAGTGCTACTGATGCAGTCAGCGGGCGCCAGCGGAGTGAAAGCCTCCGTCTGGCCGTGAAGAGTTCGCGGGACGGAGCTCTGTGTGTAGCCCCCGTCAAGAGGAAGAGGGCGTTACGTCTCTCGGGTGCTGTGTCATCCATATCAGGTCGATCACGGCGAGCCGACGGCACCAGCTAACAGTTCCTGGCCTCGGATGGGCTTCCGCTGGGAGCCGGGTCTGACCGCCTTCGTCCGCGTCTGTGGGTGTCAGCTGCTGATGTCAGGTCTCAGGGCTCCCCTTGACAGCTGCGCCGAAGCACTGCGTACGGAACTCGTGAAGGGTGATCAAGGGTGGGGTAGTAGGTCAGCGTCCGAGCACTGGTAGCCGCTCCCTTGGGGCCAGATGATCGCTTGCCCAGCAGCGTTCGCGAGCCCAACCAGGTCAGCTCGGGGCTTGCTCGGCAACAAGACGGCTTGGTACTTGGCGCGCACGAAGCGGTTGTAGTCGATCAGCTGCCCCAGAGCCATACGCATGTTTTCCCTCGTCACGCTACCTTTGGCCTCGATCAAAACGTCTAGGTCTGGCACGTAGAGGTCTGTGAGGAGGGGCCTAGTCTCGCCTTCCGGCAGGATGCGCTGGCGGTTCACGCGGTAGCCCTTGGCGCGCAGGTACGCACTGAAGTCCAGCACCAACTTGCTTTCTCGGCGCTCGGCCTCGTACGGCTCGCGGTTCGGGTCAACGAAGGTCTTCTCGGTTTCGAGCCGCTCGATGTCGATCTCGGTGACCGTCTCATGCTGATCCGCGAGCAGCCGGCCCAACTTCGTGCCAGGGTGCTTGGCTGGGATGTCCAAGGGGCGAAGCCTGAAGACAATGACCTTGCGTAGCGGGCCGTCTCCCGTCTCCGGCGCGTCTGCTTCGTACCATCCCGCGACGGCAAAACGGCCGAGGTAGGTCACGTTGCCACGGGCGCCCTGGAAGACCCGCAGGGCTCGCCCCTCGGCCTCATGGTTCAGGATGCTGGCGTTGCCGGAGAGCATCCGCTGGTCTCCGTACTGCCCTTCCCCGCTGTAGTGGAAGAGCCCATCGGGCATCCAGCCGTCGTAGTACCCATGCTTCTCGCCGGCGATCGGATCCGTAAAGATCATCACGTTCGGCGTCTTCGCCGACGGTCCGATGCCGCCCTGCGTCCGTCCGCCGTACTTGACGTGCAGCTGCTTGCGCTCGATCACAGCACCTGGTTCGAGGTCCCACTCGATGGCCTCGTGCTCCGCGGAGCTCACCTCCGTCACGGTTGCTCGCCTCCTCAGTCCAGCCGCGTCTACTACGGCTGGTCGTACTGTACGCTGTCCGGGACGGATGTGAATCAGACATGGGAATCGGATGCGTGATTTCGGTATCCGATTCGGACAAGGCGTGTAACGACGACGAACCTGTGACGAACTTTGGACGGAATGAATTGATCTGCGCGGCTTGCTAATTCGCTCTACTAATTACGCTCCGTGGAGCATTAGAAGCGGCAGGTAAGCTGTCGCCATCTGACTTCTCACCGATCCCTGCTCTCGACCTGCACACGGTCGAGGGGGCCCAGGTTCGCCGGGGCCCACCACTCAGGTGAGGAGAAGAGATGGAGAAGCGAGAGCCTGAGGAGCACGAAGAGAAGTCTGATCGCGACCCGGACCCACGGTGGTTCCGGCTCCTGATCGCTACTCTGACCGCTGCGGCGGCTATCGCAGCCTGTGTGGAGCAGCTGGCGCGGCTCTAGAGCCGTAAGTTGAAGTGGTGCCGGGCGATGGTGGACCGCAACGAAGCGGGTCCGACCGTCTCTTACTCGGCCGGACCCGCTTCGATCACTCCACGCACGAGCCCGGTCCTGGTCGGCAAACCTGGGCCGGGCCTCCGTGCTGGAGGGCCTAGGTGCGCTGCGGGCTTGCAATCCGAAGTTGCAACCCGAGATTGCAATGTCAACCCACTATATCTGTCTTGCCTCTAGTTACCTCTAGATGCCGTTAGCGGCTTCATCGCGGTGCGTCGCGCTACCCGCTTCAGCAACCCACCACTCTCCCCAGCTCCCATCCCGTAC
>KL569154.1:78985-79807 GCA_000715635.1 Streptomyces violaceus | reverse complement strand
TATAGCCCCGTGTGACGTTTCCGCCGGGTTTCCCTGGCGGCGACGCCAACATTACTGGTCCTCAGGGCCCAACACCAAATCGATTTCACCTCGTACAGAGATGCCCGCTATGCCGGTTTTGCACCGACTGTGCGAGCCTCAGGCCGTGACGAACGAATAGAACCGTTTGAGCGTGCAGTGCTCCTCCAGAAGCCGGCCGTAGATCGGCTCGCCCTCCAGCTCGCGGTACGTCTCGATCGGGTCGCCCTTTATGATCAGCGCCCGCGCGCACTCCTCGCACCAGTACTGGTAGTCGGGATTGATCGGTTCCATGTCACGGACGATCGGAGTCCCGCTCCCGCACCAGTCGCACTTCCGCCTGTGTGCACCCATCGATCAGCTCCAGCTGTGGCCGCAGGCCGTGCACACGTAGGAGATCCCGCCGTTGTCGCCGAGCATCTGGGCCACATGCCCGGAACCGCAGGAAGGGCAGCTGAGGCGGGTGGACATCTGCCGTATCAACGCTGCTCCGAGGAGGTGGTCGACCTCCTCGAGGATGCTCGCAGGCATCGCTACTCCTCCCGTCGGGCCGCGCTCCCTTCCGGCCGTTTGATTCTGCCACGGCCGGACCAATACGGTCAGCGACGCCTCAGCACCAGTCCGGACACGGCAGGCGTCGTGGCCGTAGAGGTATACGCCTCAGCAGGCTCGAGTGACTCAACCCGGGGCACGAAAAATCCCGCCCCCAGGACGGGAACGGGATCTTGACGTGGAGCTAAGGAGAATTGAACTCCTGACCTCCTGCATGCCATGCAGGCGCTCTACCAACTGAGCTATAGCCCC
>KL569154.1:78217-78768 GCA_000715635.1 Streptomyces violaceus | reverse complement strand
CCCTCATGTTCCTTCCCCGCTGGCGGGGCGAACAAGAAGAACTTTAGCCTGCGACCTGCCGGAAAGTGAAATCCGAGGTCAGTCGTCGTCACCGAGCACCGGTTCCGGCAGGGTGCCGGCGTTGTGCTCCAGCAGGCGCCAGCCTCGGGCGCCTTCGCCGAGGACGGACCAGCAGCAGTTGGAGAGCCCGCCGAGGCTCTCCCAGTCGCGGGGATCCAGGCCGAGAAGGCGGCCGATGGTGGTCCGGATCGTGCCGCCGTGGCTGACCACGACGAGCGTGCCGTCCTCCGGGAGCTTCTCGGCGTTCCGGAGCACCACGGGAGCGGCGCGGTCGGCGACCTCGGTCTCCAGTTCGCCTCCGCCGCGGCGCACCGGCTCGCCGCGCTTCCACGCGGCGTACTCGTCGCCGTACCGGCTGATGATCTCCTCGTGCGTCAGGCCCTGCCAGACGCCCGCGTAGGTCTCGCGCAGGGCCTCGTCGTGGGTCACGTCGAGGCCGGTGAGCGCGGCGAGTTCGGCGGCCGTGTTCGCCGCCCGCTTCAGGTCGAAGC
>KL569154.1:77826-78034 GCA_000715635.1 Streptomyces violaceus | reverse complement strand
GCCGCCCGCTTCAGGTCGGAGGCGACGATCGTGTCCGGCTTGAGGGCGACCAGCAGCCGGGCGGCGCGGCGGGCCTGGGCGACGCCGGTCTCGGTGAGCTCGACGTCCGTGGTGCCCTGGAAGCGGCGCTCCACGTTCCACGAGGTCTGGCCGTGCCGCCAGAGGATGACGCGGCGGCCCCGGCCCGGCCTGCCGGCCTCGCTGAAGG
>KL569154.1:75892-77576 GCA_000715635.1 Streptomyces violaceus | reverse complement strand
CTGCCGGCCTCGCTGAAGGAACTCACCGCCAGTCTCCGTCCAGTTCCGCCGCCTCCTCGGCCGCCTGCACCTTGGCGTGCTCCTCGGCCTTGCCTCGGGTGGCCTTGGCGTCCTCGGGCAGTTCGAGCTCGGGGCAGTCCTTCCAGAGCCGCTCCAGGGCGTAGAAGACGCGCTCCTCGCTGTGCTGGACGTGGACGACGATGTCGACGTAGTCGAGCAGGACCCAGCGGGCCTCGCGGTCGCCCTCGCGGCGCACCGGCTTGACGCCGAGTTCCTTCTGGAGCCGCTCCTCGATCTCGTCGACGATCGACTTGACCTGGCGGTCGTTGGGAGCCGAGGCCAGCAGGAAGGCGTCCGTGATGGACAGCACGTCACTGACGTCATAGGCGACGATGTCGTGCGCCAGCTTGTCTGCGGCCGCCTGGGCGGCGGTGATGATGAGCTCGTGAGAGCGGTCGGTCGCGGTCACTACAAGGCTTTCGATCGGCGGACACTTGCCACCAAGGGTCTCACGGACCGCCGTGGGCCCCCCACGTGATTACGGGGATCACGTGGGGAGCGGAGCCCTGCCTCCTGGTCGGACTACGGCTTGTAGTCCTGGCCGAGGACCACGGCGACGTCGGCGTTCGCGGAGATCTTGCCCTTGCCGACGGCGCTGGTGGGCAGGCCCAGGGTCTTGGCGACCTCGGCGGCGTTCGCCTTGTCCCCGGCATCGGCGTAGACGACCTTGGACGTGGCCTGGGCGGCGCCGGCCGTGCCGCCCTCCAGGAAGGTGAAGCCGCCGTTGAGGAGCACGACGCGGGCCTTTTCCGTGTTGTCCTTCACACCGGTGGCGTTCTGGACGGAGACGCTGACGGCGGCGTCCTTGTCGGGGCTCTTGGCGGTGCCGCCGAGGACGTTCCTGACCACGCCCGCGCTCGCCTGGGCGCTGAGCGTGCCGTCGGTCTGGACGGGCAGCAGGTCCGTCTTGAAGTCGCCGCCCTTGGCGAGGTCGGAGAGCCCGGCGAGGAAGGAGCCGAGGTCCTTGTCGGTCAGGGACGGGTCCAGGATCTGCGCCAGGGTCTGGATCGTGGTCGTCGCGGCCTGCGGGTCGGAGGACACCTTGCGCAGGACGCCCTGCATGACCTGCCCGAAGCGCTCCAGCTGGGCGTTCTGGGCCTCGCCGGGGGCACGGTAGGTGGCGTAGGCGACGGCCATCTTGCCGCTGAGGGTCTGGTCCTGCCCCTTGTTGACCAGGGGGGCCGTGCCCTTCTTCTTGGCGCCGGGGTCGGGGACGTCGGTGTCGGTGTCGACGTCGACGTTGCCGACCAGGTCGACGAGGTTCTGCAGGTAGGGGGTGTCCAGGCGCCAGGTGCCCTGGATGTCGGTGCCGAGGGCCGAGTCGAGCGCGGCGCGGGTGCCGTCGGAGCCGTCGTCCTCGACCGACTTGGCGAGTGTCGTCGTGGTGCCGTCGTCGCTGGTCAGAGCCAGGGAGTTGGGCACGAGGACGGTGGTGCCCCGCTTGGTGGTGGTGTTGTCGACGAGGAGGGCCGTGGAGGTGGCGCCGCCGTTGGTGTCGTGCAGGTGGACGACGATCACGTCGCGCTTCTGGGCGCCCGCCGCCGTCGCGGTGCCCGTCGTGGAGTCGTCGGAGGACAGGCTGGGCAGCTTTCCCGCGTACCCGAGGTAGCCGACGCCGCCGGCT
>KL569154.1:71746-75707 GCA_000715635.1 Streptomyces violaceus | reverse complement strand
CGCCGGCCGCGGCGAGCGCGAGGACGACGACCAGGGCGACGATCCTGCTGCGGGCGCGGCGCCGGGCCTCCTCACGGCGCTCGGTGCGGTTCTCGGTGAACTTCAGCCAGTCGATGACGTCTTCGGAGTTGCCGTCGGGCTCCTCGACGAAGGCGAACTGCTCGGTGTGGTACTCCGGTTCCGGCCGGCCGGGCGCTTCCTCGTCGGCCGGGCCCGCCTGCTGCGGGATGTGCGCGGTCTGCTCGGCGACGCGGGGCTGCTGGGCCGTGCCGGCGCCGGCCGCGTTCTGGCCGTAGGGATCGTGGGCCGCGGGACCGCCCTGGTGGGTGCCGGTGGCGTACGGGTCGTAGGAGCCGTAGGAGGGGCCGGGCTGCTGCTGGCCGGTCCCGTAGTCGTACGACGGAGGCTGCTGCCCTGCCGTCGCGTACGGGTCGTAGCCGTAGCCCTGCTGTTGCCCCTGCTGTCCCGGTTGTCCCGGTTGTCCCGGCTGGGCGTACGGGTCGTAGGTCTGGGTCTGCTGTGCCGGGACCTGGCGGTAGACAGGTTGGCCGTACTCGTCGTAGCCGACGAGCTCGTACTGGTCGGCGCCGTACTCTGCGGCCCCCGCGTCATATCGGTCGTTCACCGGTGCCCCTCTCGGCTCACTCGCCGCGGTACAGCTCGCGCTTGTCGATATAGCGCACGACTCCGTCCGGCACCAGGTACCAGATGGGATCGCCCTTGGCGACTCTCGCACGACAGTCGGTTGAGGAGATGGCCAGGGCGGGAACCTCCACCAGCGAGACACCGCCCTCGGGGAGCCCGGAGTCGTCCAGGTGGTGGCCCGGCCGGGTGGCTCCGATGAAGTGCGCCAGGGAGAACAGCTCCTCGCTGTCCCGCCAGGTCAGGATCTGGGCGAGCGCGTCGGCGCCGGTGATGAAGAAGAGGTCCGTGTCCGGGTTGAGCGCGCGCAGGTCGCGCAGGGTGTCCACGGTGTAGGTGGCACCGCCGCGGTCGATGTCGATGCGGCTCACGGAGAACTGCGGGTTCTCGGCGGTTGCGATGACCGTCATCAGATAGCGGTCCTCGGCCGGGGAGACGCTGCGGTGGCTCTTCTGCCAGGGCTGGCCGGTCGGGACGAAGACCACCTCGTCGAGGTGGAACGCCGCGGCGACCTCGCTGGCCGCGACCAGGTGCCCGTGGTGGATCGGGTCGAAGGTGCCGCCCATGACGCCGAGGCGGCGCTTGCCCGGCCGCGACGGGCCGTTCCCGGGGCCGTCGGCGCCGCGGGGCTCCGAGGCGGCCTGGCGGGGCTCCGTGGCGGCACGGCGGGGCTCCGAGTGTCGCTCGGTGCCGCTCGCCGTGTCCTGTGCCGGGTCGTGCGGCGTCTCGTTCGCCGGACCGGTAGGCATGTCCTGCTCTCCCATGCGTGCAGACCCTACCGGCCCTGCCTGAGGGCTCCGGCCGCCCCCGTGATCCCCGGGGTGCCCTGCGCGGGGCACCCTGCCGGGCTCAGCGGTCGCGGTTGAAGCGGGTGGTGATCCACAGCAGGAGCAGCAGGATGAAGAGGGCGGCGCCACCGGTGATGTAGGGGCTGAGGCTCTCGTGGTTTCCGCCGTGCTCCTCGCCCTCGGCGGCGAGGGTGACCAACTGGGCAGCGGTGCTGTGGAAGCTCATCTTCGGCAGGACCTATCGCGTGTGGGCGGCATAAAAGACGTCGGCTCATCGTAAGCGGGCGCCCCGAGCGCGATCACCCCGACTCCGCATGTTCGTGACGCGGAGGCGGCCCGTGCCGTCGCCGGACCCGGTCCCGGGGGCCCGGCGGGGAACCTTCCCGGTGCCTCAGTCGTCCTTCCGTCTGTAGCCACGCAGCAGGAACCACGCGGTCAGCGCACAGCCCAGGATCATCACGACGAGGACGATCCGGAGCATCCCCGGTCCCTGCCGCCCGGCGGCGCTCGCGGCCTCGGCGAGCCAGGCGGACGCGGGGTGGTGCTCCATGACGGTGGTTCCCTTCGCTGTACTGCCCGACCACCGTAACTCCGCCTAGGCTGGGCTCTGCCTCGGGGAAGCAAAAGGCCGCACAAGGGGCCGCAAAGGTCACACAGACGCATGGGGGAAGACATGTCCGACGGCCACGAGCACAGCGGGCACGAGCACGTGCCCAGCAGGCAGCGCAGGCGCTTCCCCGGAATCTCCTCGCGTACGTACGAGCATCCCGCCGACCGCTCCGCCCTGGTGGCGCTGCGCAAGCTGAGCGGTTTCGACACGGTGTTCAAGGCGCTCAGCGGTCTGCTGCCCGAGCGCAGTCTGCGGCTGCTGTTCCTGTCCGACTCGGTGCGGGTCTCGGACCAGCAGTTCGCCCATCTGAACGTGATGCTGCGGGACGCCTGCTACATCCTGGACCTGGAGAAGGTCCCGCCGATGTACGTGAACCAGGACCCGCAGCCGAACGCGATGTGCATCGGCCTGGACGAGCCGATCATCGTCGTCACGACCGGGCTCGTCGAGCTGCTCGACGAAGAGGAGATGCGGGCTGTCGTCGGGCACGAGGTGGGCCACGCGCTGTCCGGCCACTCGGTCTACCGGACGATCCTGCTGTTCCTGACCAGCCTCGCCGTCCGGGTCGCCTGGATCCCGCTGGGCAACCTCGCGATCATGGCGATCGTGACCGGGCTGCGGGAGTGGTTCCGCAAGTCGGAGCTGTCGGCGGACCGGGCGGGTCTGCTGGTCGGACAGGACCTGACGGCCTCCATGCGGGGCCTGATGAAGATCGCGGGCGGCAACCACCTGCACGAGATGAACGTGGACGCGTTCCTCGCGCAGGCCGAGGAGTACGAGGCCGGGGGCGACCTGCGGGACTCCGTGCTGAAGATCCTGAACGTGCTGCCCCGCTCCCACCCGTTCACCACCGTGCGGGCGGCCGAGCTCAAGAAGTGGGCCGAGTCGCGGGACTACCAGCGGATCATGGACGGCCACTACCCGCGGCGCGACGAGGACAAGGACACCTCGGTCAGGGACTCCTGGCGGGACTCGGCGAACCACTACACGACCCATGTGAAGAGCTCCAAGGACCCGCTGATGAAGCTGGTCACGGACCTCGCCGGCGGTGCCGGTGACCTGGGCGACCGCGTCCGCCGCGGCTTCGGCGGCTTCACCAACTCGTCCCCGGAGCCGCCCCAGGGCCCGGAGACACCGGGCACGTCGGACTCCACGGGTGACGACGAGCCACCGCGCGACAACAGCTGAGCGCCCGAGACGCCGTCTCACACCTTCGGCTGCGCGCTCGTCGCCAAGGACCCGCACAGGGCCGTCGCACTGCCCGTGGCATAGGGGTCCGTGCCGGCGGGGCCGCCTTCCTTGGCCGTCTGGCCGGCCAGGAGGGGGCGGAGGTGGTTCGTGGAGTCCTCGGCGCAGGAGAGCGGCCCGGCCTGGACGTAGGAGACGACGAGCTGGCCCTGGTGCAGGCGCAGGTCGTCGCGGTCGAAGCGGAAGTGCAGCTCTCGCCGGACGGTGAACAGGGACACCTCGTCCTTGCCGTCGGCCCCGGCCGGCCGCAGCGCGTACACGAACGTGTGGTCCGCGGTGACCTCGAGCGTGGACGAGTCGGCCTCGGCCGCCTGCAGCGTGCCCTGCACCCGCACCTTGCGGTCGGCGAGCTCCGCGCGGGAGGGATCGAAGCGGACGAGCCAGCCGGTGGGCGCGTGGCGTCCGTCCGCGGTGGGACGGGAGAAGCTCTGGTCGAACTGACCCAGCTGATCGGGGTCGAGCAGGACGCGGACCGCGCGGACCTCACCGCCCATGAGAACGTCCGGGTCGAGGGCGGACCGGACGATGTAGTCCTTGGCGGTGGACAGGGCGGTCACGACCTGACTGTCGGAGAAGTGCGCGGTGCGCCGCGAGGCGGGCAGCGGCACGCCCTCCGCGCCGCTCTTGAACTGTGCGGCGGGGCTGTGCTCGTACAGATAGGCCGTGTCGGCCG
>KL569154.1:67437-71550 GCA_000715635.1 Streptomyces violaceus | reverse complement strand
CTTGAACTGTGCGGCGGGGCTGTGCTCGTACAGATAGGCCGTGTCGGCCGTGCCGGGCACCTTGCTCTCGGGGGCGAGCGGGATGACGGTCATCCGCAGCGGCTCGGCGGGCTCCTGGGCGGCGGGGGTCTGGTAGGGGTGCCGTACACCCATGTAGATCGCGGTGCCGAAGGCGATGGCGATCAGCAGGACCAGGACCAGTGCCTGCCGGGACAGGCCCCGGCGCAGCGGCGGGCGGCGGCGCACCGCGGGCGCGTGGTCGGCGATGCGCTCCTGGGCGGAGAATTCCTGGAGGCGGGCAGCACGAATGAACGATTCGTCGAAGACGACGGATCGATACTCGTCCTCTCCACCTCCGGAAGCGCCCTCGAGGGGCCCCTCAGGTGGGTCGCCAGGCCCGCCCATATCTTCAGGGTAGGTCGCCGGAAGGTCAGGTAAACGCCCCGCTCCATGACAAGTTCTGACAGGTTCTCACCAGGACAGGCGGGTTCCGGTCAGGGGGTGCGCGGGATCACCGAGACGGCGGGCCCGGTGTAGTCGGCGGACGCGGAGGGGGTCGGGCCACCGCTCTGTTCCAGCCCGGTCGAGGTGGGCGCCGGCACGGGCTCCTGGCGGTTCGAGGACGCGCCCCGGTAGACCGCCGTGAAGGCCAGCGCGACCATGCCGATGCCCATCACGAGGGCGAGCAGCCAGGCGACGGGGCGGTGCCAGCGGATCTGCTTGCCGTACGGGCCCGAGCCGCCGTACCGGTCCTCGAGGACGTCGGGGTCGTCCAGCTCGTCGAGGTCGGGATCATGGCCGAAATCGCCGTGCCCCTCGGGGCCGTACCCGTCGTCGTAGCGCTCGCCTCCGGGGTGGGCGCGGCGCGCCTCCGCTTCGGAGGCTTCGGCTCTCGCCTGTGCGGCGGCAAGGAGGCGCTCCACGGCGGTCGGCTCGTGCACCACGGCCGCGCTTACGAAGGCCTCGTCGAAGACCACGGAGGCGAACTCTTCGTCCGACACCCCGCGGTCGTGGTCGTCGTCGGGCTCCCGGCCGTCCGGAAACGGCGTGCCCCCCACGTCCTCCGGCACGGATCCAGAGTAGACCTGGGGGGTCAATTTGGGCAGACGGTATGGAAATTCATCCGCCGGTTGAGACGGCGTTCACGGGGCTCCGCACGGCGCACGCCCGGCCGGTCCGCCCCTGCCGCACGCATATGCGCCACTTCCCATACTCACGCGGCAGGCGCTCAGCGGCGCACGTGCCCGTCCCCGGTCACGATGTACTTCGTGCTGGTCAGCTCCGGCAGGCCCATCGGGCCGCGGGCGTGCAGCTTCTGCGTGGAGATGCCGATCTCCGCGCCGAAGCCGAACTGGCCGCCGTCGGTGAAGCGGGTGGAGGTGTTCACGGCGACGGTGGTCGAGTCGACCAGCTGGGTGAAGCGGCGGGCGGCCTGCTGGGAGGTCGTGACGATGGCCTCGGTGTGGCCGGAGGTCCACAGCCGGATGTGCTCGACTGCCTTGTCCAGGGAGTCCACCACGGCCGCGGCGATGTCGTACGACAGGTACTCCCGCTCCCAGTCCTCGGCCGTCGCCTCGACGACGGTCGCCTTGGAGTCCTTGGCGAAGGCCAGCACGCGCTCGTCGGCGTGCACGGTCACCCCGGCGCCGGCCAGGGCCTGCAGGGCGCGGGGCAGGAACTCGGCGGCGATGTCCTGGTGGACCAGGAGGGTCTCGGCGGCGTTGCAGACGCCGACCCGCTGGGCCTTGGAGTTGATCAGGATCTCGACGGCCATGTCGAGGTCGGCGGCGGCGTCGACGTAGACGTGGCAGTTTCCGGTGCCGGTCTCGATGACCGGGACGGTCGACTCCTTCACGACCGTGTTGATCAGCGAGGCGCCGCCGCGCGGGATGAGCACGTCGACCAGGCCGCGGGCGCGCATCAGCTCGCGCACGCTGTCGCGGCTCTCGCCGGGGACGAGCTGGATGGCGTCGGCGGGCAGCCCGGCCCCGCCCACGGCGTCGCGCAGGACGCGCACGAGGGCGCTGTTCGACTGGTAGGCCGAGGAGGAGCCGCGCAGCAGGACCGCGTTGCCGGACTTCAGGCAGAGGGCGGCGGCGTCGACGGTGACGTTCGGCCGGCCCTCGTAGATGATCCCGACGACGCCGAGCGGCACGCGGACCTGGCGCAGGTCGATGCCGTTGGGCAGTGTGGAGCCGCGGACGACCTCGCCGACCGGGTCGGGCAGCGCGGCGACGTCGCGCACGTCGGAGGCGATGGCGCGAACCCGCTCGGGGGTGAGCGTGAGCCGGTCGATCATGCCCTCGCTGATGCCGGCCTCACGGGCCTTGGCGACGTCCTTGGCGTTGGCCTCGACGATCTCGCTCGTACGGACCTCCAGCGCGTCCGCGATGGCGAGCAGCGCGTCGTCCTTGTCGGCCCGCGGCAGCGGCGCGAGGGTCGCGGCAGCGGCCTTGGCGCGGTAGGCGGCCTCGGTGACCGGGGACATCGAGTCGTACGGCGAAAGCGTGGTCATGAAAGAAGCGTAGTGCGCCGGGCGGGTCCGTTCATCGTTCGTTTCACACCCCGAGACGCCCCCGACGCACCCCCGAGACACTCCCTGCACCGGGTCAGAACGGGTGAACTCCGACCGGGGACGCCGGTGGCGGTCCGTACCCCTCGGCGATGCGCTGGTGGTAGGTCGCGCGGTCGATGACCTCCAGGCCGACGATCTCCCAGGGCGGCAGCCCGGCGGTCTGCCGGTGCTCGCCCCACAGGCGCAGGGCGACGGCGGCCGCGTCGTGCAGGTCGCGGGCCTCCTCCCAGTAGCGGATCTCCGCGTGGTCGACCGCGTAGCGGCTGGTCAGGAGGAAGGGGTGGTCGTGGGCAAGCTGTTCCAGGGCGCGCCGGACCTCGGTGAGCGGGGCCTCCCGGCCGGAGACGCTGAGCGTGACGTGCCACAGGCGCGGGATGTCCCCGGGTTCCTCGCCCTGGAACCGGTCCCCGGCCGCCACGCTGGTCAGGGCGCGCTCGTCACCGGCCGCGCGGGAGCCGGCACCACCACGGGACGCCGTGGCCCCAGGGCGCACTCGTCTCACGACGGCCTCCTTTGCACAGTGGTGCTCCTGCGGAATATTGCCCTGAGACAAAGTTCAGCAGGCCGCAAGGGATCGCGTGGCGGTTTTGCGGAACGTCCACCACCGGGGGCGGATGTTTCGGCCCATTACGGGTGGAGGACCACCAGGTCGTCCCTGTGTACGACCTCGCGTTCGTACGCGGGGCCGAGTTCGCGGGCCAGTTCGCGGGTCGAGCGGCCGATCAGCCGGGGGATCTCCTTGGCGTCGAAATTGACGAGCCCGCGGGCCACCGCCCGTCCCGTGCCGTCCCGCAGCTCGACCGGGTCGCCGGCGCTGAACTCGCCCTCGACGGAGGCGATCCCCGCCGGCAGCAGGGACTTGCGGCGGTCCACGACGGCCTGGACGGCACCGTCGTCCAGGGTCAGCGCGCCCTGCGGGGTGGAGGCGTGCT
Source organism: Streptomyces violaceus (assembly GCA_000715635.1). Lineage (GTDB taxonomy): Bacteria > Actinomycetota > Actinomycetes > Streptomycetales > Streptomycetaceae > Streptomyces > Streptomyces violaceus. The sequence continues at coordinate 68,043 of KL569154.1, read as the reverse complement.
GGAGCCACAGCAGCCGGTCGGCGGAGCGCTTGCCGGTGGGGTGGAAGTGGGTGCCGGTGTCCTGGCCGGTCAAGGCGTCGGCCGCGTGGATGGCGCTGGTGAGCACGACGGGGACACCGGCGGCGGCCGCGATCCGGGCGGCCTCGACCTTGGTGACCATGCCGCCGGTGCCGACGCCGGCCTTGCCCGCGCTGCCGATCTCGACGTGCGCGAGGTCGGACGGCTCGCGCACCTCGGCGATGCGGGAAGTGCCGGGCCTCGCGGGGTCGCCGTCGTAGACGCCGTCCACGTCGGACAGCAGGACCAGCAGGTCGGCGTGGACGAGGTGGGCGACCAGGGCGGCGAGGCGGTCGTTGTCGCCGAAGCGGATCTCGTCCGTGGCGACGGTGTCGTTCTCGTTGACGATCGGGAAGGCGCCCATCGCGAGCAGCTTGTCGAGGGTGCGCGAGGCGTTGCGGTGGTGGGCGCGGCGGCTCATGTCGTCGGAGGTCAGCAGCACCTGGCCGACGCGGACGCCGTAGCGGGCGAAGGAGGCGGTGTAGCGGGCGACGAGCAGGCCCTGGCCGACGCTGGCGGCGGCCTGCTGCCGGGCGAGGTCCTTGGGGC
>KL569154.1:66330-67243 GCA_000715635.1 Streptomyces violaceus | reverse complement strand
CTCCCCGCCACTGCGCACCTTGGCGAGCACGTCGACCAGCGCGTCCACACGGTCCGCGTCCAGGCCGCCCGAGGCGGTGGTCAGCGAGGAGGAACCGACCTTGACGACGATTCTGCGGGCCTCGCCCACGGCCTGCCTTGCCCCTGCCACGTCCCGTCCGCCCCTCGCGTCGATTCGGTCCCTCACCAGGAAATCTACGGGACGGCGAGGCGCGACACGGCGCCGGTCCACGCTACGGACGGTGCCGCCCGCGTCACGGACGACGGTCGTGCGCAGTTCTGTCCCGCCCCAAGACAGGAACGCGATCTTCCGCTACGGTCCGACGGCACACGGGACGGCAGCCGCCCCCACACCCTGACGACACGCGCGTGTCGTCAGGAGGTCGCCGCGCGTTAACCCGGACGGCCGACCTGCGCCGACACCCGACGCTCCTGGAGTGACCGCAGTGCCCGTACCTCTTCCCCGTCCACCGGCCCTGCTGAAGGGGCTGGTCACCGTCGTCCTGGCCGCCGCGTTCGCCGCTCAGGCGGTGGCGGCGCTGCGCCCCACGTACCGCTGCTGCTCGCCGCGACCGCCGTCTCCCTGGCCACCGAGGGCGCCTTGTACCGGTGGCAGCGCGGGGTGCTGTCACTGTTCGCCAAGTCGCACGCGGACATCACCGTGCGGCACGTCCTGCGCGATCTGCTGCTGGTCGTGGGCCTGCTGCGGCTCGGCGAGCAGGACCGGGAGACGGTGTACGCCCCGCTGGTGGCCGGTCTGCTCGCCTTCTACGTCCTGCACTGCGCGATCCAGGCGGTTTCCGTACTGGTGCGCCGCACCCGCACCCTGCCGGTGGTGACCCGGAACATCGACGCCTCGGTGCTGCGGCTTTCCCCGGCCCCGGCCGTGCTGCTGCGCCTGTCTCTTATACACA
>KL569154.1:65874-66071 GCA_000715635.1 Streptomyces violaceus | reverse complement strand
GGCGGGCATCGCGCTCTCCCTCGCCCTCGCGCTGACCGGCCTCGGCGCGCTGCTGCTCCGGCTGCTGCCGGGCCGCCGCCCGGCCGGTGAGCAGGAGGTGCTCGAGTGGTTCGACGCGTGGCTGGCCGCGTACCGGCCGACCGTCGGCCTGTACTTCTCCGGCGGCGCCGCCTCGGCCTACCAGGCGAACATGTGGC
>KL569154.1:62853-65609 GCA_000715635.1 Streptomyces violaceus | reverse complement strand
GGCAGGCCGGTCATCGTGCTGCGCGAGCGGTTCATGGTGCAGAAGATCGCGGCGACGGACATCCCGATCGTCTGCCTGCCGAAGGTGTCGACGCTGATGCGGCTGGAGCACTCCACGCTGCAGGTCCTCGTCCACCCGTCGAACTCCGGCAAGACCTCCCAGGTGCTGCGCATCCCCACGATCAAGCACACCTTCGTCAACCACGGCGAGAGCGACAAGCTGTCCTCGTGCAACCCGTACGCGAAGGCCTACGACGAGGTGTGGGTGGCCGGGCCCGCCGCGCGCGAGCGGTACGCGCTGGCCGAGGTCGGAGTCGAGGACAAGGACGTGGTGGAGACCGGCCGCCCGCAGCTGGACGCCGTACGGCCGTACGCGGGCCCGCCGACCGGTGCGTGGACGACCGTCCTGTACGCGCCGACCTGGGAGGGCTGGGACGGCAACCCCGGCAACACCTCGGTGATCGCGGCCGGCGAGAACCTGGTGCGGGCGCTGCTCGCCGACCCGGGCGTGCGGGTGCTGTACAAGCCGCATCCGCTGACGGGGTCGGTGGACCCGCGCGCGGGCGCGGCCGATCTGCGGATCCGGGAGCTGATCCGGGCGGCGAACCGGGAGCGGACCGGGGCACGCCCCTCGGGTGCCGCCGAACTCGACCGTCTCACCAAGGAGCTGGACCGCCTCACCACGGCCGACTTCCGCGCCGGGGCCGACACGGTGGAGCGCATGCGGGTGCAGTCGGCGCCGGAGCCGGGCCGGGCCGAGGCGGTGGCACGGGCGACGGCGGCCTGGGAGGAGGCGTACTGGGCCTCGCTGCCGGAGGGCGAGCACCAGATCATCACGGACGTCCGGCCCGCGCTGTACTCCTGCTTCGATGTGGCCGACCTGCTGGTCAGTGATGTGTCCAGCGTGATCAGCGACTTCCTGGCGAGCGAGAAGCCGCACGCGGTGGCGAACACCAGCGGGCTGAGCGAGGACGCGTTCCGTACGGCGTTCCCGACGGTGGCGGCGGCGACGGTGCTGACGCCGGACGCCGACGGGGTGCCGGCCCTGCTGGAGGCGGTACGGCACCCGGAGAAGGACGAACTGGCCGAGGCACGCGCCGCGTTGAAGCTGCGTCTGCTGGGTCCGGCCGAGCCGCCGTCGCAGGAGCGTTTCAACACGGCCGTACGGGAGCTGTGCGAGACGGCCCGGGAACACCGGGCACGGTTGGCGGAACGGCTGACGGCGGAGCGGCCTGCCGCGGAACTGCCCGGCCAGCGCACGGATACGGCGCTCCCGGCCGCACCGCGCTGAGCAACCGCACCGCGCTGAGCGGCGGTACAGGCAGGACGAACGCGGGGGCCGTGCGAAAGCCGGCCCCCGCGCCCGCGTTCACGCCGCCGACCGCACCTCACGCGACGTCAGCACCCGCCGCGCCTTGCGTACCGCCCGGCGTACGAAGGTGTGGGTGCCGCCCTCGCGGTAGCCCGGGAAGGCGCGGGCCTCGCGCGGCTCGGCGAGGTACACCGAGTCGGGGATGCCAGCGGCCCGGTCACGGAAGTGCGGGTAGGCCAGATAGACGCGGCGGCCCTTCCTCTCCAGGAGAGCCGCCGCCTGCTTCTTGGCCTTGACGAACTTCACGACCTCGATGAGGAGTTCGGGACGCTGCTCGGCGACCAGGTGCAGACGCAGCCGCTCGTGGACCCTGAGGCGCTGGGCGGCGCCCTCGGTCCAGTGGGCGTCCAGCAGGGGCTTGGCCAGCTCGAACTTGTGGCGGCGGACCTCCTCGCTGTCCGTGAGGTACTTGGGCCCGAACTGCGGCAGCAGCGTGACGGTTAAGGGCCGGACCATCAGCTGGTCTCGCCGGCCGCCCGCGGGGACGTGCTCGGCGATGAGGTTCATCAGGGCCCGCGCCGAGTCGAACCGCAGCGCGTAACTGCCGCTCTTCGTCACGTGTTTGCCGTCGTCACGGCCGACCAGGTAGTAGCAGGTGTGGTCGGCGACCACGGAGACGCCGTTCGCCCGGAGGTAGGCCTCCATGGTGAACAGCGCGTCCTCGCCGGTGAACAGCGACTCGTCGAACCGCATGCCGTGCCGGTCCAGCAGCTCGCGGCGGAACAGCTTCTGCGCGCTGAGCGTGAACTTGATGTTGGAGGAGAAGACGTCGGTCCGCTCCACCGTCTTGCCCCACATGGACTTCGGCGCCGAGCGGTTGACGCCCTCGACCTTGCCGAGGACGACGTCCGTGCCCGCGCGGTCGGCCATGCCGACCATCCGCTCCAGGGCCTCGGGGCCCAGCCGGTCGTCGGCGTCGAGGAAGAAGACGTAACGCCCGGTCGCCTTGGACAGGCCGACGTTGCGCGGGCCGCTGGGGCCGCCGGAGTTCTCCTGCCGGATCACCAGGACCTGCATGGGAGCGCGCTCGGCGAACTCCTCCAGGTACTCCCCCGTCCCGTCCGTCGATCCGTCGTCCACCGCGATGACCTCGACGCGCTCTGGATCGATGGTCTGTGCCTCGACGGACGAGAGGCACTCGATCAGATACGGCATCGCTTCGTACGCCCCGATGATCACACTCACATCAGGCTGCGCAACGGTCACGTTTCCCCCTAGTCAATGGGATATTCCCCCCGTATCGCCTCATTCGCTACTTGGTAGACGGATGATCGAGGCAAGCGGTTGCCTCACACACACGTGTTAGTGGGACACGTCACACAATGAATCGACAGGAAACGGGCACATGAAAGGGCTCGGCCCCCGAGGAAGGCGCTCCTCGGGGG
>KL569154.1:60742-62624 GCA_000715635.1 Streptomyces violaceus | reverse complement strand
CGCCTCCCTCGCGCCATCAGAGATGTGTATAAGAGACAGGCCTTGAGCGCGAGATTCGCGACGGCGGTGTTGAACTGGACGAGTGAGGTCGGCTCGTCCGGGCCCAGCAGGTACCGCTTGAGCTCCTTGCGGTCCTCGGCCAGCGGATCGGCGGCCTGGTCACGGACGGCGCCGAGCAACTCGCCCAGCTCGGCCGCGCTGTTGGACAGGATCACCGCGGCGCGCACCGCCGTGTTGTTCCGCTTGAACTCCTCGACGCCCACCTCGGCGGAGTCCGTGACCGCGTACGGCTTGCCGCTCGCGATGAAGTCGGACACCACGCTGGAGATGTCGGAGACCATCGCGTCGGAGACGTTGAAGCAGTCGTACAGCCGCGGGTCGGCGCCCGTGATGACCCGGTGCTCCCAGGCGGGGAAGGAACGCCAGTATGCGTCGTTCCACTCGGCGCGCAGCCGGGCGACCTCCTCGTGCCGGGCGACGTCGACCAGCCCGTCACGGGTGGCCTCGGCCTCGTCGCGCCGCTCGCCGCCGGAGCCGGACAGCTGCGCGAGCCGGGCCTCGATACGGGCCAGCTCGGCCTTGGCGTCGGCCTGAACGGCCGTGTCGGCGACGAAGCGCGTGTCGATGGCGCGCTCGGCGGCGGCCTTGCGGACCAGGGCGGTGATGCGCCGGTGGGCGGCGCCGGCCTCCTTGCTGACGTTGCCGGTGAACGGGTGCGGCTTGTACAGGACGCGGACCGGCGGGTCGGCCTGCACGAGCTGCTCCACGATGTTCTCGCCGGCCAGCACGACCGAGGTGTTGCCCGGGTTGCCGTCCCAGCCCTCCCAGGTGGGGGCGTAGAGCACGGTCGGGATCCGGCCCTCGGGCACGCCCTGCCAGGTCTGGATCGGGGCGAGCTGCGGGCGGCCGACCTCGACGATGTCGTCGTCGCGGACACCGACGTCGGCGATGGCGTAGCGGTCGCGGCCCGCGCGGCCCGCCGTCCACACCTCGTCGTAGACCTTGCTGTACGGGTTGACGCTGGCGAGCTTGTCGCTGTCGCCGTGGCCGATGAAGACGTGCTTGATCGTGGGCACGCGCAGCATGTGGATGTTCTTGCCGACGTTGGCCGCGTAGAGCGCGACACGCACCGTGGACAGGTCCATGTTCATCAGGTGCACCCCTCCGGGCACGCAGATGACCGGGACCGTGGTGGGCGCCAGGTTGTTCAGGATGGCCCGCTCACGCAGGATGATCAGCGGCTTGGAGTCCAGTTTCTCCATGGTGTCCAGCCACATGTTGACCTGGTAGGCGGAGTCCTTCGAACCGGAGAAGTACAGGACCGTCTCCGGCTGGTACTCGCCCAGCCAGTCGTCGACGGCGGCCAGGACCCGCTCGGCGTTCGGCGGGATCTTCCGGCCGCGCACGTATGGCACGAGCGCCAGCACGTACAGCGTGCCGAGGGCCACCGTGACGCCGATGCCGACGAAGCCGACGAGGGCGGATTTCACCTGCGCGGCGAGCAGGATGCCGACGACCGCGAAGAGGTCGATGTGGAGCATCTTCTCGGCGGAGCGGTGCAGCAGCTTGCGCGGCGGGGCGTCCGGGATGCGGATGCGCGACTTCAGGTCGACGTTGCGGGTGGCGACCGGCATGCGGCGGCGGTTGCGGATCAGCTGAACCAGCGCGCCGTGCGGGGCCTGAAGACCGTAGAAGGCGATGAAGCAGGCGATCGCCCCGTAGTAGATCAGGTTGTCCGCGAGGGACAGCCGGGCCAGCAGCAGGACGAGGAGCAGCTGCCTGATCAGGAAGCGGATCGACAGGCCGGCCCGCACCTTGCTGAGGCGGTTGATCAGGTAGCTGCCCTTGCGGTGCAGATAGTGGTCCGCCAGGTACGTCACGG
>KL569154.1:55009-60505 GCA_000715635.1 Streptomyces violaceus | reverse complement strand
CGCTCGGGACGAGCGCGGCCAGCATGAGGGCGGGGTAGCCCGCCATCATGAGGACCGCCGCGGCCAGCTGGGCCGCACTGCCCACCCGGGCGACGCGAATAGCGGTGGATATCACGGAGAAACCTGCTCTTGGGAGGGGTGTGCCGGTCTGGTTCGGAATTGCGGCTGGTCTGTGAATATTCGCGGGACGGTATGGATTCAGGCCCCTGCGAACACTCCCGTTGACGAACTTCGTTAACGGGAGAGCGCAGAGGCCTGAATTACCGGGGTCTATTTGGCGCCAATTATTACACGCCGTCCTGCCGGTCCAGAACCGTGGCGAGCGCCTGCTCGAAGCCGGACGCCCGGGCCGCGCCGGCCGTCGGGTCCTGCTGGCGGACGTCGATGACGTGGCCGGTCAGCTCCGACAGCAGCACGTCGAGCGAGGTGCGGGCCACGGCCTCGGAGGACAGCAGGGAACCCGAGGGCTCCTGGCCGAAAGCCTTGGTGCGCATGGGGGTGGCGGTGCGCTCGGGGTTGATGCAGTTGACGCGGACGCCGTCGCCGGCCCACTCGTCGGAGAGGGCCTGGGTCAGGTTCACCATCGCGGCCTTGGTCGAGGAGTACAGGCTGTACTCGGCGCGACCGCGGGTGTAGCTGCTGGAGGTGTACAGCAGCAGCTGGCCCTTGGTCTCGGAGAGGTACTTGTACGACGACCGGGCGATCTGCACCGGGGCCAGGTAGTTGACCTTCAGCGCCTCCTCGATGGTGGCGTTGTCGGTCTCGGCGAGCTTGCCGATGCGCAGCACGCCGGCGGTGTTGACCACGTAGTCGATGCGGCCGGTCTCGGCGTACGCCTTGGACAGGGCGTCGTCGACCTCCTCCGGGTTCTCCACGTGGGTGCCGGTGGTGGAGCGGCCCAGCGCGTAGACCTTGGCGCCGTAGGACTCGGCGAGCTCGCCGATGTCCTTGCCGATGCCGTAGGAGCCGCCGAAGACGACCATCGTCTTGCCGGTGAGGAGCTCGCGGTAGGCCTCCTCGGAGACCTGCTCCGGTGCGGCGGTCGAGGCGAGCTGGAAGAGCTTGTCGGCGAGGAAGACGTCGACGGGCTGCGTGACCTTCATGTTGTACTCGTCACCCGCGACGACGTGGATCGGCACGTCCGGCAGGTACTTGAGCACGACGGAGCAGTCATCGGTGGCCTGGAAGTTGGGGTCGTTGGAGGCGACCTCGTAGGCACGCTTGATCGTGGACAGCTTGAAGGCCTGCGGGGTCTGGCCGCGGCGCAGCCGGGAGCGGTCCGGGATCTCGGTGATGAACTCGCCGTCGTCGCCGTGCGTGCGCGTGACGATGATGGTGTCCGCGGACGGGATGGCCACGTCGACGGCCTGGAAGCGCTCCAGCGCGACGACGCAGTCGTCGATGACGCGCTGCGACAGCAGGGGGCGCACGGCGTCGTGGAAGAGGACGTTGGCGTCCTCGCCCTCGGCCAGGCCCTCGCCCAGCGCGGCGATGGCGCGCTCGGTGGTCTCGTTCCGCGTGGAGCCGCCCTCGATGACCTTCGAGACCTTCTTGAATCCGGCCTTCGCCACGATCTTCTCGACGTCGGGCACGTAGCCCTGCGCCATCAGCACGATGACGTCGTCGATCGAGTCGGCGTTCTCGAAGGTGGTCAGCGTGTGCTCGATGACTGCCTTGCCGGCGATCTTCAGCAGCTGCTTGGGGATCGACAGACCCACGCGCTGACCGGTACCACCAGCCAGGATCACTGCGGTGGTACGGGGCTTGGCTATGTGCTGGGACACAGGTGACCTACCTCGGGGCAACAGGGAACTTGGAAATGGTCCCACTTGTGGTTACCGCAGTGCAAGGTGAGCGACCTTCGCCACATATGTGCGCGCAACCTGTCATTCACCTGGGAGTGCGGGTGATTGGTGAGACGACTCCGTGAAGGCCCTCGAAATGCGCTGTGAGTAACTCCACAGAAGCACAGCGACGTCGGAGCCGCGTGTGACAGCGGCGGCCGGTGGCCTTCACCAGTTCCTCGGACGATGTCTGGGACGATGTCTGGTGCACGGTACGCGCCTTGGTGGTGTCGCGTGGCGCCCGATCACCGTGTCAGTCGTCACGGGCCGGTGACCGCGGGCCGGCCTTCACCTTCCCGGGCATGGGACGGCACGCGTTCTTCATAAGCGTCGCCGCGTCGTCGCGGGCACGTCCTGAATACCGCTCACTCAGCCGCCCATTGCCGCGGAATTCGCGGTAAAGATTGCGCAGCATTTCGGTCTCGGTCGGAGCAAGAGAGCGATTCGCCGGGTGCGGAACGCACGCGATGCGGCCCGGGACTCGTCGAGTCCCGGGCCGCATCGTACGGAAAGGGGTCAGACCACCTCGACGCCCGGCCGGCCCGCCTCCACCCGCAGCTTCGCCACCGTGCTCGGTGTCGAGGTCGGCTGCCGTACGGTGTCGACCACCCTCACCTGCGCGTCGATGCCGTCACGGCGGACGTCGAAGAGGTGGTAGCCGCGGTGCGCGTCGAGCAGCTTCCAGTGCGGATTGTCCGGGCGCCGCGGGTCCCACTCCCGGCGGAAGGCCGCCTGGTCCTGGTCGCCGTTGCTGGAGATGGAGGTGCCGACGAACTCGGCGCCGACGACCGCGGAGTCCGGGTCGGCATAGTCCTCCTTGAGGTCGCTGATCATCGTCAGGTGCCGGTCGCCGGAGAGCACGACCGGGTTGCGGACCTGCTTGAACTCCTGGAGGAACCGGTTGCGTTCGGCCTGGTAGCCGTCCCAGGCGTCGTAGAACCAGAGCTTGCCCTCGCCGACCTGGAGGTCCGTCTCGGCCATCATGATCTGCGAGGCGATCAGGTTCCAGCGGGCCGGCGAGTCCTGCAGCCCGTTCAGCAGCCACTGCTTCTGCCCCGCGCCCAGCATGGTCAGCGACGGGTCCTGGGCACCGGCCTGGCTCTTGGCCTGGTCGCTGCGGTACTGCCGGGTGTCCAGGACGTTGAGCCGGGCCAGACGGCCGAACTCCAGGCGGCGGTGCATCCGGATGTGCGGGCCGTTCGGGACGGCGGTGGCACGGACCGGCATGTGCTCGTAGAACGCCTGGTAGGCCGCCGTCAGCCTGGCCACGAACGCGTCATGCGACTGCTTGTCCGGGTCCTGCGGGATCTCGCCCGCGAAGTCGTTGTCCACCTCGTGGTCGTCGAAGCTCACCACGAAGGGCGCGTTCGCGTGCATCGCCGCGAGGTCCGGGTCGGTGCGGTACTGGGCGTACCGGTTGCGGTACTGGGCGAGGCTGAACGGCTCGCCGGTCCCCTCGTGCCGTCGTACGCCCGTCGCCGACGGCGTGGACTCGTAGATGTAGTCGCCGACGAACACCACGACGTCGGGGTCCTGATCCAGCATGTCTGCGTATGGCGTGAAATAGCCGTGCTGCCAGTTCTGGCAGGAGGCCAGCGCTACTCGCAGGGAGCCACCGGGGCTGTAGGGGTGGGGCGCGGTGCGGGTGCGGCCGACGGGCGAGAGCTGCCCGCTGGTGCGGAAGCGGTACCAGTACGTACGGTCCGCGCGCAGCCCGCGTACGTCCACGTGAACGCTGTGCCCGTACTCGGGCCGGGCTTGGGCGGTGCCCCGGCGGACGAGCTTTCTGAACCGGTGGTCCTCCGCGACCTGCCACTCCACCGGCACCACCCGGTCGGGCATGCCGCCGCCGTTCAGCGGGTCGGGGGCGAGCCTGGTCCACAGCACGACGCCGTCCGGCAGCGGGTCACCTGAGGAGACGCCGAGGCTGAACACACCGTCGGGCAGCGGCGTCTCGGCCGCGCGGGCGGCGGCCGGAAGCCAGAGCTGGGCGGAGGCGGCGGCACCGAGCACCGCGGCGCCGGCGGTCAGAAAGCGTCGTCGATCGGGCGATCCTGCTGTCATCGGCTGACTCCCTTACCTCGCTGGCCACTTGGACACTGGGAAGCTTCACGCTCGCGGGCGGTCCGCCCGCTGAACGCCGGGGTTCACGTACATGACAACTAAGCAGACAAAAAGAGACCCGCCGCCAGCACCGGAACAAGCCGTTGCCGGGACGGGTCTGACGGATGATCAGTCGGCGAAAACGCTACCGAGCCGAGCGTCCGTGGGGGTGGTGCCGAGGAGCGTGTTGCCGAAGGTCGTCGTGCCGTTCGGGCTCACGACGGTCGTCGGGCCGGACCTGAAGTACCAGACGGACCCGGCGTTGCCGTTCTCCCCCGGCGCGCCGGCGGCCAGGTCGGCCAGGCCGTCGTGGTTGGCGTCGGCGAGGTGAACGGCCTTGCCGAAGGCGTCGCCCTTCTCGGCGGCGCCCGGCACGTTGGGCGTGTTCTGCGTGACCACCTGGGCGCCGGTGCCGGTGAGCCCCTTCGCGCTGCCGCGCAGCACGACGACCGCGCCCGCGTCGGCCACACTGCCCAGGTTTTCACCGGGCAGCCCGGTCGCCACGTCCGGGTATCCGTCGCCGTTGACGTCGGCGACCCGGACATCGGTCCCGAAGCCGTCGCCCGCCTCGGCGCTGCCGGGCACGCCAGGGCTGTCCTGGTTGAGGTGTGTGGCCTTGGTGCCGTCCGGCCCGTCCGAGGTGCCCGGGATCCAGGTGACCCGGCCGCCCTTCGCGGCGGGGGTGTCGAGGTCGCTGTCGTACCCGGTGACGGCCCGGCCGACCACGATGTCGTCGACGCCGTCCTGGTCGACGTCCCCGATGTCGAGACTCTCGCCGCCCTGGAGCCGGTAGCCGTCGGCGCCCCGCACGGTGGTGTACGGCGTGAGTCCCTGCTCGGTGCCCAGCCAGTACACGACCCGGCGGGCGTCGAACTCGTCGCCGTCGTGCTGGGTGGCTGCCACGTCCGTGACACCGTCGCCGTTGACGTCGCCGGTGGCCAGGTCGAGGTAGCGGCTGTCGAACTCGTCCGTCACGAGCTGCTCGCCGTTGGCCGTGGAGCCGTCCCGGGCGAACGGGCCTTTCAGCACGCGCAGATTGAACTGGTTCTCCACGGTCACCAGGTCCTCGGCGCCGCCGCCGTCGATGTCCCCGACGGTCAGGCGCCCCTGGGCGCCGAGCCAGTCGTACGCCTTCCCGGTGGCCAGGACGGCCCCGCCGGACAGGCCCTTCGCACCGCCCCACAGGACCTCGACCAGCCCGGACTCCTCACCGCCGTCGGCCGTGTCCTCGCTTCCCACGCCCACCACCAGGTCCGCGTACCCGTCGCGGTCGAGGTCGGCGGTGGAGAGCGCGCTGCCGAACGCGTCGTCCGTCTCGGCACTGCCGGGCACGCCGGCCGTGTTCTGGCTGAACACCTGCCTCTTCGTCGTGTTCAGCCCGTTCGCCGAGCCGTAGACCACAGCGACGTAGCCGGCTCCCTTCTTGCCGCCGACGGTCGCGGTCGGGGCGGCCATGGCGAGATCGGCGTAGCCGTCGCCGTTGAAGTCGTCGTGGAGCTTCGAGGAGGAGGCCGGGGTGGCGTCGGCCGCCCCGGCGGCCTGGGCGGCC
>KL569154.1:51797-54740 GCA_000715635.1 Streptomyces violaceus | reverse complement strand
CCGCGACTCCGATGCCTCGGCCGATCCCGCGCTTGCTCGTGGACTGGGGCACGTACGTCAACTCCGTTGATCGCATGGGCAGTTACTGCGCGACGAGGAACAAGATCCTCATCCGCACTGCCCTGTACGACTCACTGACGAGCGACTTGGTTGCACAAAATCGGTCGCAAATTTGCTCTTTGTTAACTCAGAACGGCTCGAAGTCGTCGAACTCCTGCTGCGCCTCGTCGCGCTCGGCCTGCCGGTCCTTACGGCGCTGCGCGGCCGGGCGCTCGCCCTCGAACCGGTGGTCCTCACCCCGTCGGCCGAGCATCTCCGCCCCGGCCGTCAGGGACGGCTCCCAGTCGAAGACGACCGCGTTGTCCTCGGGCCCGATGGCGACGCCGTCGCCGCCCCGGGCGCCCGCCTTCACCAGTGCCTCCTCGACACCGAGCCGGTTGAGCCGGTCCGCCAGGTACCCGACGGCCTCGTCGTTGTTGAAGTCGGTCTGCCGCACCCACCGCTCGGGCTTCTCACCGCGCACCCGGAACAGGCCGTCGTCCTCGCGGGTCACGGTGAAGCCCGTGTCGTCCACGGCCTTGGGCCGGATCACGATCCGGGTGGCCTCTTCCTTCGGCTTCGCCGCCCGGCCCTTGGCCACGAGCTCCGCGAGTGCGAACGACAGCTCCTTCAGCCCCAGGTGCGCCACGGCCGACACCTCGAACACGCGGTACCCGCGCGCTTCCAGGTCGGGCCGCACCATTTCGGCCAGGTCCTTGCCGTCCGGTACGTCGGTCTTGTTCAGGACGACGATCCGCGGGCGGTTGTCCAGCCCGCCGTACTGCCGCAGCTCCTCCTCGATGATGTCGAGGTCGGAGGCCGGGTCGCGGTCCGACTCCAGCGTGGCGGTGTCCAGGACGTGCACGAGCACACTGCACCGCTCCACGTGCCGCAGGAACTCCAGGCCCAGGCCCTTGCCCTGGCTGGCCCCGGGGATCAGCCCGGGCACGTCGGCGATCGTGTACACGGTCGAACCGGCCGTGACGACACCGAGGTTCGGCACGAGCGTGGTGAAGGGGTAGTCGGCGATCTTCGGCCTGGCGGCGCTCAGCACCGAGATCAGGGACGACTTGCCGGCGCTCGGATACCCGACGAGCGCCACGTCGGCGACCGTCTTCAGCTCCAGGACGACGTCCCGCAGGTCCCCCGGCTCGCCGAGCAGCGCGAAGCCGGGCGCCTTGCGCCGCGCGGAGGCCAGCGCCGCGTTGCCGAGCCCGCCCCGGCCGCCCTGCGCGGCGACGAAGGACGTGCCGTGCCCGACCAGGTCGGCGAGGACGTTGCCCGCCTTGTCCAGTACCACCGTGCCGTCCGGCACCGCCAGCACCAGGTCCTGCCCGTCCTTGCCGGAGCGGTTGCCGCCCTCGCCGGGCTTGCCGTTGGTGGCCTTGCGGTGCGGGGAGTGGTGGTAGTCGAGAAGCGTGGTGATGGACTGGTCGACGGTGAGGATCACGTCCCCGCCGCGTCCGCCGTTGCCGCCGTCCGGTCCGCCCAGCGGCTTGAACTTCTCGCGGTGGACGGAGGCACAGCCGTGGCCTCCGTTACCCGCGGCGACATGCAGCTCGACGCGGTCCACGAAGGTGGTCATGGTGTGTGCCTCCATTGTGCGTACGTATCCGTACGGGTTGTACGGGGTTGTTCTCTTCCCAACACGCGAAAGGCGGACCCGCTTCCCGTGAGGGAAGTGAGGTCCGCCTCGCGAAAGCTTCCGGTCAGGCGACCGGAACGATGTTCACGACCTTGCGGCCACGGTGGGTGCCGAACTGCACCGAACCGGCGGCCAGAGCGAACAGCGTGTCGTCGCCGCCACGGCCGACGCCGGAGCCCGGGTGGAAGTGGGTGCCACGCTGACGGACCAGGATCTCACCCGCGTTGACGACCTGACCGCCGAAGCGCTTCACGCCGAGCCGCTGGGCATTGGAGTCGCGACCGTTCCGAGTGGACGATGCGCCCTTCTTGTGTGCCATTTCTCCTCAGTCCCTTACTTCGCAGCCGCGGGGATCTCAGTGACCTTGATCGCCGTGTACTGCTGGCGGTGGCCCTGACGACGGCGGTAGCCGGTCTTGTTCTTGTAGCGAAGGATGTCGATCTTGACGCCCTTGTGGTGGTCCACGACCTCGGCCTGGACCTTGATGCCGGCCAGCACCCACGGGTCGCTGGTCACGGAGTCGCCGTCGACAACGAGCAGGGTCGAGAGCTCGACCGTGTCGCCAACCTGGGCAGTGGAAATCTTGTCAACCTCAACGATGTCGCCGACAGCAACCTTGTGCTGGCGACCACCGCTGCGCACGATGGCGTACACGCGGAACTCTCTCTCGCTCGGGAAACGGCACCCCCGCAGGCCAGCCGCCCGACTCAGCGAGCAGCCTCTCCTAGGCGCCGGGCGCCCGGAGGGTGAGGTTTACGGGGATGTGACGTGTCAGTCGACACGCCGACGGTCAAGGTTACGGGGCCCCGGCCAAGGGGGTCAAACCGAGGCCGGTCCGCCGCCTGTGCGACCGGTCACGCCGGTCGCACAGGGGCGGGATGTCAGCCCTCGTCGGTGGAGGCGGAGACGGAGGCCGCGGAGGACACGGACTGCTCCGCCGCCACGGTCTTCTTCGACGTGGTCTTCTTCGCGGCGGTCTTGGTGGTCGCCGCCTTCTTGGCCGTCGTCTTCTTGGCCGCGGTCTTCTTCGCCGCGGTCTTCTTGGTGGCGGCCTTCTTCGCCGTGGCCTTCTTGGCCGTCTTGCGGGCCGTCTTCTTGGCCGGAGCCGGCTCCTCGGCGGCCTCGGCGGTCTCCGCGGCCCCCTCGGCTGCCGGGGCTCCGGCGTCCGACGGCTCCTCGGCGGCCGACGACACGACCACGACGGCCGTCTCCTCGGACGCGGTGGACGCGGTGGGCTTGCGCACCGCACGGCGCCGTGG
>KL569154.1:51378-51565 GCA_000715635.1 Streptomyces violaceus | reverse complement strand
GTGGGCGGGCCGGGGCGGCGCTCTCGGCGGGCGCCTCGGCAGCCGGCTCGGGCTGTCCGTCCTGCTCGGGCGCCTCCGTGGCCTCGGGCGCGGCGGGTGCGGTCTCGGCAACCGTCACCACGGTCGCCTCCGCCCCCGCCGGAGAACCGGCCGGCGCGGACACCTTGCGCGTCGCCCGCCGACGGCC
>KL569154.1:50919-51060 GCA_000715635.1 Streptomyces violaceus | reverse complement strand
GGTCCTCGACGGCCATCGGCTCGGCGTGCGCCTCGGCGGCCGGCTCCGGCTGCACCGGACGGGCGACCTCCTCGGCGACGGTCACGTCCTGAGCCGTCGGCACCTCGGCCTCGGCCTGCTCGGCCTTGTTCCTGCCCTTCC
>KL569154.1:50340-50630 GCA_000715635.1 Streptomyces violaceus | reverse complement strand
TTCCTGGCCTGCGGCTCCGCCGCTTCACCGCGAGGCGAACCCGCCGGAGCGGATGCCCGCCGGCTCGCCCGGCGCCGGGTACGCCCACGCGAGGCCGCGGCCTCCGCCTCGGCGGCGCTGCTGAACAGCTCCTCGTCGGGCTCGAAGGACGGCTCGGGCAGGGCGATCGGCTCGGCGATCTCGGCACCGACCTCCGCCTCGGTCTCCGCCTCCTGCTCGGCGGTCTCGACGGCGGCCGCCTCGTGCACGTGCGGCTGCTCGGCGGCACCGGCACGCGCGCGCTTCTTGCG
>KL569154.1:48596-50126 GCA_000715635.1 Streptomyces violaceus | reverse complement strand
ACCGACGGCCGTCGGCTGCTCCATGTGCACGATGACACCGCGGCCGTTGCAGTGGACGCAGTTCTCGGAGAAGGACTCCAGCAGCCCCTGCCCGACCCGCTTGCGGGTCATCTGCACGAGCCCCAGCGAGGTCACCTCCGCCACCTGGTGCTTGGTCCGGTCCCTGCCCAGGCACTCCAGCAGGCGCCGCAGCACCAGGTCCCGGTTGGACTCCAGCACCATGTCGATGAAGTCGATGACGATGATGCCGCCGAGGTCGCGCAGCCGCAGCTGGCGCACGATCTCCTCGGCCGCCTCCAGGTTGTTCCTGGTGACGGTCTCCTCGAGGTTGCCGCCCTGACCGGTGAACTTGCCGGTGTTGACGTCGACGACGATCATCGCCTCGGTCCGGTCGATCACCAGCGAGCCGCCGCTGGGCAGCCAGACCTTGCGGTCGAGGGCCTTGGCGAGCTGCTCGTCGATCCGGTACGTGGCGAAGACGTCGACCTCGGAGGTCCACTTCGACAGCCGCTCGGCCAGGTCGGGGGCGACATGCGAGACGTACCCGTGGATGGTCGACCAGGCGTCGTCACCGCTGACGACGACCTTGGAGAAGTCCTCGTTGAAGATGTCGCGCACGACCCGGACGGTCATGTCCGGCTCGCCGTACAGCAGCGACGGTGCGTTTGAGCTGCCGCCGTTCTTGGCCTTCTTCTGGATGTCCTCCCACTGCCCCTGCAGCCGCTCGACGTCCCGGCGCAGCTCGTCCTCGCTCGCGCCCTCGGCGGCGGTGCGCACGATGACGCCCGCGTCCTCGGGGACGATCTTCTTGAGGATGGTCTTCAGCCGGGCCCGCTCGGTGTCGGGCAGCTTGCGGCTGATGCCGGTCATGGAGCCCTCGGGGACGTACACGAGGTAGCGGCCCGGGAGGGAGACCTGGCTGGTCAGACGGGCGCCCTTGTGTCCGATGGGGTCCTTCGTCACCTGGACGAGCACGGACTGGCCGGACTTCAGGGCGGACTCGATGCGCCGCGGCCCGTTGGCCATGCCCAGCGCCTCGAAGTTGACCTCACCGGCGTACAGCACGGCGTTGCGGCCCTTGCCGATGTCGATGAAGGCGGCCTCCATCGACGGCAGCACGTTCTGGACCTTGCCCAGGTAGACGTTGCCGACGTACGAGGTCGACTGCTCCTTGTTGACGTAGTGCTCGACGAGCACGTTGTCCTCGAGGACGCCGATCTGCGTACGGTCGCCGTGCTGGCGGACGACCATCACGCGCTCGACGGCCTCGCGCCGGGCCAGGAACTCGGCCTCGGTGATGATCGGGACGCGCCGGCGGCCCTGCTCGCGGCCTTCGCGGCGGCGCTGCTTCTTGGCCTCCAGACGGGTCGAGCCCTTGATGGACTGCACCTCGTCGGACGGCTCCGCACCCCGTTCCCGCGGGGGGCGGGGCTCGCGGACCTTGACGACCGTGCGCTCCGGGTCGTCCCCGGAGGGCTCGGCTTCGGTGCCGCTGTCACCGGCACGGCGACGGCGGCGACGGCGCCGGCG
>KL569154.1:48162-48397 GCA_000715635.1 Streptomyces violaceus | reverse complement strand
CCTCGGACTCGTCCTGCTCATCGCCGTCGGCGGAGTCCTCGGCGTCCTCCGACTCGTCGTCGGCGCTCTGCGCGGCAGCGGCCTCGGCGGCCGGGGCCTCGGACTCGTCGCCGGCACCCCGGCGGCGACGCCGGCGGCGCGACCCGCCGGGCTGCTCCTCCCGGGGGGCCTCAGCCGACGCTGACTCCTCGGGCTCCTCGGGCTCCTCGGGCACGGCCGCCTCGGCGGCGGCAGC
>KL569154.1:47390-47949 GCA_000715635.1 Streptomyces violaceus | reverse complement strand
ACAGCGGCCCGCTCCGGCGTCTGGAACTGGGGCTCGGTGAACACGGGCGCCTGGAACACGGCGACGGCCGGACGCGCGGGGCGCGCGGCCGACTCGCTCTCCCCCGCGGCCGTGTCAGTGGCCGCGGCGGCGGACTTCGAGGACCTGGAGGACTTGGAGGTCTGGGCAGGCTCGGCGAAACCGCCGGCGGCCCTGCGGGCGACCCGACGACGACGCCGCGGGGCGGCTTCCTCGGCGGCCTCGGCGGGTTCCGCGGCAGGGGTGGCCTCGGCGGGGGCCTCGGGCGCGGGCGCGGCCTCGGAGGCGGGGGCCTCGGTGGCGCGGGCGGGCTCGGCGGCGGGGTTCTCGGTCACAGGTGCCTTCGCCTCCTCGGCGTTGCCTTCCGGCGCCCCGGCGGGCGCGGACGCCCGCCTCGAGGCACGGCGACGGGTCCGACGCGGAGCGGCGTCCTCGGAGACCTCGGCGGATGCGGCGGCCTCGGCCTCTTCGGCAGGCCCACCGGTTGTGGCTGCCGGCTCCGAGTCATCGGACGCGGCTGGTGCCGGCGCCGCCTCGGACG
>KL569154.1:46409-47235 GCA_000715635.1 Streptomyces violaceus | reverse complement strand
TCGGACGTCTCCGCCGGAGCCGCAGCAGGCGAGGTCACCGTGCGCGTCGCACGACGCCGGGTACGCCGGGGAGCGGCGTCCTCGGACACCGCGGCGGACGCGGCAGGGGTGGAGACCTCGGCCTGCTCCGACGCCTCGGAGTCGGCCGGAGCGGTGGCGGTCACCGGGACCACGGTCTCGGCGGCCTCCGTGGCCTCCGGAGTCCCGGCAGGTGCGGATGCGCGACGGACCGCGCGGCGCCGCTTGCGAGCGGCGGGCGCGGCCTCTTCGGCGCTCTCGACGGCTTCGGCGGCCTGCGCGGTCTCGGCAGCGGCTTCCTCGCCGGCGTCTACGACCTCGGTCGCGAGTTCGTCGGGATCGGCGGCCGGTATGGCCGGCGCGACGGTCTCCACCGGGGCGTCGGAGGTGCCGCCGACGGGGGGACCCGCCGGGCGGGACGCGGCACGCCGCCGCCGGCGGGGCGGCAGGGTGTCGCTGGGAGTGTTCTGTTCGGAACCCTCGATGGGTTCGGTCGGTTCGAGCATGCGGGCTTTTCTCCCGTCAGGCTCCCGGGCGCCGCGCCTGGTCCGGCGATGCCGGTGACGTCCGCGGCTCGCGCTGTGCGCGTCGCCGCCGTCCGGGGCGCGGGCGCCGCACGGGAGCTCTCTGTGTCCTGTCTCGCCGGTTCCGTACGCCGAATGCGTACGGCCTGGCGAAAGTCTTCTGGTCGGTACGCTGCCCGACCCAGGTGGCTCCCGAGTCCGAGGGCGGCGCTACGACGTCCGTCCCTTCGCGGAACCTTCCTTACGCCGGCGCCGTCGCGGCGGCAGTCGGTTCGGCCGTTGAG
>KL569154.1:45817-46181 GCA_000715635.1 Streptomyces violaceus | reverse complement strand
AGAGATGTGTATAAGAGACAGACCGGTCTCTTCATCGAACAGCCCCTGCGCCAGCCTGGTCACCGCTGCGGGGACCGGCGGCGCCAGGTCGGCCACGGCGCGGAGACCGGACAGGACGTCGTCGGGTCGTACGGCAGGCGTCACGTGCCGAACAACCAGCCGCAGTATCGCACAGGGCTGGTCGGTAGGCCTATCAGCCTGCGAACTGTGCGTTTCCGTCAGGCCTGGGATCTCCAGGCTCACGACGGCGGCGCGGGCGTCGAAGGTGCGGACGCCGTTCTTGGCTTGGCGCTGGACCTCGACGGTCTCGGCCGCCTTGAAGGTGTCCGCCGCGCGGCGGGCCTCCTCCGGATGCACACCGTCC
>KL569154.1:45117-45619 GCA_000715635.1 Streptomyces violaceus | reverse complement strand
ACCTCCTCCGGATGCACACCGTCCAGCCGCAGCTCCCACACGGAAGCCGTCAGCCGGTCGGCGAGTCCCGAGGTGCGGGCCTCGACCGCCTCGACGATGTCGAGCCCGGTGGGCATCGACGCGTCGAGAAGGGCCCTGAGCTGCTCCGGATCACGCGGTGCGGTGAGCGCGATCTCCAGGTATTCCGCCTCACTGCCCGTGCCGGTGGGTGCGGCATTGGCGTATGACACCTTCGGGTGCGGTGTGAAGCCCGCCGAGTAGGCCATCGGCACCTCGGCACGGCGCAACGCACGCTCGAAGGCGCGCTGGAAGTCACGGTGGCTGGTGAACCGGAGGCGGCCGCGCTTGGTGTAGCGCAGTCGGATGCGCTGCACCGCGGGTGCGGGCGGCGGGCCTTCGGGCTGTCGCTTGCCCAGTGTCGTTCAGTCCTTCGTGAGAGCGGTCGTACTGCTACCAAGAGTACGTGTCTCGCGCCCCGAAGGCTGTCTCTTATACACATCTC
>KL569154.1:40954-44854 GCA_000715635.1 Streptomyces violaceus | reverse complement strand
GAAGAGCCTCCGCCGGAAGTCGGCACGCGCCTGCCGTACGGACTCCCGGGCGGCGGCCAGGGCCTGCCGGGTGGCGCGCCCCACGCTGCGGGCGGCTTCGGCGACGGGCCGCAGGACGGTGTCCCGCACGACGTGTCCGACCGGTGTCAGCACGCTGCGGTACACCCACCGCACCGGCTCGACGAAGATCCACCGGAAGAGGGTGCCGAGGAACCGCCCGACGGCGAGCGAGATGTGCCCGGCGACGCGCCACGCGTGCCCGAGGGCGTCCCAGATCTCTCGTCCGATGACGGCGAGGACCCTTCCGACGGGGGCGAGAACCCAGCGCCAGAGGGCGAGCGCGGGCAGGACGAGCAGGATCCGGGTGATCCAGTAGAGGCCCGCTCCGATGCCGGTGACGACCGCGCTCACCAGCCACACCAGCCCCTTGCCGCACCAGGCGATCGCGCGCCCGACGGGTGCGATCACCCAGGTGTACAGCCACAGGGCGGGTACGACGACGAGGTACCGCGCGAGCCATGCCAGGACCGTGTACACGCCGATCCCGATCGCGGCGAGCACGGCGCCGAGCCCCTTGAGCACCCACATCACGGCACGCCCGACGGGCGTGAGCAGGTGGGCGTACACCCAGCCGAGCGCGGCCCCGAGACCCTTGGCGGCCCATGCGATCGCGTGCCCGGCCGGCGTCAGCACATACCGGTACAGCCACACCAGGGGCATGACCACCAGTACGCTCCCGAGCCACCCGAGGGCCTTGCCCACCGGCACGACGACGTACCGCCACAGCCCCACGAACGGCCAGACGAACACCGCCCGCCCGAGCCACAGCAGCGCCCGCCCCACCGGCCGGAACAGCACGTCGTTCAGGAACCGCCCGGCCACGACGAGCGCGTCCCACACCATCCGCACGGGGACGACCAGCACGAGCACCACGATCCGCACAGGAATCCGGATCGCGACGGAGAGGCACCCCTCGGGCGCGGTGCCCTCACGTACAGGCGGCGCTGGCGGTTCGGGCGCCCTTTTGCGCAGGTCGACCCGCGCCTCGGAACCCTCGCGGGCCGGTTTCTCCACATCCATACCGTCGAAGACGCCTCAGCAGCCCGTCCGGATCCAGCACCGCACAGTCCCGCCCCGTTCTCCCGCAGATCCTCCACCTGGCGCCATGATCATACGAGTCACCCGCTCGCGACCCGAGCCTGCAGCAGCCGGGGCGACTCCTGGAAACCACGCCGGGCGTACGCGGGAATCGCCCGCGAACTGGAGTGCACGGTCACCCGCTCCAGCCCGAGCTCCCGGGCCCGGTCCAGGACCGCCTGGATGAGCTGCCCGCCGAGCCCGCCGTCCCGTGCCTCGGGTACGACGTACACGCACTGGACATCACCGGAGGCCCTCCTCGGCGCCCGCGGCGTGGGCACTCGCTGCACCACCGCGAGCCAGGCCATGCCGATGACCACGTCGTCACGCACGAGCACCATGCACCGGTGCGACCCGGCGTTCTCCTCGGCCCAGCCGACGAAGTGCCGGACGAATTCCTCGCGTTCGCCGACGGTCTCACCGCCGTTCTCGACGAGCCAGTCCCATCGGAGTGCGGCCACGGAGGCCAGTTCGCCGGATCGGGCCGGGCGGACGCTGATGTTCTCCATCAGGACATTGTCGGGTCGGCGGCCCCGTCCGCCTCCCAGCGCAGCAGGTCCCCCGGCTGGCACTCCAGTACTTCGCAGAGCGCGGCGAGTGTCGAGAAACGGACCGCCTTGGCGCGGCCGTTCTTGAGGACCGCCAGGTTGGCGGGGGTGATGCCGACGCGTTCCGCGAGCTCGCCCACGGACATCTTCCGTTTGGCCAGCATCACGTCGATGTCGACGGCGATCGCCATCAGATGACCTCTTTCACGAGCACTCCACGCAACGTCGCCACGGCCGGCTTCCCCATCGCCACTCCTTCGATCGAGCTACGATGGAAATTTATCGATACTCGATAGATGACGCAACGGGGCGACTCTGCCCGGGGAAACGTGGCAACGTGGGCAGAGAGAGCAGGCCGAGGCGACGACCGAGGGAGAACCACTGTGGAATGGCGCGTGTTCGCGCAGCAGATGGCCTCCATGGCACGGGACCTGCTCGCTCAGCAGTCGGTCGACGCCACTCTCGAGCACATCACCGACTCGGCCACGAAGCTCGTGGCGGGATGCGACGCGGCCGGCATCCTCCTCCTGCACGGCAAACGGGTGGAGACGCTCGCTCCCACCTCCGGCCTGGTCGTCAAGAGCGACCAGCTGCAGGAGCGCCTGGCGGAGGGCCCCTGCTTCGACGCGGCCCGCAGCGGCACGGCGGAGCGGGTCTTCCGCATCACCGACTTCACCGACGAGCAGCCGCGCTGGCCCGCGTACGCCGAGCAGGCCCGTGACCTGGGCGTGGGCAGCATGATGGGCTTCCTGCTGTACACCGAGGACGAGGAACTCGGCGCCCTCGATCTCTACTCCAGCCGCCCGGGTGCCTTCACGGAGGACAGCGAGACGGCGGGCTGGCTGCTGGCCTCGCACGCCGCCGTCGCCTTCTCCAGCGCCCGCAGTCACGCCCAGCTGGAGCAGGCCGTCGCCACCCGTCACGTCATCGGCGAGGCCATGGGCATCCTCATGGGCAGCCACCACCTCACCGAGAAGGAGGCCTTCGACGTGCTGCGCCGCTTCTCCCAGGAGAAGAACATCAAGCTCCGCGAGGTGGCCCGGCGGGTCTGCGAACAGGGCCGCCTCGCCTGACGGCTCCCCCAGCACATGGCTGAACTGGGGGAACCTGGGCCGGGCCGGTCCCCCGGGGGAGCGTCACCGACCCCGCCTGCTCAGCGGGTCCCCCGCAGGAGCGGCCTCACCCCTCCGTCTGCTCAGTCTTCTCGCGCGTACGGCACGACGGTGATCCGGTCGATCAGCGGCGCGTAGCGGGAGCGGAGCAGCACCCCGGGGAAGGTGTCCGAGGCGTAGGTGGTGCCGTCGTAGTTCGGAAGTTCTTCGGAGCGGAAGCCGATCGTGTTCTTCCCCTTCTTGAGGTGCACCGGGACGGTCAGCTCCCAGAAGTTGTTCTGGTGGAAGCTGTGCGGGAAGCCGACGCGCCGCGGCGCGCCGCCGTTGACGCTGATGTCGGCGTGGCGGGCGAGCGGGTCCGGGTTGTAGTGCGTGGCCTCGGACTGCTCCGGGTTGGAGTAGCGGACGCGCAGCGCGTACAGGCCGGCCCGGTCGGCCGTGACGGTGAACGTCGCGGTGTTGCCGTTGCCGGGGGCGCCGCCGATGCCCGTGATCGCCGTCCCGTCGGTGGCCAGGGAGAGCGGGGTGAGCGTGGCCGAGCCCGCGAGCCTGGCGTCGCCGGCCTCGTAGGTGCGCGTGGGCAGCTTGCCCTCGGTCGGTGTGACCGTCAGACGGTCGAGGAGGGTCGTGGCCTGGCCGCCGGTCACGGTCACCTTGTTGACGCCGCCCGAGAGGGACACGGCCACGCTGCTCCGGTTCCCGGCCAGGCGCAGGACGTCGTGCCCGTTGACGGCGAGCCGGGCGCCCGTGCCGCCGAGGGTGTCGGCCCTGAGGGTGGCCTCGCGGTCGGCGGGCGAGTAGACCCAGAACGTGGCCGTCTGGCCCTTCGCGAGCCGGAGCGCGCCCGAACCCGACTGCTTCGGCAGGTCGTAGACGGGCCGTGCCCCGCCGGCCGGCCAGGCCAGCTCGCCCTCGTACACCTGGGTGCGGGCCGAGGCGTCCGGCAGGGACAGGGTGAGGCGGTCGACGATGGCGTCACCCTGGGTGGCGCGCTTGCCGTCGAGGCTCTTCGCGGCGAGCGTCAGGGTGTGCTTGCCCTTGGTGAGCTTCACCTTGGTGTCGGTGTGGTCCCAGACGACCCACTTGCTGTCTCTTATACACAT
>KL569154.1:33066-40723 GCA_000715635.1 Streptomyces violaceus | reverse complement strand
CATCAGAGATGTGTATAAGAGACAGACATTGGTCGGGCCCTGCTCCTTCACCTTGTCGAAGGTGTTGAGGGAGTTGGCGAAGACGCTCAGGTCGTAGGTGCCGTCCTCGGGCACGTCCACGGTGAAGTCCAGCGTGACGTCCGAGCCGGTGCGCAGACCGCCCACGTCGTAGCCGCCGGAGGTGTAGAACTTCGACACGTCGCGGGGCGAGCCCTCCGGGCCGTTCTTCGACCAGCCGGACCCGGTGTGGGCGGCGTCCTCCGCCTCGTACGAACCCTGCCAGCGCACGGGCGGGGACTGTGTGCCCTTCGCCTTCCCGGCCGGGCTGAGGACGATCTCGTACGCCGAGGACTCCTTGAGCTTCGGCAGCGCGCCGTCGCCGAAGTCGACCACCACCGTGCCGTCGTCAGCGACCTTCAGGTTCTGCTCCGCGAGCAGCTTCGGGCCGGAGTGGTCGCCCACCTGCCCGCTCCACTCGATCTCCTTCACCCAGGCGTGCACTCGGTCGCCGAACAGCTTCTTCGGGACGCCCGCGAAGGTGATGTGGCCCTTGCCGGTGGAGCCGCCGAAGAGCAGCCGGGCCTGCTTCCGCTTCTCGTCGAGGGTGGCGACGCCCTGCATGGTGTAGTTCTCGCCCGGGAACGGCGGGGTCACCTTCACCGTGTGCCCGCTCATCGAGGCGTACGAGTTGAGCAGCCACCACTGGCCGTTGCCGCGGTTCGACTGCACCGCGGAGTCGGAGAGGTTGCCGTCGATGTTCCAGTACGCGATGTCGGCGTCGACCTTGGACTCCTCGATCGCGGACACCCACTGGATCATCTGGCCGGGCACCGAGGTGTGGTAGTTGAAGGCGTACTCGTTGATGTTGACGGGCAGTTCGGTGCCCGCCTTGTCGGTGCCCTTGAACAGCTCCTTCTCCCACGCCCGGTACTTGGCGACGCTGTCGCGCACCGCCTCCGGGTGGCTCAGCTCGTGCCAGGTGATGACGTCCGGGAGGGTGCCGGCCGCCAGGGTGTGGGTGAGGAAGCCCTTCACCTGGTCGTACAGGACGCTGGTGTTGGGGCCGGCGATACGGGCCTCGGGCATCTTGCCCTTGATGAGCCGGTGGAAGTCGTCCCAGGCGGCGAAGAAGTCGTCGGGATCGTCGAGCCAGCTGACCTTGTCGTAGCTCCACTCGCCGGTGCCGAACATGTTGCCCTCGGGCTCGTTGAACGGCACGAAGACGACGTTGTCCTGGTACTGCTTCGGCAGCTTCAGGACCTGGTCGACCTGGTTCGCGACCTTCTCCCGGTAGAGCTTGAGCTTCTCCTCGGGCGTGTCGCCCGGCCACTGGTACGGGAAGCCGCGGTGGATGTCGGTCATGTAGATGTACACATCGCCGTCGGTGGAGTCGGCCAGCGGCTTGACCACCTCCAGCGCGTCGGCACCGGGGTGCTGCGGGCCGTCCTGCGCCTTGGTGGAGACCGTGCGCAGGCCCATGCCCTCCATGAGGTTGTTGGTGGGCACGTCCGGTCCGTACACGCCGTAGAGGGTGCCGGAGGCGCCGCCGTGGAACGCGCCGGTGTCCGAGCCGAGGTCGACGGTGAGCTGTCCCTCGCGGACCACGGTGACGGTGGCCCGCACCGCGCGTCCGGCCGCGGTCCCGGCGACGGTGAACGTCCCGGGCTTCGCGTACTTCTCGGACGGTACGGCGTCCCAGGTGACCGGTATGTCGCGGTCGTAGCCGTCGGAGAAGGAGGCGCGGGCGGCGGCCGGGAGGGACGGGGCGGTCCCGGTGGTGGTACGGACCTCGAAGGACGTCTTCGAGAGCTCCTGGACGGTCGGCACGGTACCGACCGTACCGGCCACCTGCTCGGCGCTCAGCGCCGCGTGCCACACGGTGAAGTCGTCGATCGCGCCCTTGAGCAGCGGGTCCGGGTAGAGGGACTTGCCGATGTAGCCGGCGGCGGTGGCCGAACTCTCCAGCAGGTCCTTGGCCTTGATGCCGGTCTCGGCGGAGGAGACCGCCACGCCGTCGAGGTAGGTGGTGAGCCGGCCCGCGGAGGTGTCGAGGGTGACGGTCACCGTCCGCCACTCGTCCGCCGGGAGCGGCGCGTAACCGCGGACCTGCGCCTCCGCGCCCCCTCCGCCGGTGGTCACCGAGGTCTGGAGCAGACCGCTGCCGTTGTACGGGGTGCTGAAGAGGTACCTCGTGGTGTTGGTGCCCAGGTCGAAGATCCGCTGCCAGGGCGACTTGCCGCCGCTCCACTTCACGCGCGCGGAGACCGTCAGGTCGGCCGCGTCGCCGACCACGCCGCGAGGCAGGCGGACGTACGCGCCGCTGGAGTCGGCCGCACCGCCGGGCAGAGCGAGGGCCTTCCCCCCGGCCGTGCCCTCGACGGACCGGGCGCTGGAGGCGTTCACCAGGTCTGCCGTCAGGCCGTTGCCGGAACTGTCGGCGATCTTTCCGGAGGCCATGTCGTCCTGGTCGAAGGTGTAACGGGCGGCGGGCCGGGGCGGCTCCGCCGCGTGCGCGGGGGCGACCGGTGCGGCCAGCAGGCCCGCACCGAGGGTCAGCGCCACGGCGGCCGGGGCCCGGCGCCGCGTGAATCTGTCAGCGGATGGCATGGATGGCGTCCTCAATCGTCGGGGATCGTCGAACCGGTTCGACTCGGGCTGCACGCAGAGACGCGATGTGGGTGACGATGGTGGGCTCGGGGAGGGGGAGGGCAGGCCTGAGGAACGGGATTGCCGTGTCGAACCGGTTCGGGAAGCTAGCACCGGTACCTCGGGCCAGCAATCCCTTCGACACCGGGATCTTGTCGGCTGCCGCGCCCGGCCTGCGAAGTTCGGTCAGGGTGTTGACAGGCGTCCGGGCAGTTCCTACGTTCCCTCCATGCGAACCGGTTCGACGACGACCGGTCAGCGTCGAACCGGTTCGAGCACGTTCGAGCAAGGAGTTGCCGTGAACATCGGTGAGATCGCCCGCCGGGCCGGTGTCTCGCGGAGCACCGTGTCCTACGCGCTGAGCGGCAAGCGACCCGTGTCGGACGACACCCGCCGGAAGATCCAGCAGGTCGTCGACGAACTCGGGTACCGGCCCAGCGCCAGTGCCCGCGCCCTGGCCAACGGGCGGACCAGCACCCTCGGCCTGGTCTTCCCGCCGGCCGGAAACCACTACACGGGGATGCAGCTGGACTTCATCGGCAGCGTGGTGGAGGCCGCCGCGGTCTACGACTACGACGTGCTGCTGTCCCCCAGCGGCGTGGACAGCGACCGTTCCTTCCAGCGGCTGCTGGGTGAGCGGCGGGTCGACGGCGCCATCCTGATGGAGATCAGGCTGGAGGACGACCGGGCCGACCATCTGGCCGCCCTGGACTTCCCGTCCGTCGCCATCGGCCGTACCGCTCGCCCCGAGGGCAGTTGGTGGGTGGGCCTGGACCACATCGCGCTCGTGGAGGCGTGCGTCCATCACCTGGCGGATCTCGGCCACCGCCGGATCGCCTTCGTCAACCGTCCGGAGCAGCTGCTGCGGGCCGGGTACGAGTCCGCGCACCGCGGCCTCGACGGTTTCACCAAGGCCGCTGCCGAGCGCGGGCTGACCGTCCGCACCTACTGCTGCGGGGACGACGCCGCCTCGGGCCAGGCCTGTGTGGAACGGATCCTGCACGACGACCCGGCCACCACCGGCCTGGTCACGCTGAACGAGGCCGCGCTGGGCGGCCTGTACCGGGGGCTGGCCCAGGCCGGCCGCCATGTGCCGCGCGACTTCTCCGTCACCGGGGTCGTGGCCGCCCGCTGGGCGGAGACGGTGACCCCGCAGCTCACGGCGGCGGACGTACCCGCGGCCGACCTGGGCCGGCTCGCCGTCGACCTGCTGGTGGAGCGGCTCGACCACCCCGGCGCCCCGCCCCGGCACCACCTCCTCACCCCGCCGATCTCCCTGCGGGCCAGTACCGGGCCCGCGGGTGTCCCGCCCACCGTGGGCACGCCCTGATCAACACCCACCTCTGCTCATCCCGTCACACGCCCTGACGGCGGTGCCGTCCGGCGTGCCCGCTCCCCCGGCTACGCCCTCGCCTCGGCACCTCATGCCTCGGCAACCCCATGCCGGAACCGCCTCAGCACCGCATGCCTCGGCACCCGCATGCCCGCCACACCGGCACCCGCATGCCCGACACGAAGGACCCCGCGATGAACAGCTCCTCCAGACGGCGCCGCCTGACCGCCGCGGCCCTGACCGCCCTGGCCGTCGCCACCAGTGCCACCGCCTGCGGATCCGGCTCGGCAGGCACCGGGACGAAGGCGGCGGACGACGGCACGTACACGATCTGGGACCCGTACCCGCAGTTCGCCAAGGGCTCCGCCTGGGTGAAGCTGCTGGACGCCTGCGGCAGCGAGGCCGGAGTGAAGATCAAGCGGACCGGCTTCGACACCAGCGACCTGGCCAACAAGACGCTGCTCGCCGCCCAGCAGGGCAACTCCCCGGACGTCCTCATCGTCGACAACCCGGTGGTGTCGACCCTGGCCGAGGCCGGCGTGCTCACCACCACCGACGACAGCAAGCTCGACACCTCGGGTGTCGACCCCAACCTGCTCGCGGCCGGCCAGTCGGGCGGCAAGACCTACGGCACCCCGATCGGCGCCAACACCCTCGCCCTCTACTACAACAAGAAGGTCCTCAAGGAAGCCGGGGTGGACATAGCCACCGTCAAGGACTGGACGTCGCTGACAGCCGCGCTGGCGAAGGTCGAGCGGGCCGGGAAGAAGGGCATCACCTTCTCCGCGATCGGCACCGAGGAGGGCAGCTTCCAGTTCCTGCCGTGGTTCTGGGGCTCCGGCGCCGAGCTGACCGACGTCGACTCGGCCGCGGCCGTCTCCGCGCTCTCCCTCTGGAAGGACTGGCTGGACAAGGGCTACGCCCCCAACTCGGTGCTCAACAACACCCAGACCACCAGCTGGCAGGAGTTCGCGACCGGCGACTACGCCTTCGCGGAGAACGGCACCTGGCAGCTCGCGGCCGCCAAGAAGGCCGGCTTCGACTTCGGCGTCCTGCCCGTCCCCGCATCCAAGGGAGGCAGTGCCGCGGCCCCGACGGGCGGCGAGTTCGTCACCGTCCCGGTACAGGGCGACACCGGCCGCTATGCCACCACACGCAAGCTCGCGACCTGCCTGACCAGCACCAAGAACCTGTACGACACCGACACCACCCTCTCCTACGTCGCGCCCACCAGCGAGGTCCAGGACAAGCAGGTGGCGGCCGACCCCGACCTCAAGCCATGGGTGGACGCGGTCAAGTCGGCCAAGGGCCGCACCAGTGACGACCTCGGCACCAAGTACCCCAAGATCTCCGAGCAGTTGTGGAAGGCCGTGCAGTCCGCCCTCAGCGGCTCCAAGTCACCGAAGGACGCGCTCACCACCGCCCAGTCCGCGGCCGAGTGACCATGGACCGGGGCCTTCCGACGATCCACACGAGACAGTGGGCCGCCTGGGCCTTCCTCACCCCCGTGACGCTGTACCTCGTCCTCTTCTACGCCTATCCGCTCTACCGCAACGTCGACCTGAGCCTGCGCGACTACACCGTCCGCTCCTTCGTCCAGGGTGACGCGCCCTTCACCGGCCTGCACAACTACCGGACCGTCTTCGACGACCCGGCCTTCACACCCGCCCTGCTCCACACCGTGGTGTTCACCGCCGTGTGCCTGGTCTTCCAGTACGTCATCGGCCTGGCACTCGCGGTCTTCTTCAACCAGCACTTCCGGCTCTCCGCCACCCTGCGGGCCCTGTTCCTGGTGCCCTGGCTCTGCCGCTGATCGTGTCGGCCTCCACCTGGTCCTGGATGCTCAACAGCGACTCCGGTGTGGTCAACGCCTTCCTGAACGCCGTCGGTCTGGACCCGGTGAACTGGCTGACCTCGCCGTCCTGGTCGCTCACCTCCGTGATCATCGCCAACATCTGGATCGGCATCCCGTTCAACCTGGTCGTGCTCCACAGCGGCCTGCAGTCCATCCCGGCCGGTCTGTACGAGGCCGCCGCCCTCGACGGGGCGGGCCCCTGGCGGCGGTTCTGGAGTATCACCCTCCCGCTGCTGCGCCCGGTGTCCGCGATCACCCTGCTGCTCGGGCTGGTCTACACGCTCAAGGTCTTCGACATCATCTGGATCATGACCAAGGGCGGCCCGGCCGGAGCGTCCACAACCTTCGCCACCTGGTCCTACCAACTCGGCTTCGGCAATCTGCTGCCCGCCTTCGGCCCGGGCGCGGCCGTCGGCAACCTGCTGGTGGTGGCAGCCCTGGTGTTCGGCCTGGTCTACGTCCGGGTGCAGAGAAAGCAGGCGCTCGCATGAGCCGGAACGGCAAGCGCACGGGGGCGACCACAGCGGGAAAGACGGCCCTCGGCGTCCTGCTGACCGGGATCATGCTCTTCCCGGTCTACTGGATGCTGAACGTGTCCCTCACCCGTCCCCAGGACCTGCGCAAGAGTCCGCCGGGCCTGTTCCCCGTGCACGGCACCCTGGCCGGCTACCGCACCGTCCTCGCCGAGCAGTTGCCCTATCTCGGCACGAGCCTCGTCATCGGCCTGGGCACCGTCGCCCTGACCGTGGCCCTGTCCGCCCCCGCCGGCTACGCGCTGGCCAAGCTGCGCCCACGCGGCGGCGGCATCCTCAACTTCGTCCTGCTCGCCGCCCAGATGATCCCCGGCATCATCATGGCGATGGGCTTCTACGCCATCTACCTCCAGCTCGGCCTGCTCCAGTCCGTCCCCGGCCTGATCGTCGCCGACTCCACCCTGGCCGTCCCCTTCGCGGTACTCATCTTCACCGCTTTCATGTCCGGCATCCCCGACGAACTGCTCCAGGCGGCGCGGACGGACGGTGCGGGACCCTGGCGCACCTTCCGGTCGATCGTCCTGCCGATGAGCCGCAACGCCGTCGTCACCGTGTCGCTGTTCGCGTTCCTGTGGTCCTGGTCCGACTTCGTCTTCGCGAGCACCCTGGTCAACGGCGGCGCGCGGGAGCCGATCACCCTCGGCATCTACCACTACATCGGCAACAACAACCAGGAGTGGAACGCCATCATGGCGACCGCCGTCGTGGCCTCGCTGCCGGCCGCGGTCATCCTCGTCCTGGCCCAGCGCTATGTCGCCGCCGGCGTGACAGCCGGCGCGGTCAAGGACTGACCCGGTGTGGCCAAGGACTGCCCCTGTGCGGTCAAGGACCGACCCCCGTACGATCCCTGCTCGAGAAACGAGTGCCCCTTCATGACCGCCGACCGCTCCGGCCCGGCCTTCTCCGTCCAGGACATCCCGTTCAGCACGTACGGGTCCTGGTTCGACATCTCCCCCGTGGTGGCGGAGAAGACGTACGCCGAAGACCTCCACCTCGTCTCGCACCAGAACGGCATGCACGCCGTCCTGAGCCTGACGCCGCTCGACCGGGCGACGGGCGAGCGTGCCGGGACCCGGGTGGAGGCCACCCCGGGCCTGCTGAGCTGGATCAGCGTCAGCGGGGCCGGCCGCGTCGACCTCGCCTACGAGTCGCCGGACACCGTACGCCTGCGCGGCACGGCACTGTCGCTGCGCGTCTGTGCGGCGGCCCGCACCCTGACCCCCTTCAGCGGCACGTACTTCTTCCGCGACGCGGCCACCGACGCCTACGTCTTCACCTCGTACGAGACCG
>KL569154.1:31572-32868 GCA_000715635.1 Streptomyces violaceus | reverse complement strand
TGTGTATAAGAGACAGGTCCTGTCCGGCACAGTGACCCACACCCACGGCGACCAGACCCTGGGCACCGCCGACCGCGGCCTCACGGTCACCGCCGACCCGGACGACTCCTGGGAGATCGCGGTCGAGGAACTCGACACGGCCCGCCCGCCCTACGTATCGACGTCACTCTTCGGCAAGATCGTCGAAGCGGCGCAGAACACCTTCGCGGACTTCGTCGACGCGGTGGCCCCCTGGCGCTCCTCGGCCAGCCCGGCCGCCGAACTCGCCGCCTACGTCGTGTGGTCCGCGACCGTACGCCCGGCGGGCCTGGTCCCCCGGCCCGCCGTCCTGATGTCCAAGCACTGGATGGACAAGGTCTGGAGCTGGGACCACTGCTTCAACGCCCTGGCCCTGGCCCCCGGCCGCCCCGGACTGGCCTGGGACCAGTACCAGCTTCCCTTCGACCACCAGGACGAGACCGGGGCGCTCCCCGACTCGGTCACCCACTCCGAGGTCCTGCACAACTTCGTCAAACCGCCCATCCACGGCTGGACACTGGGCCACCTGCGCCGCCGCCTGCCCACACCCCCCGACCGCACGGAACTGGAAAGCACATACGACCGGCTGGAGCGCTGGACGACCTTCTGGCTCACCGCCCGACGCACCCCCGGCGCGGCACTCCCCCACTACCACCACGGCAACGACAGCGGCTGGGACAACGCCACCACGTTCGACCCCGAACGCGTGGTCGTCACCGCGGACCTGGCCGCCTTCCTCATCCTCCAGCTGCACGAACTCGCCGCCCTGGCAGGACACTTGGACAGACCCGACGACGCCGCACGGTGGACACGAACCGCCGGGACGACCCAGACGGCCCTGCTGGACGAACTCTGGACCGGCGACCGATTCACAACTCGAGGCGTCCACAGCGGGAACACCTGGACCAGCTCCAGCCTTCTCGACCTGATGCCCATCGTGCTGGGCGAGCACCTCCCGCCCGAGATCAGCACACATCTGGCCGACCGCATCGCGGCCCACCTGACCCCCCACGGCCTGGCCACGGAGCTGCCGGCCTCACCGCACTACCTCTCCGACGGCTACTGGCGCGGCCCGATCTGGGCCCCCGCAACGGTCCTCATCGAAGACGGCCTGCGCCGTGCCGGCCACCACCGACTGGCAGCCGACATCAGCACCCGCTTCCGCACCCTGTGCGAGACCCACGGCTTCGCCGAGAACTTCGACGCCCTGACCGGCACGGGCCTACGGGACCGCGCCTACACCTGGACCGCCGCCGGCTACCTCCTTCTGGCGGAGGC
>KL569154.1:27934-31366 GCA_000715635.1 Streptomyces violaceus | reverse complement strand
AGCTACCTCCTTCTGGCGGAGGCGGCCGCCGAGGACGCACTCAGTGCGCGTGCCCACTCGAAGCAGGCGCCGGGCCGGCGTTCTTGACCGACAGGGGCAGGAGCTTCTTCCCGGTCGGGCCGATCTGGATCTCCGTGTCCATCTGCGGACACACCCCACAGTCGAAGCAAGGAGTCCACCGGCAGTCCTCGACCTCCGTCTCGTCGAGGGAGTCCTGCCAGTCCTCCCAGAGCCAGTCCTTGTCCAGGCCGGAGTCGAGGTGGTCCCAGGGGAGGACCTCCTCGTAGGTGCGCTCGCGGGTGGTGTACCAGTCGACGTCGACGCCGAACGGCTCCAGGGCCTTGTCGGCGCACGCCATCCAGCGGTCGTACGAGAAGTGCTCGCGCCAGCCGTCGAAGCGGCCGCCGTCGTCGTAGACCGCGCGGATGACCGCGCCGATACGGCGGTCGCCGCGGGAGAGCAGGCCTTCGACGATGCCCGGCTTGCCGTCGTGGTAGCGGAAACCGATGGAGCGGCCGTACTTCTTGTCGCCGCGGATCTTGTCCCGCAGCTTCTGCAGCCGGGCGTCCGTCTCCTCGGCGGAGAGCTGCGGCGCCCACTGGAAGGGGGTGTGGGGCTTGGGGACGAAGCCGCCGATCGAGACGGTGCAGCGGATGTCGTTGGAGCGGGAGACCTCGCGGCCCTTGGCGATGACCTTGGTCGCCATGTCGGCGATCTGGAGGACGTCGTCGTCGGTCTCCGTGGGCAGGCCGCACATGAAGTACAGCTTCACCTGGCGCCAGCCGTTGCCGTACGCGGTGGAGACCGTGCGGATCAGGTCGTCCTCGGAGACCATCTTGTTGATGACCTTGCGGATGCGTTCCGAGCCGCCCTCGGGGGCGAAGGTGAGGCCGGAGCGGCGGCCGTTGCGGGTCAGTTCGTTCGCCAGGTCGATGTTGAAGGCGTCCACGCGGGTGGAGGGGAGGGACAGACCGATCTTGTCCTCCTCGTAGCGGTCCGCCAGGCCCTTGGCGACGTCGGCGATCTCCGTGTGGTCCGCCGAGGAGAGGGACAGCAGGCCCACCTCCTCGAAGCCCGTCGCCTTCAGGCCCTTGTCGACCATGTCGCCGATGCCCGTGATGGAGCGTTCGCGGACCGGGCGGGTGATCATGCCGGCCTGGCAGAAACGGCAGCCGCGGGTGCAGCCGCGGAAGATCTCCACCGACATGCGCTCGTGGACCGTCTCGGCCAGCGGGACGAGGGGCTGCTTGGGGTAGGGCCACTCGTCCAGGTCCATGACGGTGTGCTTGGAGACCCGCCACGGGACACCGCTGCGCTTCGGTACGACACGGGCGATCCGGCCGTCCGGCAGGTACTCGACGTCGTAGAAGCCGGGGACGTACACCCCGCCCGTCCGGGCGAGGCGGAAGAGGAGCTCCTCGCGCCCGCCGGGGCGGCCCTCCGCCTTCCAGGCGCGGATGATCGCGGTGACCTCGAGGACCGCCTGCTCGCCGTCGCCGATCACCGCGCAGTCGATGAAGTCCGCGATCGGCTCGGGGTTGAACGCGGCGTGCCCGCCGGCCATGACGATCGGGTCGTCCAGGCCGCGGTCCTTGGACTCCAGCGGGATGCCGGACAGGTCCAGGGCCGCCAGCATGTTCGTGTAGCCGAGCTCCGTGGAGAAGGACAGGCCGAACACGTCGAAGGCCTTGACCGGCCGGTGGCTGTCCACCGTGAACTGCGGGACGGCGTGCTCCCGCATGAGCTCCTCCAGGTCCGGCCACACGCTGTAGGTGCGCTCGGCGAGGACGCCCTGCTGCTCGTTCAGGACCTCGTAGAGGATCATGACGCCCTGGTTGGGCAGACCGACCTCGTAGGCGTCCGGGTACATGAGCGCCCATCGGACGTCACAGGAGTCCCAGTCCTTGACCGTGGAGTTGAGTTCTCCGCCGACGTACTGGATCGGCTTCTGCACATGCGGGAGCAGAGCTTCGAGCTGCGGGAAGACCGACGCAGCGACTTCGGCAGGCATGTCGCGCACCTTCGTGAGCTGGACTGTACTGACAGGGGTGACCATCCAGACTAACGCGACCGCGGGGCGTCTCCGTACGCCCGAGGCTCAGAGGCTCGCCGCCCGGTCCTTGATCCCGTCCCAGAATCCGGGCAGTTCGGCCTCCACGCGCAGGGCCCGCTGCTCCTCTCGCTCGTGGAGCAGGCCGTAGGTGAAGGCGCTCTCCCCCGCCGCGTGGGCGACCGCCGACAGCTCGCGGAGGGTCCCCCGGGCCATCACGCTGTCCTGGTGCTCGCCGAGCAGGTTCTGCAGTGCCTTCATGGACTTGACCAGGTTCTTGGCCGGCTTGCCGAGGGCCGGTCCGCCCGCCTCGGCCGCGTAGCGGGTGCGCTTGGTCTTCTTGCGGGCCTCGTGGATCGCGACGTCCCGGTCGGTGCCGGGCTCCAGGTCTCGTGCCTGCTGGACCAGCCCGGTGACCTTGCGGAAGTCCTTCTTCACGGCCTTGGCGATCACCTTGCGGGGCTTCTTGCCGGCCGCCTTGCGCAGGGGCGGGTCGGCGATCAGCGCGTCCAGGGTGTCGAGCAGGGCGAGATAGCGGTGGGAGTCCAGGACGCCGAGGAGCCGGCCGCGGGCGCCGCCGTGCTCGGCGCTCGACCAGGAGTGCAGCCGCTCGGACACCGGGCCGCGGACCAGGTCGGCGGGCACCTCGTCGAGGGCCGCCGTCAGCCGTTCGGTCAGCACCTCGCGGTCCCGGTCCAGGCCCAGCTCACCGGCCAGCCACTTCAGCTCGTCGCCGATCTTGTCAGTTACGGCCCGGTCGAGGACGTTGCCGAACGACTTGAAGGTGCTGCGCAGCCGGCGGGTGGCCACGCGCATGCTGTGCACGGAGTCCTCGGCGTCCCGGCGGACGGCCGGGTCGAGCTCGACGATCGCGTCGCGCTGGGTGCGCACGTAGGCGAGCACATGGTCCCCTGCGGTCACCGGGTGGCCGGCGGAGGCGGACGGGCGCTTCTTGGCCGGCACCGTCTCCGCGAGGGCACGGGCCAGCTTCGACGCCGACGCCGACGGCCGTACACCCGCCTTGCGCAGCCGCTTCTCCACCTTGTCGAGCAGGGCCGGATCGCCCTCGTCGGCGAGTTCCACCTCGATCTCGGTCCACTGCGTCTCGCCGCCGCCGGGGGTGAGCCGCTCGGCGTGCACGGCGTCGACGGCGACCTCGGCGAGCAGTCCGCCGTCGGCGTCGAGGAGGTGGCGTATGTCACGCTCGGAGCGCAGCCGGACCACGGGCAGCAGCTCACTGCCGCGGACGCGGGAGCGGACGAGCCCGGCGAGGTCGTCGGGGAGGGTGTCGGAGAGCGGGGCGTGCAGCTCGTCGCGGACGCCCGGGGCGACCGGGAACTTCAGGTGCCAGCCCGCGTCGGAACCGCCGGTGCGGCGGGGGC
>KL569154.1:23643-27740 GCA_000715635.1 Streptomyces violaceus | reverse complement strand
GCGGCGGCGCAGGGTGACGGACGACTCGGCGAGGCGTTCGTCCACGGTGTCGTAGTAGGTGGCGTCGAGGTGGGCGACACCCTTGTCGGCAACGGCCGCGACCCCGGCGACACCGGTCAGGTCGGGAAGCCCGCTGTCCTCGGACTCGTATTTGCGCTCGATCTCGCGCTTGCTGTCCGCCATGAATCGAATCTAGTCGGCCCGGGGGCGGGGCGGCAGGGTGCCGCCCCGCCCGTGTTCACGCCGACATCGGCCGCTGGACCCGGATCGACTGCAACAACCCGACCGCTATCCACACGGCGAACATCGACGAACCGCCGTACGACACGAAGGGCAGCGGCAGGCCGGTGACCGGCATGATGCCGAGCGTCATGCCGACGTTCTCGAACGTCTGGAAGCCGAACCAGGCGACGATGCCCGCGGCCACGATCGTGCCGTACAGGTCGCTGGTGTCCCGGGCGATGGTGCAGGCCCGCCACAGGACGATGCCGAGCAGCAGGATGATCAGGCCGCCGCCCAGGAAGCCCAGCTCCTCTCCCGCCACGGTGAAGACGAAGTCCGTCTGCTGCTCAGGCACGAACTGGCCGGTGGTCTGCGAGCCGTGGAAGAGGCCGGAGCCGGTCAGGCCGCCGGAGCCGATGGCGATGCGGGCCTGGTTGGTGTTGTAGCCGACGCCGGCCGGGTCGAGTTCGGGGTTGGCGAAGGCGGCGAAGCGGGCGATCTGGTAGTCGTCGAGGATCCCGAGCTGCCAGACGGTGACCGCGCCGAGGGTGCCCGCGCCGATCAGGCCGAAGACCCAGCGGTTGGAGGACCCGGAGGCGAGCAGCACGCCGAGCACGATGATGACCATGACCATGACCGACCCGAGGTCGGGCATGAGCATCACGATCACCATGGGCACGGCGGCCAGGCCCAGGGCCTGGACGACCGTGCGGTGATCGGGGTACTGCTTGTCGCCCGCGTCGACCCGGGCCGCCAGCAGCATCGCCATGCCCAGGATGATCGTGACCTTCACGAACTCCGAGGGCTGGAGGGAGAAGCCGCCGGGGAGCTTGATCCAGGAGTGGGCGCCGTTGATCGTGGAGCCGAGCGGGGTGAGCACCAGCAGGATCAGCAGGACCGAGAGGCCGTACAGGACGGGCACGGCCGTGCGCAGGGCGCGGTGGCCGAGCCAGATCGTGCCGGCCATCAGGGCGAGGCCGATGCCGGTGTTCAGCAGGTGCCGGACGAGGAAGTAGTACGGGTCGTCCTGGTTGAGCTCGGTGCGGTTGCGGGTCGCCGAGTAGACGAGGAGCGTGCCGAGCAGCGACAGGGCCAGTGCCGACAGCAGGATCGGCCAGTCGAGCCGCCGCACCACCGAGTCACGGGCCAGGAGCCGGGTCCAGCCGGAGCGCTCGGGCCCGTAGCCGGAGACCTGGAAGCTGTTCACACCGCCGGTCATGCCGCCCACCTCCGGCTTCCCCTCCGGCGCCGCCGCCTTCGGGTGTCACGGTTCTCCGGCGTCGGCGGGGCCGCCGTCGCCAGCTGGCTCGGGTCGGCCGGGGCGTTCGGGTCCTTCTTCTTCGCCCGCTGGTCCTTGGCCGGGTCCTTGGAGACCTTCGGGGAGGAGATGGTGCCGTCGGTCCTGACCTTCGGCAGGGCCTCCTGCGGGGTGGGCAGCAGGGCCTTCTTCTTGTTGATCTCGCCGTCCTCGGAGACGCCGTAGAGCGCGTTGTAGATGTTGCGGACGGCGGGGCCCGAGGCACCGGAGCCCGTACCACCCTGCGCGATCGTCATGACGACCGTGTAGTCCTTGGTGTAGGTGGCGAACCAGGAGGTCGTCTGCTTGCCGTAGACCTCGGCCGTACCCGTCTTGGCGTGCATCGGGATCTTGTCCTGCGGCCAGCCGCCGAACCTCCAGGCGGCCGTACCGCGGGTGGCGACTCCCGCGAGGGCATCGTCTATCCGGTCGCGCGTCGTCTTCGACATCGGCAGCTTGCCGTGCGACTTGGGCTTGATCGGCGTGACGGTCTTGCCG
Organism: Streptomyces violaceus; assembly: GCA_000715635.1. Classification (GTDB taxonomy): domain Bacteria; phylum Actinomycetota; class Actinomycetes; order Streptomycetales; family Streptomycetaceae; genus Streptomyces; species Streptomyces violaceus. The sequence continues at coordinate 25,723 of KL569154.1, read as the reverse complement.
TCGGCGCTGATGACGGCCTTGCCGACGGAGGGGTCGTAGAGGGTGCCGCCGTTGGAGATGGCCCCGTAGATGGTGGCCATCTGGATCGGGGTGACGAGGGTGTCGCCCTGCCCGATGGAGTAGTTGACGGAGTCACCGGCGCGCATGCGGTTGCCTTCGAGGCAGTTCTCGTAGGCGATCTTCTCGGCGTAGCTGCCGTTGCGCTTGCCGGTGCGGCACCAGGCGTCCTTGTTGGCCTTCCAGTAGTCCAGCTTCCACTGACGGTCGGGGACGCGGCCGGTGACCTCGTTGGGCAGGTCGATGCCGGTCTCCTTGCCGAGGCCGAACTGGTGGGCGGTCTTGTAGAACCAGTCGTTGGCCTTCTTCTTCGGCTTGGCTCCGCCGTCGCGCTTCCACTCCTCGTGGGAGAGCCGGTAGAAGACGGTGTCGCAGGAGACCTCCAGGGCGCGGCCGAGGCTGATCGGGCCGTATCCCTTGGACTCGAAGTTCTTGAAGACCTGGCCGCCGAGGTTGAACGAGCTGGAGCACTGGTAAGGGCCGTCGAAGGAGTAGCCGGCGTTGATCGCGGCGGCCGTCGGGATGACCTTGAAGATCGAGCCGGGCGCCGACTGGCCCTGGATCGCGCGGTTGAGCAGCGGGTAGTTGGAGCTCTTTCCGGTGAGCCGCGCGTAGTCCTTGGCGGAGATGCCGCCGACCCAGGCGTTCGGGTCGTAGTTCGGGTTGGACGCCATGGCGACGACCCGGCCGGTCTTGGCCTCCATCACCACGACGGCACCGGAGTCGGCCTTGTAGTTGGTGCCGGTGTTCCGGTCGTGCTGCTTGCGGGCTTCCTTCATGGCCTCGTTCAGCTGGTACTCGGCGATCCGCTGGACGCGGGAGTCGATGCTGGTGACGAGGTTGTCGCCGGGGTGGGCCGGATCGGCCTCGGCCTGGCCGATGACGCGGCCGAGGTTGTCGACCTCGTAGCGCGTGACGCCGGCCTTGCCGCGCAGCTGCCTGTCGTACTGGCGTTCCAGCCCGGAGCGGCCGACCTGGTCGGAGCGCAGGTACGGCGAGTTGGTGTTCTGGGCCTGCTTGATCTCCTCGTCGGTGACCGGCGAGAGGTAGCCGAGGACCTGGGCGGTGTTGGCCTTGCCCGGGCTCGGGTAGCGGCGCATGGCCTCCGGCTCGGCGGTGATGCCGGGGAAGTCCTCGGCGCGCTCGCGGATCTGCAGGGCCTGCTTGGGGGTGGCCTCGTCGGTGATGGGGATGGGCTGGTACGGCGAGCCGTTCCAGCAGGGCTGGGGCGTCTCGGAGTCGCACAGCCGGACCTTCGCCTGGACCTCTTTGGGCGTCATGCCCAGGACTTTCGCGAGCTTGGCGAGGACGTCCTTGCCGTCGTCCGGCATCTTCAGCAGGTCGGTACGGGAGGCGGAGACGACCAGCCGGGTCTCGTTGTCGGCGAGGGCCACACCGCGCGCGTCCAGGATCGAACCACGGACGGCGGGCTGGACGACCTGCTGGACGTGGTTCCCCGACGCCTCCTTGGCGTACGCCGCGCCCTCACGGATCTGGAGGTACCACAGGCGTCCGCCGAGGGTGAGCAGGAGGGAGAGGACGAGAACCTGGATGACGACGAGCCGGATCTGGACCCGGGTGTTCCGGCCGGTCTCGGGAATGTTGGTCACGGGTGCTGCCTCCCCCTCTCCCTACGCGTACGCGTCTGTGACGACGGTGTCTGTGATGACGGGATGAAGTCCCCTGCGTTCACAGCCGCTTGACCCCCTTGATGCGCCCGGCCCGCGCCATCCGCGCCCGGGCCGCCTTCACCCGCAGCCCGTTCCGCTGGCTGCCGATCTTCAGGCCCGTGCCGCCGGAGAGCCAGCCGGAGGAGATGTCGGTGGCCTTCGCACCGGAGCCGGAATCGGCGAGCGGATCGTTCTCGGCGCGCCGCGCCAGGGCCATGATCCCCGGCACGACGAACGGGGCGAGCAGCAGGTCGTACAGGGCGGCCGTGAACAGCAGGCTGCCCAGGCCCACATGGCGGGCGGCGGTGTCACCGACGAGGGCGCCGACCCCGGCGTACAGCAGGGTCGAGCCC
>KL569154.1:21399-23457 GCA_000715635.1 Streptomyces violaceus | reverse complement strand
AGCGAGGGTGGAGCCGATGGCGGCGGCGACCACCACGACCATGGGGCCGGTGGCGGACTTCAGCCGGCCCGACTCCGGCTTCGCCAGGCCGGCGAGATAGCCGATGACGCACAGCACGAGGGCGTACCGCCCGGCGGCGTGGTCGGCGGGCGGGGCGAGGTCGGCCAGCAGGCCAGCGCCGAAGCCGACGAGGGCGCCACCCGTATGGCCGTACACCAGGGCGAGGCCGAGGACGGTGAGGAGCATCAGGTCGGGCACGGCGCCCGGCAGGTGCAGGCGGGCGAGGACGCTCACCTGGATCACCAGGGCGACGACGACCAGGGCGGAGGAGAGCAGGATCCGGTTGACGCGCATGAGGTGACAGCTCCTACTGCTCTTGCTGGTTCTGGCCGTCTGCGGGTGCCTCGGCGGACGGCGTCACGGTCACCGTCACCGTCGGCCTGGGGGTGGGCTTGGGTTTGGGCGGGAGCACCGTGTCACGCGGATCCTTCTTCGGGACCTCGACGACGACACCGACGATGTCGAGCTTCGTGAAGCTCGCGTACGGCGTGACATAGAGCGTGCGGGTCAGGCCGCCGCCGGAGGGGTCGACACGGGAGACCACGCCGACGGGCACGCCGGGCACGAACGGCCGGTCGGCCTGCGAGCCGAAGGTGACCAGGCGGTCGCCCTTCTTCACCTCGGCCTTGCCGTTGAGGAGTTCCACGCGCAGCGGGCGGTCGCCCTGCCCGGAGGCGAAGCCGAGCTCGTCGCCGGCCTCCATCCGCGTACCGACCGTGAAGTCTGGGTCGCTGGCGAGCAGGACCGTGGCGGTGTTGGGCCCGACGGTGGTGACCCGGCCGACGAGCCCGTCCCCGTTCAGGACGGTCATGTCGCGCTTGATGCCGTCGTTGGCACCGACGTCGATGGTGATGGTCCAGGAGAAGCCCTGCGCGGCTCCGATGGCGATGACCTGGGCGCCCTTGATGCCGTACTGGCCAGTGCCTGCGACCTTCAGCGTCTTGTCGAGCTGCTTGAGGCGGCTGCGGCTGCGGTCGTCGCTGCCGAGTCTCGCCTTCAGGGCCGCGTTCTCCTCTTCCAGCACGGCGAGCCGGTCGTGCCGTTCGCCGGATTCACGGATGGCGGAGACCGCGTTGCCGACCGGGTCGACCGCGGCCGAGACACCGCTCTCGATCGGGCCGAAGACCGTCGCCGCGCCCTGCCGGGCACCGTCGACGGGCGAGTCCTCTCCACCGCGGATGTCCACCGTGATCAAAGCGAACGCGATGGCGATCAGCAGCACCAGGAGCAGCCGACTCTCTCGTGTGTCCCTCACGTGCGGCGGCCGTGCCCTTCCTCATAGGAATTCGGGGAGCCCCAGGGAAACCCAAGGGGCTGCTTTGTGGGAGCTTATGCCTCAATATCAACGATCCGCCGCACGAGAGGAGATCGTCCCGTACGGCGGAATCGAAGAGTTATGTCATCTGCGCGGCTGGGCGTCCAGCACCTGCTGGAGCGCCTCGAACTCCTCGACACACTTACCGGAACCGAGAGCCACGCTGTCCAGCGGATCCTCGGCGATATGGATCGGCATGCCGGTCTCCCGGCGCAGCCGCTCGTCCAGGCCCCGCAGCAACGCCCCGCCGCCGGTCAGAACGATTCCCCGGTCCATGATGTCGCCGGACAGCTCCGGCGGACACTTGTCGAGGGTCGTCTTGACGGCGTCGACGATCGCGTTGACCGGTTCCTCGATCGCCTTGCGGACTTCGCCGGCGGAGATGACGACAGTCTTCGGCAGCCCGGACACCAGGTCCCGGCCGCGGATTTCGGTGTGCTCGTCGGAGTCGAGGTCGTACGCCGAACCGATCGTGATCTTGATCTGCTCGGCCGTCCGCTCACCCAGCAGGAGGGAGTACTCCTTCTTGATGTGCTGGATGATCGCGTTGTCCAGTTCGTCGCCCGCCACGCGGATGGACTGGGCGGTGACGATGCCGCCGAGGGAGATGACCGCGACCTCCGTGGTGCCGCCGCCGATGTCGACCACCATGTTGCCCGTGGCCTCGTGGACCGGCAGGGCGG
>KL569154.1:18995-21252 GCA_000715635.1 Streptomyces violaceus | reverse complement strand
ATCAGAGATGTGTATAAGAGACAGTCGATGATGTGCACCTGGCGGGCGCCGGCCTGGGACGACGCCTCGATGACGGCGCGGCGCTCGACGCCCGTGATGCCCGAGGGCACACAGACGACGACCCGCGGACGAGCCAGATACCTCCGCTTGTGGATCTTCAGGATGAAGTAGCGGAGCATCCGCTCGGTGATCTCGAAGTCGGCGATCACGCCGTCCTTCAAAGGACGTACGGCAACGATGTTGCCGGGCGTGCGCCCGATCATCTTCTTCGCTTCGGCCCCGACCGCGAGGATGCCTCCGGTGTTGGTGTTGATCGCGACGACGGACGGTTCGTTGAGTACGATCCCGCGACCCCTGACGTACACCAGCGTGTTGGCGGTCCCGAGGTCGACAGCCATGTCACGGCCGATGAACGACATTGAGTTCCCCATCAGGATTCGTCTGGCCTTCCCACTAGCTTTTGAGGGCTTTTCAGGTAGGCAAAGGTGGGTGCTGTGACGTGAAGGCTTCCATCGTAGACGCGCCTTCGCGAACACTGCGGGAGGGTCTCCGCCAATGTCAGCAGATGCTGTGCGGGTTCGCTTGTGGAGACGGGCGTTCGGGGGCGATCGTTCCCTCGATCGGCACGTATATGCCAGGAAAGTCCGGGAGCGCCGCTCCCGGACTTTGCTCGCCCTTCGCGCTTTAGGCGCGACCCGGGAAGAAGATCTTCACTTCACGCTCGGCGGACTCCTCCGAGTCCGAGGCGTGAATCAGGTTCTCGCGGACGATGACGCCGTAGTCGCCGCGGATGGAGCCGGGGGCCGCGGCGATCGGGTCGGTCGGGCCGGCCAGCGCGCGCAGTCCCTCGATGACCCGCTCGCCCTCGACGATCAGCGCCACGACCGGGCCGGAGGCCATGAACTCCACCAGCGGCTCGTAGAAGGGCTTGCCCTTGTGCTCGCCGTAGTGCTGCTCCAGCGTGTCCTGGTCCAGGCTGCGCAGTTCCAGCGCGGTGATCCGCCAGCCCGCCTTGCGCTCGATGCGGCCGATGATCTCGCCGGTCAGGCCACGCCGGACGGCGTCGGGCTTGAGCAGGACGAGGGTGCGCTGGGTCACGACGGGCTCCTTATGCGTCAAGGTTTTACGGAAAGACGAGATTACCCGGCGTGTCGGGGCGCCTGTTACGCAGCGTCAGGTGTGGAGGAACCCGCCTGGGCCGCGAATCTCGCCTTCGCCTCGTCCACCTTCCGCCCGTAGTGCACGGACGCCCACCACAGGGCCGCGAAGATCGCGCCCAGGAAGAACATGGTCGGCACGACGAAGCCCGACGCGATGAGCGCGAGCTGCAGCGCCCAGCCGAGCACGACCCCGCCGGGACGCGTCACCAGTCCGCACAGCACCAGGCACAGGAACATCGCGACACCGCTGACCGTCCACACCGTCGCCATGGACAGATCGGGATCCTTCATGGCGACCAGACCGGCGAAGCCGATGACGAAGAACTCGCCGATCAGGGTCGAGGAACAGAGCGTACGCACGGGTCTCAGCCCTTCCCCAAAAGCAGTCGGGCCTCGCCGACGGTGATGACGGAACCGGTGACGAGCACACCGCCGCCCGCGAACTCGCCCTCTTCCTCGGCGAGCGTGATCGCGGCCTCCAGCGCGTCGGGCAGCCGCGGCTCGACCTGGACGCGGTCGTCGCCGAACACCTCGACGGCGATACCGGCCAGCTCGTCGGCGTCCATCGCGCGGTGGCTGGAGTTCTGCGTGATGACGACCTCGGCGAACACCGGCTCGAAGGCCTCCAGCAGCCCCCGTACGTTCTTCTCGCCGCTCGCGCCGACGACACCGATGAGGCGGCTGAACTGGAAGGCCTCCCCGACCGCCTCGGCCGCCGCCCGGGCGCCCGCCGGGTTGTGGGCGGCGTCGAGCACCACGGTCGGCGACCGCCGTACGACCTCCAGCCGCCCCGGCGAGGCCACGGCGGCGAACGCCTTGCGGACCGCGTCCAGATCCAGCGCCTCGGCCCGCTGCGCGCCGACCCCGAAGAACGCCTCGACGGCGGCGAGCGCGACGGCCGCGTTGTGCGCCTGGTGCGCGCCGTGCAGCGGCAGGTACACCTCCGGGTACTCACCGCCGAGGCCCCGCAGCGTCACCAGCTGCCCGCCGACGGCCACCTGCCGGTCGACGACGCCGAACTCCAGACCCTCCCGGGCCACGGTCGCGTCCACCTCGACGGCCTTCTTCAGCAGCACCTGCGCCGCCTCGACCGGCTG
>KL569154.1:17894-18813 GCA_000715635.1 Streptomyces violaceus | reverse complement strand
CCGCCTCGACCGGCTGCTGCGCCAGGATGACGGTCGCGCCCTGCTTGACGATGCCGGCCTTCTCCGTGGCGATCTCGGCGTGCGTGGAGCCGAGCCGGTCGGTGTGGTCGAGGTCTATGGGCGTGACGACGGCGACATCACCGTCGATCACGTTGGTGGCGTCCCAGGAGCCGCCCATGCCGACCTCGACGACGGCGACGTCCGCGGGCGCGTCGGCGAAGGCCGCGTAGGCCATACCGGTGAGCACCTCGAAGAAGGACAGCCGGTACTCCTGCTGCGCGTCGACCATCTCGATGTACGGCTTGATGTCCTGGTACGTCTCGATGAACCGCTCGGCGGAGATGGGGGCGCCGTCGAGGCTGATGCGCTCCGTGATCGACTGCACGTGCGGCGAGGTGTAGCGGCCGGTGCGCAGCTCGAAGGCGCCGAGCAGGGCCTCGATCATGCGGGCGGTGGAGGTCTTGCCGTTCGTCCCCGTGATGTGGATCGACGGGTACGACCGCTGCGGATCCCCCAGCACGTCCATCAGCGCGGCGATCCGGCTGACGGAGGGCTCCAGCTTGGTCTCGCCCCAGCGCGTGGCGAGCTCCGCCTCGACCTCGCGCAGGGCCTTGTCCACCTCGGGGTCGGCGGGCCGGGTCGGGATGTCGGCCTCGGGCGGGCCGCCCTGGGTGCGGAGGGTTCGGCTGCCGGCTTCGATGACCGCGAGGTCGGGGTCGCGGGTGGTCTCCTCCGCGATGATCTCGTCGAAGTTGTCGAGGGGGTCGGGCTGGTCGTCGCTGTGGTCTGGAGGGAGCTCGCTCACGGGGCCCAGTCTACGGAGGGGCAGTGACAATGGTCGGGGGTGGTTTGTGTCGTCGTGTTTGTGCGGGTGCGTCGTGGCTTGTCGCGCCCACGCGGCGGAGCCGCATATCGATAC
>KL569154.1:14716-17682 GCA_000715635.1 Streptomyces violaceus | reverse complement strand
CGTGGCTTGTCGGGCCCACGCGGCGGAGCCGCATATCGATACAGCCCCGCGCCCCTGAGTCCGTGCCCCTGAGCTACGTCTGAGGCCCCCGGGCCTGACAGCACCGGGGGCCTCACACACGGTACGAACCCTTACGCCTGCGGCAGACGGTCCAGCTGCGCCTGAATCCGGGCGATGTCCTCCTCCGCCTTGGCGAGGCGCGTGCGGATCTTCTCCACGACGTGGTCCGGCGCCTTCGCCAGGAACGCCTCGTTGCCGAGCTTCCCCGTCGCCTGCGCCTTCTCCTTCTCCGCGGCCGCGAGGTCCTTCGCCAGCCGCTTCCGCTCCGCCGCGACATCGATCGTGCCGGAGAGGTCGAGGGCGACCTCGGCGCCGGCGACCGGGAGGGTCGCCGTGGCCGTGAAGGCGTCGCCCTCCGGCTGGAGCCGGAGCAGCTGGCGGATGGCCGCCTCGTGGGTCGCGAACGGCGTGCCGTCCAGGGACAGCCGGGCCGGAACCCGCTGACCGGGCTGGAGACCCTGGTCGGCGCGGAAGCGGCGGACCTCGGTGATGACCGACTGGAGGCTCTCGATCTCGCGCTCGGCGTCGGTGTCCCGGAAGCCGCCCGGTGCGTCAGCACCAGGAACAGACACAGCCTCGGGCCACTCGGCGATGACGACCGACTCGCCGCCGGTGAGCGTGGTCCACAGGGTCTCGGTGACGAAGGGAACCACCGGGTGCAGCAGCTTCAGCGTGACGTCGAGGACCTCACCGAGGACCCGCTTGCTGACCTCGGCCGCCTCGCCGCCCGCCTGGAACGTCGTCTTGGACAGCTCGACGTACCAGTCGAAGACCTCGTCCCACGCGAAGTGGAACAGGGCGTCGGACAGCTTCGCGAACTGGTAGTCCTCGTAGAACGCGTCGACTTCGGCGACGACCGAGTTGAGCCGGGACAGGATCCAGCGGTCGGTCGACGACATCTTCGCCGGGTCCGGCAGCGGCCCGTCCACCGTCGCGCCGTTCATCATCGCGAAGCGCGTGGCGTTCCAGATCTTGTTGGCGAAGTTGCGGGAGCCCTGGACCCAGTCCTCGCCGATCGGGACGTCGACGCCGGGGTTGGCACCGCGGGCCAGGGTGAAGCGCAGGGCGTCGCTGCCGTACTTGTCCATCCAGTCCAGCGGGTTGACCGCGTTGCCGAAGGACTTCGACATCTTCTTGCCGAACTGGTCGCGGACCATGCCGTGCAGGGCGATGGTGTGGAACGGCGGGGTGCCGTCCATCGCGTACAGGCCGAACATCATCATCCGGGCGACCCAGAAGAAGAGGATGTCGTAGCCGGTGACCAGGACGGAGTTCGGGTAGAACTTCGCGAGCGACTCGGTCTGTTCGGGCCAGCCCAGCGTGGAGAACGGCCACAGGCCGGAGGAGAACCAGGTGTCGAGGACGTCGGTGTCCTGCCGCCAGCCCTCGGCCTCGGTCCCGGGCGGCTCCTCGTCGGGCCCGACGCAGACGACCTCGCCGTTCGGCCCGTACCAGACCGGGATGCGGTGGCCCCACCACAACTGCCGCGAGATGCACCAGTCGTGGAGGTTGTCGACCCAGTCGAAGTAGCGCTTCTCCATCTCCTGCGGGTGGATCTTGACGCGTCCGTCGCGGACGGCGTCACCGGCGGCCTTCGCGAGCGGACCGACCTTGACCCACCACTGCATGGACAGGCGCGGCTCGATGGTGGTCTTGCAGCGTGAGCAGTGGCCGACGGAGTGGACGTACGGCCGCTTCTCGGCGACGATCCGGCCCTCGGCGCGCAGCGCGGCGACGATGGCCGAGCGGGCCTCCAGGCGGTCCAGGCCCTGGAAGGGGCCGTGGGCCGTGATGACCGCGTGCTCGTCCATGATCGTCAGGGCCGGGAGGTCGTGGCGCTGGCCGATCTCGAAGTCGTTCGGGTCGTGTGCCGGGGTCACCTTGACGGCGCCCGTGCCGAACTCCGGGTCGACGTGCTCGTCGGCGACGACCGGGATGGAGCGGTCGGTCAGCGGCAGCTTGACCAGCTTGCCGATCAGGTGCTTGTACCGCTCGTCCTCGGGGTGAACGGCGACGGCCGTGTCACCGAGCATGGTCTCGGCGCGGGTGGTGGCGACGACGATGGTGTCGTCCCCGTCGCCGTACTTCATGGAGACGAGCTCGCCGTCGTCGTCCTGGTACTCCACCTCGATGTCCGAGATGGCCGTCAGACACCGGGGGCACCAGTTGATGATGCGCTCGGCGCGGTAGATGAGCTCGTCGTCGTAGAGCCGCTTGAAGATGGTCTGGACGGCCTGGGACAGGCCCTCGTCCATGGTGAAGCGCTCACGGGACCAGGCGACGGCGTCGCCGAGGCGGCGCATCTGGCCGCTGATCTGGCCGCCGGACTCGCCCTTCCACTGCCAGACCCGCTCGACGAAGGCCTCACGGCCCAGGTCGTGCCGGGACTTGCCCTCCTTCGCGAGCTCCCGCTCGACGACGTTCTGCGTGGCGATACCGGCGTGGTCCATGCCGGGCTGCCAGAGCGTCTCGAAGCCCTGCATGCGCTTACGACGCGTCAGCGCGTCGATGAGGGTGTGCTCGAAGGCGTGCCCGAGGTGCAGGCTGCCCGTGACGTTCGGCGGCGGGATGACGACGGTGTAGGGCGGCTTGTCGCTCTTCTCGTCCGCCTCGAAGTAACCCCGCTCTACCCAGCGCTCGTACAGCGGCCCCTCTACGTCGGCCGGCGCGTACTGGGTCGGCAGGTCGGTACTGGGCGCTGGTGGCTGCTGCTGAGCGTTCTCGGTCACGGGGGTCAGTTTAGAGGTGTCACTCCCCTGTCCCGAAACGCCTTTGCTTTGTAACGGTGGGGGCCCCGATGCCATGCACACGACGGGTCTGCGCCAGGATGTCCGGAACACATAAGCATCTGGAGGGGAACCCAGAACATGAGCTACAACCAGCCGGGCCCGTACGGCGGGCAGCCC
>KL569154.1:7341-14638 GCA_000715635.1 Streptomyces violaceus | reverse complement strand
CCCAGCCGCAGCCGCCCTACGGCCAGGCCCCGTACGGCGTCCCGCAGCCCCCGGCGCCGGGCGGCGGCAAGAAGAAGACGGGCATCATCCTCGGCGCGGTGGCCGTGGTGGCGGCGATCGGCGTGGGCGCGTACTTCGTGATCGGCGGGGCCGGCGGCGGCCTGGAGGACGACGGGCCGCACAAGCTGTCGACGCCCGCGAAGGTGCTCAGCGAGTACAAGCGCACCACGAAGGACGGGCAGACCGCCGGTGACGACGAGACGTCGGAGTTGGAGAAGAGCGGCGTGAAGAACGCCAAGACTTCGGCGGCCCTCTACTCCAACGTGGACCTGAGCGAATACGACCCCGACGATCCGTCGTCCGCGGCGAAGATGGCGTCGGCCAAGACGCTTACGGTGGCCGGTGCCTACGGTGAGATCTCCGACCCGGAGGCGACGCTGGACCTGTTCCTCGCCAACTTCAAGAAGTCCTCCGAGAAGGAATCCGCCTCCGGGTCCGGAAAGCCCGAGCTGATCGGCGAGCCCGAGGAGGCGGACCTCGACGGCGCGGTCATGAAGTGCCAGTCGGTCAAGGCGCAGGACGAGTTGACCAAGAAGGAGAAGATCAACTGGTTCTGCGCGTGGGCCGACTACAGCACGATCGCCCTCGTGTCGCCGGGTGAGGCGGCGCAGGGCGTCACCAAGGACGTGGCGATCGACCGCACCACCAAGGTCCGCGAGGAAGTCCGCGTCGCGGCCTGACACCCGCAACGACAAAGGCGCCCGGCAACTTGTGCCGGGCGCCTTCGCGTGCAGTCGGTGAGGACTAGGCCGTCTTCTGCTCCCCCGGCCCGCGCCCCCGCGCATCCCGCGGGATCAGCGTCGGGTTGACGTTCGACTGGACGACGTCCGCCGTGATGACGACCCGGGCCACGTCCTTGCGGGACGGGACCTCGTACATCACGCCCTGGAGGACCTCCTCCATGATGGCCCGCAGGCCACGCGCGCCGGTCTGGCGGAGGATCGCCTGGTCGGCGATGGCCTCGAGGGCCTCGCGCTCGAAGTCCAGCTCCACGCCGTCCAGTTCGAAGAGACGCTCGTACTGCTTGACGAGTGCGTTGCGCGGCTCGATGAGGATCTGCAGCAGGGCCTCGCGGTCGAGGTTGTGGACCGAGGTGATGACCGGCAGACGGCCGATGAACTCGGGGATCATGCCGAACTTGACCAGGTCCTCCGGCATGACCTCCTGGAACTGGTCCTTGGACTCCATCTCGCGCTTGGAGCGGATCTGCGCGCCGAAGCCGATGCCCTTGGCACCCGCCCGGGACTCGATGATCTTCTCCAGTCCGGCGAAGGCACCGCCCACGATGAACAGCACGTTCGTCGTGTCGATCTGGATGAACTCCTGGTGGGGGTGCTTACGGCCGCCCTGCGGCGGGACCGAGGCCGTGGTGCCCTCGAGGATCTTCAGCAGGGCCTGCTGGACGCCCTCGCCGCTCACGTCGCGCGTGATCGACGGGTTTTCACTCTTCCTCGCGACCTTGTCGATCTCATCGATGTAGATGATCCCGGTCTCGGCCTTCTTGACGTCGTAGTCGGCGGCCTGGATCAGCTTGAGGAGGATGTTCTCGACGTCCTCGCCGACGTATCCCGCCTCCGTCAGCGCCGTGGCGTCGGCGATCGCGAAGGGGACGTTCAGCATGCGCGCGAGGGTCTGCGCGAGGAGGGTCTTCCCGGAGCCCGTGGGGCCGAGGAGGAGGATGTTGGACTTCGCCAACTCGATGGCGTCGTCACGGCCGTTCGCCCCGCCGTTCTCACCGGCCTGGACGCGCTTGTAGTGGTTGTACACCGCTACGGAGAGGGCCTTCTTGGCGGCCTCCTGGCCGACCACGTACCCCTCGAGGAACTCGTAGATCTCGCGGGGCTTCGGGAGTTCCTCCCAGCGGACCTCGCTGGTCTCCGCCAGCTCTTCCTCGATGATCTCGTTGCAGAGGTCGATGCACTCGTCGCAGATGTACACACCGGGCCCTGCGATGAGCTTCTTGACCTGCTTCTGGCTCTTGCCGCAGAACGAGCACTTGAGCAGATCGCCGCCGTCACCGATGCGTGCCACGGTGTGCTTCCCCTTCGCCTGGGAGACGACTGGACGTCGACGTCCAACGGCTCCTGGTGCTGCCTTATGTCCGACGGTACCTTGCCGGGCCCCTCGTCCGGGCCCCCCTTGGCGCGGTTCACTTTGACGTGGACCGTGCCAAACCGTGCCAAGGGGCGGCAGACGATACAGCCTCTCGCCTCAGCGCAGGCTCGAGTTGTCCATCTTCCGGGTGCTGATGACCTGGTCGATCAGGCCGTAGCTCAGCGCGTCCTCGGCCGTGAGGATCTTGTCGCGCTCGATGTCCTCACGGATCTTCTCGACCGGCGTGGTGGAGTGCTTGGCCAGCATCTCCTCCAGCTGCGAGCGCATCCGGAGGATCTCGTTCGCGGCGATCTCCAGGTCGGACACCTGGCCGCGGCCGGTCTCGCTGTACGGCTGGTGGATCAGCACGCGCGCGTTCGGCAGGGCCATGCGCTTGCCCGGCGTACCGGCGGCCAGCAGGACGGCGGCGGCGGAGGCGGCCTGGCCCATGCAGACCGTCTGGATGTCCGGCTTCACGTACTGCATCGTGTCGTAGATCGCGGTGAGCGCCGTGAAGGAGCCGCCGGGGCTGTTGATGTATACCGAGATGTCACGGTCGGGGTCCATCGACTCCAGGCACAGCAGCTGCGCCATGACGTCGTTGGCGGAGGCGTCGTCGATCTGGACGCCGAGGAAGATCACGCGCTCCTCGAAGAGCTTCGCGTACGGGTCGTACTCGCGGATGCCCTGGGAAGTGCGCTCGACGAAGCGCGGAATGATGTAGCGGGACTCGGCCTGCGGGCCGGTGTAGCGGCCCTGCGAGGCGCTCATGTCCTGCACGGCGTCCATACGGTCGTAGATCCCGCTGCCGGGGAACTGGTTCACGGTGTCTCCTGAAAAGGGCTGAGGCGGTCGGCTGGGGCTGTCTGGGTCGCTGGGGCCCGGGAGGGCTCCGGGGGCCTCACGGGGCGCCACAGGCCCCGTGGGGACCTCTCAGGCCCCGGTGCCGCCGCCGCCCGGCATACCTGCGGCCGTGGGCATGACGTCGTCGATGAGGCCGTACTGCTTTGCCTCGAAGGCGTCGAACCAGCGGTCGCGGTCCGAGTCGCGGGTGATCTGCTCGACCGACTGTCCCGTGTGCTGGGACGTGAGCTCGGCCATGCGCTTCTTGGTGTGCAGCAGCCGCTCGGCGTGGATCTTGATGTCAGAGGCCGAGCCGGCCAGTCCGGCGGAGGGCTGGTGGATCAGGATCTCGGCGTTCGGCAGCGCGAAGCGCTTGCCGGGGGTGCCCGCGCTGAGCAGGAACTGTCCCATCGAGGCCGCGAGGCCCATGGCGATCGTCACCACGTCGTTCTTGATGTACTGCATGGTGTCGTAGATCGCCATGCCGGCCGTGATCGAACCGCCCGGGCTGTTGATGTACAGGTAGATGTCCTTGTCCGGTTCGGCGGCAAGGAGCAGCAGCTGTGCGGTGATCTTGTTCGCGATGTCGTCGTCGACCGGCTGGCCGAGGAAGATGATCCGCTCGTTGAGCAGCCGGTTGTAGACCTGGTCACCGAGGCCACCACCGATGGAAGGCTCGCCGGCGGCTGAAGGCATCAGATTCGTCACGTATCCACCTGCTCGTCTTACGACGGCGCCGGGCCGTCTCACGTTTCCCTGCGGGGCTGGAGCCGTTCGCAGACTCCACTGCCCTCGTATTCATGGACCCTAACGCGCGGGTCCCTTCGGGGAATCCCGGAGACGGGAGTGTTCGCCGGGGGCGTAGCGACTTGGGTGCTTCGGTCCATGTACGGCTGCGGGCCGGTGGAGGCGTGTCGCGCAGTTCCCCGCGCCCCTGAGTGCGTAACGCCGACGGGCCCCGAGAAGCGCTGTGCGTCTCGGGGCCCGTCCTCTTACGGCGTTACAGGTACCGGGGCTCAGCCCTCGGTCTTCTCCTCGGCGGCCTCGGCGGCCTCGGCCTCGGGGGCCTCGGTCTCCTCGTCCTCGTCGTCCAGGTCGACGACCTCGCCGTTGGTGTCCTTGACCGCGGCCTTCTCGACCACGACGGCCAGGGCCTTGCCGCGGGCGACCTCGCCGACCAGGAGCGGAACCTGGCCGCCCTCGACGACGGCCTGGGCGAACTGGTCGGGGGACATGCCGGAGGAGGCGGCGCGCCGCATGAGGTGCTCGGTGAGCTCCTCCTGGCTGACGTTCAGCTTCTCCTGCTTGACGAGCTCGTCGAGCACGAACTGCGTCTTGATGCCCTTGACCGCGGCTTCCTTGGTCTCGGCGTCGAACTCCTCGGCCGTCTTGCCCTGGATCTCGAGGTACTTCTCGAGGTCGAGGCCCATCTGGCCGAGCTGGTGGTGCTCGAGGTTGTGCTTGCGGGTGTTGACCTCGTCCTCGAGCAGCTTGTCGGGGACCGGCACCTCGACCAGCTCGAGCAGCTTCTCCAGGACGCGCTCCTGAGCCTGCGTGGCCTGGTCGTACTGCTTCATGTTCTCCAGGCGCTTGCGGCTGTCGGCGCGCAGCTCCTCGATGGTGTCGAACTCGGAGGCGAGCTGCGCGAACTCGTCGTCCAGCTCGGGCAGTTCACGCTTGGCGACCTGGGTGACCTTGACGGTGACCTCGGCCTCCTTGCCGGCCGCCGAGCCGCCCTTGAGCTCGGAGGTGAAGGTGGCCTCGCCACCGGCCTCCACACCCTTCACGGCGTCGTCGATGCCGTCCAGCAGCTCGCCGGAGCCGATGGTGTAGGAGACGCCGTCCGCGACGCCGTCCTCGAGGATCTCGCCCTCGACCTTGGCCTCCAGGTCGATCGTCACGACGTCGCCGTCCTCGGCGGCACGCTCGACCGGGGCGGTGGAGGCGAAGCGCTCGCGCAGCTCCTCGACGGCCTTGTCGACGTCCTCCTCGGTGACCTCGACCGCGTCGACCTCGACCTCGATGCCCGAGTAGTCCGGGATCTCGATCGAGGGGCGGATGTCGACCTCGGCGGTGAAGTTCAGCGTCTCGCCGTCCTTCAGCTCCGTGATGTCGACCTCGGGCTGGCCCAGCGGGTTCAGCTCGGCCTCGTTGACCGCGTCGGTGTAGAACTTCGGCAGCGCGTCGTTGACGGCCTCCTCCAGCACCGCACCACGGCCGAACCGCTGGTCGATGACCCGGGCCGGGACCTTGCCCTTACGGAAGCCCTTCACCGTGACCTGCTGGTTGATCTTCTTGTACGCCGCGTCGAGGCTGTCCTTGAGCTCCTCGAAGGGCACCTCGACAGTGAGCCGAACCCGAGTCGGGTTCAGGGTCTCCACGGCGCTCTTCACGGTTCGGTCTCCTTGTGGCTGACTTCTTGGGTTCTGCCGGGGCCAGAACGGCCCGGCGGATTTCGCCGTCCGGAGGACTGCAGACGCTGAGACACACGGACGGCAGCTTGCATAGTAACGGCAGCGACTACACCGCCCAAAAGACGATCACGTGAGTGACCGGGGGACGATCACTCATGTGAGTCGAGATGACCGGATGACTGGTCGGGGTGGCGGGATTTGAACCCACGGCCTTCCGCTCCCAAAGCGGACGCGCTACCAAGCTGCGCCACACCCCGTCTGGTGCGACACGTAGGGTACATGGCGCAAGGCCGTACGGCGGCCGCATTTCCGCTGCGTCGGCGCCGGGAAGGTCCGAATGCGAATGCGGTGTGCGACGAGGGCACACAACCCGCTACGATGCTTGCGTGCCGAGGTCACCCGACCTGCGGCGCGCACCGTGCGGGCGTAGCTCAATGGTAGAGCCCTAGTCTTCCAAACTAGCTACGCGGGTTCGATTCCCGTCGCCCGCTCTGAACGGCTCGGGCCCGGTTCTTCGGAACCGGGCCCGATGTGTTTTCCGGTGCCTCAGGGATTTCGGGTGCCTGGGGATTCCTCTGGGATTCAGAGGTCTCGTACGTCCACCGTGTACACGGAGCGGACGCCGTACGGGACGTACAGGGCGTCGCCGACCAGGACGAGCGGGGCGCCCGTGGTGACGAGCATGCTGTCGGTTCTGCCGCCGTCGTCGCGGCCGTCCCGGGTGGCCTCGACCTCGCCGGTGCCCGCGTCCAGGGCGGCCAGGCGGCCGCTGGGGGACGCGACGTACACGTGGGTGGCGGAGGCGGTCGGCGGCCCCTGCTGCTCCACGGTGGAGTTGGTTTCCCACAGCGTCCGGCCGGTGCGCGGCGAGACCGCGCGGATGCCGCCGCTTTCGCGTGTGAAGTAGACCGTGCCGCGGACCAGGTACGCCTGCGCGTCCTCGGGCCGGGGCTGTGCGAGCCGTCGCACGGTGAGCACGCGCGAGGAGACGTCGATCATTGTCAGGCCGCGGTCCGTGGAGAAGGTGTCCGCGAGTACGAGGCGTCCGTCGTGCTGTCCGAGCAGGTACTGGGCGCCCTTGGCCTCGACGGTCCAGCGGGCCTTTCCGGTGGCCGCGTCGATCTGGGAGACGGTGGTCCGGGAGGCTCCTCGTTCCGTCAGGCCGATCACGCAGACGAGGTAGGCGTGGTCGGCCGCCGAGCGCAGCAGGCAGTCGGCCGGGGCGTCGGGGGCGTGCGGCTTCGGTTGTTTCCAGCGGACGTCGCCGGTCTCGGCGTCGAGCAGGGCGTACTGGTCGCCCCGGGAGCCGTAGAAGGTGACGACACCCTCGGGGACGGCCGTGGCGGCGTCCTGCGTGCTGTCGGGGACGGAAGCCGACTCGCCGGTGCCCGTACCGGTCCGCCAGAGCTCCTTGCCGGTGTCGGCGGCCAGGGCGTACACCGTGTAGCTGAACCAGGGGCCGGCCGCCGTCTCCCCCTCCTCGGCCTCGTAGGCGTAGACGTGAGCGTCGGTGGTGCCGATGAGCGCGCCCTCGCTGCTGCTGGAGGAGCCGTCGGGTGTGGGGTCGACGGGCCGGTGCCAGGTGGTGCGGCCGTCGGCGAGATCGAAGCGGGTCGCCATGAGGCCGGAGCCGGCGCACACGAGAGAGGTGTCGACGGCCGCGCAGCCCTCGAGAGCGTTGTCGCCGCCGCCCATGAGGCGCCGCTCGCTGCCCTTGGGGGCCTTCGCGGCGGTGGCCCAGGGCTTCCAGCCGTCGGGGAGGTCGCTGCGGGCCGCTGCCGAGGGGCCGGGATCGCTGTCGCGGGAGAGGGCGACGGTGAGGACGAGGGTGGTGGCGGCCAGTACGGCGGCCACGGCCGCCCCGGCTGCCGCGGTGAGGAGGTAGA
>KL569154.1:2593-7077 GCA_000715635.1 Streptomyces violaceus | reverse complement strand
CCGTCGCGCAGCAGGGTCAGGAGTTCGTCGGCGGTCACGCGGGACTTGGGGTGCTTCTCCAGGCAGAGGCGTACGAAGCGGAGCAGTTCGTCCGGTACGCCGTCGAGGGCCGGTTCGCCCTCGACGACCCGGACGGCCGTCTCGTAGGGGCTCGGGCTGTCGAAGGGGCCGCGGCGGGTGGCGGCGTAGGCGAGGACCGAGCCGAGGGAGAAGACGTCGGCGGCCGGGCCGACGTCCTGCGGGGAGGAGAACTGCTCCGGGGACATGAAGGGCGGAGTGCCCATGACGCGCCCGGTCTGGGTGAGGACGTCGGCGGCGGCGAACTCGGCGGCGCGGGAGATGCCGAAGTCGATGACGCGGGGGCCGTCCTCGGCGAGCATCACGTTGGCCGGCTTCAGATCGCGGTGGACGACTCCGGCGCGGTGGATGTCGCGCAGCGCCTCGGCGAGGCCGGCGGCGAGTTCCCGCAGGCGGGGTGCGGAGAGCGGGCCGTGCTCGCGGACGCGGGTGCCGAGGTCCGCGCCCGGTATGTAGAGCGTGGCCATCCAGGGGCGCGACGCGTCGGCGTCCGCGTCCACGACGGGGGCCGTGAAGGCACCGCTGACCTGTCGGGCCGCGGACACCTCGCGGCGGAAACGGGCGCGGAACTCGTCGTCGTCGGCGTACTGGCCGTGCACCACCTTGATGGCGAGGCGCCGGCCGGAGGCCGAGCGGGCCAGGTAGACCACACCCATGCCGCCGGAGCCGAGGCGGTCCTCGATGCGGTAGCCGCCCACCTCCACCGGGTCAGAATCGCGCAACGCCATCCCCGTACGTTCCCCCCGTCACGCACTGTCCCCTCGGGAGGAGGGTATCCGCATCCCCCTCGGGCCCGTGGCACCGGCCCGGGAGGGGTGTTCCCGGGCCGGTCAGAAGCTGATGGAGTTGACCGTCTCCGCTATCGAGTTGAGGAAGCGCTGGATGGACGGGGCCATGCCGGTCGAGGCGAGGAAGAAGCCGAAGAGGATCGCCACGATCGCGGGGCCTGCCTTGATGGATCCCCCTCTCAGCAACACCACAAGGATGATCGCCAACAGCAGCACCACAGACAGTGAAATGGCCACAACTGATCACACCCTCGGTCGGTCCGCTCTCCCGGCCCGGGGGCGCCACAGCGCGCACCCCGCCAGAACCATCGTGCCACCAACGCGGCCGGGCTATGCGGCCGGTGACGCATCGACCGCTCCGGTGTCGTCCGGACCCGTGTACGTCGCGTGCGGGAGGGGACCCGACGGCGGTGACTCGTACGGCAATTCGAAGTGCCACCCGCACAGGGAATTCGTCCGGATCGTTTCCGTCTCCACACAACGCGTTCGCAGCTAATTCGAATTACTACCCAAGGCTCCTCAACAACCCTGCGGAGAGGCTCCCGAAGGGCGCTGGAAGCGGACATTCCACTGGAGTCGCCTGCTGGTCTTATGCACCGCTTAGTCCGGAAGTATCCCGACAAGCGAGGCACCTGTGACGGACGCAACCCGGTATCGAAGATGTGTTGGTCATCACGCCGACGGTGACGTCAACTACCTGAAATCCGGGGTACCCACAGCGAATAGCCAGGAATCACGTCCGGCGTTTTACGAATAGCCGCAGGGAAGGCTAGGGTGCCTCAGATGTTCCACGCTGCCTCGTCCCCCGCAAGCGCAGCGAGGTCCCGGATCGTCTCCCCGAGTTCCTGGTGGGAGGGTCTGTGACGAACTCGCTGCGACCGAACGGCGACCGCAAGGCGCCACTTCCCCCGGCACAGTCGCCGGCCGGCGGAGTGCCGAGCCCGCGCTCGCCGCAGAGCCCCCAGAAGAAGCAGAACGGCAAGCAGCGCGACGCGTTCTTCGACAACGCGAAGTACCTCGCGATCGTGCTGGTGGCCATGGGTCACGCCTGGGAGCCGCTCAAGGGCGACAGCCGGATACTCGAGGCCGCGTACCAGGTCGTCTACGCGTTCCACATGCCGGCGTTCATCCTCATCTCCGGCTACTTCTCGCGCAGTTTCGACATGCGGCCCGACCGGCTCAAGCGCCTGATCACCGGCGTGGCCGTGCCGTACATCATCTTCGAGACGGCCTACCCGCTCTTCAAGCGGTGGATCGACGACGACCCGGGCCAGGACATCAGCCTCCTCGACCCGTGGTATCTGACCTGGTTCCTGGTCGCGCTGTTCATCTGGCGGCTGACCACCCCCATCTGGAACATGGTGCGCTGGCCGCTGCCGCTCGCGCTCGGCCTCGCCATGCTGGCGACCGTCACCCCGGAGATCGGTGACGACCTGGACCTGCAGCGCGTCCTGCAGTTCCTGCCGTTCTTCGTGCTGGGCCTGGTGATGAAGCCCGAGCACTTCCACATGGTGCGCCGCCGTTCGGTACGGATCGCCTCGGTGCCGGTGTTCGCCGCCGCCCTGGCCTTCAGCTGGTGGGCCGTGCCGCGCATGAACACCGCGTGGTTCTACCACCGTGACGCCGCGCAGGAGCTGGGCGCGCCGTGGTGGGCCGGCCCGGTGATGGTGCTCGCGATGTTCGGCTGCTCCCTGGTGCTGACCGCCTGCTTCTTCGCCTGGGTGCCGCGCCGCCACATGTGGTTCACCGCGCTCGGCGCGGGCACGCTCTACGGCTACCTGCTGCACGGCTTCCTCGTGAAGGCCGGCGACTACCAGGGCTGGTTCGAGGCGAGCTGGTTCCACCAGCCTGCCGGGCAGATCGCCGTGACCGTCCTCGCGGCCGCCGTCGTGACGGTGCTGTGCACCAAACCGGTGCAGCGCATGTTCCGGTTCGCGATGGAGCCGAAGATGGCATGGGCCTTCAAGCGGGACGCGGCCGAGCTGGCCCGCGAGCGCCAGAGCGCCGAGCGGCGCGAGCGCGAGCGCGAGAAGGTCAGCGCCTAGGCGCCTTTCAGCACCTTTCAGATCGCATCCGACTGACCGAGAAGTGCACGCATCCGTGCGTACTTCTCGGTCAGTCGCATGCGGGTGGCCTCGTCGAGGACCGCCAGGCGGGCCGGATCCGCGTTGTGCGCCAGGTCCGCCTCCTTCACCAGCGGCGCGCCCGGGGTGGCGAGGATGCGCGCGGCGTACGCCTCGGGCGGCTCCCCGGCCCGCTTGGTGACCGCGAGGACGATGTCCTTCGTACGACTACTCAGCGCGGCCTCGCGCAGCCACTGAGGCGAGAGGGCGTCGTCCTCGACGGCGTCGTGCAGCCAGGCCGCCGCGATCTGGTCCTCGTCGCCGCCCCGTTCCCGTACTCCCTCCGCCACGGCCCGCAGGTGTTCGGCGTAGGGCCGCCCCGCCTTGTCGGTCTGGCCGGCGTGCGCGGCGCGGGCGGTGGCCTCGACCTGGGCCAGGGTCAGCGGGGTGCGGGGTGTCTCGGTCACCGGTCCAGTGTCTCCCGGGCCGACGGGAAACCAGTCCCGCTCGGCCTTCAGGAACGGGTCGCGGACGCGGCCGTCGGGCCCTCTCGGCAGATCAGTAGGAGGGCCCGGTCGTCGTTGACGTCCTTGGCCACCGCCTCGATGAGGTGCCAGGCGGCGCCGTGGAAGCCGCCGGCCACGTAGCGGTCGGCCTCGCCGGTGAGGCGGTCGATGCCCTCGACGATGTCGCGGTCGGAGGTCTCCACCAGGCCGTCCGTGAACAGCATCAGCACGTCGCCCGGGCGCAGCGAACCCTTCACGGGGTCGAACTGGGCGCCGTCGTACACACCGAGGAGCGGGCCCTCGGCCGCCTTCTCCTCCCAGCGTCCGGTGCCCGCGCTGAGCTGCAGGCCCGGCGGGTGCCCGGCGGAGTAGAGCTCGTAGTCGCCGGAGTCCAGGTCGAGGACCAGGTGGATGGAGGTCGCGAAGCCCTCGTCCCAGTCCTGGCGGAGCAGATAGCCGTTCGCGGCGGGGAGGAAGGCGTGCGGCGGGAGGGAGCCCAGCAGGCCGCCGAACGCGCCGGACAGGAGCAGGGCACGGGAGCCCGCGTCCATGCCCTTGCCGGATACGTCGGTGAGGACGACCTCGAGCGTACGGCCGCCGTTGGTGCGGGCCGCCACCACGAAGTCGCCCGAGAAGGACTGGCCGCCCGCCGGGCGCAGCGCCATCTCCTGGTGCCAGCCGCCCGGCAGGTCGGGCAGCTTGCTCTGCACCCGGATGCGTTCGCGCAGGTCGAAGAGCATGGTGCCGCCGCGCCGCCAGGGCACACCGACCCGGCTGCGGAACTGGGCCAGCAGCAGCCCGAAGAAGCCACAGGCCGCGACCACCAGCACGATGCCCGGAGTGACCCTGGAGGGCCCCTCCGTGTACGGGCCCAGTTGCACCGACTCCACGATCAGTGCCGTGGCCGCCGCCGCGTACAGGCCGAGCAGGCTGGCCGGGCGCAGCACCAGGCCGCCCACGACGACGGGCAGGACGAGCGCGGCCGGTGAGAACCAGACCGAGTTCGCCAGTGTCGCCGCCGCGATCAGCGGGACGGTAAGGAGCAGACC
>KL569154.1:0-2378 GCA_000715635.1 Streptomyces violaceus | reverse complement strand
GAGCCGTCACCGCGGAAGTAGTCCACGGCGGCTCGGCGCAGGCCGACGCGGGCCCGGTGCCACTGCTTCTTCAACCGGGCCGTGAACGTGTCGGCTTCCGCGCGCCGCTCTCGTCCTGATGCCATTAGTTCGGGACCCTATCCATCGGACCGGCTGCTTGGCACGGGAGGTCCCACTTGTCCCCCGTCCGAGGGCCGAGATCACAGTGAACTTCACAGCGCGCCGCCTCGCCGCCACCTGCGAGAAATTTGGTCGCTCGTCCCGCATCGCCCTGGTAGGCATGGTTCATGGCGACTGACGCGACCGGCTCCGCGCACGACCTGCGGGTGCTGCGGCGAGACGATTGGGACAAGTGGTACGAGACCCTGATCCGGGGCTTCGGCGGGGTGCCGGAGTCCGCCGAGGAACGGGAGTTGTGGAACTCGCTGACCGAACTTGACCGTTCACTCGGCGTGTGGGACGGGGACGAGTGCGTGGGGACGGCCGGGGCGTTCAGCTTCCGGCTCACGGTGCCCGGCGGCGCCGCGGTGCCGGCCGCGGGCGTCACCATGGTCAGCGTGGCCGCCACGCATCGCCGGCGCGGCGTTCTGACGTCGATGATGCGGCGGCAACTGGACGACGTCCGTGCCTGGGGTGAGCCACTGGCCGTGCTCACGGCCTCCGAGCCGGCGATCTACGGACGGTTCGGATACGGGAGCGCCACCTTCCAGTTGAACGCCGAGATCGACACGACCCGGGTGCGGCTCACGTCGCTGCCGGCGGGTACGGATGACGTGCGCGTGCGGTACGCCGTTCCGGCCGATGTCCTCGACGTGTGCGAGGCGGTGTACGCCCGGCTGGTTCCGACGCGGCCCGGGATGCTGGCCCGGCAGCCCGGCTGGGAGCGGCTCGGGCTGCTCGATCCGGAGAGCGAGCGGGAGGGGGCGTCGCCGCTGCAGTGCGTCGTCGCCGAGCGGGACAGCGAAACGGTCGGGTACGCGCGGTATCGCATCAAACCGGGCTGGGAGGCCAGCGGGCCCGACGGCACGGTGATTCTGGAGAACTCGGCCGCTCTGGACCCCGCGGCGGACGCTGCGCTGTGGCGGTTCCTGTTCGGTATCGACCTGACGTCGTCGCTGGTGGTGCGGGGGCGGGGCCGGCCGGTGGACGACGCGTGGCGGCACTGGGTGTCCGACATCCGGCGGTGCCGGCCGCGGTTGGGGGACTCACTGTACGTACGGCCGGTGGAGCTGGGGGCCGCGCTGGAGGCGCGGACGTATCAGGCGCCGGTGGATGTGGTGTTCGAGGTGGAGGACGCGTTCTGTCCCTGGAACGCCGGGCGTTGGCGGCTCAGCGGGGACGCGAAGGGGGCGTCCTGTGAGCGTACGGCGGATGCGGCGGATGTCGCTCTGTCCGTGCGGGAGTTGGGGGCGGCCTATCTCGGGGGTGTGTCGCTGGCCTCGCTGGGAGCGGCGGGGCGTGTGCGGGAGGTGCGGCAGGGGGCCTTGGCGGAGGCCTCGCTGGGGTTCGGGGCCGGTGTGGCGCCGTGGTTGCCGCACAACTTCTGAAGTCGGGGGCTTCTCAGGGGCGTTGGCAGGTCGGGCACCAGAAGAGGTTGCGGGCGGCGAGGTCGGCGGTGCGGATCTCGGTGCCGCAGAGGTGGCAGGGCTGGTTGGCCCTGCGGTAGACGTACACCTCGCCCCCGTGGTCGTCCACGCGGGGTGGGCGGCCCATCGCCTCCGGGGTGTGTTCCGGGCGGACGGTGTCGATGCGGTTGTTGCGGACGCCCTCGTGCATGAGCTCGACCAGGTCGGTCCAGATCGCGTGCCACTCGGACGGGGTGATGTCCTTGCCGGGGCGGTACGGGTCGATGCGATGCCGGAAGAGGACCTCCGCGCGGTAGACGTTTCCTACGCCTGCGATGACCTTCTGGTCCATGAGGAGGGCGGCGATCGTCGTACGGCTGCGGGCGATACGGCGGTACGCGGTGTCCGGGTCTGCGTCCTCGCGGAGGGGGTCGGGGCCGAGGCGGTCGTGTATCGCCTGCTTCTCCGGGGGTGTGATCAGGGCGCAGGTGGTGGGGCCTCGGAGGTCTACGTACGCGGTGTCGTTCGCGAGGCGGAGGCGGACCGTGTCGGTGGGCGGGGGCGCGGGGGCCGGGCCGAAGGTGACCTTGCCGAAGAGGCCGAGGTGGATGTGGATCCAGTCGGCGTCGCGGAAGCCGAGGAAGAGGTGTTTGCCGTGGGCTTCGGTGTGGGTGAGTTCCGTGCCGGTGAGGAGGGTGGCGGCGTCGGTGAACTTGCCCTGAGGGCTGGTGGTTCGGGGGGTCGTGCCGAGGAAGGCGGCGGCGTAGTCCTGGGCCAGGCGGTGGATGGTGTGGCCTTCTGGCACGGGTTCTC
>KL569153.1:49040-49285 GCA_000715635.1 Streptomyces violaceus | reverse complement strand
ACCTCGCCCGGGATGCCGTACGCCGGCGCCCGGTCGGCGGCGGGCCGGGGCACGGCCGTGACGTCGGCGATCGGCGTGTACTCCATGTACAGGTTGTTCTCGCACACGAACAGCACGGGCAGTTTCCACACGGCGGCCAGGTTGAGCGACTCGTGGAAGGCGCCGATGTTGGTGGCGCCGTCACCGAAGAAGGCGACCGCGAGCTGTTCGGTCCCCCGCAGCCGGGCCGACCAGGCCGCGCCGAC
>KL569153.1:48275-48798 GCA_000715635.1 Streptomyces violaceus | reverse complement strand
GGTGGGAACCGACGATGGCGTACGAGCCGAGCATGCCGGTGGCCGCCTTGGTCAGGTGCATGGAGCCGCCCTTGGCCCGGCACAGCCCGGTCGCCCGGCTCATCAGCTCGGCCAGGCACTCCTCGGGGGTGGCGCCCCGGGCGAGGGCATGGTGGTGGCCTCTATAGGTGGCGAACACATAGTCGTCGGGGCGCAGCGCCACACTCGCGCCCACGGCGATCGCCTCCTGGCCGGCGGCGAGGTGAGTGGTGCCTTTGACCAGGCCCTGCAGGAACAGGTCGTGTGCGGCCTTCTCCGTACGGCGGATGACTGCCATCCGCTCGTAGGCGTCGAGGAGTCCGGCCGGTTCCATCAGTCCGCCCCGTCGCCACGAGAGGTGTTGAGGTGGGACTGCGCCTCGCGGCGGGTGTTCAGCTCGCCGCCCACCGTCCAGTACTTGCGCCCGGCCACCAGCAGTTCCTCGGCGGGGAACTTGGTGATGACCTCGCAGCCGTCGGCGGTGACGACCAGTTCCTCCTCGATG
>KL569153.1:43562-48016 GCA_000715635.1 Streptomyces violaceus | reverse complement strand
CAGTAGGTCTCCAGGGCGAACACCATGCCCTCTTCCAGGACTTCGGGATGGTCGAGGGAGACCAGGCGGCTGAAGATCGGCTTCTCCCAGATCGACAGGCCGACGCCGTGGCCGTACTGGAGGGCGAAGGCGGCGGTCTCGTCGGCGAAGCCGAACTCCTCGGCGCGCGGCCAGACCTGGACGATGTCGGCGGTGGTGGCACCCGGCCGGACGAGCGCGATCGCCTGGTCCATGTACTCCCGGCAGCGCACGTACGCGTCCCGTTGTGCGCGGGAGGCGCTGCCCACGGCGAAGGTGCGGTAGTAGCAGGTGCGGTAGCCGAGGTGGCTGTGCAGGATGTCGAAGAAGGCGGGGTCGCCGGGGCGGATCAGGCGGTCGCTGTAGACGTGCGGGTGTGGTGAACAGCGCTCGCCCGAGATGGCGTTGACGCCCTCGACGTACTCGCTGCCCAGGTCGTACAGCACCTTGCTGACGACTCCCACGCACTCGTTCTCGCGGACACCCGGGCGCAGGTAGCCGTACAGCTCCTCGTAGGCCGCGTCGACCATGGCGCAGGCCTGGGTGAGCAGGGCGATCTCGTCGCCGGTCTTGATCCTGCGGGCCTCCAGGAAGACCTGCTGTCCGTCGACGACGTCGATGCCCTCGGCGCGCAGGGCGGCGAGTACGGGCATCTCGGCGACGTCGACACCGAGCGGTTCGTTCGCCAGCCCGTGCTCGCGCAGCTCGGCGGCGATCTTGGCGGCCACGTCCTCGGCGATCCCGGCGTCCGGGTGGAAGGCGCCGCGCAGGGTGGAGATACCGGCGCGGGCGCCGGTGGGCGGGCCGCCCTTGCCGTCGCTGTAATCGAGCCACGGGTTGTAGAGCTGGTGGTGGCGGGCGGCGGAGCCGAAGTCCCAGACGACCGGTTCGCCGTCGCGCACCAGCAGGGCGAAGCGGATCAGCTTGTCCATCGCCCAGGTGCCGATGTGCGTGGCCGTCATGTAGCGGATGTTGGCGA
Organism: Streptomyces violaceus; assembly: GCA_000715635.1. Classification (GTDB taxonomy): domain Bacteria; phylum Actinomycetota; class Actinomycetes; order Streptomycetales; family Streptomycetaceae; genus Streptomyces; species Streptomyces violaceus. The sequence goes on along the minus strand of KL569153.1, from coordinate 47,019 downwards.
AGTCGAAGCTGAGCACCGCGCCCAGCCCGGACCGGTTCAGGGACTCGTGCAGCCGGGCCAGCCGCTGTCCGCGCAGCCGGTCCAGGTCGACGCGCTCTTCCCAGTCGACGGCGTTGGGTCCATATGTGCGGATCGCCATGGCGAGCACCCCCACTTCGGAGTGAACGCCCGGGTGGCACGGGTGTCAAGTGTCACTGAACACCGCCGGTCACGAACCAGACGCCCACAGCGGGTACCTCTCCATCGTTGCGGTACCTGTGGGGAGTCGTCGACTCGAAGCAAACGGCGTCGCCCGGGCGCACCGTGTACTCGTCGAAACCGAGGGTGAGGATCAGCTCGCCGGAGGTCAGACAGCCGTACTCGGTGCCGGCGTGCCGCATGAGTCCGCCGGAGCCCGCGGAGGAGCCGCCGGGCCGGTAGGTCACCAGCAGGAAGTCGACATCCGCGCCCGGCACCCGGCCGAGGCGCTCCCACACGACCCCCGAGTCCAGCTCCAGCGTCTCGCGCTCACCCGCGCCGACCAGCGGGCCGATACGCCGGCCCGGGTCGGCGGCGAAGGCCGCGAGGGCGTGCGGGAGGGAACCGGCCGTGCTCGCACCCACCAGGGGCGACGAGGCCCGTGCGTCGAAGAGGGACTCCACAGAGATCCCTAGGGCCGTCGTGATCGCGTACAGGGTGCTGACCGAGGGCTGACTCTTTCCGGTCTCGATCTGCGACACGAGGCTCGCCGACACGCCGATCTCCCGTGCCAGCGCACGCAGGCTCGTACCGCGCTCCAGTCGGGCCTGCCGGATACGCGCTCCTACGGGCGGCACGACGACCGGGGACACGGGCGGCTCCTCTCGCGCTCAGCGGGTGTACAGCTTCATTGAACAGCGCGCGTGAGCCCGGAAGCCAGGTCGCTCACCGCTTCCCCGCCGGAAACACCGCCCGCACCTGCCGCCCCGCTCCCCCGGCGCGCGGCCCCGCGCGCAGTTCGCCGCCCAGCGCGGTCACCCGTTACGTCAGGCCCACCAGGGCGAACCCCCGCCGTGGGCGGCCTCCGGAGGCTGGGGCCGCCGAGATGCCGGCCCTGCGGCTGCTGGACGTGGTCCGCCTGGTCGCCCTCGGCCGCACCAACGCCGAGATCGCGGCCGAACTGTACGTCTCCCTCTCCACGGTCAAGACGCACCTGTCCGGCGTCCAGCTCGAACCGGCCGCCCGGAACCGCGCCGAGATCGCGGCCCGGGCCTGACAGAACGGGCACACACGGGCCGGAGCGTGAGGTGTCCGCGCTCCGGGCGCCGCTCACCCGAACAGTCCGGTGCCGGTGGTGGGCCGTCGGTGCCGGTGGTGCGCTGAGGAAACGCGTCACGTTCTCAGGAGGCACTCCCGATGACCCGTCGTCCGTCCCCGCTCGCCCGCGTTCTCTCCTCCGCCCTGGCGGCAGGCACACTGCTGACCACCGCCGCCTGCTCGGACGACGGCGACAGAGACGGATCGCGAGCGTGGGGCATCACCGCGACACAGGTTGCCGGGAAGCAGCAGACCACCTCTCCCACCGACAACCTCACCACGGAGGCCGCACGGACCGCGCTGATCACCGAGGCGGACATCGAGGACGACTGGAGCCAGGTCAAGGACACGGAGGCCGAGAACTGGCACGACAGCCTGTTCATCGGCACGGTCGACGTCTCCGACTTCCTCACCGCCAAGGCCGACGCCGCCGACTGCCAGCGGCTTCTCGACTCCCTCTTCGACGACGATCTGCTGGGCAGGCCGTCGGGATCGTCCGCGCTGCGCGGCTTCGAGGAGGGCAACTCACGCCTGCTGTACCAGGTCGCCTCCTATGACCGGACCGACCCGCAGGGCCCCATGAACTGGATGGCGACCCTGCCGGAGAAGTGCGACCAGTTCACCGCGACCGACGGCGGCGAACAGCGCACAGTCCAGGTCGTCGACACCTCGCTGCCCAAGGTGGGCGACGCGCGTGAAGGCCTGCGCGTGACGGTGCAGGGCACGACCGGGGGCACCCAGGCCACGCTGACCGTGGACGTCGCCGCCGTACGCGTCGGCAACGACGCCATCACCGTCACGGCGGGCGGGCTCGACGGGGGCGAGACCGACTCCGTCGAGCAGGCGGTGAAGCTCGGCACCCAGCGACTGAAGGACCTGCTGGCCGGCAAGACGCCCGCGCCGGACCCCAGCGAGGTCGAGTAGCACGGCCCGCCGCTCTCTCCCACTCCGACCGCCCCGCCGGCCGCCTCCCCGCCTCCGCCGATTCCCGGGACAACGTGATCAACGGAACGGCACAATGGCGGCGATGGCCGGTCTTCCGGTCGCCCGTGCGAGGAGAGGAAAAGACGTGAGTGAGAGCCACACCCCGCCGAGCGGCTCGGCGCGGCTGAACACCGGTGTGGCGCACAACGCGCGCGTGTGGAACTACTGGATCGGCGGCAAGGACAACTACGAGGTCGATCAGCAGGTCGGCGAGCACGTCGCCGGCATGTTCCCGATCATCCGGGACATCGCCCGGGCGGACCGGGAGTTCCTCGGCCGGGCCGTGTCGTTCCTGGCCGGCGAGCGCGGAGTGCGGCAGTTCCTCGACATCGGCACGGGGCTGCCGACGGCGGACAACACCCACGAGATCGCCCAGCGGATCGCGCCCGACTCACGGATCGTCTACGTCGACAACGACCCGATCGTGCTGGTGCACGCCCGCACCCTGCTGACCGGCACCCAGGACGGCGTCACCGCCTACATCGACGCCGATGTGCACGACCCGGACGCCATCCTCGAACGGGCCGGGCACACCCTCGACCTCACCCGGCCCGTCGCCGTCATGATGCTGGGCATCCTCAACTTCGTGCTGGACACCGAGAAGGCCCGGAACATCGTGCGCCGCGTGATGGCCGCGGTCCCCTCCGGCAGCTTCCTGGTCCTCACCCACCCCACCTTCGACGACGAGCTCGGCGGCGCGGGCCAGATCCCGGCCATGAAGTTCTGGAACGAGAACGCCACTCCCCCGATCACCGCCCGCAGCGGCACGGACATCGCCGCGTTCTTCGACGGGCTCGAGCTGCTCGAACCGGGCCTGGTGTCGTGCGGGCAGTGGCATGCCGAGGCCGGCTCGGCCGTGCTGGTACCGCAGTTCGGCGCGGTGGCCGTGAAACCCTGACCCGGGGCGCCGCCCCGTCGTGGAGACGAGGAGGACGAGGAGGACGCATGACCACCCTGCCCGATCCCGTGCCCGGCGGCCGCCCCGGCGACGTCGAGCGGGCCACCGCGCTGAGCGGCGAGCTCTCCGGGCGGGGCGTGCACGGCGTCGTGCTGGCCTACGTCGACACCGCGGGCATCGGCCGGGTGAAGACCGTCCCGACGGCCCGGCTCGCCTCCGCCGCGACCTGGGGCGTCGGCATGTCCCCGGTGTTCGACACGTTCCTGGCGAACGACTCCATCGTGACGACCGACGTCCTCG
>KL569153.1:42408-43359 GCA_000715635.1 Streptomyces violaceus | reverse complement strand
CGCCATCAGAGATGTGTATAAGAGACAGCGCCTCTACCCCGACCTCGACCAGCTGGTGGTGCTGGCCGGGCAGCCCGGCTGGGCGTGGGCGCCGGTCGACCGGATCACGCAGGACGGGCAACGGCACCCCGGCTGCACGCGCACGTTCCTGCGCCGGATCGTCACCGAGGCGGCCGAGCACCACGGTCTCGCCTTCCGGGCGGCCATCGAGATCGAGTGGACCGTGGCCCGGGGCGACGCGCCCGGCGACACGTTCACGCCCGCGACGACGGGACCGGCGTACGGGGCCGCCCGGCAGGTCGAACTCGGCGATTACCCCGCCGACCTGCTGGCGGCCTGCGCGGCACAGGGCATCGACGTCGAACAGCTCCATCCCGAGTACGCCGCCGGGCAGTTCGAGATCTCGGTGGGCGCGGTCGATCCGGTGGCCGCGGCCGACCGCAGCGTGCTGGTGCGGCAGACCGTCCGCGCGGTGGCCCAGCGGCACGGGCTCCGGGTCTCCTTCGCCCCCGCCGTCGTGGGACAGGGCGTCGGAAACGGCGGCCACGTCCACCTCTCCGCCTGGCGTGAGGGCGTCAACCTGCACTCCGGGGGCGAGGGCCGGTACGGCATGAGGGCCGAGGCGGAGTCGTTCACGGCCGGCCTCCTCGCCCACCTGCCCGGCCTCACGGCCGTGACCGCCCCGAGCCCCGCGAGCTATCTGCGGCTCAGGCCCTCCCAGTGGGCCGGCGTGTTCACCGCCTGGGGCCGCGAGACGCGGGAGACCGCGCTGCGCGTCATCACCGGCACCGCGGGCCTGCGCGACCAGGCGGCCAACCTGGAGATCAAACCCGTCGACCTGGCCGCCAACCCCTACCTCGCGTCGGCTCCCTGATCGCCGCCGGGCTGGACGGCCTGACGTCGTCCGCCGCCCTGCCCGGGGAGACCACCGGCGACCCGGCACGGCTGGCC
>KL569153.1:39124-42167 GCA_000715635.1 Streptomyces violaceus | reverse complement strand
CTGCCGGTCTCGCTGCAGGAGGCCGTCGAGGAGTTCCGCGCGGACGAACCGCTGCGGGCGGCACTCGGACCGGTCCTGGCCGACGCGGTGATCGCCGTACGACGGGGCGAACTGGCGTCCGTGGCCGGGCTGGACGACGACCAGACGGCGGCGGCGTACCGCTGGAAGTACTGACGTGAGCGCGGTCCGCGAGACGCTCGACGCCCTGAGCCTGGTCGACCACCACTGCCACGGCACCGTCACCGCCGACCTCGACCGCGCGGCCTTCGAGTCGCTCATCACGGAGGGCGAGGCCTGGCCGGGCATCTCGCCCTTCGACAGCCCCGTGGGCGTGGCCGTGCGCCGCCACTGCGCTCCTCTCCTGGACCTGCCCCGGCACGCCCCGGTCGAGGAGTACCTCGCCCGCCGCTCGGAACTGGGATGGCACGAGGTGCAGCGGCGCTTCCTGCGCGCCTCGCACACGGACGTCCTCTGCGTCGACACCGGCTTCGCCCCCGACCGGCTCACCACCCCGCCCGAACTCGCCGAGGCCGCGGGCGGGTCCGCGTACGAGGTCGTACGGCTGGAGGGGGTCGCCGAGTCGGTACAGGCCACCGGGATCGAGCCTGACGCGTACGCTGACGCTTTCCGCGCGGCCGCGCTCGACGCCGTGCGGCGGCCCGGCGTGGTGGCCGTGAAGTCGGTAGCGGCCTACCGCACCGGCTTCGACCTGGACCCGGCCCGCCCCTCGGACGCGGAGGTCACCGAAGCCGCCCGGCACTGGCAGGCCCGCGGCGGCCGCCTGGCCGACCCGGTCCTCGTACGGCACCTGCTGTGGACCGCCGTCGACCTGGGGCTGCCGCTCCAGCTGCACACCGGTTTCGGCGACAACGACATCCGGCTGCACCGGGCCGACCCCACCCACCTCACGGACTGGCTCCACCTGACCGCCGGGACGATCCCCGTACTGCTGCTGCACTGCTGGCCCTACCAGCGGCAGGCCGCCTACCTCGCGGCGGTCTTCGAGCAGGTGTACCTCGACGTCGGTCTCACCCTGCACTACGTCGGCCCCGCCCGCGCCGGTGCGGTCCTCGCGGAGGCTCTGGAGATCACACCGTTCCGCAAACTGCTGTACAGCTCCGACGCCTACGGTGTGGCCGAGTTCTTCCACCTCGGGGCGCTCGCCTTCCGGCACGGGCTCGCGGGGCTGCTCCAGGAGCGGGTGGACGCCGACGAGCTGTCCCTGACGGACGCGCTGCGCATCGCGCGGTGGGCCGGAAGGGACAACGCCCTGCGGATCTACCGGCTGCCGGACGACAGGCCAGGAGGGGATTAGGACGGCGTGGGGCCGGTCACAGTTCCCCTGGAGCGACTATCCAGGAAGCCCGAACGGCTGAAAGTATGATCAATCAATGTCTGACATGACCGAAACCACGCCCGGCTGGCTGTCCTCCGACGAACTGGAGATGACACGCGCCCGCATGCCGATCCTGTACGTCGACGCCGTCCCGGTACGCGTCGACGACAGCGGCGAAGTCACCAGTGTCGGCGTGCTGCTGCGCATCGGGCCCGACGGAACGGTCAGCCGGACGCTGGTCTCCGGCCGCGTCCTGCACCACGAACGCGTCCGCGACGCCCTCCTGCGCCACCTGGAGAAGGACCTCGGCCCGGTCGCGCTCCCCCGCGTGCCCGCGTCGCTCCAGCCCTTCACGGTCGCGGAGTACTTCCCGACGCACGGCGTCACGCCGTACCACGACCCCCGCCAGCACGCGGTGTCACTCGCCTACATCGTGCCGGTGACGGGCGACTGCCGGCCCCGGCAGGACGCGCTCGACCTGGATTGGTTCAGCCCGCAGGAGGCCGTCTCCGAGGCGGTGCAGAGCGAGATGCCGGGCGGACACGGCGTGCTGCTGAAGCAGGCGCTGGCGCACGCGGGCTGTGTGATCTGACAGGTGCGGGCCCTCGCGAAGGGGTGAGCTGATGCGGCTTCCCGACATGCCGCTGCACGATCCGTTCGTCGTCGCCGACGGCGAGACCCGCACCTACCACCTCTACACGTCCAACGTCCCGTCCGTGTCGGGCGTGGACGGCACCGGCACGATGGTCTACCGCAGCCACGACCTGCGCGACTGGACGCGCCCCGTCGTGGTGTTCCGGACCGCCGAGCAGGAGGGAATCTGGGCGACGGACGGTGCGTGGGCGCCGGAGGTGCACGCGTGGGACGGCCGGTACTACCTGTTCACCACGCTGCACAACGAGGACAGACCCCTCCCGGTCCCACCGCCCAACCAGTGGGGTGTCCCGTTCCGGACCCCGACCCATATGCGCGGCACGATCACCGCGGTCTCCGACTCACTGCTCGGCCCCTTCACCGTGCTCGACCCCGCACGCCCCGTCCCGCCCGAGCACCTCATGACCCTCGACGGCACGCTGTACACCGACCCGTCCGGGCAGCCCTGGATGGTGTACGCGCACGAGTGGCTCCAGACCATCGACGGAACGATGGAGGCGATCCGGCTGTCTCCGGACCTGTCCCGGACGACCGGCGACCCCGTCTACCTCTTCAAGGCCTCGGACGCGCCCTGGACCGCCGAGCAGATCCCCGCCGGCGTACCGCACCAGCTCCCGCCCTACATCACCGACGGCCCCCAGCTGTACCGCACCCCTGACGGTTCCCTGCTCATGCTGTGGTCGACCTACGAGAAGAACACGGCCGGCCGGGACGGCACCGTCAGCGGCGGCTACGTACAGACCTACGCCGTATCGAGATCCGGGGACGTCCAAGGGCCGTGGGAGCAGCACCGGCCGCTGGTCCGCGACGACAGCGGCCACGGCATGCTGTTCCACACCTTCGACGACCGGCTGATGATGATCCTCCACCGGCCCTTCGAGAACGCCCGCGGGAAGCTGTACGAGATGCGGCTGCGCGATCACGGGCTGGAGGTACTGCGCCGACGCGACGACCTCGACGGCGGCGGCTGACGCCACAACGCAATCAGCGGGCCCGCCTTCCGGCAGACCCGCTGGTCGACTCTGTCGGGACGACAGGATTTGAACCTGCGAC
>KL569153.1:38327-38957 GCA_000715635.1 Streptomyces violaceus | reverse complement strand
CCGTTGCCCGTCTGACCTGGGGGTTCCCCCGGCCGAACGCGCAGGGAAACAATACCGCACTCGCGCCGGTGACCGCGCATCCGTTTCCGGGGGCCGACGCCCCGAGGACGTCACGCTTCCGTCGGGAGTCCCAGCCGGGGATGCGCCTCCAGGAGCCGGTTCGGGGCCGCCTGGCGCCAGGAGTCGGCGAGGATGATCCGCAGTTCACCCTCGTCCTCCAGCGCGTCGAGCCGGGCCCGCACCCAGGCGAACGACGCCTCGTGGTCGGCGATCCAGAATTTCTTCGGCTCGGCGAGCACCAGTTCGTCCCGCTCCACCTTGGGGCAGCGCACGGCGACGGACGTCTCTTCCTCGGGCAGCGTCGCGAACATCTTTCCCGCGACCCGGAACGTGGGCATGCTCCAGGCGATCTTCTCCGTCGTGTCCGGCAGGGAGAGGGCGATACGTCGTACGTCTTCGGCATCCGGCATGGCAGGCACGCTAGCCGCTCCCACTGACAGTCACCTGGTGAGAGCGCCTGTGGGTACGTGCTTGTAGTAGATCGTCGTCGGCCGGAGCACTCCGTCGGGGCTCGCCGCGTAGTCCGGGATCGCGCCGATCGCGGTCCAGCCGGCGGACCGGTACAGACGC
>KL569153.1:37830-38024 GCA_000715635.1 Streptomyces violaceus | reverse complement strand
CTCCTCCGCCGTCGCCAGGAGCCTGCGGCCGAGGCCGCGTCCGCGGGCGTCCGGGCCCACCATGAGCTTGACGAGTTCGGCGCGGTGACGGCTGTTGGCCTTGCCGGGGAAGGCGAGGCTCACGGTGCCCAGCACCCGGTCCCCGTCGTACGCGGCCCACACGACGAGCCGGCCCGCGGCCACGTCGGCGGCCC
>KL569153.1:36792-37632 GCA_000715635.1 Streptomyces violaceus | reverse complement strand
CGGCCCGCTCCTCCCACCAGGCGAGAGCCTCGGCTCGGCCGAGCGGGGCGAGGAAGCCGACCGAGGCACCGGCGTTGACGGTATCGGCCAAGAGACCCGCCAACCCCCCGGCCCCCTTGCGGAGTTGAGCTTCGTCGAGACGGTTGACGATCATGGCCGCACCACCGCCAGCAGATACCGCACGCCCTCGGGAGCGGCGCACCGGAACCGGGTCGGCCCCCACACGCGCATGCGCAGGCAGTCGCCGGTGCCGAGGTGGTGCTCGGTGTCCTGCGCGGTCACGTCGAGGGCGCCTTCCAGGACCCAGATGTGCTGCTCCAGGCCGGCGACGGGCGGACGGTCGTAGGCGATGTCGGCGCCGGTCGAGAGGCGGGCCTCGACGAGTTCGCCGCGCAGGGCGGAGTGCGGCGGGGACACGGACCGCCGGACGAAACCGGAGGCCTGGTCCTGCCACAGGGGCTGGTCGGTCGCGCGCACCACGGGCGCCGGCTCGGCCTCGACCTCGCTGAGCAGCTGGGACATGGTCCGCCCGTAGACGGCGCACAGACGGTTCAGGAGCGAGGCCGTGGGGCTGATCTCCGCCCGCTCGGCCCGGGACAGGGTGGACCGGCTCACTCCGCTGCGGTCGGCCAACTCGCCCAGGGACCAGCCGTGTTCGGCTCGCAGCTCGGCCAGGCGGACACCCAGTCGGGTGTCGACGGGGTCCGCACCATCGTCATCGGTTCTCATATCCGGGACGCTATCCCGGATATGAAACACCCAGGTTTCGCGGTCCTCACACCGGTAGCGGCTGCGCCTGGGCCGCCGCGCCGAGCGCGTCCAGCACCGGGCGGATCAGTG
>KL569153.1:35821-36638 GCA_000715635.1 Streptomyces violaceus | reverse complement strand
GCCGCGCCGAGCGCGTCCAGCACCGGGCGGATCAGTGGATGCTCCTCGGCTCCCCGGCGTACGGCGGCGAAGACGCGCCGGGTGGGGGCGGTGCCGTCGACGGGGCGGACGACCACGCCCGTGAGGTCCATGCCGCGCAGGGCCGAGCGCGGTACGAGGGCGACGCCGGCGTCGGCGGAGGCGAGGGCGACGACCGCGCGGAAGTCGTCCGAGGAGTGCTCCATGCGGGGCTGGAAGCCGGCGTTCTCGCAGGCCAGGACGACCACGTCGTGGCAGGGGTTGCCGGGGTACGGGCCGATCCAGGGGTCCTTGGCCAGTTCGGCGAGTGGGACCTCCGGCGCGCCGGACAGACGGTGGGTGACCGGCACGACCGCGTCGAAGGGCTCGGCGTACAGCGGGACGTGGGCCAGTCGCGGGTCGTCGGCGGGCGGGGCACCGCGGTACTCGACGGCGACGGCGACATCGACCTGCCGGTCCAGCACCATCGGCAGACTGGCGTCGCCCTCGGCGTCCTGGACGCGGAGGTGGATCCCGGGCGCGGACTCGGCGAGCCGGGCCACCGCGGGCGCCACGACCAGGGCGATGCCGGTCGCGAAGGAGGCGACCGTGACGGTGCCCGCCGCTCCCGAGCTGTACGCGGCCAGCTCGGCCTCGGCCCGCTCCAGCTGGGCGAGGACCGCGTTGGTGTGGTCGAGCAGGATCTCGCCGGCGGGCGTGAGCCGTACACCCTTGGCGCCGCGCTCGACGAGCCGGTGCCCGGTCTCCTGCTCCAGCGCGGCGAGCTGCTGGGACACGGCCGACGGGGTGAGGTACAGCG
>KL569153.1:34245-35630 GCA_000715635.1 Streptomyces violaceus | reverse complement strand
GTACGGTGGTCCGCCACCGCACGGAGGATGTGGAGCCGCCGCGCTTCGATCATGCGATCGATTGTCTCAAATGCGCCGCTCAGGCCTGCTCGGCGTCCAGCTCGGCCCGCGCCGCCACGAACGCGTCCACCGCTCGGTTGACGTCCTCCGTCGAGTGCGCGGCCGACAGCTGCACCCGGATCCGGGCCTGCCCCTGCGGCACGACCGGGTAGGAGAAGCCGATCACGTACACGCCGCGCTCCAGCAGCAGCTCCGCCATACGGCCGGCGACCGCCGCGTCACCGATCATCACCGGTGCGATCGCGTGATCGCCGGGGAGGACGTCGAAGCCCTCCTCGGTCATACGGCCGCGGAAGAGGGCCGTGTTCTCGGCGAGCCGGACCCGCAGGTCGTCCGCCGACTCCAGCAGGTCGATGACCTTCAGGGAGGCCGCCGCGATCACCGGGGCAAGCGTGTTGGAGAAGAGGTACGGCCGGGAGCGCTGGCGCAGCAGGGCGACGATCTCGGCGCGGGCCGCCACATAGCCGCCGGACGCGCCGCCGAGCGCCTTGCCGAGGGTGCCGGTGATGATGTCGACGCGGTCCATGACGCCGTGCAGCTCGGGCGTTCCGCGCCCGCCGGGGCCGACGAAGCCGACGGCGTGCGAGTCGTCGACCATGACCATCGCGTCGTAGCGGTCGGCGAGGTCGCAGATCTCGCGCAGCGGCGCCACGTAGCCGTCCATGGAGAAGACGCCGTCGGTGACGATCAGCCGGCGGCGCGCGTCGGACGCCTCCTTCAGCCGGGCCTCCAGCTCGGCCAGATCACGGTTGGCGTACCGCAGGCGGCGGGCCTTGGACAGCCGGATGCCGTCGATGATCGACGCGTGGTTGAGCGCGTCGGAGATGACCGCGTCCTCCGGGCCGAGCAGCGTCTCGAAGACGCCGCCGTTGGCGTCGAAGCAGGAGGAGTACAGGATCGTGTCCTCCTGGCCGAGGAACGCCGACAGCCGCGCCTCGAGTTCCTTGTGCACTTCCTGCGTGCCGCAGATGAAGCGGACGGAGGCCATGCCGTAGCCCCAGCGGTCCAGGGCCTCGTGGGCGGCGGCGACGACCTCGGGGTGGTCGGCGAGGCCGAGGTAGTTGTTGGCGCAGAAGTTGAGGACCTCGCCGGGGCGGCCGCCCGCGGTGACGTTGACGGTGGCGGACTGCGGGGTGCCGATCACGCGCTCGGGCTTGTGCAGGCCGGCGGCGCGGATCTCGTCGAGGGTGGCGCGCAGGTCGTCGCGCACGGAGTCGAACATGAGGGGCTCCTGAAATGCTTGCGGGACAGGGGGAGTTACGCGGTCCAGTCGAGGATGACCTTGCCCTGTCTCTTATACACATCTCTGATGGCGCGAGGGAGGC
>KL569153.1:28443-34068 GCA_000715635.1 Streptomyces violaceus | reverse complement strand
GCCGGTGATCACGGGCGAGAGGTCGAGGCCGCCTTCGAGCAGCACGGACATCGCGTACCAGGTCTCGAACATCTCGCGGCCGTAGATGCCCTTGACGGTGATCATCGAGGTGACGATCCGGGCCCAGTCGACGGGGAACTCCTCGGCGGGCAGGCCGAGCATCGCGATCCGGCCGCCGTGCGTCATGTTGGCGATCATGTCGCGCATGGCCTCGGGGCGGCCGGACATCTCCAGGCCGATGTCGAAGCCCTCGCGCAGACCGAGCGAGCGCTGCCCGTCGGCGATGGTGGCGCCGGAGACATCGAGCGCGAGGCTCACACCGATCTTGCGGGCCAGCTCCAGCCGCTCCTCGCTGACGTCGGTGATCACGACGTTGCGGGCGCCGGCATGCCTGGCCACGGCCGCGGCCATCAGACCGATCGGACCCGCGCCGGTGATCAGGACGTCCTCGCCGACGAGCGGGAACGACAGCGCGGTGTGCACGGCGTTGCCGAACGGGTCGAAGATCGCGGCCACGTCGAGGTCGACGGGCACCCGGTGCACCCAGACGTTGGCGGCGGGCAGAGTCACGTACTCGGCGAACGCCCCGGCCCGGCCCACACCCAGCCCCACGGTGGCCCGGCACAGATGGCGGCGGCCCGCCTGGCAGTTACGGCACTTGCCGCACACCAGATGGCCCTCGCCGCTCACCCGGTCACCGATGCCGATGTCGGTGACGTCCCGCCCGGTCTCGACGACCTCGCCGACGAACTCGTGGCCGAGCACGAGCGGGGTGCTGATGGCCTGCCTCGCCCAGCCGTCCCAGGCCCTGATGTGCAGGTCGGTGCCGCAGATACCGGTGCGCAGCACCTTGATCAGTACGTCGCCGGGCCCGACGGCGGGCTCCGGGACGTCCGCGAGCCACAGCCCGGGCTCCGCCTTCTCTTTGACCAGCGCCTTCACCGCTACGGCTCCTGTGGGTGAGTCCCGGCTCCGGGCATGCCGAAGAAGCCCCTGGGCCGGGAGAGGAGTGGAATCGCACAGCAATCTGCCGTACGGCGGCCGCACCGGTCCATCGAGGATTTCTTAAGCTCCGCCGCAGCTTTCCTTCACGCCCTCAGTAAGGCAGCGTGCCGTCCAGGCCCTCCAGCCGCAGGACCAGGTGCGCGGCGTGTTCCTTGATGGCCGTCAGGCCCGGCTTCCCCCAGGGCCGCGGCTCGACGTCGGCGACACTGACCGTGCCCAGCACCAGCCCCGTGCCGTCGAGGAGCGGTGCCCCCAGATAGGAGCGGATGCCGAACTCGTCGACCACCGGATTGCCCGCGAACCGCGGATAGTCGCGGACGTCCTCCAGGACCAGGGCCTTGCGTCGCGCCACCACATGGGGGCAGAAGCCATGGTCGCGGGGCAGGGCACGGCCCACCTGAGGGCTGGTGCCATCGCCGCGCACCACCGGCGCGACAGCCGGGACGTACAGGCCCGCGTAGAACTGCCGCTGCTCGTCGGGGAAGTTGACCATGGCGTACGGCGCCCCGGTGAGCTCGGCGAGGCGGCGAGCGAAGGCGTCGAGTGCGGGTTCGGGGCGCTCCCCCAGACCCAGCCGGCGCAGTCGGTGGGTGCGGGCGGGGGCCTCCTTGTCCTCGGGGGTGAGCAGCAGACGACCGGCCGGGCGCGGCGGGTCGTAGCTCATGGGCGTACTCGCGAAGTGTGGGCATGCGTCATATAGGGGCTCCGTGGCAGTTGTTGAGGGGTCACATGTGGGCGCCGTACGTCGTGGGGGCCGGGGTGTGGGCGATGAGGTGGCGCACGAGGGTCAGCAGGGTCCGGACCCCGGAGCTGGAGATCCGGGCGTCGCAGCACACGACGGGGACGTCCTCGGTCAGGTCGAGGGCCGCGCGCACCTCCTCGGGGTCGTAGCGGTGGGAACCGTCGAACTCGTTGACGGCGACGATGAAGCCGAGGCCGCGCTGTTCGAAGAAGTCGACCGCCGCGAAACACTCCTCCAGACGGCGGGTGTCGGCGAGGATGACCGCCCCGAGAGCGCCTTCGCACAACTCGTCCCACATGAACCAGAACCGCTCCTGGCCGGGTGTGCCGAACAGGTACAGCACGTGTTTCGGGTCGAGGGTGATGCGGCCGAAGTCCATGGCCACGGTCGTCTCGACCTTGTTCTCGATGCCGTCGAGGTTGTCGGTCGCGGCACCGACGGTGGTGAGAAGCTCCTCCGTGCTGAGCGGCGCGATCTCGCTGACCGCGCCGACGAAGGTCGTCTTGCCCACGCCGAACCCGCCCGCGACCAGGATCTTGAGCGCGGTGGGGAACGGATCGGCGCTGTCGCGCGGTCCGTCGGCGTAGTCAGAGCTGTCGTCGTAGTCCATCGAGCACTGCCTCCAGAAGAGCCCGGTCCGTCGGGTTGTGGTGGAACGCGGGGGACTTGGTGGTCAGCGCCCCGCAGTCCACGAGGTCCGCCAGCAGCACCTTGGTGACGGCCACCGGCAGTTTCAGATGGGCGGCGACCTCGGCGACCGCGACGGGCACGCGGCACCGCTCGAGCGCCTGCGCGTGTTCGGGGCCGAGGTAGCCGAGGGGGGTCGCCCCGGTGGCCATCAGCTGCGACACGAGGTCGAGCGCGACGGTGGGACGGGTGCGGCCGTTGCTGACCGTGAACGGGCGCACCAGCCGCCCGGCCGCGTCGTCGAGCCAGGGCCCGTCACCGGCCGCCGTCACGGTCAAGGCCTCATCGCCGGGGATTCGACGGACTGCTGCCGGGGAGCGGTGACCAGGTAGGGGCGGACGCTCTTGACGAGCATCGCCATCTCGTAGCCGAGCACGGCCGCGTCGGCCTCGCGGCCGGCGAGCACGGCCAGGCAGGTCCCGGAGCCGGCGGTGGTGACGAACAGCAGGGTCGAGTCGAGTTCGACGACGACCTGCCGTACGTCACCGCCGTCGCTGAAGCGGACACCGGCGCTGCGGCCGAGGGAGTACAGGCCGGAGGCCAGGGCGGCCATGTGGTCGGCGCTGTCCGGGTCGAGGCCGTGCACGGACTTCACCAGCCCGTCGCAGGACAGCAACACCGCGGCGTTCGTGTGCGGTACGCGCTGCACGAGGCCGCTCATCAGCCAGTCGAGATCGGATACCTGGGCGGTCGGCGCATCGCTCGCCATGGTGGATCGACTCCTTGGGGTACGAAGGTCTGCGGGAGCGCTGGGGGTGGGGGTGGAAACGGGGGTGGTCATCCGGCGGGTGCGCTCCCGTCCTGCCGGGTGGTGGTGCTGTGGTCGGTGTGCACCGGCTCCAGGTGCGCCGGCTCGATGTGCGTCGGCTGCTCCCTGTCGCTCCGGCCCATGTCCCCGGAATCCATGTGCTGTTGTGCCTCGGCGAGGCTGATGCCGCGCTGGAAGGCCGCCATCAGACCGGGGTCGTGACCGACGAGGTACTCGGGTTCCTGGCGCGGCGTGGGACCGTCGCGCAGCTGGGGTGCGATGTGCTCCTGGGCGCGGCGGCGGGGCAGTTGGGGTTTGCCCATGGTGCCGCGCACGGCGCCGTTGCGGGGGGTGGGCGGCTCGGTCACGTTCCCGGCGAGGACGCGCCGGTCGTCCGGGCTGATCCCGGGCCGTGCCTCGGCCGGGGTGGGCCGCTCCCGACGGGCCCCGCGCACGGGCAGGGGCGCGGGGTGGCCGTTCCTCGGGGTGCCGCCCGAGTCCGGTTCGGCTTCCCGCTGGTGCGCTCGGAACGCGGCGGGTGCGGAGGGCGGGATCGACGGCCGTGCCTCGGAAGCGGCACCCGACACGGACGAGAATCCGTACACCGTCGAGGACCCTGACGCGGGCGCGGATCCGGAATCGGGCGAGCCTCCAGGGCCGCCTCCGCCGGACACCGCCCCCTCGGCCGAGGACGACCTCCGGGTCTCCGCTCGGGCTCCGCCCTCGGGCACCGTCCCGGCGCCGGCACCGGCACCGGCTCCCGCCCCCGCCTCGGGCTGTCCGCCCTCCGGCTGCCCGGCGCGCTCCGGCCCACCCGCCTCCGCCCCCAGCAGTGCCTGCGGTACGACGAGCACCGCCTGCACTCCGCCGTAGATGTTGGTCTGGAGGCGGACGTTGATGCCGTGCCGCCGGGCGAGCTGTGAGACCACGAACAGGCCGATACGGCCGTCCGCGAGGAGCCGGGCGACGTTCACCTGGTCCGGGTCGGCGAGCAGGGCGTTCATCCGGGTCTGCTCCTCGACGGGCATGCCGAGTCCGCGGTCCTCGACCTCGACGGCGAGCCCGGAGGTGACGAGGTTGGCGCGCAGCAGCACCTGGGTCTGCGGGGCGGAGAACACCGTGGCGTTCTCGACGAGTTCGGCCAGCAGGTGGATGACGTCGGCGACGGCGTGGCCGCGCAGGGTGCCGTCGACCGGCGGCACGAGCTTGACGCGCGAGTACTGCTCGACCTCGGCGATGGCCGAGCGCAGCACCTCGGTCATGGAGACCGGGTTGCTCCACTGGCGGCGGGAGACCGCCCCGCCGAGCACGGCGAGGTTCTCGGCGTGCCGGCGGATGCGGGTGGCGAGGTGGTCGACGTGGAAGAGCCCCTTGAGCAGCTCGGGGTCCTCCATCTCGTTCTCCAGCTCGTCGAGGATGGAGATCTCTCGGTGCACCAGTGACTGCAGGCGCCGGGCGAGGTTGACGAACACCTCGAGCTTCTGTTCGCTGCCCGCCTGGCTGGAGAGCTGCGCGGCCTCGACGACGGCGGTGAGGGCGCCGTCGTGCGCACGGGTCAGGTCGGCGGCGAGGAGGTCGAAGTCGTCGGCGTCCTCGGCGGGACCGCCGCGCTGATCGTCGGGACCGTGCTGCGGCGGGCCGTCGCCGCGGCGCAGCGTCTCGACCAGGGCGCGCAGGTCGGCCTCGCGCCGCGCGGTGGTGCGGCGCAGGACGCCGATGCGGTCGTGCACGGACCGGGCGGCCCGGTTGGCGGCCACCGCGGCGACGACGATACCGACGAGGGTCACCGAGACCGCCCCGGCGAGCACGGCCCACAGTGTGAGGCCCGGCCGCGCTCCGGTGGACCGGACGGTGAAGAGGACGGCGGCACAGCCGCTGAGGGCGACGGCGACGGGCGGCAGCACGGCGAGACGCAGCAGTTGGGGCCGTATGTGGGTCTCGGGCAGCGCGGGTGCGGTGCGGGCGGCCGGCCGCCCGTGCCGCCCGCCCTCACGGCGGTCTGCGCGGGTGGCCGGGGCGCGGAGGTGAGACATCGGTGTCCTCGTGCTGGTCCGTCGGTCCGGGGTGCCAGGGGGGCTCGCGGGCGTGCGATCGGGCTCGCGTGGCCGCTTCCGCGCCCTCCGGGCCGTCTGGCCGGAGGCCACGGCCGTAGCCGTACCGGCGTCGGTGGTGTGTGGGCGGCGGGGGTCCCCGTCGCGTCGACTCCCTCGTCCGCCTTGCGCCTGCACGTGCCGGTCCCCGCTCCCTGATCCGCCCTGTTTCCCGACGGCCACTGACAGTAGTCGCCAGCGCATCATGTGCGGTGGGCAGTTGACAAACTCATACGCTGAGCGTCCCGCTCTGGTATGAGGTCTCGTACGACAGATCGATAACCAGCTCGCCCATCCGGCCACGAACGAAAACGACTCGATCCGACCTGGTCAGAAGCTGTCTCTTATACACA
>KL569153.1:26557-28272 GCA_000715635.1 Streptomyces violaceus | reverse complement strand
TCAGAGATGTGTATAAGAGACAGACCTCTCACTCCCCGACCCTCGCCGACCGCCTTCCGTCTGCCCCCGTCAGCCCGCCGGGAGCGTTTCAGGGTCTTCGGCGCCCTTGGCCGACCCGCCCCGGCCGTCACTCACCGTATCGGCCTGGGCCATGGCTGCCGCGTCCGACCTGCCCCCGATCGTGGCGTCGGTCCACGCCCGCGCAGGAGGCCCGCCCGCCGGGCGAGCGCGGGCAGCCAGCTCAGCGGCCGCTTCCGCCGCCGCCGGAGCCGACTTGAAACCGGAGCCCGACCAGCCCGCCGCCACCACGGTGTGCGAAAGGCCGGGCACGGGTCCCAGCAGAGCTGCCGGACTGACGTACAGATCGCGGCCGCGAACGCTGGTGAGCGCCCTCGCCGCGGCCAGGAACGGCAGCCGCGGACCCACCCGTTCTCGGAGAAGGTCGATCTGAGCAGCCGTCAGGGCGGTGTCGGCGGTGGGCGGCACGTCCCACTCCTCGACCGGAAATCCGGCCAGCACCGCGTCCAGGCCGTCGGGCCGTGCCCACATCCCGGTGGTCAGGTCGACCAGCACGGGTAACGGGTCGCTCCCCGTCCCGGCCGGCCGCTCGAAGATCGCGTACTGGATGCGTTTGGTGCGGGCGGTGTGCCCGGCCGGCCAGTGTGCACCGAGCAGTTCGGGCGTGCCGCAGCCCGCCGCCAGCACCGCCGCCGCCGCGTGCAGCCGACCGTCCACGACGACTCCGGAACCGGCGTCGTCGGCCAGCGTCCGCGCCGCCGGGCCGGGCACGATGTGCGCCCCGGCGCGGCGGGCCCGGTCCGTCATCGCGGCCAGCGCCACGGCCGCCACCGCGTACCCGCCGCCCGGCTCCCACACCGCGCCCTCGAGACCTTCGCCCTCGATCAGGGGCCAGCGGCGGGTCACGTCGTCGACGTCCAGGACCTCGGCGGCAAGGCCCCCGGCGACCAGGTCGGCGACTCCCTCGTCCGCGGCGGCCCTGCCCCCGGGCCCGAACAGGACCAGCGAGCCGGTCCTGCGGAACCCATGGGCGGCCGCCCGCTCTGCGCGGCCCCACAGAAGCTGGAAGGACCTGATCGCCCGGCCCCGCTCGGCGGTGTCTGCCTCATAGGCTCGCACCAGTGCCCCGGACACCGTGCTGGCGGCGTCTCCCGCGCCGTCCAGCAGCGCCACCGACCGTCCCCGCTCCGCGAGTTCGGCCGCCGTCGCCCGGCCGACCACGCCCGCGCCCACCACTGCCACGTCGAAGGAAGCCCGGGGCGTGGGAGGGACGGCGACGGGCAGCACCTCCCAGCCGGCGCCGGGCGAGCCGTTCACCGGCTCACCTCGCGCGTCCAGCGCACAGGCCAGTTCGCCCCGCACGGTCTCCACCAGCCGCTCACCACGGCGCTCCGGATGCTTGCCGAGGGCTCCCGCCAACGCCGCGCAGGCCGCCACGACCCGTGCCGCGGGTCCTCCGGTCAGCCGCGCGACCCGTACGCCCTCGACCGCGGCCCCCGCGAGCTCGGCGAACTCGGGTATGTCGCAGTCGTCGGTCGCGACGATCCACTGTCCCGGATCCACCGGCGCCCGGCTCCGCAGCAGTGCGGCCGCCCCGTGGTGGACACCGCACAGCGCGGTCGCCGCCCCCGGGGTCGTACGCCACTCGGAGTGGACACCCACCGACAGCTCCGGCTCGGCGGCCTCCCGAAGGAGTC
>KL569153.1:25316-26204 GCA_000715635.1 Streptomyces violaceus | reverse complement strand
CCGAGGCTGTTGAAGTGGCCGACGACCGCGGCGAACCCGCCGTCGGTGACGACCTCGCACGCCCTGACTCCGCCCTGCTCCGCGTCACCCCGGTCGTCGAAGAACTCCCACTCGACCGGGGCCCGGCGCACCGAGTCGACCGCACCGCTCAGGAGTTCGCCCCAAGCGGCGCGCGGCCCGCTGAAGGGCCCCACCACGGCAACCCGGGGGCGCCGGCGCACTTCCCGTGTTCGCATCGGCCGTCAGCTCCCGAACACCGGGCCGTCCGGCAGCGTGAGCACCGTCCCCGCCGGGGGCGGGGCCAGTGCCGCCGCGTCCACGCGCCGCGCGGGGTCCCACCCCAGGGCCTCGCTCAGCCGGGCGGCGCCCACGGGGACGACCGGGGCCGCCCAGGCGGCCAGCGCCGATGCCACGGCGAGTTCGCCGCTCAGGGCAGCCCGATACGCGTCGCGGCCCGCGGGGCGTTCCCGCTCGTGGCTGTGGACATGTCCGAAGTCCGCCCCGCAGCGTACGACTTCGTCGAGGAGATCGACCGCGCGGCGGGTGTCGAAACCCTCGACGGAGTAGGCCTCGCGCAGCTCCCCGCAGAGGCGGGTGAGGCGCGCTGCGAGCAACTCCCAGCCGCCGGCCCCGGCCGGTCGCTGAGCCGGGACGACGCCGCCCGTCTCCGCACGCAGGGCCTGGACCAGGCGGTTCAGCCAGTCGTTCCACACGGTGTCGAGGTGCTCGCGGGCCCGGACGAGGTCACCGCGGCTGAAGTTGGTCTGGCGGCCGTTGGGCCGGTCACGGAGCACGTGGAAGCGCAGGGCGTCGGCGCCGCCCTCCTTCAGCGCCTCCAGCGCCCACACCGCGTGGCGGCGGCTCGTGGAGAACTTCTTTCCCTCCAGC
>KL569153.1:21311-25111 GCA_000715635.1 Streptomyces violaceus | reverse complement strand
CTCGTGGAGAACTTCTTTCCCTCCAGCCGGTAGAACTCGTTGACGACGAACGCCCTGGCCAGCGGCATCTCCGGGTCCCAGGCCATGAAGAGCGCCGGGAAGAGGACGGCGTGGAAGTAGCCGTTGTCGAAGCCGAAGAACTGGACGGGACCGACGCCGGGCCGGGCGGAGTCGGGGTCGCACTGCAGGAGGTAGCCCGGCGCCATCTCGAACCAGACGAAGATCCGCTGGTCCTCGAAGCCGGGCACGGTCACCGGGACACCCCATGCGGAGGGGTGACTGACCGCTATCTCCGGCATGCCGTCCCCGAGCATCCGCTCGCACAGTGCGCGCAGGTGCGGAGGCATCGGCGTGTCCCGCCAGAAGCGGGCCAGGCGGTCGGCGAAGGGCGCCAGCGGCAGGTAGAGGCGGGTCTGGGGGCGCAGCTCAGCCGTCGCGCCGCACACGACGCAGTGCGGATCGATGAGGTCGCCGCAGTCGTTGGGCCGGCCGCAGGGCTCGCAGGCGTTGCCGCTGGAGCCGCTGCCGCAGTGCGGGCAGCTTCCGGAGACGTACGCCTCGTAGAGCCAGCGGTCGCAGGGCACGCAGTAAGGGAGCGGCCGGGTGCGGGGCACCAGGACTCCGGTGTCGTACAGCTTCTGGAAGAACGCCTGGACGAACTCGGCGTACCCCGGGTCGCGGCGCGGCGCGGTCAGCCGGTCGAAGTCGGCTCCGGCGAGTTCCCAACCACGGGTGATGCGCTCGCCGTTGATGTCCGCGACCTCCTCGCCGGTGTGTCCGTCGAGTTCCCCGCGCACGGCGACATAGCTCTGGTGGTCGTCGAGGCCACTGGTCATCAGGACGCGCTCGCGCTCGGCGAGAGTGAAGCGGCGCAGCACGTCGGCGGCGAGATAGGGGCCCGCCATGTGGCCCACGTGGAGTTCGCCGTTGGGCGTGGGCGGGGTCGCGGTGATCCAGGTAAGGGTGGAGGCGCTCATGCCTCCTCCCCGCTCTTCGGCTCGTGCAGGGGCCAGTAGAAGGAGACCCAGCTGAGGCCGGTGTCACCGGAGTTGTGCACGACGTGGGCCTGGTTGCGGGGAATGACCAGCACCGTGCCGGCGTCGATGGCGGCGCTCTCCTCGCCGACGTCGACCGTGCCCCGGCCGCCTAAGGTGATCATCACCTCATCCTGATCATGACAGTCGGGTGCGGATCTGTCCCCTGCGGAAAGGAAGCAGGCCATGGCGCCGAAGGGCGGCTCCTCGTCCTGTCCGGCCCAGGGCACCAGGCGCTGGCAGGCCATGCCGAACTCCGGGGCCGCGTTCTCTTCGTGGATACGGTACGTCCTGATCATGTGCCTCTCGTTCTCTCAGCACGCGCTTGTGGGGCGTCCATCGGTCCTGGTCGGCTGTCAGTACGCCTCGACCGGGGCGGCGTCCTGCCGTGCGACGGCCGGGTCCGCTGCGCGTCCGGCGTGTTCCAGCACGGAGTCGAGGATCTCGCCGGCGCGTACGGCGGCGTTGGACAGCAGTGAGGAGGTGATGCCGTGGGAGTGCTCGGTGGCTCCGCAGAGGTACACGCCCGCGTCGGCCTCGGTCGCGGTGGCGACCCGGTAGTCGCGCTCGACGAGCAGCCTGCCCTCCGCGTCACGGCGCAGCAGGTCTCCCGCGGGACCGAGCAGGTCCAGCGGGTCGGCGGCCCGGTAGCCGGTGGCGCACACCAGCAGATCGGCCTCCAGGTCGGTGGTACGGCCGGAGGGAAGGTGATGGACCGTCAACTTCACCGATTCGTCGGACTCCTGGACGTCGCGCAGCTCCGAGACGTTGTGCAGGCGCAGGCGCTCGACACCGGCGATCTTGTCCTGGTAGATCCTGCGGTACATCTCCTCGATGAGGTCGACGTCCACGACGGAGTAGTTGGTGTTGGCGTGGTAGCCGAAGAGCGAGCTCTTCACCTGCGGCGGCGCGCTGTGGAAGTCGTCGACGGCCGAGGGGTCGAAGATCCTGTTGGCCAGGGGGCTGTCGTCGGCCTGGCTGTAACCGAACCGGGAGAAGACCGCGTGTACTTCGGCGGCCGGGTAGGCGCGGTGCAGATGGTCGGCGACCTCGGCGGCGCTCTGCCCCGCGCCCAGGACGGCGAACCGGCGAGGCCGGCGCGTCGACGCGTCCAGCCTCGCGAGATCGTGCAGCGTGGTCGAGCTGTGCCGCACGTGCGCGGAGACCTCGAGCCCGCTGGGCATGCGAGGCACCAGGCCCGGGGCGAGCACCAGGTTGCGGGCCTTCCTGACGACCAGTTCGCCCTTGTCCTCGTCGCGGGCGATGACCTCGAAGTGGGTGACGACCCCGTCCTCGGCGACCGGCCGGGCGGAGACCATCTCGTGGCCGTAGCGGACCAGGTGGTCCAGTTGGCCCGCGCACCAGGAGAGGTAGTCGTGGAACTCCACCCGTGACGGGTACAGGACCTTGTGGTTGATGAAGTCGACCAGCCTGTCCCGGGCGTGCAGGTAGGGGACGAAGCCGAAGCGGCTGACCGGATTGCGCAGGGTCGCCAGGTCCTTGAGGAAGGCCACCTGCATGGTGGCGCCCTCGATGAGCATGCCGCCGTGCCAGTCGAACGCGGGTTTGCGCTCGATGAACTCGGCCGTCAGCGGCGCTCCCCCGCCGGTCTCGTTGTGCTCTGTGACCGCGATCGCCAGTGCCAGGCTGGCCGGGCCGAACCCCACACCCAGTACGTCCACGACAGGGCTGTCCGTCCGCGACGAATCCATGTGTTTCCCTTTCAGTCTTGTGCCGGACGCCCCACGAGTTCGGAGCCCTCCCCGTCGAGCGCGGCCCGTTCGCGGGCGCGCGCGACCAGAACGGTGCGGTACTTGAGGATGATCACGACTCCGAAGACGCCGTACAGCGCCGCGATACCCCAGCGCGAGACGACCGCTCCGAGGGTCATGCACAGGGAGGCGATGAGCAGGGCGAGGCGGACGTTGAGGTTGAAGACCGCCATGTACTTGGTGCGCGCCTGCTCGGGGACCAGGTCGGCCAGCATGGTCTGCTGCACGGGCACGTTGAGCAGCTCGCCGACGGTGAGGACAAGCATGGCCAGGAGCAGCAACCAGCCGTTGCCGGACACGGCCATCACCATGTAGCCACCGGTGAACAGGATCACGCCGGCGTACAGCCGCGGCCCGTCGCTCATCCGCCGCAGCAGCCGGTGGACGACCAGGGCGAGCAGGACCACCAGGAGCGTGTTCTCGGCGCGCAGGATGCCGAGGATCTCCACTCCGTTGACGGTCGCGTCCCAGGAACCGAAGCTGAACAGCCGCTGCTCCTCGAAGGTCTCGCTGACCCGTACGTTGATGTAGTAGTTGATCTGTACTTCGATGGCCATCCGCAGGGTGGCCGCGATCAGCAGCGCCGAGAAGAGCCGGTCGGCGAGGACCGCGCGGTAGCCGGAGGCGAAGCTGCGGACGTAGGCGCGCGCCGACTCGCTCTTCTGTGAGACCGCACCGGCCGGAGCCGTCTCGTCGATCTTGAAGAAGGTGATCAGGAGCACGGCGAGCGACCCGACGGCGACGGCCGCGAGCATCTGGGGGAAGTAACCCCCGTACAGGAAGCCGCCGATGAGAACACCGCAAGCGAGGGCGAGGTTGATCGACCAGTAGTTGATCGTGTAGACGAACTGCCGTGACTCGGGGGTACTGACGTCGACGACCATCGCGTCGTTCGCCGGCACCGCGAGGTTGGAGGCGAGGCTCCCGGCGAGGAAGCCGGCGTAGATGACGCCGGCGTTCTCCCACCAGGGCATCGCGGCGGCCGCCATCGTCA
>KL569153.1:19376-21100 GCA_000715635.1 Streptomyces violaceus | reverse complement strand
AGCAGCGGACGGCGGCCGTGGATGTCGGCCAGGTAGCCACCGATCAGCGATCCCGACACCTCGCACACCGCGATGGCCAGGACCAACGCACCCGCCACCGCAACACCGAACCGCTCGGCCAGGAACACGGTCATCAAGGGCATGACCATGACGTGGAGGAAGCGCTGCACGGATCCCACGACGATGCGGATGCGGAGGTTGGGGTGCAGCGACCGGAATTTCATGTCAGGTACGCACTCCGGTGTAGATGTCGTAGTACTCGCCGGCGACGGGCGTCTTGCGCACGTCGGTGAGGCCGCAGCCCTTGAGGATCTCGATGAGCTGGTCGTGGCGCAGGTAGCGGGACCGCCGCTGGAACTCCCACGGGGTACCGTCCACCGTCAGCCTGCTCGACCAGGTGCGGATGCCCGTGGACCGGTCGATCGAGATGGTCTCGGCGATGTCGACGGTGTGCTGCCCGATCAACAAGGTCGGGTGCACGACCGACTGGTCCTCGCGCCGCTCCAGATCCGCCGCGCGCGTGATGTCGACGTAGAAACGCCCGCCGGGACGCACGCAGGCCACCCACTGTCCGATGGCCTCGGCCATCGCGGCCTGGTCGGCCAGCCCTTCGTCGTCCCAGGCGCCGGCGTAGATGTAGTTCCCCCCACCGCGGTTCATCACCACGTCGAAGCCCTCGGCATGCCGGCGCGGGAGGTCCTCCCACAGCATGAGCTCGGGTCGCACGTCGAGGCCCTCGAGGCGCGCGTTGCGCCGGAAGTGCGTCAGCATCAATTCGCTGCCGTCGGTGCAGGTCACGTCATAACCGCGGCGTATCAGCTCCAGGGCGGGAAAGCCGCTTCCGCAGGCGCAGTCGAGAATGCGGAGGCCCTCCGCCGGGCCCAGCCACTTGGCTATTCCGTCGGCAGTCTCCTCGCGGTCGAACTCGAAGAGCATGCACAGTTCCCACAGCGTGCCGATATCCGGATCACCGGCATCCAGGGCCGTCTCTATGCGTGCATCGGAAACTGACACGACTTCACTTTTCGACAGAGCTGATGCTTTTCCCACACCCCATCCTTCCCATGCCATATGAGACTTTTACTGTGACCTTCGCAGCGCGAAGAGCACCCTGTCAAGCGGTTCCTGAAAACAGCTCACCTCGCCTGATCGCGCTATAGAGCCGCGTTATGAGCTGATTAGGAGAAGGAATTGGACAGGGCCTCGGCTTTCGTGCGCCACTGGTTAAGTGCACTCCCGAATGCGAAGCGTGCACATTTGCTCCGTACCGGAATTTCGTAAGCACGCCGGAGGCAGCCCTGATGCTCGATCAGCACTCGCGTGTGTTCCGCAGGCGGCGATACCTCATGTGTCCGCCGACCCATTTCGACGTCACCTACTCGATCAATCCATGGATGGACTTCAGCAAACCGGTCGACCAGCGGCTTGCCGTCGCGCAGTGGGAGGAACTGCGTGACCTGTACGTCACGCTGGGACACACCGTCGAGCTGATCGACCCCCTGCCCGGTCTGCCGGACATGGTCTTCGCCGCGAACGGGGCCACTGTCGTGGACGGCCGGGTGCTGGCCGCTCGTTTCCGCAACGCGGAGCGCGCCGCCGAAGGGCCCGCCTACTCCGCGTGGTTCCGCGCCAACGGCTTCCCCGAGGTACGCGAGTCCGACCACGTGAACGAGGGCGAGGGCGACTATCTCGTCACCGGCCGCTGGCTGCTGGCCGGCCGCGGC
>KL569153.1:16628-19145 GCA_000715635.1 Streptomyces violaceus | reverse complement strand
GGGCAGCGGCTTCCGCTCCGATCCGGCGGGCCACCTGAAGGCTCAGGAGTTCTTCCAGCGCCCGGTGGTGAGCCTCACGCTGACCGATCCGCGCTACTACCACCTCGACACCGCTCTCGCCGTGCTCGACGACGACCAGATCATGTACAACCCCTCCGCGTTCTCCCCCGGCAGTCTCGCGGTGCTGCGCGACCTGTTTCCCGACGCACTGACCGCCTCCGACGCCGATGCGGCGGTCTTCGGCCTCAACGCGGTCAGCGACGGATACAACGTGGTTCTGGCGCAGGCCGCGACCGGACTGATCGAACAGTTGCGCGCCCACGGTTTCCACCCCATCGGCGTGGACCTGTCCGAGCTGCTGAAGGCCGGCGGCGGAGTCAAGTGCTGCACACTGGAGATCCGCCCGCCGTTCACCGCCGGGCACCGGACGGCCGCAGTTCCCGCATAGCCGGCGTGTGCGGGATCCGGGAGACCTTCGCACCCTCCGACGGCCTGCCGTGTCTCCCCCGCGCGGCGCCGACGGCGTCCGGAGGGGACGAAGCAGGCACGGCCGGTCCGACGGCACCGTGAACGAACGACACGAAGGTGTGCAGGGCGGCATTGGCGTTGTCCTTCCGCCAGGCCAGCGCCATCGGAACGACGACCGGCACGGTGAAGGACCTGAACACCACGCCCGGCACGGCCAGCAGCGCCGCCGACGGCTCAGTGACCAGCGTGATGCCCGCGCCCTGTGCCACGGCCGCCAGCATGTGGGCCTCGTCGGGTTCCAGGCGGCTGATCTCCGGCGCGCCACCAGGTCCGTACACCGCGCCGAGGATGGACTCCCACAGGCCGCTGCGCTCACGCGGGAAGAACACCAGCCGCTCGCCGGCGAGGTCCGCCGGCGAAACGCCCGGCCGGTCCGCGAGAGGGTGGCCGACGGGGAAGGCGACGACCACCTGGTCGTAGGCGATGACGGAGCACTGGAGGTCGTCGCCGTCGATCGGTGGCCGTATGAAGCCGACGTCGATCGTGCGCATCCGGATCCTCTCGACGTTCGAGTGGGTGTGGCCCGTCGCGGTCTCGACCGTCATGTGGGGGTACTGCTCACGGAATCGGCTGGTCAGTTCCGATGCCAGTCCGATGCCGCCCGAGCGGGAGTAGGAGAGGGTGAGCTTCCCGTTGTGACGGCCTGCCAGAACACTGGCGAAGCGATCGAACTCCTCTGCGTGGGACAGCAGTTGCCGGGCCTTTGGCTCCAGCACCCGGCCCGCCGCCGTCAGGGCGACGCCCTGCCGGTCGCGCTCGAACAGCGGCATGCCGAGCCGGCGCTCCAGCGCCTTGATGCCCTGGGAGAGTCCGGGCTGCGTCATGTGCAGCCGCACGGCGGCCCGGCCGAAGCTCAACTCGTCGGCGACGGCGAGGAAGTAGCGCAGGCCGCGCAGGTCTCCGGCGGTGATGCCCTCACTCTCGAAGACGTTCTGACCGTTCACGGCGCACGCTCCAGCAGCCCGCGGGTACGCAGCACGTACCGTTCCAATGGTGCGAAGACAAGGAGGTCGACACTGATGCCGACGCACAGGATCAGCAGAATCGTCGCGAGGACCAGAGGCATGTCCTGCGCCACGCGCCCGTTCTCCAGCATCTGGCCCAGTCCGTATCCCATCTCGGGTGATCCCGCGATGAGTTCGGCGGCCATCAGGGAACGCCAGGAGAACGCCCAGCCCTGTTTCAACCCTGCGAGGTAACCGGGCAGGGCGGCGGGCAGCAGGATGTGACGCACTCCCCGCAGGCCCCGTGCGCCCAGCGACCGCCCGGCGCGCACGAACAGCGGCGGCACCTGGTCCATGCCTGCCACCAGCCCGTTGGCGACGGACGGTACGGCACCCAGCAGCACGACCGCGTAGATGGCCGTGTCCGTCAGGCCGAACCAGATGACCGCGGCCGGGACCCAGGCCACCGAGGGCAGGGACTGCAACCCGGTCAGCATCGGCCCGATCGCGGTCCTGACGGGGCGCACACGCCACACGAACAGCCCGAGCGGCGTACCGATGGCGACCGCCGCCAGGAAGCCGAGGGCTCCGCGCGAGACGCTCTGCCCGATCACGCCCAGCGTGGTGCCCAGGTACCACTGCTCCACCAGGGCGTCCCACACCGCGCCCGGGCCGGGCAGGACGTAGTCCGGCTTGACCCCCGAAAGGTGGACCAGTTCCCAGACCGCCAGGATCAGGACAATGGCCACCACGGGGGGCAGCACGCGCGCCAGCACCAGCCCGCCCAGTCGGGCGCCGCCCTTGTGCTGTGTGCTCTGCAGAGCGTCCAGCCCGGTGCTCAGCCCGTCCAGGTCGACGCCGTCCCGCGGGGCGTCCGGCAGGACGGTCCGGGCGTCGGCCGCCTTCCGCGACCGTCTGGTGTCAG
Organism: Streptomyces violaceus; assembly: GCA_000715635.1. GTDB lineage: Bacteria > Actinomycetota > Actinomycetes > Streptomycetales > Streptomycetaceae > Streptomyces > Streptomyces violaceus. Next base: position 16,748 of record KL569153.1, on the reverse strand, counting down.
CTCCGGGCATGACGGCTGATTTCCTTGCGTAACTCTTCGGTGATTTCCTTCGCCTTCTCCGCCACTGCCTCGTCCTCCAGACGCCTGGGGTAGGTCAGGTCGATGCGCCACTGGCGGGCG
>KL569153.1:12682-16407 GCA_000715635.1 Streptomyces violaceus | reverse complement strand
ATCCGGCCGGGCCGGGAGGCCAGCAACACCACCCGGCCGCCGAGCCGCACCGCCTCTCGGACGTTGTGGGTCACGAAGAGCACCGAGAGACTGCGGGAGTCGGTGGCGGGCTGGTTCCACTCGTGCCAGACCCGGATCAGCTCCTCGTGCAGCAGGTCGCGGGTGATCGCGTCCAGTGCCGCGAACGGCTCGTCCATCAACAGGACTTGTGACGCTTGAGCCAGGGCGCGGGCCAGCGCGACGCGCTGGCGCATGCCACCGGACAGCTCGTGCACGCGTTTGCCGTACGCGCCGCTCAGGCGCACGAGCCCCAGCAGGCGTTCGGCCTCGGGCCGGCGCTCGCGCCGGGGAACTCCTCTGAGCCTCAGTGCCAGTTCGATGTTCTTCCCGGCGGTCAGCCAGGGGAACAAGGCATGCTCCTGGAACATCAGCGCGGGGCGCGGGCCCACCGCCGAGACCGCTCCGGCACTGGGCTCGTCGATCCCCGCCGCCAGGGCGAGCAGGGTGGACTTGCCACAGCCGGAGGCGCCCAGGAGGCACACGAACTCGCCGGGCGCGACGGCCAGGCTGATGTCGTCGAGCACGAGCTGATCGCCGCCGGGGTGGCCGAAGGACTTGGACACCCCCCGCAGTTCCAGCGCGGGCGGGACGGCGAAGGCGCGCACCAGGTTCGGCGGCACGCCGGCCGTCGTGGTGGACTCGGGCGTCGCGGTGGACTCGGCCGTACGCGGGCTGTCGTACACCGGCCGGCTCACAGCCCTCCCTCGCAGCCGTCCGTGAACGCGGCGCCCGCCATGCCCGCGGCCAGCGTGGTTCCGTCGGCCGGGTCGATCAGCAGGAAGGATCCGGTGCGGCGCGAGTGCGCGTATCCGTCCATGGCGAGCGGCTCGGAGGTGTGCAGCACGACCGTCGCGATGTCGTTGGCCGTCAGGGACTCCGGCCGGGGGCGGCGCGCCAGGCCGTGCGCCGTGTCGATCCGGTAGGGAAGGTCCTTGACGACCGCCTTGACCGTGCGCGTGGTGTGCTTGAGCAGCACGTGAGCCCCCACGACAAGGGGCCGCTCATGCAGGTGGCACACCGTGGCCTCGATGCGGCGTGTGAGTTCGGGGGCGGCCCCGGTCGGCACGAGCAGGTCACCGCGCGAGACGTCCAGGGCGTCGGCGAGCAGGACGGTCACGGACTCGGGAGCCGAGGCGCACGGGACGGGGACGCCCAGGGCGTCGATCGCCGCGATGGTCGTCACGTTGCCGGAGGGCAGCAAGGTGACGGACTCGCCGACGCGGAAGCTGCCGGCGGCGATCTGGCCCGCGTACCCGCGGTAGTCGGGGTGCTCGGCGCTCTGCGGCCGGATCACGTACTGCACCGGGAGGCGCGCCTGGTGGCCGGACGGGTCGCGGCTCACCGGAACGCTCTCGAGGTGTTCGAGGACGGTGGGGCCGCCGTACCAGTCCATGTTCGCGGACGGCTCGACGACGTTGTCCCCGGCCAGCGCGGAGATCGGGATCGCGGTGACCTCCGAAAGGCCCAGCTCGGTCGCGTACGCGGTCAGCTTCACCGCGATCCGCGCGAACACCGACTCCTCGTATCCGACGAGGTCCATCTTGTTCACCGCGAGCACCACGTGCGGGACCCGCAGCAGAGCGGCGATGGCGACATGGCGGCGGGTCTGCTCCACCACCCCCTTGCGGGCGTCGACGAGGACGACGGCCAGTTCGGCGGTCGAGGTGCCGGTGACCATGTTCCTGGTGTACTGCTCGTGGCCCGGGGAATCGGCCAGGATGAACCGGCGCCGCGGGGTGGCGAAGTAGCGGTACGCCACGTCGATGGTGATGCCCTGCTCGCGCTCGGCGCGCAGACCGTCGGTCAGCAGCGCGAGGTCCGGGGTGTCCCGGCCGCGGTTGCGGGATGCCTGCTCGACGGCCTCCAACTGGTCGGCCAGCACACTCTTGGAGTCGTACAGAAGCCGTCCGACCAGCGTGGACTTGCCGTCGTCGACGGAGCCCGCGGTGGCGAAGCGCAGCAGGGTGGTGGTGTCCGCCGGCCTCTCGGCGGTCTGCCCGGTGGTCGTCCCCATTTCTAGAAGTACCCTTCGCGCTTGCGGTCTTCCATCGCCGCTTCGGAGAGCTTGTCGTCGGCGCGCGTGGCGCCCCGCTCGGTCAACCGGGTGGCAGCGATCTCCGTGATGACCTGCTCGACGGTCCTGGCGTCCGAGTCCACCGCGCCGGTACAGGACATGTCCCCGACCGTCCGGTAGCGGACCAGACGCTTCTCCACCGGTTCCAGCACGGTGGGCCCGCCCCATTCCCCCGCTGTCAGCCACATCGCGGAGCGCCGGAACACCTCCCGCTCGTGGGCGAAGTAGATCTCCGGCAACTCGATCCGCTCGCGCTGGACGTACTGCCACACATCCAGCTCGGTCCAGTTGGACAACGGGAAGATCCGCACGTGCTCGCCCGGGGCGTGACGGCCGTTGTAGAGCTGCCACAGCTCGGGACGCTGGCGGCGTGGATCCCACTGCGAGAACTCGTCCCGCAGGGAGAACACCCGTTCCTTGGCCCGCGCCTTCTCCTCGTCCCGGCGTGCGCCGCCGAACACCGCGTCGAAGCGGTGCTGCCGGATGGCCTCGGTCAGCGGGACGGTCTGGAGAGGGTTGCGGGTGCCGTCCGGGCGTTCGCGCAGGACTCCGCGGTCGATGTAGCCCTGCACGTCGGCCACGAGCAGCCGCAGCCCGTAGCGGGCAACCGTCCGGTCCCGGTAGGCGAGGACCTCCGGGAAGTTGTGCCCGGTGTCCACGTGCAGCAGCGGGAACGGGACCGGCGCCGGGGCGAAGGCCTTCAGCGCCAGGTGCAGCATGACGATGGAATCCTTGCCGCCGGAGAACAGCAGCACCGGGTTCTCCAGCTCGCCCGCCACCTCACGGATGATGTGCACCGCCTCCGACTCCAGTGAGTCCAGGTGGCTCCAGAACCGCGACACCGGCATGTGCGAGTGCGCTGCGGTCGCCCGCGTCACAACAACCCCCTCACGATCAGCAAAGCGTGGAGCATCACGGCGGACTCCTGCACGGTCTGCTTCTGGGTCTCGATGCGCAGGTCCGGGGACTCGGGCACCTCGTAGGGGTCGTCCACCCCTGTCAGACCGGTCAGTTCGCCCGCTGCCTGCCTGGCGTACAGCCCCTTCACATCGCGCTTCGCGCACACCTCCACGGGCGTGGCGACATGGACCTCCAGGTAGGGGGTCCCGCTCTGCTCGTGGCGCTTGCGCACGGCCTCACGGCTGTTCCGGTACGGGGCGATCACCGGGACCAGGGCGGTGATCCGGTTCCGGGCGAGGATCTCGGCGACCAGACCGATGCGCTGCACGTTCGTGTCGCGGTCCTCGCGGCTGAAGCCGAGGCCGGCCGAGAGGAACGAGCGGATCACGTCACCGTCGAGCACCTCGACGCGGTGTCCGTCGCCGCGTAATCGCTCGGCGAGCGCGGTGGCGATGGTGGTCTTGCCGGAACTCGGCAGTCCGGTCAGCCAGACGGTGCAGCCCTGTTGTACAACGGCCGTCATACGCCCGCGCCCTCCTCGGCGACCGGCCAGTCGGGGCAGACCCGGGCGAACGCCTCCCGGAACGGCTCGTGCAGCTCCGGTGCGCAGACGGCCAGGTCGGGCAGCGTCGGATCCGCCCGGTTGTAGCGCGGCACGCTGCCGTCGAGCCTACGAACGGTGCAGCCGTAG
>KL569153.1:4748-12449 GCA_000715635.1 Streptomyces violaceus | reverse complement strand
AGTCCCATTCGTACTGGCCGCCGGCGTGCACGTACAGATCCGCCTCGCCGAGCACGACGGACGCGGTCTTGGCCCCGGCCGAGCCCTGGGGTACGACGTCCGCGCCCAGTTCCTCGGCCAGCCGTGTGACGAACTCGGGCGCCCGGGTGCGGCTGACCAGCATCCGGGGACGCCGCCGGACGGGCGCGCGGGGCGGCACCGGGTCGTCGGTGCACAGGACGGTGCCGCGTGCGGGCAGCGCGACGGCTCCCGCCCTCAGCTCGCCTTCCTCCCACAGGGCCACGTGCACGGCCCAGTCCTCGCGCGGAGGTTCGGCGAACTCGCGGGTGCCGTCGAGCGGATCGATGATCCAGACTCTGCGCGCACGCAGACGACCGTGGTCGTCGGCGGCCTCCTCCGACAGGGTCGCGTCGTACGGCCGGTGCCGCTTGAGCAGGTCGGCCAGGACGGACTGGGCACCACGGTCCCCGGCGGCCTTCAGCTCGCGCGGGTGGGTGTCCGGGGCCGCCGCGGCTCTGATCTCCAAGAGCCGCGCGCCCGCTTCCTCGGCGCAGGCGCGCGCGAAGGCGTGGTCGTCGTCGTGCGCCTCACCCGTGTTGTGTGTGGCAGTGGTACTCATGTGTTCTCCCCGTGCTGGTCGAGCCCGGCCCCGGTGCCGCAGAGCCCTGCGGTCCGAGAACTCTTTGAAGGAAGGTGCGGGTGCGTTCGTGGCGGGGATCGTCGATGACCTGCGACGGCAGGCCCTCCTCGACGATCACTCCGGCGTCCATGAAGACGACCCGGTCGGCCACGTCCCGGGCGAAAGCCATTTCGTGCGTGACGACGAGCATCGTCATGCCGTCCAGCCCGAGGTCGCGAATGACGGTGAGTACCTCGCCGACGAGCTCGGGATCGAGAGCGGAGGTCGGCTCGTCGAAGAGCATCACGCCGGGGTTCATCGCCAACGCGCGGGCTATGGCCACGCGCTGCTGCTGACCGCCCGACAGCTGCTCCGGGTAGACGTCGGCCTTGTCCTCGACGCCGACGCGGGCCAGGCAGTCACGCCCGACGCGCTCCGCCTCGGCGCGGTCCCTCTTCAGTACGCGCCGCTGGGCGATGGTCACATTGCCCAGCACCGTCAGGTGAGGGAAGAGATGGAACATCTGGAAGACCATTCCCATGCGCCGCCGGGCCGCGTCCAGGTCGGTGTCGGGGTGGTTCATGCGGACACCGTCGACCAGGACGACGCCCGAGGTGGGCTCCTCGAGCATGTTCACGCAGCGCAGCAGGGTGGACTTGCCGGACCCGGAGGGGCCGATGACGCACACGACCTCGCCCGGCGCGATGCGCAGGTCGACTCCCTTGATGACGTCGAGCCCTCCGTACGACTTGTGCAGTCCGACCACTTCGACGGCTGGTTGAGCCGTGGTCATGCGTCAGCCCCTTTCGGCACGGCGGCTCTCCAGCCGGCGCACCAGGATCCCGAGCGGGACGGTGATGAGGAGGTAGCCGAGTCCGGCCACCACGAGCGGGGTGGAGTCGGCCTGGTCGGCCGCCACGTCAGAGCCGTACTTGGCGAGTTCGGTGGTGGCCGCCGTGACCCCCAGGACGAACGCCAACGAGGAGTCCTTGAAGAGCAGGACGAGCTCATTGGTCAGGGGCGGCACGACGATACGCAGGGCCTGCGGCACCACGATCGAGAACATGGCCCGGCTGTGCGACATGCCCAGGCAACGGGCGCTCTCCATCTGGCCTTTGGGCACGGCCTGGATGCCGGCCCGGAAGGTCTCGGCCATGTACGCCGCCGAGACGAGGCCCAGTGCCAGCGCCACCTGCCCGTAGATGTCCCCGGGCAGTGCGAATCCGGGGAAGGCGACCGGGATCCCGAAGCCGATGATCAGGAAGATCACCAGCGCCGGCAGTCCCCGGAAGATCTCGATGTAGAGCAGGGCGGTCCAGCGGTGCAAGGGTACGGAGGACAGGCGCATCAGGGCCAGCACGATCCCGAGCAGGAAACCGAGGACGTAGCCGGAGAGTGTGTACAGGACGGTGTTGCGCAGCGCCACCGTGAGCAGGCCGGGGAAGGTCTCGCGGGCGACACCCAGGTCGAGGAAGTGTTCCTGGACGGCGGCCCAGTCGACCTGGAGCGCCACCGCGGCGACGACGATGACGAAGACCGCGTACTGCGCGGTCAGGCTGATGCGTCTGCGGCGGCGAGGGCTGAACCCGGCTGTCGCGGAAGGTGAGGGAACGGGGTCGAGGTTCAGGGGAGCTGCGGACGTCTTGGCCATGGCTCCTCAGGAAGTCGCGCTCTGCTCGGGTGGGACACCGAGCCACTTCTGGTGGAGCCGGGCGTAGCTGCCGTCCCGCTTCGCGTCGGCGATCACCTCGTTGATCACCTTGAGCAGGTGATCACTGCCCTTCTTCTTCACGACGAAGCCGTAGTGCGCTCCGGTGCTGATGGGCTGTCCTGCTGTGAACTTCCCGGCCAGTTCGGGCTTCTTGAGCCAGCTGGTGACCACGGGGAGGTCCTGCACGATGACGTCGACGCTCCCCGAGCGCAGGGCGGTGAGCTGCTTGCCGGAGTCCTTGTACTCCTGAGGCTCGATGCCCTCGTCCATGGCGGCCTTCATGCTGGTCGTGCCGGTCAGCACGCCGACGCGCTTCTTTCCGGCCCTGGCCTCGTCGAGCGTGGCCACCGGCTTGCCCTCGGGGCTCATCAGGCTGAGCGCCTCGTCGAAGTACGAGTCCGAGAAGGCGACGTTCTTTCTGCGCTCCTCCGTGATCGTGATGCCGGCCGCCGCGACGTCGCACTTGCCGGAGTTGAGCGCCGCGCCGCTCCGGATCGGGTCGAAGTCGATGTCGACGATCTCCTGCTTCACTCCGAGCCGCCGGGCCACCTTGTCCATGAGCGCGATGTCGAAGCCGACGACCTCGCCGTTCCGGGTGAAGGAGAACGGCTCGTAGGGCACGTTGGTGCACACCACGATCTTCCCGGACTTCACCAGCGTGACGTTCTTGACCCTCGGTGACACGGCCTTGCCGGCGGCGCCCTCACCGCAGGACGCGGTGAGGAGGGCCACCGACAGCATCGCGCCGCCGACGGCCCAGCGACGTCTGCCGGGACGCGACGCGGTCACGGAGCCTTCTGCCCTTGCGTCTCGTCGGCCACTTCCACGTCGAGCTTCTCCGCGAGGGTGCGTGCCACGTCGTGGACGACGGCGGGGTCCTGGCCGGGCTGCCAGGGGTGCCACACGGACAGCAGGCCGGTGAAGTCGAAGCCGTTCTCACCGGAGACGACGTCCGTGCCGGGCTTGGCCACGGGAAAGTACGTACGGAGGTACGGCGAGTGCATGGCCTCGCCCACGCTGTTGCGCACGACACGCCCGTTGCGGTAGATGACCTTGGCGCACACGGTCATCCGAGGCGGCTGCTTCTGGTTCTCCTGGGCGAGGATGTCCTCGACGCTCTCGCCGCACGCCGCGCGCAGGAACATGCGCACGAAGTCGATGGCGTACACGTCCTTGATGTGCCGGTACACGTGGCCGCCGGAGACACGGATCGAGAACTCGATGACCCGGTACCGGCCTTCGGCGTCCTGCCGCATCTCGGCGTTGAACAGGCCGTGCTTCACGCCGAGTGCACGGGTGATGCGAGCGGCGATGCCGGCGACCTCTTCCTCGTGCTCCGGGGTCTTGAACGGCAGCGTGTACAGGTCCTCTTCGAAGTGCGGGCCGGCCGAGTGCTTCTTGTTGTGGACGCCGCCGAGGACGAACTGCCCGTCGAGTACGACACCGTCGAGGGTGATCTCCTCGCCCGGCAGGTACTCCTCCAGGACCGCCCAGGACTCCGGGGCGCCGGAGAAGTAGAAGTTGCGGCCGCTTTCGATATAGCCCTGGATCACCTTGAGGGAGGCCCTCAACCGGTCCACGTCGCTGACGAGTTCGACGCAGTCGCTGGCGGCGGCCCGGGTCGGCTTGACCATGAGCGGCAGTCCTCGGGCGGTTGCCGCCTCGACGGCCGACTCGATGTCGGTGACCGGGTGGAACCAGACCGACGGGATGTCGTGCTCGGCCAGGAACATCCGCTGACGGTGCTTGTCGCGGCAGATGCGGGCGGCCTCGGGGACCGCCCAGTCGAGGCCGAGTTCCGCATTGGCCTCCTCGACGATCTCGATGTCCGGCTCGATGAAGGTGACGACAGCGGAGGCGTCACGTTCCCGGGCGGTCTCGACGGCGGCCTTCACGAAGTCACGCTGGTCGGCGTCGTGCGGGAGCCGGCGCACGGAGGCGAAGCGGGGATCGTTCGCCCAGGGCTCGGTGTCGACGGTGAGGAGGTGGGTCCGTATGTCCAGGTCGAGCATGGTCTGAACGTGGTCCGGAGACGTGCTCAGCCCGCGTCTCATCACGAGCACGAGGGTGCGTGTCCGGCTGGTGGCCTTGGTCATGCGGCTTCGGAGCTCCTTGTTTCGGCGTGCGAGGGAACAGCGTCCGCGGGCGACGGCCCAGGGCGGGGGGTCAGGCCTGGTAGCCGTACAGCTCCAGGGCCTTGGCCAGGCGCTCGTGGGCCAGTTGCTCGACCCGGGGGGTGAACGCCTCCCGCCAACTGCCGATCTGGCCCTTGAAGAAGGAGAACGAGTCCCTGCTGAAGATCCCGTCAGCGGTCTTCTCGGGGTCCGCGTCGGCACCGACGAACTCGATCACGCGCCGTACGGTGTCGAGTTGGGCCTCAGCCGAGCCACCGCCCCGTGCCCCCACCATTTCCTCGAAAGAGATGTTGCAGACCTTGGAGTGGTTCAGGAGCCAGAGCATCCGCTCATGGTCACCGCTGCCCGGGAAGGCCGGATCCGACAGCGCGTAAAGAAGGCGCTCCTCCAAGGAGCCCTTGGCTGCCAGAATGTTGTTGAAAATTTGAAACTCGCTGAAGTTGCCGAATCCCTTTGCGGTCTTCCCGAGCAGGAAGTTCACCATCGAAAGGACCATATCGCGGGGATCACGGTACATGAAGAGGATCCGCGGCTCACCGGTGCTCGTCCATTCCTCGATGAACTTCCCGTCGACCTTCTTGATGTCGAGTTCGGGAATGATCCAGCAAGTGTTCTCCGGCGTCCAGGAGAAAGGCGTGCCGGAGGTGCGCCGCAGGGCCTGATCGACGGGCTCGGTGTGAGTGAGCTGAGCGCCGTAGCGGTTGACCAAAGGCATTCCGAGACGCTGCTGCCATGCCCAGCCGAGTGCCTCCCACGCCTGGTCGGCGCCGGCCCGGAAGGCCTCTTCACCCTGCGCCCTGAGGGCATCGGCCGCCTGGTCGCCGTGCACCATGCGCACGACTCGATCACGAGTCTCGTCACCCAAAATGGGCCGATTTTCCTGCGGAATCCTGGACTGGCCGTAAATCTTGTAGCCGAGAGCCAGCATCAGTTCCTGCACGAGATGGGTGCCGGATTTCATCAGCGAGACAACGACGACTCTTTCCGCGCGTATACCGCCGACATCCGGAACCTGTTGCTGCACAGTCATCCCCTCACTTGTCCGCCGATGCCTTTTGGCACGCAGCGAACAACTCTGACTCTAATGTTGGCCAAATCGTTGCAAGTGCTTGACATCACTGTCAACCAAAGAAACTTCTGCCCCATCCGTCCAGAGCGCCTTTCAGCCAAGAATGCTTCACTCCTGACACACCCACCATCCTCGCAGCACTGATAAGCGCGCCTTATCACGAAATCGGGGTGAACTGGACAATCGACGCATCTCCTGTTGTCAGGCGCCCCCGGGGACTCGCACCCCTCATAACACTTACTTTCGCCCGGCCGCGGCCAAGAAGAGGAAGGGGGTATTCCGGGCGGCGAAGAACGGTGCACATTGCAGTTTGCGAGAGCCATCCGATTGTCCGAGAAGTCTCCTGGAGGCCCGTCGACCGGCTGATTCGACCCGAATCCCCTAATCCTTGAACCCTCAACTCAACCTCGATCACGCTGAGTTGAGCACTCCCGGATCGGGCGTAAGATCGGAAATCCCCGTCAACTCACAAAGCCCACGTCTGAACAGGAACACCGCATGATGCACCTCACCGTCCTCGGCGGCTGCGGAGCATGGCCGGTCAAGGACCAGCCGTGCAGCGGATATCTGGTCGAGAGCGAGGGTTTCCGCCTGTTCGTCGACCCCGGCTACGCGACGTTCCCCGCGCTGCAGGAGTACGCGACGGCCGAGCAGGTCGACGCCGTCCTCGTCACGCACGGGCACCCTGACCACTGCGCCGACCTCAACCCGCTGCTGCGCGCCCGCGTCCTGAGTGAGGAGCCACCGGCGCCCCTGCCCGTGTACACGCTGCCGTCCGCGCTCGACGCCGTGCTCTCCCTGGACCGGCCCGGGATGCTGGGGGACTCCTTCGAACTGCGCGAGTTCCGGGGCGGTGACAGCTTCGAGATCGGCCCGTTCCGTATCGACACCCGCCTGCTGCCGCACTTCGTCCCCAACGCGGGCGTGCGGCTGACCGCGGGCGGCTTGTCCCTGGCCTACACGGGGGACACCGGGCCCAGCCCCGAGGTGACCGCCCTGGCGCGGGACGCCGACGTCCTGCTGTCCGAGGCCACGTACGTCGACCAAGTGCCGCGCGCTGACGAGGAGTTCCTCTTGAGCGCACGTCTGGCGGGTGAGTACGCTGAGGCGGCCGGGGCAGCACGGCTACTGCTCACCCATCTGTGGCCTGGCACCGGTCACGCAGCTGCTGTGAGCGCCGCCGCCCGGGCCTTCACAGGGCCGATCGACGTGGCGCGCCCCGGCCTCACGGCGCACCTCCCCACGGCAGCTTCCCCGCCCTCCGCCGGTCTCCACCCCTGACCTCAAGGAACCCAGCCATGCGCTCTGCCCCGTCACCGTCAGGGCCCCTGACCCGGCTGGCCGCAGCAGCGGTGGTGCTCACCGCCGCACTGAGCCTGCTGGCCGGATGCGGATACGGAAAGAACCGGCCGACCACGGCAGGCGCGGCGGGGCCACCCGCCCGGGGCCCCGAACTCTCCGTCGACACCGTGCGTATCGGCTACCTCCCCAACCTCACACACGCCACGGCGCTCGTCGGCCTCGAGCGAGGCTTCTTCGCCCGGGAGCTGAAGGGGACGAAGGTCGCTCCCCGCACCTTCAACGCCGGCCCGACCGTGATCGAGGCCCTCAACGCCGGTTCCGTGGACATCGCGTGGACCGGCCCCTCGCCCGCGATCAACGGATATCTGCGGTCGGGCGGGGACGCGCTGCGGATCGTGGCAGGCTCCGCCTCCGGCGGCGTACGGCTCGTGGTGAACCCCGACCGCATTCGCTCCCTGAACGAGGTGAAGGGCAAACGGATCGCCACGCCGCAACTGGGCAACACCCAGGATGTGGCTTTCCTGCACTGGGCGGCGAGCCGTGGGTGGAAAATCGACCCGGCGACCGGCAGGGGCGACGTCTCCCTCGTCCGCACCGACAACCGGGTGACGGTGGATGCCTTCCGCTCCGGCTCCCTGGACGGCGCCTGGGTTCCCGAGCCGACCGCCTCGATCCTCGTCGCGGAGGGGGCGCGCGTGCTGCTGGACGAGGCGGACCTCTGGCCCGGTCGCCGGTTCGTCACGACGAACGTCATCGTCTCGCCCACGTTCCTGGCGAAGCACCCGGACGTGGTCGAGGCGGTCGTACGGGCATCCGTCGCCGCCAACACCTGGATCGCCGACCGTCCCCGGGAAGCCAAGGCCGC
>KL569153.1:2464-4538 GCA_000715635.1 Streptomyces violaceus | reverse complement strand
AAGCCAAGGCCGCGGCTGGCGCCCACCTCAAGCGCTTGACGGGCCAGGCGCTCCCGGCCGCCGTGCTCGACGCCGCCTGGCAGGGCATCACGTTCACGAACGACCCGCTGGCCCCGACCCTGCGCGCCCAAGCCCGGCACGCCGCCCGGTTGCGCCTGCTCGAATCGGCTGACCTGACGGGAATCTACGACCTGGGCCCGCTCAACAGGTCGTTGCGGTCGGCGGGGCTTCCGCTGATCACGGAAGGAGCTCCGTGACCATGGCGGGCCTCCCCGCTCCTCAGGCGCGGCGGCACCGCGGGATCACTTCTCGCCCGCGAGGTCGAGACCGCCCGGAGCGGCCGGCCCTGGGGCCGCTTCGGGCGGAGCGGCCGGCGCTGAGGCCGCTCCGGGCGCAGCGGCGGGCGCGGTAACGCCCCTCTCGGGACGGCGCCACGGATGGGCGATAGGTGCGGACACCGCCCGCCACCAAGGCTGCCCGGGAAGCTTCCCAGCCGGCTCGAAGGGCTCGCCCGGCCGGGGGAACGCCACGTCCTGGCCCGCCGCCCCGGCCAGGTCCTTCGTCCACTCCCCCGGCTCGGCCCAGGGATGGGTGGCAAGGTTGAACGTGGCCCAGTGGATCGGCAGCAGCACGCCGTGCGGCTTGCCTCCCTGCAGGTCGAGCTGAGCCTGGATCCCCTCCGGGGGCGTCATGTGGATGTCTGGCCAGAAGTCGGAGTACGCACCGAGCTGGATCATCGTGGCGTCGAACGGCCCGTGCTCGGCGCCGATCTCCTTGAAGCCGTCGAAGTAACCGGTGTCCCCGCTGTGGTAGATCCGGTGCTCCTCCCCGGCGACGACCCAGGAGGCCCACAGGGTGTGCTGGGTGTTGCTCAGGCCCCTGCCGCAGAAGTGCCGGGCCGGGGTGGCGGTCAGGGCGAGGCCGCCGATCTTCGTGGTCTCGTGCCAGTCCAGTTCGCGCAGCCGGTCGGCGGACACGCCCCAGTGCTCCAGGTGCGCGCCGACGCCGAGGGGCACGGCGAACAGTGTGTCCGTGCCGGCCAGGGCCTTGATGGTGGGCATGTCCAGGTGGTCGTAGTGGTCGTGCGAGATGACGACCACGTCGACCGGGCCGAGCGCGGCCAGCGGCAGGGGCGCCGGGTGCAGCCGCTTGGGCCCGGCGAAGGGGAACGGGGAGCAGCGCTCGCCCCACACGGGGTCGAACAGGACCCGCCGGCCGTCGATCTCCGCGAGCACGCTGGAGTGCCCCATCCAGGTCAGCCGCAGCCCCGTGGCCGGGGGCCGGGCGATGTCGGCGAGGGTGGTGGAGTGCACCGGCACCGTGCCCTTCGGGCTGCGGCGGGGCCGGGTCTCCTTGTCGAAGAAGACCTTCGCGAAGTCCAGGGTGGAGCCCGAGGGCCGGGTCCGCGCGGGGCCGCCGGGGTTCTGGAAGACCCCGTCCTTGAAATGGGGCGATCTGCGGATGCGCGCCATGCGCTCACCGCGCGGATCCGCACCGAACGCCCCGGGCCGCAGCGGGCGGAGCCCGGTGCTCAGGGAACGGAAACCGGCCACGGTACCTCCAAGTGGAGTCGGTCAGGCTTTCCATTATGGTCGGCCCCTCCGACAACACCGGGGCACAGGGGTCCCTCCGAGGGTGATACTGACCGCTCATTCAGTAACCCGCGAAGGAGTCCGCATGGCCAGCCCCCTGCTGTCCCTCACCTGGACCGACCACCTCACCGGCCACCAGGGCTTTCTGGTCGTCGACCGGCTGGTGCGCGGTGTCGCAAGCGGTGGTCTGCGGATGCGCGCGGGCTGCACCCTGGAGGAGGTCACCGGTCTGGCCCGCGGGATGACCATGAAGGAGGCCCTGCACTACGACCCCGGGAGCCGCTACGTCCCGCTCGGCGGCGCGAAGGGCGGCATCGACTGCGACCCCCGGGACCCGGAGGCGTACCCCCTGCTCGTGCGCTACCTGCGCGCGATGCGGCCGTACATCGAGAGCTGCTGGACGACGGGCGAGGACCTCGGGCTCACCCAGGACCTGGTGGACCGGGCCGCCGCCGAGGCGGGGCTGGTCTCCTCCGTACAGG
>KL569153.1:1833-2259 GCA_000715635.1 Streptomyces violaceus | reverse complement strand
TCCGTACAGGCCGTCTATCCGCTGCTGAACGACGAGGCCGAGGCGCGGCGGCGGCTCGGGGACGCGTTCGCGATCGAGGTGAACGGCATCGGTCTCGACGAGCTGGTCGGCGGCTGCGGTGTGGCCGAGGCGGCCCTCACGGCCCTGGACCGGGCCGGCGTGCCGTACGCCGGGACGCGGGTCGCCCTCCAGGGACTGGGCACGATGGGCGGGGCGACCGCCCGCTTCCTCACGCGCGCCGGGCTCACGGTCGTGGCCGTCGCCGACCTCAAGGGCACGATCGCCAACCCGGCGGGCCTGGACGTCGAGGTGCTGCTCGCCGCGCGGGACGCCCACGGCACCGTGGACCGCTCCGCGCTGCGGCCCGGCGACCGCGACCTGTCCGGCGACGCGTGGCTGTCGGCCGACACGGACGTCCTGGTACCC
>KL569153.1:1271-1615 GCA_000715635.1 Streptomyces violaceus | reverse complement strand
CGTCCTGGTACCCGCTGCCGTCTCGTACGCGATCGACGACGGAAACCAGGAGCAGATCACCGCCCGCTGGGTCGTCGAGGCGGCCAACATGCCCGTACGACCGGAGGCGGAGCTGCTGCTGGCCGCGCGCGGGGTGACCGTGCTGCCGGACGTGGTGGTCAACTCCGGGACGAACGCCTGGTGGTGGTGGACGCTCTTCGGGGACATCGGCGCCGACGCGGAGGAGGCGTTCGCCCACACCCGCGGCTCTATGCGGGCCCTGGTGGAGCGGATACTGGCCCGCGCGCAGACCGACGGGACGACGCCGCGTGCGGCCGCCCACGCGATCGCGGCAGACCGGCTGG
>KL569153.1:656-1011 GCA_000715635.1 Streptomyces violaceus | reverse complement strand
ATCGCGGAGCGCTTCGGCTGGTACCGGTGACGGACGGCAAACCGGCCGCGCGACCCCTGCCGGACCGGCCGAATCCACACGTCAAGAGGGTGCACGCGCCTGTGTAGGGTGACGGCGTGACGAGAGTCCGGTTGAGCGTGGCGGAACGGCGCGGGGACCTGCTGCGGGCCGCCGTCGAGCAGATCGAGGCCCGGGGCGTGACGGCGGTCCGCATCGCCGACATCGCCTCGGTGCTCGGTGTGAGCAACGCGCTGGTCCTCTATCACTTCTCGACGAAGGAACAGCTCGTGGCCGCCGCGTTCCGGCACGCGGCGGAGGGGGACCTCGCGCATCTGCGCAAGCTGCTGGGCCGCCG
>KL569153.1:0-443 GCA_000715635.1 Streptomyces violaceus | reverse complement strand
CCGCCGTACGTCGGCGCTGCGCCGGCTGCGGTCGGCCGTACGGTGGTACGCCCCGACGGGCCAGGCCAAGGGCTGGCGGCTGTGGATCGAAGGCTGGGCGGCGGCACTGCGCGAGCCCGCGCTGCGGGAGGTCGCCCAGGACCTCGACCGGCAGTGGAAGGCGGCCATCGCCGAGGTCATCGCGGAGGGTGTGGCGGCCGGGGAGTTCCACTGCCCCGACCCGCACGGCACGGCCCTGCGGCTCACCGCCCTGCTCGACGGGCTCGCCGTCCAGCTGACGTCCTACGAGGGCGCGGTGCCGCGGGCGCGGGCGCAGGAGTGGGTGGAGGAAGCGCTGTCTCGCGAACTGGGTCTGGAGTCAGCGGCCTTGACCCGGCCGTAAGCCGCCCGGCGTTGGTGCTGGGGCTGGGGTGGGTCCACAGCCCGGCGTAGCGGGGTGCCTC
>KL569152.1:38730-38883 GCA_000715635.1 Streptomyces violaceus | reverse complement strand
GGGGTTGCGGTTGGTGGCTCCGGGTGTGGTGGGTGAGTTGTATGTGGGTGGTGCGGGTCTGGCGCGGGGGTATCTGAAGCGTGCGGGTCTGACGGCGGGCCGGTTTGTGGCGGATCCGTTCGGTGCGGCGGGTGGGCGGTTGTATCGCACGGG
>KL569152.1:38289-38402 GCA_000715635.1 Streptomyces violaceus | reverse complement strand
GCGGATGACCAGGTCAAGGTCCGTGGTTTCCGGATCGAGACCGGGGAGATCGAAACAGTCCTGACCGAACACCCCGGTGTGGCTCAGGCGGCGGTGGTGGTCCGGGAAGACCG
>KL569152.1:36128-37972 GCA_000715635.1 Streptomyces violaceus | reverse complement strand
GGCGGGGTGGACACCGCGGCCCTGCGCGAAAGCCTGCGGGGACGGTTGCCGGAGTACATGCTGCCCTCGGTCCTGGTCGCCCTGGACAGCCTGCCGTTGACAGCGAACGGAAAGCTGGACCGTGCCGCGCTCCCCGTGCCGGATCTGTCGGGCATGACGTCCGGGCGTGGTCCGCGTACTGCGCGGGAGGAGGTGTTGTGCGGGCTGTTCGCGCAGGTGCTGGGGCTGCCGAAGGTCGGCATTGATGACAGCTTCTTCGCCCTGGGCGGACATTCGCTGCTGGCGATGCAGCTGATCAGCCAGGTCCGCGCGGTCCTCGGAATGGAGCTGTCCATCCGCAATCTGTTCGAGGCGCCTACGGTGGCCGCGTTGGCCAGGGAATGGCATCCCGAGGTGAACGAATTCGACACCTTGGTGCCGCTGCGGGCGACCGGCGATCAGCCCCCCATATTCTGCGTCCATCCAGGAAGCGGTATCGGGTGGTGCTACAGCGGGTTGATAGCGCGGCTGCCAGAGGAATATCCGATCTATATCCTCCAGGCGCGAGGCCTCAACCCGGCGGATGAAGTGTCCGGGAGTATCGAAGAGATGGTGGCCGACTATCTGGACCACATCAAGTCGGTTCAGCCCAAGGGGCCTTACCGCCTGCTGGGCTGGTCCTTCGGCGGTGTGGTCGCCCAGAAAATGGCCACGACTCTTCAGGCCGACGGTGAACAGGTCGACCTGCTCGCCCTCCTCGACGCCTACCCGCAAAGCGAAGAAAATGCTGATGTGCCGGTGGGTGGCCAGATCTCGCTGTTGACTGCCGCGCATGCCGCAGGATTGCAGGACGCCGAGGTTCTTGCCGGACTGGAACAGGACCGGCTCGCTGCCGTGGACGCGGTCGTCAGGAATAACGGGTGGTTGATCCGGTCCTTTACTCCGGACGTCTATCAAGGAGACATGCTGCTGTTCAAAGCGGCGGCGAGGAGGGAAAAGCCGCGAGGCTCGGCCGAGTCCTGGATGCCGTACGTTGAGGGCGAGTTGCTTACGTACGACGTCGATCGCACGCATGACGAAATGACTGTTCCGGAAGCGTTGGATGCAGTAGGCTGTGCACTGCGATCTGTACTCGTGGATATCGACTGCAACCGTGCTGACGCCAGGGAGGATTCAAATGGCTAACAACCCGTTCGATGATGAGGACGGCGAGTTCTATGTCCTGGTGAATGCCGAGGGACAGTATTCGCTGTGGCCGGTGTTCGTTGACGTCCCGGACGGCTGGGATATCGCGCTACCCAAGACCAGTCGGGCTGAGTGCGTCGAGTACATCGACGAGCACTGGACCGATATGCGGCCGAAGAGCCTGGTCGAGGCAATGGAACGAGACAAGCGCTAGCGCGCACTCGAAGCCGGCGCGGGCGGCCCCTTGGCGACCAGTGGCAGCGGATGCACCGCTGGTCGCCAAGGGCCGTCGTTCAAAAGAAGTTGTACGGAATGTGCGGGAGGAACCCATGCCAAACCAGCAGACCCGGCCGTTGCCTGTCCTGCGGTGGACCACGCGTCCATCGGCCACGGTCGTGTACTGCCTGCCGTACGCCGGCGGCGTGGGCCGAATCTTCCAGCCCTGGGCTTCGAGCGCGCCGCCCGGTATCGAGATCCGGTCGTTCGTCCTGCCGGGCCGTCAGGAACGCCTGGGTGACCCCATGTACACCACGGCCTCGGCCCTCGCCGACGATGTCGCCGCTGCCGTGCTGGACGATTCCCAGGGGCGGCCGTTCGCGTTCTTCGGGCACAGCATGGGCGCGCTCATCGCTTTCGAAACCGCCAGGGCCCTGCGTCGGCGTGGCGGCCCGCAGCCGGTC
>KL569152.1:34695-35923 GCA_000715635.1 Streptomyces violaceus | reverse complement strand
CCCGCAGCCGGTCGTGCTCAGCGTATCCGGGCGGGAGGCGCCGCAGGCGAAGGACAAGCGGCCGCCCATATCTCATCTCCCGGACGGCGAGTTCGCCTCGGTCATGGTGGACTACGGCGGAATGCCCATGGACGTCCTGAACAACCAGGACCTACTCGACATGGTCCTGCCCGCCCTTCGCGCCGACTTCGCACTGTGCGAGAGGTACGAATACACCGAAGAGCCACCACTGGACTGTCCGTTGCTCGTGTTCAGCGGCGCGGACGACCCGATGGTCGAGGCCGAGGGCGTCCGGGGATGGAGCGAACAGACCACCAAAAGGTCTCTCGTCCAGACCTGTGCCGGCGACCACTTCTTCCTCTGGCAGCACCAGGCCACCATCCTCGACACGATCAGCCGGGTCGTGGCGGCACGCGTGCGATAACGGGTGATGGTCTGTTCGCGTCCGAACGCACTAGACCGCCCGGGAACGCACAGCAGTTGAGGTTCAACCGCAGTCAAAGATTCACCGGAATCTCCTGCCGCGTCGTGATGCGGAGCTTCTGGTAGACGCGGGTGAGGTGCTGTTCCACCGTGCTGACAGTGATGTAGAGCTGTTTCGATATGTCGCGGTTGGTGCGCCCGTAGGCGGCCAGCAAGGCCACCCGGTGTTCCGCCTTCGTGAGTTTGACGACTGCCGCGCCCTGCTCCGCGTCGCCCCCCGCACCGACGGACACGGTTTCCTCCTCGACCGCCCGGTCAGGAGTCCGGCTGCCGACGGCGAGCTTTGCACACAGCGGTTCCGCCCCGCATTCCCTGGCGAGATGCCAGGCCCTGCGCCGGACCGAATCGGCCCGGGCCGCGTCGCCGAGCGCCTGGTACGTCTCGCTGAGGTCGCCCAGGGCCTTCGCCAACTCCAGGCGCTCACCGCAGGCGTGCAGCCGCTCGACGACCTGCGACAGCAGGCGCGCGCGCTCCTCCGCCGGGGCGACGGCAGCATGCACACGGGAGAGGACAACCCGGGCTCCCGGGGCCTGAAGGGTGACCTGGTTGCTGGGCGTCGCGAGCAACCGCGCCGCCTCGGACGGCTCTTCGAGCCGTAGCCAGGCATGAGCCGCGTCAGCCCGCCATGACACCAGCAGAGGATGGTCGATTCCCCATCGACGGGCATGCTGCCCCACGCTCAGGAAGTCCGACAAGGCCGCGTGCTGTCTCTTATACACATCTCTGATGGCGCGAGGGAGGCGTG
>KL569152.1:33873-34471 GCA_000715635.1 Streptomyces violaceus | reverse complement strand
CCCAGCCAGTAAAGGCTGTTGCGCCACTCCTCAGACACTGGCTGGTCGAGTTGCCGCGCCGCGTCGTCGTAACGGCCCATCTCCGTATAGGCGAGGGCGAGAATCGAGGCGGTGCCGCAGATGAGCATGCCACCGTTGCGCTCAGGCACCACCCTCAGCACGTTCTCCACCGAGGTGACGGCCTGCTCCAACTTCCCCTGCCGTAAGGCGATCTGGCCCCGGAGCAAGCCGAACATGGCCTGCCAGCCCGGTATGGCCCGGCGCGTGGCCTCGTCCAGTGACATATCGCACCAGCACTCCGCGTCGGCCAGACGGTCGGCGTGCAGCAGCGTTTCGATCGCGCTGCACACCGGTCCTGCCGTCGAGTCCGTGAGGGCGGTGGCCCGCAGGAAGTTCTCCGCTGCCCCGGCCCGGTCCTTGCTGGTGCCGCTGAGAAGGTGCTCCGCCGACTTCCTGAGCAGGGGCAGCCCCAGTACGCGTTCGTACGAGAGGTCGTCCGCCTCCTGTGCCGGGACGGACGGCCTCCCTTCGTCAGGGATTTCGACCCCTGGATAGCCGTAGCGCACCAGCATCGACGTGAGTTGCGGGTGGATGCCCG
>KL569152.1:30578-33636 GCA_000715635.1 Streptomyces violaceus | reverse complement strand
CCCGCCGTAGTGGCGGAGGCGTCCGAGCGCGGGCTGAGGCGGTCCAGCACCTCGAGCGCGTCGGCGACCCGTCCCTGTACGACGAGGAGCTTGCCCAAAGATCCGAGTGCGGCCGGTGACAGGGCACCTGACCGCATGGACTCCATGAGCTGCGGGAGGTAACGGTACTCGGCCGCCGCGGGGTTGATCCGCCAGGTGATCAGGGCCGTCCTCAGTCGGATCTCGATACGCTGCGGCTCGTCGGTGCAGCCGTCACCGGCCAATTCGAGGAAGCTGATCGCCGTGTCCGCGTCACCCTCGGAGAGTGCCTTCTCGGCGGCGTCCCGCAGCGTGACGATTTCCCACGGCTCGGTGGCTCGTCGCGCATCCGGTTGGGCGTGGGAGCTGAGCAGGTGCCGCGCCGTCAGTGACGACGACGCCCCGGCCTCCCGCAGCGCCACCGCTGCTCGGTGGTGCAGCAAGGCACGGTGGGACGACGTGATGTCCGCCAGGACGGTGGCCGCGGCGGCCGGATGCCGGAACCCGTCGGCGCCGATGACGCCGGCGGCTCTGAGCGCGTGCAGGTTCCGGTCGACCAGCGCTGACGGCTTCTCGACCATGCGGGACAGCAGCTGCGGGGTGCTCGCCTCACCGAGGACGGCGAGGGCGTGTCCCAACGTCAGCGCCACCGGGCCGCTGCGATACAGGCAGGCCAGGGCGGCCTGGCCGTACAGCCCTCCTTCGAGGGGCTGGAGGACCTCGCCGGGCGTCGGGTCGGTTGGTGCCGAGGGGCCGGACGGCCTGAGCTCCTCCAACAACGCCCTCAGCAGCAGTGGGTTTCCGGCGCTGATCGTGTGCAGTTGGTCGACCAGCACACTGTCCTCGGCGGTTTCCCGCGTCACGTTCAGCATCGCGGCTGTGCCCTCCCTGCTCACCGGATCCAGCCGTACCCGCAGAGAGTTCGACTGCCGTAGCAGTTCGGTCTTCATGACCGGGTTCTGGTGCGGCAGGTGGAGGCAGTCCGTCAGGACCAGGAGGATGCGCGTGGCTCGTCCCCGAGCAGCCGCCCGCAGGAGGTGCCGGAGCGAGAGGCTGTCCCCGTCCTGGGCGTCGTCCACGCACACCACGACCGGTGCGGTCTTCGCCAGGAGGTGCAGCGCCTCGCCGAAGTGCTCGACGCTGGTGTCCGCGTGAGCCTCGGGGACGTTCGTGTCCGAGATCGGCGTGGGGAGCTGGCCCGCCAGCTGGCGGAGGAGGCCGAGCGGCCGGGCTTCGCCCTGACGCAGACCAACAGCGTGCAGGACGACGGCTCCCTGCTCAGTGGCGTGCTCGGCGAAGGTCTGGAGCAGTTCGCTCTTGCCGCACCCCACGCCGCCCTCGATGACGACCATCCGGTTCCTGCCGGTCCGGGTCTCGGCAAGGGCGGACTTCAGATAGGTGAGTTCCTTGTCGCGGTCTACCAGGACCATCTCGGATGATACCCCCGCTGCTTCCAGTTCACCGTGGTACGAATTGACGGCTCAGCCATATCCTTCGACCCCCAGCTTTGCCGCGAACAGAAGTCCGCTGATCCCGGCGAGTGAACGCAGCAGGCCACGGGAGATTTTCCGGGCGAGCAAGGGGCCTATGCCGCCTCCGAGGAGAAACCCGGCTGCCAGGGGCAGCGCAGCGCCGTAGTGGACCGATCCCGAGATGATAAAGATGACCGACGCGGTGCTGTTCGCCAGGACGTTGGTGGCGTTTTTTATGGCGTTGATGCGGACCAGCGGTTCGTCGATCATGACTCCCAGCAGCGCCACTGCGAGAATACCTCCGGCTGCTCCGAAGTATCCGGTGTAGACCGAGACTGCGAACATGCCGGACATGGAGAGGAATGAGAAATGATCGCCGGCGTCGCAGTCCGCGCTCACCGGACCGGCCGCCACCCGATTAATCTTCGGTTGGAGGAGAAGCAACGCCGAAGCTCCGGCCACGAGAATGGGAACCATGAACTGGAAAATGTCAGGAGACGTCACGATCAATGTCACGGCCCCCACGGCTCCACCAATGGCGTTGATGGCTCCGAAACGAATGACCCGGGACCGCTGTCCTTCCAGTTCCGGTCGTGATCCCAGTGTGGCGCCGAAACCGGTGAAGACCAGCGACACTGTGTTCGTAGCATTCGCTACCACCGGCGGTAAACCCATGGAAAGGAGCGCCGGATAAGAAATAAGCGAGGCGATGTTGACGACGGTGCAGGCGATTCCCGCTAGTATTCCAACCAGCAGAAGGACGGCCTGCTGCTCCAAAAGCACAATTTCTCCATAAAGGATGAGATAAGGGCAGGCAGGTGAGCCGGACCGACTGCTCCGGGTGCGCGGAGGAAGTTGTCCATTTTGCGGTCAGAAATCAGTGGCACCGAACCGGGGAAGGCCGCCCTGGCGGACGCCCCCGGGACCTGACAGCGAGAGTTCTTCGTGGCGGTGACCGTTGTTCTGCTGCAGGCTGTCGTGCCCCGGAGGGCGGGCGGCGTGCTGGGGCGCACCGTGGCAGGCCAAGTTGTTGACGTTCACGGTCACGTTCAGGGCGTCGTCCTGGGACGGTGTCCGGTCGTGCCGGGCGTCGTCGCGCTCGTAGAGGTGGTCGGCGAGTTCGACGGCCAGACGCCATGCGTGAGTGCTGAAGCCGGCATCGGCAGCCAGGCTCACGGCACGGAGCAGTACCTGGCGCTCAGCGGTGAACCACGCCAGGGCCGACAGCCGGCTGTCCAGCTCTTCGAAAGCGACTCCCGCGCGGGCGCGGGACGGCGCTGTGGACGTCCGGTGCGGGGACAGGAGACGGGCCGCTGCCTGTCCGGTGCGGAGGTAGTGGTCCAGCATCCGGTGCACGGCCGCTTGCCGCTGGGTCTCGTCGTCGAGGGTGTGAGCGAGTTCGGAGGCGTACGAGCGCATCAGCCCGGGCAGGGAGTACCGGCCCGGGGAGTGCTCCTCTGTCAGGTTCGCCTGCGTCAGCTCAGTCAGCAGCCCGCGCACGAGCGGCGCCGGGATACCGGCCAGGCTGGCCGCCGCGGGCTCGGTGATGTCGGGCCCCGGATGCAGCT
>KL569152.1:28413-30412 GCA_000715635.1 Streptomyces violaceus | reverse complement strand
ATGTCGGGCCCCGGGTGCAGCCCGAGCAGTCGGAGCAGCCGTGCCGCCTCGGGGCTGAGCCTGTCGTAGGACCAGGACAGCACCGTTTTGACGTCGGTGACGGGGTCGCCCGTGGTGAGCGTGCCCAGCCGCGCGTTGTCGTCCCGCAGTTGCTCGGCCAGGGACTGTAGGCGGGGAGTGGTGCGGGTGGTGTCCAGGGCGGCCACCACGGCGAGCGCCAGGGGCAGACCGGCGCAGGAGTTGATGATCTCGTTCGTGGCCCGGGGCTCGACGGCCAGCCGGTCGGGTCCGAGGCGGTCGGCGAGCAACTGCCGCGATTCCTGGGTGGTGAGCATCCCCAGGGCGATCGGGCGTGCACCTTCGGCGGCCACCAGACTCGTCAGACGGTTGCGGCTGGTGATCACGACCAGGCACTCGGACGCCCCCGGCAACAGGGGACGGACCTGCTCGGAGTCCTTGGCGTTGTCCAGCAGGATCAGCATCCGCCGCCCCGCCAACAGACTGCGGAACAGGTTCACTTGGGCGGCCAGACCGGCGGGAACGCTGTGCGCGGGAACCTGGAGGGCGTCGAGGAAGCCGCGCACCGCGTCCGCCGGGCTTGTGACCTCCTGATCGGGGGCGAAACCACGCAGGTCGACGTAGAGTTGCCCGTCGGGGAAGCGATGCGCCACCTGGCTCGCCCAGTGGACGGCGAGCGCGGTCTTGCCGACGCCGGCGGTTCCCGTGATGGCAAGGACGGGCATGGCCGTGGACGCGGCGCCGTCACGAGCGAGCGTGTCGAGCCGAGCGAGTTCGGATGTGCGACCGCTGAAATCGCGTGCCGCCAGGGGAAGTTGAGCCGGTATCGGCAAACCCGGTCGGCCGGACAGGTGGTCCGGCGTTGCCGCCGACCGATGGCGGTGCTCGACCGCGGCCTCCTGGCGGTGGTCTGCCCGAGCGGAGGGTCCCGGGCCGGCCGGGGAGAAAGTGGCCGGTTCGGACGGCTGGGGGGAGCCGACCGTCGGTTCGACGGGGGCTGCCCCGGGGGTCGGATGTGCCGGTCCGCCGCACGGTCGGGATGTGGGGCCGTGCGCCTCGACGAGTGGGCCGTCGGCGACCGCTGAGGGACGAGTCCCCTGCTCCATCTGACCGGTGAACCTGAATCGCCGCAGCTGGGCGATGGGGTCGGCCACGAACTCCGCATGAGGGCCGGAGCGCAGGATCGCGGTGTGGACCTGTTGCAGATCGCCCCCGGGATCAAGGCCGAGTTCGCCGGCCAGTCTCTTCTGCAGAGCCCTGAAGGCGGCCAGGGCCTCGACGCGCTGCCCCGCCGCGTGCAGGGCGAGCATCAGGAGGCCTACCAGCGGCTCTCGCAGCGGAAACCGGTCAACAAGAGTACGAAGTTCGGTGGTGACGTCGTGGTGGCCCAGCGCCAATTCCAGTGCCAGGCACTCCTCCCAGACGGTCAGATGCCGGTCCTGCCAGATGCGGGCCGCGCTCTCCAGCCTGCTGCTCCCGATACCGGTCAGCATTTCGCCGCGCCACAGCAACAGCGCCTCACGCAGCTTGGCGGCCGCCGCGGCGATGTCCACCGGGATCAGTTCATGTCCGGCGGTCGCCAGCTCGTCGAAAGCGTGCGCGTCCAGGGCATTGCCCTCCAGGCGGAGAAGATACCCGGGGCGCCGGGTCGAGATGATGTCGCTGGGGGCGCCATTGTTGAGCAGCTTCCGCCGAAGTCGCGGAACGATGTCCTGGATCTGCCGACGTGCCGTTGCCGGAGGCTCCTCCCAGACGACATCGATCAGATGCTCGATGGTCACAGTCCGGTTGGCGCTCAGCAGGAGTGCGGCGAGTGCCCTCTCCTGCCGTGATCCGTCCAACGAGACAGGGTGATCACCGGAGCGTACTTGCAGTGGTCCAAGGATCTCGAAAGAAACAGAAGTCAACTTATCCCCCGTGTTGATTTCAGCCACTGGTTTTCGCGCTGTTCAGATGAACTTTCTATGTTTAGGGCAGGGTG
>KL569152.1:24292-28223 GCA_000715635.1 Streptomyces violaceus | reverse complement strand
CACTGGTTTTCGCGCTGTTCAGATGAACTTTCTATGTTTAGGGCAGGGTGAATTCCGATAAGGCGATCGGCTGATCCGCATTCGCTTCACCGGCTGGTCGCCCACCGTGCTTCCCCCTGGTCCGCTCGTGGGCGAGCGATCCCGGGTCTGTGGAAGAGTTGCCCGCAACGCCGATCCGGTTGACACGACCTTGCTGGAACTTTTGACGGCTGAGTGTTGTCCCTGAATCGGCTCGTTTGGTTCGCATAGGCGGACTTCGCCGGGCAGGTCCGGGTCTGCCGGGTCTGGTCAACGGCGCCGGCCCATGGCCGAGGACCGGGCGAGGATCCGGTGAGGACGGCGGACCGTAGCTTGTGTTCGCATTGACGGAGCCGTCGAGGCTCTGGCGAGAGCCGGGCGGGTAGGCGGGGCGAATGCGCTTGGGTCAGTGGCACATTGGCGACCGGAGGTCCGGCCGACAAGGAAACCTCAATATTTCTGACTATTCGGGAAACCGGAGGTCGAAGTGAGCGGAATCATTGGCGAGAGTTCGAACCTGAGGCCGGATGTCTGGTTCAACTGGAACAGCATCAGGTGCGAGAGCGCCCAGCCGACTCCCACGCATTCAGGCACCTTCTTCGACGAGACTCTGCGCGACGGACTCCAGGCGCCGAACATCCGTAACCCGACGCTGGAGCAGAAACTGACCATCGTCGACCACATGGTCCGCTCGGGGGTCCGCTCGGCTGATCTCGGCTTTCCGGGATCGGATTCGGCCGCCGAACGGGAATGTATCGAGATCGCCCGCCACATCTCCGCGAACGGATACGAGCTGACGCAGGGATATGCTGGCCGGACTCACCCGGCGGACATTCACGCGATATGCGAGATAGCGCAGACCGTTGGAGTAGCGGTCGATGCGTATCTCTTCATCGGGGTCAGCCCCATCCGGCAGTACGTCGAAGACTGGGACAGCGCGTCGATCAGGCGCAACATCATTCAGTCGGCGGCTGAGTGCCGACGGGAGGATGTGGAGTTCGTCCTGGTCCTGGAGGACACGGTGCGGTGCACTCCCGAGGTCCTCACCGGCGTATACGACGCGGCCATCGAGACAGGGGTCCGCAGGATAACTCTCTGCGACACGGTGGGCGCCGCGTTGCCGAGCGGGACGCGATCACTCATTCACTGGTCGCAGCAGTACTTCGCGGACCGAGGCCATCCAATCGGATTCGAATGGCACGGGCACAACGACCGGGGCCTGGCGCTCGCCAACTCCCTCACCGCTCTCGCCATGGGGTGCGAGCGCGTGCACGGCACGATCCTGGGCATCGGCGAGCGAACGGGCAACGCCTCCCTCGACCAGCTCATGGTGAACAGCCACCTGGACGGGCACGCGACGTACGACCTCAAGGCACTCCGTGACTACTGCGCCTATGCAGCGCCCGTGCTGGGTGTCGACATTCCACAGAATTACCCCGCGATGGGGCGTGACGTCTTCAAGACCAGCGCCGGAGTCCACGGAGCCGCGATCCTGAAAGCTCATGAAAAGGGAGACGTTCTCGTCAAGGACAGTGTCTACTCGAGTGTTCCCGCCAGCTTCCTGGGCCGTGAACAGGAAGTGATGATCGATGCTTCGTCTGGTGTCAACAACGTGAAGTACTGGCTGACGGTTCACGGATACGAAAAAGACGACGCCTCCTTGATCAAGAAGGTCCTGGCGAAGGCGAAAACCAGCTCCGCTCCTCTGGCCGACGAACTGATAAGGCAGATCATTGCGACCGCTGAGTGAAGCCGGAGGCGTCGGCCGTGAGCGTTCGATCCGCCTGCGCGGCGAAGTCCTGGTCCTGACCGAGGACACGGAACTCATTGGGGCTCAGCTGGTGGACGGTGGTACCGTCCCGGCAACGTCGGAGTTGCTCCAGGCCCCGCTCATGAACAGCATTTCGACGGACGAGATTATCCCGGGCTGGTGCTGTTACTGGTACGACGAGAAGCTGGGCGACTACGCGTATCTCGGTCTCCGCGGAAAGCCCTTCGTGCAAGGAGCGGTGAAGTCGTTCGCGCCGCAGGTCATCGTCAGCGGCGAAGCCAAGGGCTGTGGTTCGTCCCGGGAGCACGCCGTGTACGCCGAGAAATACGCAGGAGTGGAGATCGTCTTCGCCCGCTCCTTCGAGAGGATCTACCAGCAGAACTGCCGAAATGTCGGCATCATCACCTGCGACGACTTCGGCGCACTGGACGCCCTGCTGGCGGGCGAGGAACTTCCGCTGGGGGCGTTCACGCAACGCGCGAACGAGATCGAACGCGCGGTCATTGACCTGGGCGGGCTGTTCGGTTTCAACCGTGAGACCCGCAACGGCGCGGAGAGTGACGTCAGGTCGGCGTTTTCCGTGAAGAGGCCGCTGAACGCTGTGGAAAAGATCATCCAGCGGCGGCTCTCGTCCCGGAACCCCTGTGGTGACAGCGAGAGCGTGCGGGTCGGGGAATCCTACTTCGCCGAGGCTGACGTGAGATTCTCGCACGAATATGTGACACCCATGGCCGCGGGGATGTTTGTGCGTCAGTTCGGAGCGGAGGCCGTGCTTGCCGAGCCGGAGTCATGCTATTTCTTCCAGGACCACCTCTCGCTGGCGGAATCCGTCCTGAAGCGACGGGACAACGGCCTGGAACTGATCGAGCGGGTGGAGAATCTGGGCAGGCGCCAGCAGGAATTCGCGGCCCTCAGCGGCGGCAACTTCATCGGCTCCTCGGAAATGGGGGGCAGCCGCGCCATCTGCCACAACTACATCCTGGAGCACGTCGCCCGGCCGGGAGACATGATCATCGGCACGGACAGTCACACGTGCACGGCAGGCGCTGTCGGTGCTCTCGCCTTCGGAGTGGGCGCGACGGACATCGCGAATGCCTGGTACAACCGCGAGATCCTCGTGAAGGTTCCCGAGGTCATCAAGGTCAATCTGGTGGGGCGGCTGAGGCAAGGAGTGTGCGCGAAGGATCTGATGCTCTCACTGCTGGCGCACCCGTCGATCGAGGGCAGCCGGACTCTGGGCAAGGCACTCCTGTTCGGCGGTCGGGGGGGCGAGGGCCTGAACGTCGACGAGCGCGCCACCCTGTGCAACATGGCGGTGGAAGCCGGGGCCATGACCGGCATGTTCGAACCGGA
This sequence comes from Streptomyces violaceus, assembly GCA_000715635.1. Taxonomy (GTDB): domain Bacteria; phylum Actinomycetota; class Actinomycetes; order Streptomycetales; family Streptomycetaceae; genus Streptomyces; species Streptomyces violaceus. The sequence goes on along the minus strand of KL569152.1, from coordinate 25,081 downwards.
TCACGTCACGTACGACTACCTCGGCCGACGCTCTCCCGCATCCGACGGCGGCGGGGCCGCGGTCTCGGACGAGAATGCGGAGTACTCCGCCGTCGTGGACATCGACCTGGCACTGATCGTGCCGATGGTGGCTCTGCCGGGGGATCCGCGCAATTCCGTGCCTCTGGCCTCGGTCCCTGAGGGGGTCAGAGTCGACAAGGTCTACGGCGGTTCCTGCACCGGCGGCAAGGCGTACGACATGGACATGTACGCGAGCGTTTTCGAGCTGGCTCGCGCCCGTGGGGTGGCGGTGCCGGACGGCGTGCAGGCGTACATCCAGGTCGGCAGCGAGGACGTCATGCGGTACGCGGTCGAACGAGGCTACATCGACCTGTTCAGGGATGTGGGTGTGAGCGTGCTGCCGCCGTCCTGCGGGGCGTGCATCAACGCCGGCCCCGGTGTGTCGGAGAGCCCGGCCGAGGTCACCGTGAGCGCGCAGAACCGGAACTTCCCCGGGCGCTCGGGACCGGGCCAGGTATACCTGGCCTCGCCCTACGTCGTCGCGGCCACCGCGGTGGCCGGCTGGCTCAGCTCTGTCGAAGACATGTTCACGCCGAGGGCGGACTCATGAGGATCGCGGTGGTCCCGGGCGACGGGATCGGCAAGGAAGTGATTCCGGCGACGCTCCCTGCGCTGACCCTGCTCAGTGACGCGTTCGGTCTGGATCTCGAATACGACGTCTTCGGCTGGGGAGCCGACGAGTGGATCGCCAGCGGCGTGGGACTGCCGACCGGCGCTGTCGAGCGGCTG
>KL569152.1:22346-24088 GCA_000715635.1 Streptomyces violaceus | reverse complement strand
GACTACGGCTGCGTCTTCCTGGGAGCACTCGGCGACCCGCGGATCCCCGACATGGCACACGGGCGTGAGATCCTCCTCGGGCTGCGCAGGGAGCTCGACCTGTACGTCAACCATCGGCCGATAGTCCTGAGCGATGGCGTCATCGATCTCTATCGCGAGAACACCCAGGGGCTCTATGTCGGAGTCGGCGGGACGGTGGGCCGGGCCGGCGTGGTGAACGTCGCGATCGACGAGTGCGTCTACACCCGCGACACCGTCGAGAAGTTCGTACGTTCCTGTCTGCGCCGGCTCAGCGAAAAAGGTCGGCGAAAAGTGACGTTGGTGCACAAGGCCAATGCCGTGCCAAACACCGGTGGGCTCTGGGTGGACGTTTTCCGAAAGGAGCTCGGAGCCTTTCCCGAAATGATCGGCTCCGAGGAGTACGTCGACTCTTTCTGCTACAACCTGGTGCGCGACCCGACGCCCTACGAAGGTGTGCTGGCGTCCAACCTTTTCGGGGACATCATCAGTGATATCGGAGCTGCTCTGATGGGCGGACTGGGTCTCGCGGCGAGCGCCAGCATATGCCCCGAAACCGGCTTCGTCCTCGTCGAGCCGGTGCACGGCAGCGCTCCGGACATCGCGGGGAAAGGCGTGGCGAACCCCTGCGCCGCGGCCATGTCCGTGGTGCTGATGCTCGACCACTTCGGACACACCGAAGCTGCCGACATGCTCCGCGCGTGTGTGGGCGAGGCGGCACGAAGCGACGCGGCGACTCCCGACCTCGGCGGCCGTGGGACGACCGACGGCCTGATGGGCACGGTGCTGGCCCTCCTCGGTCGGCGTCTGTCCGAACGGCCGCGCACCGACTGAACACGCCCGCCTGGAATTCCCGATTCCAGCCACCTCCGGAAAACCGCCGAAAACATCCTGTCAACCGAATCACATGTGCGGGCAACTCTTCCGCAGACCGACAAGAAGCGCCCACGGCATCTGCGAAAGAAATACGGAAGGCGCACCGCGCCGTCATGGAGTAATGCGCTGCCCTGGCGCTGTCGCCGACACTCCTGGCACCAAGCCGTAACCCGTGGATGGCAAGGGCACCGGCCCCCACGCTTGCGTCATGCTTACGCTTCTCTGCTGATCGCAGCAGGGGAGTCCGTTAAGGTCGTGTCGGAGCGGCTGGGGCACACCAATGCCGCGATGACGCTGAACGTCTACAGTCACCTCTTCCCTGAGTCGGAGGACCGAACCAGGGCGGCAGTAGACCGGGCGTTTGATGCCCTGGCGACGGGGAGTGCCCCGGATGTGCCCTCTCAGACGGACGACTGAGAGAATGTGCAGGTCAGAGCGATTTTATGGGGGCGCAGTGCGATTGAGAGTGGAGTTCACGACCGAGCCCTTCGACCTGGACGAGGCGCCCGCGCACGCGCTGGTGGCCCGCGAGGTCGTGGAGGCCGCCGAGCTGGACGCCGTGGACGTCGGCCCGTTCGGCAACACAGCGGAGGGCGGTGCCGACGCGGTGCTCACCGCCGTGGACGCCCTGCTCCGCAAGGCCCTGGAGGCCGGTGCCACCCGGATCTCGCTCCAGGTCAACGTGGCCGAGAAGGGCGAGGCATGAGCGGCGCGGGGGACGAGCCGTTCATCGCGGCCGTGAAGCCCCTGGTCGACGCCATGGGCGGGGAGATGATCCCGCCGGACGAGGCCGGCCCCGACGACGTCGTCCTGGCCTGGGAGGGCAGGGGCTGTCTCTTATACACATC
>KL569152.1:18357-22129 GCA_000715635.1 Streptomyces violaceus | reverse complement strand
CCATCAGAGATGTGTATAAGAGACAGATCACATCCTCGCCGCGATGGAGCGCCGCAAGGGCCCGCTGGCCGACCTGGACCGCAAGGCGAAGCAGGAGGTCGTACGGATACTCGAGGCGCGCGGCGCCTTCTCCGTGCGGCACGGGGTGGAGACCGTGGCGAGCGCCCTCGGCGTCAGCCGCTTCACCGTCTACAACTACCTGAACCGCGAGAAGGGCGCCTGACCGGCCGCCGTACCTCGTCCGTATCCTCGTCGCGAATTTTCAACAAACTGTTGACGTGTCGTCGCGGGAGGGCTTAGCTATCGGCACGCCCGTTCAGCACGAAGGCCGCAACCGGCCACGGAGGCTCCCGTGACTTCCCCTTCCACGCCGCCGGGCCTGGCCCGGTTCAACACCGTCGAGGAGCACGCGGCCCGCGCCGCGCTCCACGAGGCGTGCGCCTCCACGGCGTGGGCGAAGCGACTGCTCGCCGCCCGCCCCTACGCCACCCCCGAGGACCTGTACGCCGCGAGCGACGCAGCCATGGCGGACCTGACGGTCGCGGACCTGGAGGAAGCGATGGCCGGCCACCCGCCCATCGGCCGCCCCAAGACCGGCGACCCCACCTCGGCCCGGGAACAGCGCGGCATGTCCGGCGCCTCCGACGCGCTCAAGGCGGAGATGCTGGAGCTGAACCTCGCCTACCAAAAGAGGTTCGGCCATGTCTTCCTGATCTGCGCCACCGGCCGGACCGGCGAGCAGATGCGCGACGCGGTCAGGGAACGGATCGGCAACCCGCCGGAGCGGGAGCGGGAGATCGTCCGCACCGAGCTGGGCAAGATCAACCGTATCCGGCTCGCCCGCCTCGTCGAAGAAGACTGATCTTCGAGGAAGACCGAAGAGGACGCCTGACCATGAGCACCAGCACCACCGCCTCCGTGTCCACGCACATCCTGGACACCAGCATCGGCCGCCCCGCCGAGGCCGTCGCCGTCCAGCTCTCCGCCCGTAGCGGCCGGGACGCTGCATGGCAGGCGCTCGGCGGCTCCGCGACCGACGCGGACGGCCGGTGCAAGGACCTCCCGGCCCTGCCGGAGGGGACCACCCACGTACGGCTCGACTTCGCGGTGGAGCCGTACTTCGAGAAGTTCGCGAACGTCGCGAACAAGCAAGCCGATGCGCAGCAGGACGCCCCCGCGAATCGGGACAGCGGCGCCGGTGTGTTCTTCCCGGAGGTGGCGATCACGTTCGCCGTCGTACCGGGCGAGCACTACCACGTACCGCTGCTGCTCAACCCGTTCGGCTACTCCGTATACCGAGGGAGCTAGCTAGAAATGCCCACGATCCTGGGACAGAACCAGTACGGCAAGGCCGAGAACCGAGTCGTAAAGATCACGCGGGACGGCGCCACCCACCACATCAAGGACCTGAACGTGTCCGTGTCGCTGAGCGGCGACATGGAGGAGGTCCACTACTCCGGCTCCAACGCCAACGTCCTCCCCACCGACACCACCAAGAACACGGTGTACGCGTTCGCCAAGGAGCACGGCATAGAGTCGGCCGAGCAGTTCGGCATCCACCTCGCCCGGCACTTCGTCACCTCGCAGGAGCCGATCAAGACGGCCCGGATCCGCATCGAGGAGTACGCCTGGGAGCGGATCGAGGCCGCCGACGCCAACTCCCGGTTCATCGGCGCCGACGAGGTCAAGCACTCCTTCGTCCGCAAGGGCCAGGAGACACGGCTCACGCAGATCACCTACGACGGCTCGTCGTGGGAGGTGATCTCCGGCCTGAAGGACCTCGTCGTGATGAACTCGACCAACTCCGAGTTCTGGGGCTACGTCAAGGACAAGTACACGACGCTGAAGGAGGCCTACGACCGCATCCTGGCCACCCAGGTCTCCGCCCGCTGGCGCTTCAACTGGACCGACGACGACCAGCGCATGCCCCACTGGGAGAAGTCCTACGAGCAGACGAAGAAGCACATGCTCCAGGCCTTCGCCGAGACGTACTCGCTGTCGCTCCAGCAGACCCTGTACCAAATGGGTTCGCGGATCATCGACAACCGCGGCGAGATCGACGAGGTCCGCTTCTCCCTGCCGAACAAGCACCACTTCCTGGTGGACCTGGAGCCGTTCGGGCTGAAGAACGACAACGAGGTCTACTTCGCCGCCGACCGCCCCTACGGCCTGATCGAGGCGACGATCCTGCGGGACGGCTGCGAGCCGCGCATCCCCGTGGACCTCACCAATCTCTGACGTTCCCTCTTTCGGCACCCGTGGCCGGGGAACCCGTCTCTCCGGCCACGGCACTCAAACAACCGGGGTCCTGCCGTGCCCACTCCACAACAGCGCAAAGGACGAACCATGGCAGCAGACCGGCGCATCGTCATCGAGAACTGTGCGATCGCGACCGTCGACGCGCACGACACCGAGTACGCCTCCGGGTACGTCGTCCTCGCCGGCAACCGCATCGAGTCGCTCGGCGCGGGCACGGCCCCCGAGGGCCTGGAGAACGTCGCACGCCGCATCGATGCCTCCGGCCACCTGGTGACCCCCGGCCTGGTCAACACCCACCACCACTTCTACCAGTGGATCACCCGGGGTCTGGCCACGGACCACAACCTCTTCGACTGGCTGGTCGCGCTGTACCCGGTCTGGGCGCGTATCGACGAGCCGATGGTGCGCGCGGCGGCCCAGGGCTCGCTCGCGGTGATGGCCCGCGGCGGCGTCACCACCGCCATGGACCACCACTACGTCTTCCCGCGGGGCTCCGGCGACCTGTCCGGCGCGATCATCGGAGCCGCCCGCGACATGGGCGTCCGCTTCACCCTCGCGCGCGGCTCCATGGACCGCAGCGAGAAGGACGGCGGCTTGCCCCCGGACTTCGCCGTCGAGACCCTGGACGGCGCGCTGGCCGCGACCGAGGAAACCGTCCGGCAGCACCACGACTCCTCCTTCGACGCCATGACCCAGGTCGCCGTAGCGCCCTGCTCGCCCTTCTCCGTCTCCACCGAACTGCTGCGGGACGGCGCCCAGCTCGCCCGCCGGCTCGGCGTACGGCTCCACACCCACGGCTCGGAGACCGTGGAGGAGGAGAAGTTCTGCCACGAACTGTTCGGCATGGGCCCGACCGACTACTTCGAGTCCACCGGCTGGCTCGGCGAGGACGTGTGGATGGCGCACTGCGTCCACATGAACGACTCCGACATCGCCGCCTTCGCCCGCACGAAGACGGGCGTCGCGCACTGCCCGTCCTCCAACGCCCGCCTCGCGGCCGGTATCGCCCGTGTCCCGGACATGCTGGCGGCCGGCGTCCCGGTCGGCCTCGGCGTCGACGGCACCGCGTCCAACGAGTCCGGCGAACTCCACACCGAGCTGCGCAACGCCCTCCTCATCAACCGCCTCGGCCCGCACCGGGAGGCCGCCCTGAACGCCCGTCAGGCCCTGCGCCTCGGCACGTACGGCGGCGCCCAGGTCCTGGGCCGGGCGGCGGAGACCGGCTCCCTGGAGCCGGGCAAGCTCGCCGACCTGGTCCTTTGGAAGCTGGACACGGTCGCCCACGCCTCCATCGCCGACCCCGTGACCGCACTGGTCTTCGGCGCGGCGGCCCCGGTCACCGCCTCCTTCGTCGACGGCCGGCAGATCGTCGAGGACGGGCGGCTGCTCACGGCCGACGAGGACGCCATCGCCCGCTCGACGCGAGACGAGGCCCAGCGGCTGGCGAGGATCGCCGCGCAGGGCTGAACACCCCGATGACTCCGGCCGGGAGGGACGGCTCCCGGCCGGTGGC
>KL569152.1:16987-18172 GCA_000715635.1 Streptomyces violaceus | reverse complement strand
GCCGGTGGCCGTGGACCCGAGCGGGGACCACGGCGGCCGCCTCCGGGGCGCGCGTGAACGCGTGCGCCCCGGGACGGTCCCCCCCCGTCACCCGCAAGTCCGGTCCCGCACGACCACCCGCACCACCTCCTTGACACCCACGGCAGCCATGGACGCGGCCGTGTACCCGACCGGAGGGACGCCGCCGTGGCCGACCACCCCGTTGACGAAAAACTCCCCGCGCTCAAGATGGCGACGACCGGCCTCCAGCACGTGGCCGCCATGTACGCCGGAGTCGTCGCCCCACCCCTGATCGTCGGCGCGGCCATCGGCCTGACCGCCACCGACCTGACCTTCCTCACCGGCGCCTGCCTGTTCACCGCGGGCCTCGCCACCTTCCTGCAGACCCTCGGCATCTGGAAGATCGGTGCCCGGCTGCCCTTCGTCAACGGCGTCACCTTCGCCGGTGTCGCCCCCATGACGGCGATCGTCGCCTCCACCGAGGACAAGTCCGACGCCCTGCCGATCATCTTCGGTGCGGTCATCGTCGCCGGACTCCTGGGCTTCATAGCCGCCCCCTTCTTCAGCAAGGCGGTGCGCTTCTTCCCGCCGGTGGTCACGGGGACGGTCATCACCCTCATCGGCATCTCCCTCCTCCCGGTCGCCTTCGGCTGGGCGCAGGGACCCGACCCGGCGGCGCACGACTACGGTTCGGCGACGAACCTGGGGCTGGCCGCCGTCACCCTGTTGATCGTGCTGCTCCTGCGCCGCTTCACCACCGGCTTCGTCAAGCAGATCGCGGTGCTGCTCGGCCTGGTCGCCGGCACGCTGATCGCGATCCCGTTCGGTGCCACGGACTTCGGCCCTGTCGCGGACGCGGCCGTCATCGGCTTCCCGACCCCGTTCCACTTCGGCGCCCCGCAGTTCCAGCTGGCAGCGATCGTCTCGCTGTGCGTGGTGATGGTGGTCTCGATGACCGAATCGACCGCCGACATGCTGGCCTTGGGCGAGATAGTCGACCGCCCGGCCGACGAGAAGACCATCGCGGCCGGTCTGCGCGCCGACACCCTCGGCTCGGCGATCAGCCCGCTCTTCAACGGCTTCATGTGCAGCGCCTTCGCGCAGAACATCGGCCTGGTCGCCATGACGAGGATCCGCAGCCGGTACGTCGTCGCCACCGGCGGCGGCTTCCTGGTGCTCATGGGC
>KL569152.1:15430-16780 GCA_000715635.1 Streptomyces violaceus | reverse complement strand
ATGTGTATAAGAGACAGGCTCATGGGCCTGTGCCCCATGGCCGCCTCGCTGATCGCCGTCGTACCGCGCCCGGTGCTCGGCGGCGCGGGCGTGGTCCTGTTCGGCTCGGTCGCCGCCAGCGGCATCCAGACCCTGGTCAGGGCCGGCCTGGACAAGGACAACAACGTCCTGATCGTGGCCGTCTCCCTGGCCGTCGGCATCATCCCCATCACGGCGCCGCAGTTCTACCACGCGTTCCCTGAGACGGCGCGGATCGTCCTGGACTCGGGCATCTCGACGGGGTGTGTGGCGGCCGTCCTGCTGAACCTGGTCTTCAACCACCTGGGCAACAAGGACGCACAGGACGTCACCCACCCCATGGAGGCCGGCGAGGAGATCACCGGGGCGAGCCGGGCCCCGGCCGCCCCATGAGATCGGGGCCGACAGGCGGGCCGGGCGCTACAGTCCGAACACTCCCGGGTCCGCCGCGAGCTTCCTGAAGCACTCCTGTGGGTCCGCGACCAGCTTGCGGGCCTTCAGGTCCATCAGGCCGCCGACCCCGGTGATCTCGGCCGCCACCGTGCCGTCGGTCTTGCGGACGGTCTGCTCGATGCGGAACGTCTTGCCGCCGCCCCACTCGAAGGCGCACGTCACCTCGACCTCGTCGCCCGCGAGCAGCTCCCGTCGGTAGCGGATGGTCGTCTCCAGGGCGACCGGGCCCACGCCGGTTCCCACGAGTGCGGACTGGCTGATGCCCGCGGCTTGGAGCAACGACCAGCGGGCGTGTTCCGCGTAGTTCAGGTACACGCTCTGGTTGAGGTGACCCTGCACGTCGGTCTCGTAACCGCGGACGGTCACAGGGACGGAAAACGGCTCGCTCACAACTTTCCCCTCTCGCACCGGACTTGGTGCACTGCGCAACGATCCACCGATCTTGGCATGCTCATCACGCTCGGCGTGGTGAAGCCAGGAGATACCGGGTTCCGGTGCGCGGTTCGCGGTGGTCGCTCACCTGCCAGCCTGCCCCGCCCAGGGTGGCCGCGCAGGCCCGCAGCGCCTCACTGTCCGGCTCGTACACGGCCACGGCCTCCGGCTGTGGGGTCGTCCGCACCCGGTACCCCGAGGCGCCCGGCCCCGCCCCGGCCGGACGGTGCCCGGCCGCCTCCAGGGCGAGCGCGGCGGCCTCCGCCAGATGCGTACGCTCCCAGCCGCACGGCCGGTCCATGGCCCCGCCCGGGTTGGTCATCCGGCGCAGCTCCAGCAACCCCTGCCAGGCGCTGTGCACCTCACGGCGCCGGGCCGGTCCGGTTTCCGGCGCGGTCTCCTCGCTGTCTCTTATACACATCTCTGAGCGGGCTGGCAAGGCAGACC
>KL569152.1:12762-15211 GCA_000715635.1 Streptomyces violaceus | reverse complement strand
CCGGCGTCAGAAAGTGATCGTGCGGCGGCCGGGGATGCCGGAAGGCCAGCCCGCGCTTGACCAGCGCGGCGAGCTGGGCCTCCGTACCCCTGAGCCGCCCGGTGACCGGGTCGGCGGTGTCGATGACACGCCGTTGCGCGGCGGTCGGCGGTCGGGTCACGGCGCGCTCCTCTCCGGCCTCCAACAGGCCTGGGGCACTCGCCCCACCTGCTCGAAGGCTACGACCCGCCACTGACAATCCGGGCCTACTGCCGGTACCCGCTCAGGAACCGCCCGATCCGGCCGATGGCCGCCTCCAGGTCATCGGCGTGGGGCAGGGTCAGGATCCGGAAGTGATCCGGGGTCGGCCAGTTGAAGCCCGTGCCCTGGACCACCTGGATCTTCTCCCGCAGCAGCAGGTCGAGGACGAACTTCTCGTCGTCGTGGATCCTGTGCACCTTGGGGTCGATGCGCGGGAAGGCGTACAGCGCGCCCTTCGGCTTCACACAGGTCACGCCCGGGATCTCGTTGAGCTTCTCCCAGGCCACGTCCCGCTGTTCCAGCAGCCGCCCGCCCGGTTTGGTGAGGTCGCCGATGGACTGCCGCCCGCCGAGCGCGGCCTGGATGGCGTACTGGGCGGGCGCGTTGGCGCACAGCCGCATGGAGGCCAGCATGGTGAGGCCCTCCAGGTAGTCCTTGGCGTGCTGCCTAGGGCCCGTGACCACCAGCCAGCCGGAGCGGAAGCCCGCCACCCGGTATGTCTTCGACAGCCCACAGAAGGTGAGAACGACCAGGTCGGGGGCGAGCGCGGCGGCCGAGTGGTGCACGGCGTCGTCGTAGAGGATCTGGTCGTAGATCTCGTCGGCGAACACCATCAGGCCGTGCCGCCGGGCGAGGTCGAGGATGCCCTCGACGATCTCCTTCGAGTAGACCGCCCCGGTGGGGTTGTTCGGGTTGATGATCACGACCGCTTTGGTCCGGTCCGTGATCTTCGATGCCATGTCGTCCAGGTCCGGGTACCAGTCGGCCTGTTCGTCGCACAGGTAGTGGACGGCCTTGCCGCCCGCGAGGGTCGTCACAGCCGTCCACAGGGGGAAGTCAGGGGCGGGGACGAGGATCTCGTCGCCGTCCTCGAGCAGTGCCTGTACGGCCATGGAGACCAGCTCCGACACGCCGTTGCCGAGGAAGACGTCGTCGACGCCGACCGCCAGGCCCAGCGTCTGGTAGCGCTGTGCGACCGCCCGGCGGGCGGACAGGACACCGCGTGAGTCGGTGTAGCCGTGCGCCTGCGGCAGCATCCGGATCATGTCCTGGAGGATCTCCTCCGGCGCCTCGAACCCGAAGAGCGCCGGGTTGCCGGTGTTCAGGCGCAGCACGCTGTGCCCCGCCTCCTCCAGCGCGTTGGCGTGCTCGATGACCGGGCCGCGGATCTCGTAACAGACCTCGCTGAGCTTGCTCGACTGCCGGAACTCCATGCGCGCGCTTCCCCTCGGCTGACTGGTGTTGCTTGGTTTTACCAAGTAGCCGCTTGGAAAGTCCAACAACTTGTCTAGACTGCGTCGCATGCCACCTCGCCGAAGCTACGACCAGTACTGTTCCGCCGCCCGCGCGCTCGACCTGGTCGGGGACCGCTGGACCCTGCTGATCGTCCGGGAGCTCCTGGCCGGTCCCCGCCGCTACACCGACCTGCACGCGGACCTGCCCGGCGTCAGCACGGACGTACTCGCCTCGCGGCTCAGGGACATGGAGCGCGACGGCCTCGCGACCCGCCGCCGGCTGCCACCGCCCGGCGCGGCCTCGGTTTACGAACTCACCGACCGAGGGCGGGAGTTGCTGCCGGTGCTCCAGGCGCTGGGGGCGTGGGGACAGGCGGAACTGGGGGAGCGGCGGCCGACGGACGCGGTACGGGCGCACTGGTTCGCCTTGCCTCTGCTGCGTCAGCTGGACGGGGAAGGGCTCGTAGAAGTCCGCCTGGAGGAAGGGCACTTCCACCTCTACGCCGGTGCCGAGGACGGGCCCGTGTACGGCGACGGGCCCGCCCCCGGGGAGCCGGACGCCCTGCTGGTCCTGGACACCGGCACGTGTACGGCCATCGGCCGGGGCGAGCTGAGCCTGGTCCAGGCTGTCAGGGAGGGCCGGGTCGAGGTGAGTGGCGACGGTACGCTCGCCAAGGCGTTGCGCGACACATGACGGAAGGCCCGCACGAAGCGGGCCTTCCGAGTCCCGGTCAGGCAGCGGGTGGCACCCGTGACGGCCGCCCCGAGCCGCGCGTCAGCGCGTACCCGGCGACACCCGCCAGCGCGGCCAGCGCCCCGCCCACCGCGGTCCACACCCACCGGTCCGACCACCAGCCGGACGCCCAGCCGTCCTCGGGTTCGAGCCCGGCCAGGACCGCCGAGGACTCCTCCTCGTCCCCAGACCTCGTCGCGATCCCCGGCACCAGCGGCTCGGCCAGCGAGCCGTCCACCGC
>KL569152.1:12077-12585 GCA_000715635.1 Streptomyces violaceus | reverse complement strand
GCCCGCGAGCCGTCCACCGCCGCCGAGCCGCCGATGTCCCGGGAGTCCACCCGTACTTCGGAGTCGACCGGGAGGCCCAGGTCGGAGGCGGCTACGCCGTTGGCCGTCAGCCGGACGTAGTACGTGCCCGGCAGCGGGTCGTTCGCCCAGGGCTCCGACCAGGCGCGGACCGTGCGCAGCACGCAAGCCAGTTCGACGGAGGTGGCGTCCGCCGCGGCGGTGCGCGTCTGCGCCCCGTACTGGCAGGCCTGGCGGCGGCGCAGACCGTCGTACACGTCGATCTGCCAGGTCTGCGCGGTGTGGGTGTCCGGCAGCTTCACCGTCGCCCCGACCGTGGGGCGCTGCCCGGTGTCGGCGGGGAACGACCAGTACAGGTAGTCACCCGTGGAACCGCTCGCCGTGACCCGCTGCCCTTGCTCGATCTCCGTCGCGGTGCGGAAGGAGGTGCCCGCCCGGGTGGGCGCCGCCGAGGTGTCCTGCGACGGACTCGGCGACGAGTCGGCCGCGG
>KL569152.1:8265-11865 GCA_000715635.1 Streptomyces violaceus | reverse complement strand
CGGCAGGAGCGGCCGCCAGCCCCAGGGTCAGCAACGCGACGCTCAACGCACTTACCACTCGCATCAGTTGGTCCTCCAGACCGCGAACCGCCAGCGCGACAGCCAGCCCCAGATGAGACCGGCGAGGAAGCCGGTGAGGATCAGCGCGCCGAGCAGCCACCAGCCGCGGCCGAGGCCGAAGGAGGCCACGTCGCCCGACTGGCTCGGGCCGTCCACGACATCGACGGTCAGCTCCAGCGGAAGCCCGGGCGTGGTCTTCACCCCGGAGGCCGCCGAGAAGGAGTGGGTCACCGCCAGGCACACGGTCTCCGCGGCCGGCTTGTCACTGTCGGTGCCGTCACGCTCGGGCTCGGGGTGCCTGAGCCCCGTCGAGATCACGTCCGTACGGCCGTTGCCCGCCGCCTCGCCACGCACGATCTCCCGGCCCTTGACCGTCACGGCCCGCAGCAGCACGCCGTAGCCGGGGTTCACGGCCCGGTCGGCCGCGACACTCACCGAGGCGCGCAGCTCCTGCCCCGGCAGGACCTCCACCCGGTACCAGCGCTGCTGCCCGAACTCCTCCCGGTCGGTGTACAGGCCCGACTTCAGTGTCGGTGCCTCCACGCACCGGGACGCGCCCTCCGTCGGCACCGGCGTCACCACCGGATCGGCAGCCCGGTCCACCAACTGGTTGACCTTGTCGGTGAGTTCGTCCTGGTGCTCCACCGAGGTGTACGTACCGCCGGTGGCCTCGGCGATGCAGCTCAGCTGCCTGCTCAGCTTGGCCGTCGGCACCAGACCCAGCGTGTCGATGGTCAGGCCGATGCCCTTCGCCGCGATCTCGCGGGCCACCTCGCACGGGTCGAGCGGGGCACAGGTGTCCTCGCCGTCGCTGATCAGCACGATCCGCTTGGAGCCGTCGCCGCCGTCCAGGTCGTCGGCCGCCTTCAGCAGGGCCGGGCCGATCGGCGTCCAGCCCGTCGGGGTGAGCGTGGCGACGGCCGTCTTGGCCTCGGTGCGGTCCAGCGGGCCGACCGGATAGAGCTGCGCGGTGTCCTTGCAGCCCGTCTTCCGGTCGTCCCCGGGGTAGTCGGCGCCGAGGGTGCGGATGCCGAGTTCGACCTCCTCGGGCGTCGCGTCGAGCACCTCGTTGAACGCCTGCTTCGCGGCGGCCATCCGCGACTGTCCGTCGATGTCGCGGGCCCGCATCGAGCCGCTCACATCGAGGACGAGGTCGACCTTGGGGGCTGCCTGGCCCGTGGGTTCGCCGGCGGCCGCTCCGGCCGGGAGGACGATCCCCGCCGCCAACGCGGCGAGCAGGGCACCCACGCCCGCCGCCAGCCGTTTTCTTGTGATCATCGGCGGATCTTATTGACCGGCGGGACCGTGCTCCAAAACGCGGCTCACGCCAGGGGGTTGGGCAGTTCCGCCCACTGGTCCCCGGGCGTCTGCGGCGAGAGCCGCATCAGCGTCAGCGCCTTGGTGGGCAGGGGCTCCGCACGCAGTGCCACAAGGTCCGGGGTGTGCGGCAGATCGTCCACGGCCGTCTCCAGTGCCGCCGTGAGCGCCGCCTCCGACCCCGCCGTCCCGGCCAGCGCGCCCGCCACCAGCGAGCCGAACAGCTTGCGGCGGAGCGTGCGTTCGTCGTCCGTGACCATCCGGGCGGGCAGGTCGGGGACCGTGATGCCGTGCCGGGCCAGCCGGGCGGGGCTGACGCGGATGTCGGCCAGGTCGCGGTAGACGAGCCGCAGCGGATCGCCCTTGGGTGAGAGGACCACGAGGAGGTTCTGGCCGTGTGCCTCCAGGGCCACGCCCAGCTCCAGCAGCCGCAGCCCGACGGTGAGGGCGAGGCGCGTGAAGCCGGCCAGCCAGGCGGGGGAGCGGGGGAGGGCGCTGGTGGCGAGCGCCGCTACGGGCAGGACCCGTTCACCGCTCCCGGCGTACGTCTGCGGCGACTCCCGCAGAACGACCGCGAAGTCGGGGGAACCGGCCGCCGCGGCGCCCAGAGTGCGGGTCACGTGCAGCAGGCCGTCCGTGCGGGCCGCGGGCGTCTCGGCGAAGTCCGACAGCATCGCCGACGCGGCGACCGAGGGCAGCGAGATGTCCCGCACCGACGACGTCAGCCGGGCGCTGAGCGAGGTCTTGACGTGCGGCCCGCCGGGCAGGGCGAGGGTCCGCAGGGACATCAGCGGATGCGCGGCGCGCCGCTCCTCGCACGCCCGCTTCAGCACATGCGCTGCCTGCCAGGGGTGCACCGGCAGCACCACGCGCCGCCCGTCCCGCAGATCCCGCGGCCAGGCCCCCGTCACCAGGCACTCCTCCGCCCGCAGCGGCACCAGCCCCAGCTCCACGACCGGCCGGTGCTCAGGCCCGTAGGCGAGCTGCTCGGCCACCGAGAAACCGGGCCGGGACCGGCAGGTGGGGTGGAACGGATGCCCGTCGACGATCCGCTGCTCCCACTCCCAGTCGTTCTCCGGCCACTCGTCCGGCGCGTGCCCCTCCTGCCCCGCTCTCGACAGCGCCAACGAGGCGACACTGTGCCCGAGTTCGGCGGCGAAGGAGGCGGAGTGCGGTACGGCGAGGTCCGTCATCAGCCGCGCCGGATCGTCGTACTCCGCCCCGTCGAGCACTGCGACAGTGACGTAGTCGCCGGTCGCGTACGGATCCGGCGGCGGGCCGTGCAACCGGCGGCCGTCGGACAGGGACAGCGTCAGCCCGTCCCGGCCCCGCTCCCTGCGGGCCACCCAGGGCAGCGGATCATGCGCGAGACCGCGCCACAGACGGGACAGCACGGCCGCCCGGGCGCCGGGCAGTTCGGCCTCGTACCGCGGCAGCAGGCCGGGCCGGACGACGGCCAGTTCGTCGGCGACCTCGGCCTCGGCGGTGGGGGGACGGTGCACGGGCGGGCTCCTCGGGTACGAATAGGGCGTCACGGCGCGATGACGACGACCGACATACTGATCATCTCCGCCAGGAAGTCCGGAAGCCCCGGAAGGGCTGTGGGGAACGTAGAGAACACAAGGAACGCAGGGAAACGAGTGGATCGCGTGGATCTCATGCCCCCGCCCGCCGACGCGTACGCCGCCGTGCCGCTGCTGAACTGCCTGCTGCGGGAAGTGGCCCGGCCGGTGCGCCGGACCGGCGAGCACCTGATCTACCGCCTGCCCGGCGGAGACCGTCTGCTGCGGGTGCGCGGGACGCGGCGGCCCGCCCAACCCGAGGTCCACGGGCCGGACGGCTGGCAGCGCGTCGGCCATACCGAGCTGGTCAAACTCGTCGCCGAGGAACTGCGCCGGCACACCGGGCTGTCCAACCACGAACTGCCCGCCGAAATGATCGACAGCAGGGACGCCGTGGCCGCCCTGCTGGAGGCCCGGGACGGCGCGACCCCGCCCGGCGACCCCTACCTGCGCTCCGAGCAGTGCCTCCTCACCGGCCACACCCACCACCCGGCCCCCAAGGCGCGCGGCGGCGGCCCGGCCGCGGGCTGGCTGCCGTACGCGCCCGAGGCGTACGCCCGTTTCCCGTTGATCCTGCTCGGGCTGCGCGAGGACACCGTCGTCGAGGAAGGCGACACCGCGGCCCTCGACGCCCTCGGCACCGCCCCGCCCGGGTACCGGC
>KL569152.1:372-8102 GCA_000715635.1 Streptomyces violaceus | reverse complement strand
CCGGCTGCTGCCGGCCCATCCCTGGCAGCTGGACCTGGCGAGCGCGGAGCTCGCCGCGGCCTTCGCGGACGGCAGGCTGGTCCGGCTCGGCACGACCGCCTTCGACACCTGGCCCACGGCCGCGATCCGAACGCTCTACGCACCTGGGCAGGACCTCTTCCTGAAGTTCAGCCTGGACGTGCGCATCACCAACGACATCCGCCGGCTGTGGCGCCACGACCTGCTCGCCCTGCGCCGGACCGACGCGGCCGTGTGCGCCGCCTTCGAGACGTTCGACGGCCCCCCGGCCTGGCTCGGCGACCGCGGGTACCGCACCGCCGACTTCGCCTTCGAGGCCTTGGCCGTCCTCGTCCGCGACGGCTTCGCCGGCCGTCTTCTGCCCGGCGCGACCCCGCTGCTCGCCGCCGGACTCGTCGAGGGCTTCGACGGCAGCCCGCTCGACCGCGCCGCCGACCCCGGGGCGTGGTGGGCGGCGTATCTGGCGCAAGTGGTGCCCCCGGCTCTGGAGGCCTTCGCCCGGCACGGCGTCGTCATCGAGGCTCATCTGCAGAACACCCTGGTCGCCGTGGACGCCGACGGCCTGCCCGTGCAGGCGCTGTACCGGGATGCCGAGGGCGTGAAACTGCTGCCGGACGTCTCCCGGGAAGCCGGCTGGGAGCGGCTCGTGTACTGCCTGGTCGTCAACCACCTCACCGAGATCGCCGCCGCCCTCGCCGAACGCCACCCCGGTTTCGCCCCCTGGCCCGCCGCCCGCCGCGAACTCGCCCGCCACGACCTGCCCGAGATCTCCGGCCTGCTCACCTCGCCCACCCTCCCCGCCAAGACGAACCTCCTGCTGCGCTGGACGGGCGCGGACGGCGCCGACGCCCGCTACCTTCCGCTGCCCAACCCGCTCAGGGAAGGGACATGACCCGGGGCGCGCCCAGGTAGTCGGTGCGGGGTGAGACCTGGGCGCCCTCGTCGAGCGACGGCCGCATGCGAGGATGATCGGCGAACAAGGCGACGGCGGAACGAGGAAGCCGGTGTGAATCCGGCGCGGTCCCGCCACTGTGACCGGCCTCGGCCGGGAGCCAGGAGACTCACGCGGTCGCCTCCTCGACGAACCACCGGGGCGGATCTCCCCGGAGAGAGGAAGGGTGCGGCATGTCCGCGAGCCCGGCCGGAGGGGTTCCGTGCCGCGTCGTCGTGTGCCGGGACTGCTGCTGCGGCAGCGGCAAGGTGACCGGCGTCGACCACGCGGCCCAGACCGAGCGGCTGCGCGAGGCGGCGCCCGTGCGGGTCTCCGAGTGCCTCGACGTCTGCGACCAGGCCAACGTCATCGTCGTACAGCCGTCCACGGCGGGCCGGGCCGCCGGGGCCCGGCCGGTGTGGCTCGGGTTGGTCAACGACCCGGCCGCGACCGAGGACGTCGTCTCCTGGGTCCGCGAGGGCGGCCCCGGTGTCGCCCCCCTGCCCGACATCCTCGACCTGTACGCCTTCAGCCCACGGGGGAGGCCCCGCACGGACGTCTCATGACTCGGCGGCAGGCACGCAGAGGACGGGGACGCTCGAGAGGTGCAGCAGCTTGTGGGGAGTCGAGCCCAGCAGCGCCCCGCGCACCGGGCTCTCGCCCCATGTGCCCACCACGATCACCCTGCCGCGATGGCGTGCCGCGGCGTCGATCAGGGCCTGCGCGGGCCGCTGGTCGATGATCTCGACCGTGGTGCGCACGCCGGCCTCCCCGGCCACCCGGACCGCGTGGCCGAGTGCGGAGTGTCCGGCCTCGCGGACGGCCTCGTGGTGCGCCGTGTACTCGTCCCCCGTGACGCCGGGGGCGGCGGCGCCGTAGACGAGCACCAGCGGTTCGCCGTACGCGGCCGCCACCTCGATCGCGACCTGCAGCGCGCGCCGGGCGCCCGGGGATTCGTCGTAGCCGAGGACCACCGACATCTCAGGACTCCTTGCCGTGCTTGCCGGGGACGAGGCCGGGGTCGACCACGCTGGGGTGTTCCGACCAGAAAACGGGGGCCATCAGCCGCCACACCACCATGAGGATCACGCCCGTGACGATGATGCCGATACCGATGACCAGCGGGGGACCGAGCCCGAACCAGGAGACGCCGCTGTAGGAGTTGGCGGGGTCGGACATGTCCGCCACGGATTCCACCAGCAGCCACGCCAGCAGCCCGGCACCGACCAGGGGGCCGAGCCCGATCAGGAAGAAGTTGCGCACGCTGCGGGTCAGCTGGCGGCGGTAGTAGACCGCACACGCGACACCCGTGAGCGCGTAGTAAAACGCGATCAGCAGGGACAGCGCGGTCAGCGAGTCGAAGAGGGCGTTCTCGCTGATGTGGTAGAGGACGAGATACCAGACGATGGCGATGCCGGCGACCCACCAGGTGCTCACGTCGGGGGTGCGGAACCGGGGGTTGATGCGGCCGAAGTGCGCGGGCAGCGCGTGCCGGCGGGCCATCGACAGGCCCGTGCGCGACGCCGGGATGATCGTCGTCTGCGTGGACGCGAGCGCGGACGTCGACACCGCCAGCAGTACGACCCAGTCCCAGCCGCCCATCGCCTCTTCGGCGAGCAGCGCGAAGATGAACTCCTCCTCCGCCGCGTTCTCGGCCAGGTAGGCCGTTCCGGCGTAGGCCACGACCGCGAAGCCGACCGCCACATAGGTCACCAGCAGCAGCACCGTCGACCACACGGCCGCCTTGCCGGGGGCGGTGGCGGAGTCCTCGGTCTCCTCGGTGAGGTTGACCGCCGACTCCCACCCCCAGTAGATGAACACGCCCAGCAGCAGGGCGGCGGTCAGGGACGCCCCGCCCGCTCCGAAGGGATCGAGCCAGCTGAACTCCGGTTCGATGGAGTCGAGGGTGCCGGTGTCGGCGTAGACGCGGTAGAGCGCCACCACGGCGAAGACCAGCAGACAGGCGACCTGCGCCAGGATGAGGACGTTCTGCACCTTGGCCGACACGTCGATGCCGATCACGCAGACGGCCGTCATCACCAGGATGAGCAGCACGGTCAGCACCTGGCGCACGACGTCGTTGTCCGCCCAGCTGTCCAGGCCGACGGCGAGCAGGAAGAAGGTCACGGCCACATCGGCCAGCGACCCGACGACCAGGACACCCGTCATCGTGATGGCCCAGCCGCCCAGCCAGCCCGCCCACGGCCCCATGGCCCGGGTGACCCAGGAGAAGGTCGTACCGCAGTCCTGGTCGACCTTGTTGAGGTAGTAGAACGCCGACGCGATCAGCAGCATCGGCACGAACGACGCGACCATCACGCCGGGGGCGTAGATGCCCACCAGTGCCACGACCGGGCCGATGACCGCCGCCACCGAGTACGCCGGTGAGGTCGCGTTGAGCCCGATGACCAGCGCGTCGAGGAACCCGATCGCATTGGGCTTCAGGCTCGCGGACGGTGGCGGCCCCGCGTCCGTGATGTCCTTGGCCATGCTCCCTCACTCCCGTTGTGCGTGGATCCATACAACAGGCAGGTGTGAGGCATTTTAGACATTGATGACCTTTCAGGGTCTTATGTCGCCTTCCTGCCCCGTACCGGCAGACACAGGAAGTACGGCGTGCCGATCACCGCCGTCATCAGTCCGGTGTCGGCCCGTGATCGATAAGGCAAGGCTTACCTTACCTAGCGTCGGGGCGTCTGTGATCGCTCGGGTGAGCGAACTGCCCGGGTACGGTGGGGGGATGCTGTCCGAGGTCACCGCCACCCGCTATGTCGCACCCCTGCGATCCGGCGGCTCCGTCCCCGGCGTCGTCGAGGCGGACGACCTGGGTACCTATGTCGTCAAGTTCACCGGCTCCGCGCAGGGCCGCAAGGCGCTGGTCGCCGAGGTGATCGTGGGCGAACTGGCCCGTGCCCTCGGGCTGCGGTTCCCCGAGCTGGTCCTCGTGCGCTTCGACCCGGCGATCGCCGACAGCGAGCCCCACCAGGAGGTGCGGGACCTGCACGCGGCCAGCGCGGGCGTCAATCTCGGCATGGACTATCTGCCGGGCGCCCGGGACTTCACGCCGGAGATCGCCCGGGTCTTTCCCGTGGACCCGCTGGAGGCGGGGAGCATCGTCTGGCTCGACGCCCTCACCGTGAACGTCGACCGCACGGTCCACAGCTCCAACCTGATGGTCTGGCCCACCTTGGGCGTCGCGCCCCCGCGCCTGTGGCTGATCGACCATGGCGCCGCCCTCGTCTTCCATCACCGCTGGGACGGCGCCGACCCGGCCAAGGCCTACGACTTCCGGCACCACGCCCTCGGCCAATACGGGCCCGATGTGCGGGCCGCCGACGCCGAGTTGGCTCCCCGGGTGACGGAGGAGCTGCTGCGCGGCATCCTCGCGGAGGTCCCCGACGCCTGGCTCGCGGACGAGCCCGGCTTCGCCACCCCGGACGAGGCACGCGAGGCGTATGTGACGTACCTCCACGCGCGCGTGCGGTCCTCCGAGGCCTGGCTGCCCACCGGATTCCCCACCCGGGAGGAGCTCGCCGCAGAGGAGGCCGTCCGGGCGGCGAGAACCCGGCAAGGACGACCCGCGTGGCTCAAGCAGGTCCCCGACCTGCACGGCAAACCCGCGGCCCAACAGGATTGGTCGGTGCACCTCGGATGAGTGGCCGTGTGGAGATCGAGTACTGCACCCAGTGCCGCTGGCTGCCCCGAGCGGCATGGCTGGCGCAGGAGTTGCTCACGACCTTCGAGGCGGAACTGACGGAACTGGCGCTGAAGCCGGGCAAGGGCGGCGTGTTCGTCGTCCGCGTCGGCGACGAGGTCGTCTGGGACCGGCGCGAACAGGGCTTCCCCGAGCCGACCGCCGTGAAGAAGGCCGTACGCGACCGAGTGGCCCCGGGAAAGACCCTGGGCCACTCGGAGCGCTAGCGGTTCGACCCGACAGTCAGCCCTTGAGCTGCTCGTACGCCGGCAGCGTGAGGAAGTCGGCGTAGTCCTCGTCGAGGGAGACCGTCAACAGCAGATCGTGCGCCTGCTGCCAGTTGCCGGCCGCGAAGGCCTCGTCGCCGATCTCGGCGCGGATGTTCGCGAGTTCCTCGGCGGCGACCTTGCGGGCCAGCTCGGCGGTGACCTGCTCGCCGTTGTCGAGGACGACCTCCGCGTTGATCCACTGCCAGATCTGCGAGCGGGAGATCTCGGCGGTGGCCGCGTCCTCCATCAGGTTGAAGATCGCGACCGCGCCGAGCCCGCGCAGCCAGGCCTCGATGTAACGGATGCCGACCTGCACGGCGTTCACCAGGCCCGCGTACGAGGGCTTGGCGTCGAGCGAGTCGATGGCGATCAGGTCGGCCGCCTCGACGTCGACGTCCTCGCGCAGCCGGTCCTTCTGGTTGGGCTTCTCGCCGAGGACCTTGTCGAAGGACTCCATGGCGATCGGCACCAGGTCCGGGTGGGCCACCCAGGAGCCGTCGAAACCGTCCTTCGCCTCGCGGTCCTTGTCGGCACGGACCTTCTCGAAGGCGACCTTGTTGACCTCCGCGTCCCGGCGCGACGGGATGAAGGCCGCCATGCCGCCGATCGCGTGCGCGCTGCGCTTGTGGCAGGTGCGGACGAGGAGTTCGGTGTAGGCGCGCATGAACGGGGCCGTCATCGTCACCGCGTTGCGGTCCGGCAGGACGAACTTGGCGCCGCCGTCCCGGAAGTTCTTGACGATGGAGAACAGATAGTCCCAGCGGCCGGCGTTCAGCCCGGAGGCGTGGTCGCGCAGCTCGTAGAGGATCTCCTCCATCTCGTACGCGGCCGTGATCGTCTCGATCAGCACGGTCGCGCGGACGGTGCCCTGCGGGATGCCGACGTACTCCTGGGCGAAGACGAAGACCTCGTTCCAGAGGCGGGCCTCCAGGTGCGACTCCGTCTTGGGGAGGTAGAAGTACGGGCCCTTGCCGAGGCCCAGCAGGCGCTTGGCGTTGTGGAAGAAGTACAGGCCGAAGTCGACCAGCGCGCCGGGCACCGAGGTGCCGTCCGCGTCGACGAGGTGACGCTCGTTCAGGTGCCAGCCGCGCGGCCGCATGACGACCGTGGCGAGTTCCTCGTTCGCCTTCAGGGCATACGACTTGCCGGACTTCGCGTCCGTGAAGTCGATGTTCCGGGTGTAGGCGTCGCTCAGGTTGAGCTGGCCGAGGACCACGTTCTCCCAGGTGGGTGCGGAGGCGTCCTCGAAGTCCGCGAGCCACACCTTGGCGCCCGAGTTGAGGGCGTTGATGGTCATCTTGCGGTCGGTCGGGCCGGTGATCTCGACCCGGCGGTCGTTCAGGGCGTCCGGACTCGGGGCGACCTTCCAGGAGTCGTCGGCGCGGATCGCGGCGGTCTCCGGGAGGAAGTCGAGGGTGGAGGTGCGGGCGATCTCGGCGCGGCGCTCGGCGCGGCGGGCGAGGAGTTCGTCACGCCGGGGTGTGAACCGCCGGTGCAGCTCGGCCACGAAGGCCAGCGCCGCTTCGGTGAGGACCTCCTCCTGCCGGGGCAGGGGCTCGGCGTCGACGATGGCCAGCGGGGACGGCGCTGGTACGGACATGAACGGTCACTTCCTTCAGCGAGCTACGAAGACGAGCCGGCGGTTCGGCACCGGGTGCCAGTCTTCCCGGATACGGGCGTTCGGCGCCCGCGGAGCCCTCGGGCGCTTCTGAACTGTGGATACTAGTTTCCTCATAGTGGAAGTTCAATCGTGTGTTGATGTCGAGACTCTTCGGGTCGAGGAAAGGTGGCGCTCCGTGCCACCCTGCTCACTCAAGGTGGGTCAGATCGGCCTCGGTGTCGATGTCGAAGGGCCGGGCCACGTCCCCGCACTCGACGAGCACGATCGCCGGCTCGTGTTCCTTCAGGTAGGCGCGTGCCCCCCGGTCCCCGGTGGCGGTCGCGGCGATACCCGCCCAATGGGCGGCACCGAACAAGACCGGATGGCCCCGCACCCCGTCGTACGCGGCTGACACCAGCGACTCCTCGCCCTTGTGTGCCCCGAGGACCCGGGCCACCGCCGCCGCGCCGATGCCGGGCTGGTCGACGAGTGAGACCAGGGCGGCCCGGGCGCCCGTACCGGCGAGCGAGTCGAGCCCGGCCCGCAGGGACGTGCCCATGCCCTGCTCCCAGTCGGGGTTGTCGACGAGGACGCAGTCCGGCAGGGCGGCCTGTTCGCGCACCTCTTCGGACCGGGCGCCCAGCACTACGTGGACCCGTGTGCAACCGCCCTCCCGCAGCACCCGTACCGCGTGCTCCACGAGCGGCCGCCCTCGATGGAGGAGCAGTGCCTTGGGTCGCCCTCCGAGCCGACGCCCGCCACCGGCGGCGAGCAGTACCCCGGCAACCTCTCGGGCCTTGCCCGGCGTCTTCCGTGTCGTCATGGATCCTGCATACCGCACGATCCCGGGCCGAGAAGTTACGCAGCGGAGCAAGTCGATGACGCAATGGACTGGCGCCTGGTGGGCCCTGTCGTTTAATCTCGCCCGCACCGACCGTCCGGGCGTCCGACCGGTGCCCGGTGTGGGGGACTTCGCGTCGGAATGGCACGCGCACGACGAGGTGCGAGGGGGAGGACTGTGTTGCGGAGCGTGGAGCAGAAGCGGCAGGGGCCTGTGACCAGCGGCGACGAGGACCCGCGCGTGACGGAGCTGCGCTCCGCCGTGTCCGGGCTGCGCCGCCGGCTCGCCGCCCATCCCGGCGATTTCGCCGACCGGAGCATCGCCGAGGAGGAACTGGCCGCGCTGGACGCGATGGCCGTCGCCGGCATCCCCGAGAT
>KL569152.1:0-131 GCA_000715635.1 Streptomyces violaceus | reverse complement strand
CCGCGGCTGCGCCGCTCCCTGCTGCTGATCGCCGGCGCGATCGGCTCGGTGAGCGCGCTGTCCCCCGGCCTGTCGGAGGTCCGCCGGGCCGTGGACCTCTTCGGAGGGCCGGTGCGCGGAGAGGGCTAGGG
>KL569151.1:17826-18928 GCA_000715635.1 Streptomyces violaceus | reverse complement strand
AGAGATGTGTATAAGAGACAGCTTGAGGACCGGTACGCCCAGGGCGCGCTGCCCGGGAGCGAGCCCGGCGGCCAGTCCCGCGAGTGTGCCGCCGGTGCCGCAGGCCACGGCCACGACATCGGCCCGGTCGCGCAGCTCGGCGCCGAGTGCCCGGCAGCCGCGTACGGCCTCGGCGTTGCTGCCGCCCTCGGGGACGACGTACGCCTCCTCGGCGTCAGCCGCGCGCAGGATCCCGGCCAGGGCCCGCGGCTCCGACTTGCGGCGGTACGTCGCCCTGTCGACGAAGTGCAGCCGCATGCCGTCGGCCGCACACCGTGCGAGGGAGGGGTTGAGGGGGCGACCGGCCAGCTCGTCGCCGCGTATGACACCGACCGTGGGGATGCCGAGCAGCCGGCCGGCCGCGGCCGTGGCGCGCAGGTGGTTGGAGTAGGCGCCGCCGAAGGTGACGACGGTACGGCCGGCCGCCGCCGCGAGATTGGGCGCCAGCTTGCGCCACTTGTTGCCGATCAGCTCCGGGTGGATCAGGTCGTCCCGCTTCAGCAGCAGCCGGACGCCCTGGCGCTCGAACCGGCCGTCGACGACTTCCCGCACCGGCGAGGGCAGCCGGGCGTGCAGAGCCGCCAGGCCGGGCACGTCGGGGGCGTCGGGGCTGGTCACCCCGTCATTGTCACTCGGGTGGGGGCTGCCTGGCCCTCGGGCCCGCCTCTTCCGGCGTCAGCCGCGTCTGTGTCGGGGCGGGGCGCCTGGCCCGCCGTCGCTGGCGCATGACCTCGATGAGTGACGGTCCGCCCCGAAGGCACCAGAACGCGATCACCGGGTCGCAGATCGCGCAGCCCAGCTCACCACGCTGGATCCGGCCCCACCCGCCTCCCAGAGGCGTTACCGACAGGTTCCCACGGGTTGTCGCCGGCCCGGAACGAGCCTCCCTCTGCCCAGTGATACGAAGATCCATTCCCGCTCTTTCGTGTAATAGCACCGCGTCGTCGAGTGAGGAAGGCTTGCCCGTGGACATCGATGCCCGAGTCATATGGGCGTTGGGCATAACCGGGAGGGCAGTTCTCTATGTCGGTAGGCGAAGAGGTCCGCACGGAGGAGACCAAGC
>KL569151.1:14841-17599 GCA_000715635.1 Streptomyces violaceus | reverse complement strand
AGGAGACCAAGCCGCAGCAGAGTCTCGGCACGGCGGCCGCGCGGAACCTGGCCACCACGACCAAGTCCGTGCCGCAGATGCAGGAGATCAGCTCCCGCTGGCTGCTGCGGATGCTGCCCTGGGTGGACATCCAGGGTGGTACGTACCGGGTGAACCGGCGGCTGACGTTCGCCGTGGGCGACGGACGGATGACGTTCGTGAAGACCGGCGACCGCGTCGAGATCATCCCCGCGGAGCTGGGCGAGCTGCCGGCGCTGCGGTCGTACGAGGACGAGGAGGTGCTCTCCGAGATCGCCCGCCGCTGCGAGCAGCGGGAGATCCAGGCGGGCGAGGTGATCGCCTCGTTCGGCAGCCCGTCCGACGAGGTGTACCTGCTGGCGCACGGCAGGGTGGAGAAGATCGGCACGGGCCCGTACGGGGACGACGAGTCCCTCGGCGTCCTCGCCGACGGCGCCTACTTCGGCGACGAGGCCCTGCTGGACGAGGACGCGATCTGGGAGTTCACGGCCCGCGCGCTCACCGCGTGCACCGTGCTCGTGCTGCCCCGCCAGGATTTCGAGCAGATCGCGGAGCGCTCGGACTCGCTGCGCGAACACGTGCAGCAGTGCCGCGCGATCCCCGAGCAGCGCTCCAACAAGTACGGCGAGAAGGAGATCGACCTCTCCTCCGGCCACTCCGGCGAGCCGGACATCCCGCACACCTTCGTCGACTACGAGGCCAGGCCCCGTGAGTACGAGCTGAGCGTCGCCCAGACCGTGCTGCGTATGCACACGCGCGTGGCCGACCTCTACAACCAGCCCATGAACCAGACCGAGCAGCAGATCCGGCTGACGGTCGAGGCGCTGAAGGAGCGCCAGGAGCACGAGCTCGTCAACAACCGCGACTTCGGGCTCCTGCACAACTGCGAGTACGAGCAGCGGATCCAGCCGCACGACGGTGTGCCCAGCCCGGACGACATGGACGAGCTGCTCAGCAGGCGCCGCGGCACCAAACTGCTTCTGGCCCACCCGCGTGCGATCGCCGCGTTCGGCCGTGAGCTCAACAAGCGCGGGCTGGTGCCCGAGACCATCGACGTCGGCGGCAACCGCATCCCCACCTGGCGCGGTGTGCCGATCTACCCGTGCAACAAGATCCCGGTGACCGAGGCCCGGACGACGTCGATCATCGCGATGCGTACCGGCGAGGCCGACCAGGGTGTCATCGGCCTGCGGGCCTCCGGCATCCCGGACGAGATCGAGCCGAGCCTGTCGGTGCGCTTCATGGGCATCAACGAACAGGCCATCATCAAGTACCTGGTCACGGCCTACTACTCGGCCGCGGTCCTGGTACCGGACGCGCTCGGAGTCCTGGAGAACGTCGAGATCGGCCGCTGGCAGTGACGCTCCCGGTACGTCGGCCGTGTCCCCGCCCGCCCGGGCGGGTACACCCTCGGGGTACGCGCCCAGCGGCAGCGGAAGCGCCACCGTCCGCTCACACTCCGAGGCGGTCCCATGGGTGAGTCCCTTACGGGGTTCAGGACGGAGGCGCCGCTGCCCGCCCCTGGTGAGCAGCGTTCCGCCCTTGCTGAGCAGCGAGGTGCCGAGCCCCGGCGTGCGGCCGGGGTGCCGGAAAGGCGGGGGTCCATCGGGACACAGCGGGACGGCCGGCCCGGACCGGCCGAGGGGCACGAGGCGGTCATGCTCCTGGACCGGGCCCGGGCGGAGGTCGACCCGGTGCTGCGGGCCGCGCTCGACTCGCTGCCCGGGCCGATGCGCCGGATCGCGCTCTACCACTTCGGCTGGGAGCAGGCGGACGGCACCCCGGCCGAGGGCGGCTCGGGCAAGGCGATCCGCCCCGCGCTCGTCCTCGCCGCGGCGGCGGCCCTCGGGGGGCCCGAGGCCCGGCTGGGGGCGGTCCGGGCGGCCGCCGCGGTGGAGCTGGTCCACAACTTCACCTTGCTGCACGACGACGTGATGGACCGGGACACCACCCGCCGGCACCGGCCCACCGCGTGGACCGTGTTCGGAGACGCCGACGCGATCCTCGGCGGGGACGCACTGCAGGCGCTGGCCCTGCGACTGCTCGCCACGGATCCGCACCCGGCGGCCCGGGCCGCCGCGGCCCGGCTCGCGGACTGCGTGGTCGAACTGTGCGCGGGCCAGCACGCGGACACGGCCCTGGAGCGGTGCGACCCCGGCGAGGTCACCCTCGAGGAGGTGCTCGCCATGGCGGAGGCCAAGACGGGGGCACTGCTGGGGAGCGCCTGCGCGATCGGAGGCCTGTACGCGGGCGCCGGGGACGCGGACGTGGCGGCGCTGGACGCGTTCGGCCGGGAGGCCGGGCTCGCCTTCCAGCTCATCGACGACGTCATCGGCATATGGGGCGACCCGCACCGCACCGGCAAGCCCGTCGGCGCGGACCTGGCCGCCCGCAAGAAGTCCCTGCCGGTCGTCGCGGCCTTCACGTCCGGCACGCCGGCGGCCGCCGAGCTCGCCGAGCTGTACGCACGACCTTGCGAGAAGGAGGACCTGGACCACATCGCCCTGACCGTGGAGCGCGCGGGCGGCCGTGACTGGGCGCAGGGCCAGGCGGCCGACCGGATGGCGAGGGCGATGCAGCAACTGGCGCGCGCGGTGCCGGATCCGGAGGCGGCGGGCGGTCTGCTGGCCCTCGCCGAGTTCGTGACACGGCGCAGCAGTTGACGTTCGACAGCGGTGACGTTCGACAGCGGTTGACGGCCGACAGCGGTTGACGGCCGACAGTGGTCGCCGTCGGCAGG
>KL569151.1:6793-14625 GCA_000715635.1 Streptomyces violaceus | reverse complement strand
TCGACGGCGGTCAGCACAGCGTGATCCTTCGGGCGACCGAAGGCAGGACCCCGGAGCGTCGGGGCGGTGCGGCTCCTGACCCCGCACGGCTCATGGACTCCGGTCGGCGGGTCCCGCACTGCCCCACGGTGTGCGGGGCCCGCCCCTTTTCACGCATCGCGCGATCGAGTTTGGACAGATGTTCGACTGAATTCCGCCAAGGTCTCGCCCTGCCTGACCCGGACGACCCTCAACCCCCCTACGATCAACGCCCGTCGGGCGAGCGAAGGGGCGGGGCATGGGCGTGGCGATCCGTACGGCGAGCGAGGCGGACCGGGAGTCGGTCGTCCGGCTGCTGGACGAGGCGTTCCAGGACGATCCCGTGAGCGGCTGGGTCTTTCCCGGTGCGGAGGCCCGCCGTGAACATCACCCCGGGCTCATGGCCGCCTTCACCGACATCGTGCTCGCGGCCGGGCGCATCGATGTCACCGAGGACGGCTCGGCCTGTGCGCTGTGGCTGTCCATGCCGGCCGACGGCCATGACGGTGACCCCGAGGACGATGACGGTCCGGCCCAGGTGCGGGAGGCCATCGACCCGGACAACGAGCGCATCGAGCTGATAGGCCGGCTCACGGCCGCCATCCACCCCTCCGGGCGGGCCCACGAGTACCTGTGGATGATCGGCGTGGCCCCCGGCCGACAGGGCGAGGGGCTCGGTACCGCGCTCATCGAGTCGACCCTCGACCGCTGCGACCGCGAGGGGCTGTGCGCCTATCTGGAGGCCAGCAACGCCCGCAGCCGCAAGCTGTACGAACGTCTCGGCTTCGAGGTCACCGGTCCGGTCCTCGACCTCCCGGACGGCCCGGCCATGTGGCCGATGTGGCGCGAGCCGCGCCCGCGCACGGGCTCCTAGATCCTGCCCTCCTGATTCTTACCCTGGCTCTGCGCCTGTTCCGGACCCTGGGCCTGGACCTCCTCCGGCAGTACCGTCGCCACGATCCGCTCCACCAGTCCGTCCGGCACGCCCACCCCGGGCAGTACGCCCTCCAGGACACCCGGCAGGGTCAGATGCTCCAGGAGCAGCCCGAGCATGGCCAGATACAGCACGGCGACGGACTCGTCGCCGCCGGGCAGCCCGGCCGTCCGGTGGAACTCCATCGCCTCCTCCAGGTCGCCGTGCACCGACTTGGTGTAGGAGGCAAGCAGTTCGGGGCGCCGAGTGGCCTCCAGTCGTAGCTCCATGAGGGCCAGATAGCCCGTGCGGTCGCGGGTCGCGCGGGCCATCAGGTCGTACATGAAGGCTGTGACCAGTGAGCGGTCCTTCGGGCGGGTCATCAGCTCGGCGACCACCGCGGGATCCGGCGCGAGCCGTACGTGCAGCCGGGTGTCGATCTGGCGCAGCAGGTCGGCGCGTCCGGTGAAGTAGTTGGAGGCGGTACCCAAGGGCACACCGGCCTCCGCGTCCACCGCGCGGAACGTCAGCCCGCGCGCACCCTCCCGTGCGAGCACCTCGACACCGGCGTCGACGAGCGCGGCCCGGCGCTCGGGATTGCTGACCATGCGGAGTTCCTTCTCCCACTTTCGACGGCTCGCGGAAATGTGTTGCAACTACTACAGCTGGAGTACTACAACTGAAGTTGTTGCATCGACAGCCTACGAAAAGAGACCGGCTTGCGAAAGCTCACCTACTTCATCGCCTGCTCCGTCGACGGCTTCATCGGGGACCCCGACGGCGACGGGACATCGATGTTCCCCTTCGTCGACGAGGAGTTCCTCGCCTTCCTGAAGGCGGAGTATCCGGAGACCGTGGCGACCCACGGCCGCCGGGCCCTCGGAATGGACGACCTGCCGAACAAGCGGTTCGACACCATCGTCCAGGGCCGCGGCAGCTACGACCTCGCCCTGAAAGAGGGCATCACCAGCCCCTATGCCCACCTGCGCGAGTACGTCGCCTCCGGCACGCTGATGAAGTCGCCCGACCCGAACGTCGAGATCATCGCGGACGACCTGGTCGGCAAGGTCCGCGAACTGAAGGCCGAGGACAGCGAGTTCGGAATCTACCTGTGCGGCGGCTCGAAGATCGCGGGCGAACTGCTCGACGAGATCGACGAGCTCGTCATCAAGACCTATCCGCTGGTGTACGGCTCGGGCATGCAAATGTTCGGGGCCGGGTTCGCGATCTCGGAGTTCACCCTGGAGTCCGTGCGTACGTTCGGCAACGGCGTGCTGGTGCGCTCGTACAGCAGGAAGCGCTGAGTCCCCGACCGTCCTACTCTGAGGACATGGGCAGAGACGAACACGTCTGTCCGGCCTGCGGACAGCCAGTGGAAACAGTCGTCCGGCGCCACAAGACGCTGGGCACGTGGGTCCCCCTGTGGGTGGCGGGCCCCTGTCGCAACCCCGAGTGCGGGGCTTACGACGCGGAGGGCGCTGACAGCGGCCCCACCGCCGAGGACACGCGGCCTGCCGAGGAAACCCGGCCCGGCGCGGCCCCCCGGTCGGCCCAGGACACCGCCCCATCCGCGACGACCCCGGCCGAAACGGCCCCTGGAGAAACCGTCTCGGAAAACTCCTGAGCGCGTGTCGAGAATCCCGGACCGGCTCCGACGTCCCCTGTGAGAGCCGCCCGGCAGGGTGGTGAGAGCCGAAGGAGCGGACTGATGAAGTACCTGGTCATGGTGCAGGGCACGCAGGCGGACTACGAGGCGATGCGCGGCAAGGCGTCAGCGGACTCGCCCGCCTGGAACGAGGAAGAGCTGCAGGCCATGTTCGCCTACATGGGAGCCATCAACGACGATCTCTCCGAGACCGGCGAGTTCGTCGACGGGCAAGGCCTGGCAGAGCCGGCCCAGACTCGACATGTCACCCTCGGTGACGACGGCAAGGCCGTGATCACCGACGGGCCGTACAGCGAGACCAAGGAGCTGCTGGCCGGCTACTGGGTCCTGGAGTGCGAGAGCCTGGAGCGGGTCACGGAGATCGCCGACCGCATCTCCCGCTGCCCCCAGCCGGCCGGTGCCCCCGACTACCCGGTCGTGATCCGCCCGATCATGGACGGCAGCGGGGACATCTGACGAGCCGGCCGCGACGCCGACGGATCCGCCGGTGAGGAGTACACCCGAGGTCGAGGACCTGCTGCGCCGGAGCGCGCCGCAGGTCCTCGGCGCGCTGGTCAGACGGTACGGGCACTTCGACGCAGCCGAGGACGCCGTACAGGAGGCGCTGCTCGCGGCGGCCGGGCAGTGGCCCTCGGCGGGCGTGCCCGGCAATCCGCGCGGCTGGCTGATCAAGGTGGCCGCGCGGCGGCTGACCGACGCCCTGCGCAGCGAGGAGGCCCGGCGCCGGCGCGAGGAGCGGGCGGCGGCGCTCACGCCCCGCGACTCCTTCACCGCCCCGCCGCCGGGGGAGCGGGCTCCCCGTGAGGACGACACTCTCTCGCTGCTCTTCCTGTGCTGCCATCCGGACCTCACACCGCCCGCCCAGATCGCGCTCACGCTGCGTGCCGTCGGCGGGCTGACCACGGCGGAGATCGCCCGCGCGTATCTGGTCCCGGAGGCGACGATGGCGCAGCGCATCAGCCGTGCCAAGCAGAAGGTGCGGGGCGTGCGCTTCGGCCGCCCGGACCGCTGGGAGCAGCGGCTGCCGTCCGTTCTGCAGACCCTCTACCTGATCTTCAACGAGGGCTACACCGCCACCTCCGGCACCGCCCTGCAGCGCCCCGACCTGGCAGGCGAGGCCGTACGGCTGACCCGTACGGTCCACCGGCTGCTCCCCGACGACTGTGAGGCGGCCGGGCTGCTCGCGCTGATGCTGCTCACCGATGCCCGCCGTGATGCGCGCAGCGGACCGCGCGGGGAGCTGATCCCCCTCGACGAGCAGGACCGCGACCGCTGGGACAAGGCCGCCATCGAGGAGGGCGTCGCGCTGGTGACCCGGGCCCTGTCCCGGGGCAGGCCCGGGCCGTACCCCCTGCGTGCCGCGATCGCGGCCGTGCACGACGAGGCGCCTTCGCCCGAGGCGACGGACTGGGCCGAGATCCTGGGCCTGTACGACGTCCTCGTCGGCCTGGTCCCCGGGCCGGTCGAACGCCTCAACCGCGCGGTCGCCGTCGCCATGGTCCACGGCCCGCGCGCCGGTCTGAGCGAACTGGACGCCCTGTCGGGCACGTTGAAAGGCCACCGCCTGGACGCCGTACGAGGTCACCTGCTGGAACGCGCGGGCGAGCCCGAAGCCGCCCGGGCCGCCTACGAGTCGGCGGCCGCCCAGACCCTCAGCCTGCCCGAGCAGCGCTATCTCCTGGCGCGGGCGGCGCGGCTGAGGGGTTAGCGTGTGCGACATGGGCATGACGGGGGAGCGGCGGCGTCGGGTCTGGCGCTGGGCCGTGATCGTGTGGGTGCTGGCCGTGGCTGTCGGGGGCGGGCTGACCCTCTGGGTCCAGGACTCCACGGAGCCTCAGGGGCCGTATGTCTGGGAGCAGACGAAGCCCGGCGCGACACCTGACCTGCCGCCTTGCCCGGCCCCCGACGAGGGCGGGGCGGCCCTGTGCGTGTACACGGACGCGGACTAGCCCCGCAGCCCGCCCGTCACCGGATCCCGGGTCGTCAGACAGTACGTGCCGCCCGCCGGGTCGCGCATCACCGTCCAGCCGGAGAAGCCGGCCACGCATACGGCCCCGAGTTCCTCGTGCCACGCCCGGGTCGCCGCGACGTCCGCGCAGGCGAGGTCGAGGTGGGCGGAGCCCGGGTGCTGCTCGCCGAGGCGTTGCAGGAGCAGGCGGACCGGCAGGCCGGGCGGCGGCTCGACCACGTGGAACTCCGGGAGCGCGCCGGGCCGTGACGCCCAGCCGTCCAGCAGGCCGCTCCAGAAGGCGACTTCGGCGTCGTACGACGACGGCGGGACGTCCAGGCACACCTGGTCGAGCCGGCTGTCCCGCACCGCACCCGGACGGGACGCCTGACCGCGCCACGGATCCCCGCAGAACAACTGCCCGCCGGGTGAACGCAGCACGACGAGCGACCCGAGCTCCGCCACCACGCTCGCGCCGAGCCGCAACGCCGAGTCCGCGAACCCCGCCACGTCGTCCACACAGAAGTCGAGGTGCGCGCCGCCGGTCCCCGACCGCACCGCCTGGGCTTTCACACACGCGTCGGCGCCGTCGGGGAGCAGGGTCACGAACTCGGAGTGCTGCCCGCGGAGTTCGGAGAGTCGCGTGCCCGTGACGGCAGTCCAGAAGTCGCAGGCGGTACCGAAGGCCTCGCGCGGCCGGTCGATGAAGGCGTACGTCCAGCGGATCCTCATGGGATCGATCGTAGAGAGGTCCGTCACGGCCACCTGCGTGAACCTTGACCAGCCTTTGCCTCGGCGTTCCCCGCGTATTGGTCTGCGCTTGTTTGCATTCAGGAATGGACCACATCACGTTCCTCGTGGCGGTCGTCATCGTCACGGCGCTCGCCTTCGACTTCACCAACGGGTTCCACGACACGGCGAATGCGATGGCCACGTCCATCGCCACCGGCGCGCTGGCTCCCCGTACGGCGGTCCTGATCAGCGGTGTCCTCAATGTCGCCGGTGCCTTTCTGTCCACCGAGGTGGCCAAGACCATCTCGGGCGGCATCGTGGACGACACCCTCGTCAGCCCGGGGATGATCTTCGCTGGGCTGGTCGGGGCGATCCTGTGGAACCTGCTGACCTGGCTCGTCGGACTGCCGTCGAGCTCCTCGCACGCCCTGTTCGGCGGGCTGATCGGGGCCGTGTGGGTCGGGGCGGGCAGCCACGGCGTCAACTTCGACAAGGTCGTCGAGAAGGTGCTCGTCCCAGCGGTGGCCTCGCCGCTCGTGGCCGGTGTCGCCGCGCTGATCGCCACCTACCTCGCCTACCGGCTCACCGACCGCGCCCGCAAGGACTCCGTCACCAAGGGCTTCCGGATCGGCCAGATCGCCTCCGCCTCGCTGGTCTCCCTCGCACACGGCACGAACGACGCGCAGAAGACCATGGGCGTCATCACCCTCACCCTGATCTCGGCCGGCGCGCTCGGCCACGACGCCGGCCCGCCCCTGTGGGTCATCGCGTCCGCGGGCCTCGCCATCGGCCTCGGCACGTACCTCGGCGGCTGGCGGATCATCCGCACCATGGGCAAGGGCCTCACCGAGATCCAGTCGCCGCAGGGCTTCGCCGCCGAGACCGCCTCCACCACCATCATCCTCACCTCCGCCCACCTCGGCTTCGCCCTGTCCACCACCCAGGTCGCCTCCGGCAGCATCCTCGGCGCGGGGCTCGGCCGCAGGCTCGCGGAGGTCCGCTGGGGCGTCGCGGGCCGGATGGCGATCGCCTGGATGGTCACCCTGCCCGCCGCCGCGCTGGTCGGCGGCCTGGCCGCGAGCGTCGTCCAGAACGGCGGCGACCTCGGTACGGCGGTCGTCGCGCTGGTCGGCGCGGCCTTGGCCGCGGGCATCGTGGCCGTCTCGCGCCGCAACCCGGTGCACGCGCACAACGTCAACGACGCGCACGAGGTCAGCATCCGCACCGAGCCGCCCGCCAAGGTCGGCACGGCAGCCTGAACGACGGGGAGTCGACATGCATCTGGACTGGACCGCACTCGGCCAGGTTGCCGCGGTGAGCGTCGGCGTCACCGTCGCCGTGGTCGTCGTGTTCGCCTTCGGCGTCCTCGGCCTCGCCCGGCTGGAGGGCGCCCGCGAACAGCCGGGCGGCACCTCCTCCGCCCTCGGCCTCACCCAGGCCGCCCTGTGCTTCCTCGCCTGCGCGGCCGTGGTGACGTACGGGATCTACCTGATCGTGCCTCAGTTCCACTGACCGTCAGCCACGACTGACCCTTGCGTACGACGAAGGGGCCCGGCCGGTACTCCCGGCCGGGCCCCTTCGGGTCGCCCATGGACTTCAGGCCTTCTTGGTCTCCCAGAAGATCTTGTCGATCTGGGCGATGTAGTCCAGAGCCTTCTGGCCGGTCGCCGGGTCGGTCGAGCCCTTGGCGGCCGAGAGGGCCTTGAGGGCGTCGTTGACCAGCTGGTGCAGCTCCGGGTACTTCTCGAAGTGCGGCGGCTTGAAGTAGTCGCTCCAGAGCACGGACACGTGGTGCTTCGCGAGCTCCGCGCGCTGCTCCTTGATGACGGTGGCGCGCGCCTGGAAGTGCGGGTCGTCGTTACCGGCCATCTTCTCCTGGACAGCCTTGACCGACTCCGCCTCGATGCGGGCCTGGGCAGGGTCGTACACACCGCAGGGCAGGTCGCAGTGCGCACTGACCTTGACCTTGGGGGCAAACAGGCGGGAAAGCATTGAGCATTCCTTCCTCGTGATCGTCTTCTCACAGGGGACATTACTCCGTGGGGGACGGGTTTTCGCGGGTGCCCCCATGGGCTTAGGACAAAAGTCCGGGGTGAGACTGAGACTGGTGGAGGAAGAACCGGGGAGGTGCCGGGTGATGCCGGAGCTGTCGCAGGAGTCCGAGCGGGGGAGGTCGGCCGCGCCTTTCGGCGTCGCCGAGGTGACCGGGCCGTCCATGGTGCCCACGCTGTACCACGGGGACCGGCTCCTGGTGCACTACGGGGCCCGGACCAAGCCCGGTGACGTCGTCGTGCTGCGGCATCCCTTCCAGCAGGACCTGCTCGTCGTGAAGCGGGTCGCACAGCGGCGCGAGGGCGGCTGGTGGGTGCTCGGGGACAACGCGTACGCCGGTGGTGACAGCACCGACTACGGCGTCGTGCCGGACGATCTGATGCTGGGGCGGGTCCGTTTCCGTTACCGGCCGCGCGGGGCCGGGCGTTCGCCGTGGGCGCTACTCGGCTGGGCGCTGTCGGCCGCCAGGCCCGTCTTCTCGGGCAGGTTGGGCAGGGCGGCTT
>KL569151.1:2653-6602 GCA_000715635.1 Streptomyces violaceus | reverse complement strand
TGTCCAGGTAGGCGTTGCGGCAGGGCGCTGCCTCGCACAGGCCGAGCCGGTCCACGCCGTACTCGGTCAGATGGAACGCCAGGCCCATCGCCGCGATCGCCGCGTAGCCCGCCGTGGCGTTGGACGGGTGGTCCGCCAGGTGCATGTGCCACAGGGGGCGGCCGTCGTCGTCGCGGAAGTCGTGCCCGGAGATCTGCGGGCTCACCGGGAACTCCAGCAGCAGTGAGTTCAGCAGGTCGACGGCCAGGGTCTCGTCGCCCTTGTCGGCCGACTCGAAGACCGCGCGCAGCCGGGCCCGGACCGAGCGGAAGCGGGTGACGTCCGCGTCGGCGGCGCGGCGTGCCGCGGACTGGTTGCCGCCGAACAGGTCGCGGACGGCCTCGACCGACGTCAGGGCGTCCTTGCCCCGGGCCGGTTCCTCGGTGTTGACGAGGCGCACGGCATAGTCCGAGTAATAGGCCAGTTCCACTTGTAGTCCTTACGGAGGGGCTTTATTGTCGTGAGCGCGCAGTTGTAACAGCTGATGGTGCTTCCAGGGTATTACGAGGGAGGGGTTCGATGACGGACGCCGACACCACTGCGGCCAGCACCGACTGGCGTGCCTGGCAGGAGAGCTGGGACCGGCAGCAGGAGTGGTACCTGCCCGACCGCGAGGAGCGGTTCGGGATCATGCTCGACATGATGGAGGCCCTGGTGGGCACCGCCCCGCGCGTGCTCGACCTCGCCTGCGGCACGGGCAGCATCACGGCCCGGCTGCTCGCCCGGTTCCCCGAGGCCACCAGCACCGGCGTCGACCTCGACCCGGCGCTCCTCGCCATCGCCGAGGGCACCTTCCCGGGCGACGAGCGGGTCGGCCTCGTCACCGCCGACCTCAAGGACCCCGACTGGCCGGCGAGGCTGCCGCACGACTCGTACGACGCCGTCCTGACCGCGACGGCCCTGCACTGGCTGCACCGGGAACCCCTCGCGGACCTCTACGGCCAGGTCGCGGGACTCGTCCGCGACGGCGGTGTCTTCATGAACGCGGATCACATGATCGACGAGTCGACGCCCCGGATCAACGCCGCCGAGCGGGCACAGCGGCACGCCCGTATGGATCAGGCCAAGCGGGACGGCATCCTCGACTGGTCCGAATGGTGGCAGCTCGCCGCCAAGAACCCGGTCCTCGCGGGGCCCACGGCCCGGCGTTACGAGATCTACGGCGAACACGCCGACGGCGACATGCCCTCGGGGGCGTGGCACGCGCGCGTGCTGCGCGAGAAGGGATTCGGGGAGGCCAGGCCGGTGTGGTGCTCGCCCTCGGACACCCTGCTGCTCGCCCTGAAGTAACCGGGCGCGGACCGCGCGAAGGGGGCGGTACGGAGTTCCGTACCGCCCCCTCGGTGTTCGTACCGTCAGAGCACCTTGGACAGGAACGACTTCGTCCGCTCCTGCTGCGGGTTCGTCAGCACCTCGCGCGGGTGACCGGATTCGACCACCACACCGCCGTCCATGAAGACCAGGCTGTCGCCCACCTCGCGGGCGAAGCCCATCTCGTGGGTGACGACGATCATCGTCATACCCGACTCGGCGAGGTCGCGCATGACGTCCAGGACGTCACCGACCAGCTCCGGGTCGAGCGCCGAGGTCGGCTCGTCGAACAGCATCAGCTTCGGGTCCATGGCGAGGGCCCGCGCGATGGCGACGCGCTGCTGCTGGCCGCCGGAGAGCTGCGAGGGGTAGCTGCCCGCCTTGTCGGCCAGGCCCACCCGGTCCAGGAGCTCCTGGGCCCGCGTGCGGGCCTGGCTCCTGCTCACGCCCTTGACCTGGACTGGTGCCTCCATGACGTTCTCTACGGCCGTCATGTGCGGGAACAGGTTGAAGCGCTGGAAGACCATGCCGATGTCCCGGCGCTTGACCGCGACCTCGCTGTCCTTCAGCTCGTAGAGCTTGTCGCCCTTCTGGCGGTAGCCGACCAGCTCGCCGTCCACGTACAGACGGCCGGCGTTGATCTTCTCCAGGTGGTTGATGCACCTGAGGAACGTGGACTTGCCCGAGCCGGAGGGGCCGATGAGGCAGAACACCTCGCCGGACTTCACCTCCAGGTCGATGCCCTTGAGGACCTCTACGGGGCCGAAGGACTTGTGGACGCCCTCGGCCTTGACCATGGCGGTCATGCGGTGCCTCCCGTCGACGCCGAGCGGTTGGACAGGGACAGCAGGTTCGCCTTGATCTTCTGGAACGGCGTGGCCGGGAGCGACCGGCTCGAACCACGCGCGTAGTACCGCTCCAGGTAGTACTGGCCGATGCTGAAGACCGACGTCATCAGCAGGTACCAGGCCGCCGCCAGGAACAGCATCTCGGCGGGGGCGCCGGAGGTCTGGCCGATGTCCTGGGCGGCGCGGAGCAGCTCGGGATACTGGACGACCGAGACCAGCGAGGTCGTCTTCAGCATGTTGATGACCTCGTTGCCCGTCGGCGGCACGATCACGCGCATCGCCTGCGGGATGACGATCCGGCGCAGCGTCTTCGCGTGGCTCATGCCCAGCGCGTGCGACGCCTCCGTCTGGCCCTCGTCGACCGAGAGCAGACCGGCGCGGCAGATCTCCGCCATGTAGGCGGCCTCGTTGAGGCCGAGGCCCAGCAGCGCCGTCAGGAACGGGGTCATGAAGTCCGACCACTCGTCCTTGTAGAACGGCCCGAGGTTGATGTACTCGAAGACCAGGCCCAGGTTGAACCAGACGATCAGCTGGACCAGGACCGGGGTGCCGCGGAAGAACCAGATGTAGAACCACGCGATCGACGAGGTCACCGGGTTCTTCGACAGGCGCATCACGGCGAGCATGACGCCGCCGACGATGCCGATCACCATGGACAGCACGGTCAGCAGGAGCGTCTTGCCCACGCCGTCCAGGATGCGGTCGTCGAAGAAGTAGTCCGGGATCGCGCCCCAGTTGATCTTGCCCTGGGCGAACGCGTACACGACCCCGACCAGCAGGGCGATGGCGACGACGGCGGAGACGTACCGCCCGTAGTGCCGGACCGGGATGGCCTTGATGGCCTCCGGCCCGGCCGGGGGCGTGTCAGCCGGCGTCTTGTCGATGTCAACAGTCACGGGTGTTGCCTTTCAGTGCCGCTGGGGCGCGGTCACTTGCCGCCGTTGATGGTGGCTTCCTGCACGGAGCCGTCCGTGACGTTCCACTTCTTCATGATCTTCTCGTACTCGCCGTTCTTGATGATCGCCGTCAGAGCGGCCTGGAGGGCGTCACGGAGCTGCGTCTGGTTCTTGGCGACCGCGATGCCGTACGGAGCGGCCTCGACCTGCTCGCCGACCAGCTGGAAGTCCTTGCCGCCGCCGGAGGTCTTCACGGCGTACGCGGCGACCGGGAAGTCGGACGAACCGGCGGCCGCGCCGCCCGCGCGCAGGCGGGTCTGGGCCTGCTGGTCGTTGTCGAAGGGCTCGATGGCGATCTTCTTGCCGGCCGGGCACTTCTTCGACTCCGCCTTGGCGAGGTCCTCGGAGACCGTGCCCCGCTGGAGCACGATCTTCTTGCCGCACAGGTCGGACCAGGTCTTGATGCCCTGGTCGTCGCCCTTCTTGGTGTAGATCGAGACACCGGCGGTGAAGTAGTCCACGAAGTCGACGCCCTCACCGACCTTCTTGCCGGTGTCGGAGTCGATGCCCTCCTGGCGGTCCTTGGTGTCGGTCATCGCGGACATGGCGATGTCGTACCGCTTGGAGCGCAGACCCGTGATCAGCGTGTCGAAGGTGCCGTTCTCGAACTGGAAGTCGACCCCGAGCTGCTTGCCCATGGCGGCGGCGATGTCCGGGTCGATACCGACCGTCTTGCCCGAGCCGTCCTTGAACTCGACAGGGGCGTACGCGATGTCGGAACCGACCTTGATGACGCCCTTGTCGCGGATGGACTGCGGCAGCTTGCCGGACTTCGCGGGCGCTCTCGGGCAGGGC
>KL569151.1:2182-2412 GCA_000715635.1 Streptomyces violaceus | reverse complement strand
GAGCGGGGCCGAGGCCGCCGTGTCGCTCTCCGAGCCGTTGTCCTTGGTCTGGTCACCGCAACCGGTGAGTATCAGCGCGCCTGCGACCGCGATCGCACCGACCGCTGCTAGCCGGGAGTGCGCGGCGGTCGTACGACGGGTGGAGCTTGCGGTCATGGTGGGTTCCTCCGGCGGATGGGTGGAGTTGCCGATGGGGCGGGGCGCCGCCGAGGGTTTCGGCAGGCGGGGCG
>KL569151.1:0-1933 GCA_000715635.1 Streptomyces violaceus | reverse complement strand
GGACTGCCGACGGCGCCGGCAGATCCGTGGTCGACGAGAGCACACGTCTTCGAGTGTCGCGACCTCGTGTGATTACGGCATCTTGCCATTCGGACTGCGGCATTCTGGGCGCCATCCATGTCAAAATCGGATAACGGGCGACCCCCGAACCGCATCACTCCGGTACATCGCGGCCGGACCTTCTGTTGGAATCTTTCCTTCCGGCCGGAAGATCTTCGGTAAATCCTGGGATTTCGGTACGGGGTCGTAGGCTTCGCCGACGCTTGAGCGGTTGTCGCTGGTTTGTCCAGGCCTTGTCCCGATTTTGGTCGAAGAGTCGGGGCGCCTGCATGTGACCTTCGCGTTATGGACTCGTCGTCGGCGCCGTCCGTCCGGTAAGAAGGGTCTTTACACCCCTCATCCGGGGCTCAGGGCGCGTGTGCGGCGCGCCCGTCGCGTATGTGCCCGTACGTAACTCGTACACAGCACGACCATGGCCGTACGCGGTGCCCGCCCACCCCTCACCAGGAGTGGCCACCCTCAAACCAATGAAGATCTAAGGGGTAGAACGAAGTGGCAGCGGAGATCGTCAATCCTCGCAGCGAAGGCACGACGGACCATACGGGTCACGAGGGCGGTGCGGAGCCCCTCGACTCCTTCGACCCGGCGTTCGCGTTGCATCGCGGCGGCAAGATGGCCGTGCAGGCCACGGTGCCGGTCCGTGACAAGGACGACCTGTCCCTGGCGTACACGCCCGGCGTCGCGAAGGTGTGCAGCGCGATCGCGGAGCAGCCGGACCTCGTCCACGATTACACGTGGAAGTCGTCGGTCGTCGCCGTCGTGACGGATGGTACGGCCGTGCTGGGGCTCGGTGACATCGGGCCCGAGGCCTCCCTCCCGGTGATGGAGGGCAAGGCGATTCTGTTCAAGCAGTTCGGGGGCGTGGACGCGGTTCCGATCGCGCTGAACTGCACGGACGTCGACGAGATCGTCGAGACCGTGGTGCGGCTCGCGCCGTCGTTCGGCGGGGTCAATCTGGAGGACATCTCGGCGCCCCGGTGCTTCGAGATCGAGCGGAAGCTGCAGGAGCGGCTGGACATTCCGGTCTTCCATGACGACCAGCACGGTACGGCCGTGGTGACGCTGGCGGCCCTGCGGAACGCCGCGCGGCTGAGCCAGCGGTCGTTGGGGGAGCTGCGGGCCGTCATCTCCGGGGCGGGGGCGGCCGGTGTCGCCATCGCGCGGATGCTGGTCGAGGCCGGGATCGGGGATGTCGCGGTGGCCGACCGCAAGGGTGTCGTGTCGGCGGACCGGGACGACCTCACGGCGGTGAAGCAGGAGCTGGCCGGGTTCACGAACAAGGCGGGGATCAGCGGGTCGCTGGAGGCCGCGCTGGACGGGGCCGATGTGTTCATCGGGGTGTCCGGTGGGACGGTGTCGGAGGCTGCGGTCTCCTCGATGGCCGAGGGTGCGTTTGTGTTCGCCATGGCGAACCCGAATCCTGAGGTGCACCCGGAGGTCGCGCACAAGTACGCGTCTGTCGTGGCGACCGGGCGGTCGGACTTCCCCAACCAGATCAACAACGTGCTGGCGTTTCCGGGGATCTTCGCGGGGGCGCTGCAGGTGCGGGCGTCCCGGATCACCGAGGGGATGAAGCTGGCGGCGGCCGAGGCGCTGGCGTCCGTGGTCGGGGACGATCTCGCGGCCGACTACGTCATCCCGTCGCCGTTCGACGAGCGGGTCGCGCCGGCGGTGACAGCGGCTGTGGCTGCGGCTGCGCGGGCTGAGGGTGTGGCTCGGCGGTGACGCTGCCGTGATGTGGCCCCGTCCGGGTGTGGGCGGGGTCATTTCTTTTGCTGGGGGTGGGGGCGGCTGTTCGGGTGGTGAGGGTGCGTGTAGCGCCCTTTCGCCGGGGGTGGGTCGGGGCCGTGTCGGGGGGTGTCCGTCCTCGGAA
>KL569150.1:24034-24226 GCA_000715635.1 Streptomyces violaceus | reverse complement strand
TGGATCCAACGGGCTCGACCTGGAGTGGCTGTTCGCCCACGCCGACCAGCACCAGGACTACGTCGTCTCCGTCCATGAGCTGTTCGCGCGGATGCTGTCGCTGCCAGTCGTCACGGTGGCCGCGCTGCGGGGGCACACCTTCGCCGCCGGCGCGATGTTCTCCCTCGCCCACGACTTCCGCGTGATGCGCGC
>KL569150.1:15942-23803 GCA_000715635.1 Streptomyces violaceus | reverse complement strand
CCGCTACGGCGGCGCCGACGCCGCGGCCACCGGCATCGTCGACCGGGCGACCGACGAGGACGCCGTGCGCTCCACCGCGATCGAGATCGCCCAGGCACAGGTGAACAAGGCCGGCGACACCCTCGGCACCGTCAAGGCCCGCATGTACGGCCCGGCTCTGGCGACCCTGCGCGACACCACCAACCCGCTCGGCTGAACAGAACCTCACCGACCGCACCACCCCGCGCCCCGGGCTTTCTCCCCCGGGGGACGGGCTGCCCCACCCGTCCACCGCCTGAGGAGACAGGGCCGATGACCGCCGACACCGCCACCTGGCACATGAGCGCGTGCATCCTGTGCGAGAACAACTGCGGCATCCAGATCCAGACCGACGGCCGCCGCTTCGCCAAGTTCCGTGGCGACAAGAACCATGCCGCCACCGCCGGCTACACGTGCAACAAGGCGCTGCGCCTGGACCACTACCAAACGGCGGCGCCCGCCTCACGACACCCCTGCGCCGGGAGGCGGACGGCAGCTTCACCGCCATCGACGGCTGACACTGCTGCACAAGGCGGCCCGCCTGGGCCGCACCCCCTACAAGCTCGCCTTCGCCGCCCTGGCCGCCGTCGACAAGTCCACCTTCGCCATGGCACCGCACCTGCTGTGCGAGACCCTGGGCCCCATCCTTCCCGCAGGCGCCCGCTCCGCCGCGGTGCTGTGGGCGCTCGCGCAGCGCATCGCCAAGCAGTACGCCGCCGCCATGCGCCGGGCCGGACACCGAAGCGCCGATGCCCTCTTCGACGCGATGCTGGAGAGCCACTCCGGCATCACGTTCACCGAGGACGAGTACACCGACGCCTGGACCTACGTTCCCCACCCCGGCCACCGCATCCCGCTGCCCATCCCCGAACTCCTCGGCCTCCTCGCCGGTCTGGAAACCACCCCCGCCGTCCACACCAGCGACGACTTCCCCATCGTCCTGGTCGCCGGCCAGCGCCGGGCCTTCACCGCGAACACGATCTTCCGCGACAACACCTGGCGCAAGCGCGACACCCAGCGCACGCTGCGCGTCAGCCCGCACGACGCCGAGCAGCTCGGTCTGTCAGACGGCGCTCCCGCCCAGGTCACCACGTCGCGCGGCACCGCTCAGGCGGTCGTCGAGATCGACGACCGCCTGCGACCAGGCCACGCGGCCCTGCCCAACGGCTTCGGCCTCGACCTGCCGACCGAGGACGGCGGCACCGAACGCACCGGCGGCGCCCTGAACACCCTCACCGACCTCAACCTGCGCGACCCCATCGCCGGAACTCCCTGGCACAAAACACGTCCCCGCCCGTATCCGGCCCGCGTCTACTGTTGCCCTGGTCTCCACCCGAAAGGTCAACGCTCCATGGATCTCGTTCCCGCACCCCTCGAAATCCGTCCCGGTTCGGTGGATGGCAGCCCCTTCGTCCTCGGCTTCGACACCCGAGTGGCGGCTGACGCGGCGAGCGGCACGTCTGCCCGCTGGCTGCGCTCCGTGCTCGGCACCGCAACGGGCTTGCCGCTGGAGCCCGCGGCGCCCGGAGCAGAGGGGGCCATCACCCTGCAGGTCACCGAGCGGCTCGTAGCGCTCGGCCCCGAGGCGTATGAGCTGGTCGCGGACGCCTCCGGCGTGCTGATCGAGGGCGGTGGCCCGGCCGGGGTCTTCTGGGGCGCCCAGACTCTGCGCCAATTGCTCGGCCCGGATGCCTTCCGGCGCGCCCCGCTGCGTGAAGGGTCCTGGACAGTGCCACCGGTGCGCATCGCGGATGCCCCGCGCTTCGCGTGGCGCGGCATGATGCTGGATGTCGCCCGGCACTTCATGCCGAAGGACGGGGTTCTGCGATACGTCGATCTGCTCGCTGCCCACAAACTCAATGTGCTCCACCTGCATCTGACCGACGACCAGGGCTGGCGGATCGAGATCGGCCGATACCCCCGTCTCACCGAGGTGGGGTCGTGGCGAGCCCGTAGCCGGATCGGGCTGGAGGAGAGCCCGCTCTGGGACGAGCGCCCGCACGGCGGCTACTACACCCAGGACGACCTGCGCGAAATCGTTGCCTACGCCCGCGAGCGGCACATTACCGTGGTACCCGAGATCGACATTCCGGGTCACTCGCAGGCAGCCATCGCCGCCTACCCGGAACTGGGCAACACCGATGTCGTCGAAACCGCCGCACTGGCGCCGTGGGACGACTGGGGCATCAGCCTCAACGTGCTGAACGTCTCCGAGGCCACGCTGGCGTTCTACGAGAACGTCCTCACCGAGGTCCTGGAGGTCTTCCCGTCCGAGTTCGTCCACATCGGCGGTGACGAGTGCGCCAAGGAGCAGTGGCGGGCCAGTCCCGCCGTCCAACGGCGCATCCGTGAACTGGGCCTGGCGGACGAGGCTGAGATGCAGAGCTGGTTCATCCACCACTTCGACCGCTGGCTGGCCGACCGGGGCCGAAGGCTCGTCGGTTGGGACGAGATCCTGGAGGGCGGCGTGGCACCGGGTGCGGTGGTGTCGTCCTGGCAGGGTTACGCCGGCGGCATCGCCGCCGCCCGCGCGGGCCACGACGTCGTGATGTGCCCGCAGGAGCACGTCTACCTCGACTGGCGGCAGGCCGACGGCCCCCACGAGCCCGTTCCCATCGCCCATGTACGTACCCTGGAGGACGTCTACCGCTTCGAGCCGGTGCCCGACTCCCTGAGCAGGGCGGAAGCCGCGCATGTCATCGGTGTCCAGGCCAACGTCTGGACGGAGACGATGGACTCGGCCCGGGCCGTGGACTACATGGTCTTTCCTCGCTTGTCGGCCTTCGCCGAGGTCGCCTGGCGTCCTCTTCCTCCGTCCTCCGAACGCGACTTCGCCGACTTCGAGCGGCG
Organism: Streptomyces violaceus; assembly: GCA_000715635.1. Classification (GTDB taxonomy): domain Bacteria; phylum Actinomycetota; class Actinomycetes; order Streptomycetales; family Streptomycetaceae; genus Streptomyces; species Streptomyces violaceus. The sequence goes on along the minus strand of KL569150.1, from coordinate 20,935 downwards.
GATGGCCGCCGCTCACTACGCCCGGCTCGACGCACTCGGCGTCGAATACCGCCCGCCGTCCGGCCCCCGGCCCTGGCACCGGCGACCCGGCGTCCGGGGCCGACCGAATGAGGGGCCCCCGCCGGTGCGATGAACCAGGTGCCGTTCGCATCCGGACGAGCCCTTCGCTGCCTGAACCGAGTTGACCGCTCGATGGTGTCGCTCACCGGGTTCGGAATGCTGCCGATCATCCGGGTCGCGCCCATACGTACGTGGATAGGGGCGCCGAAAGGAGCATGGACGCGGGGCATTGCAGAGCAGGTTGCCCACGATCTGTCCCAGTCGGTGAGGGCGCCCGTGTCCTCGACCACCTCCAGTTCGTCAGAGCCTTTGGGCTCGGGCAAGGGGGGCCAGGTCGACCAGATGGCCTGCCGTGGACGTGCCAGCGGCCCAGCCGCGCAGGTCTGCGCCACCGCCGCCCGCTTCGTCACCGGCTTCGGCGCGCTGTGCCGGCTTCCGGACATAACCCGGTGGGCGCAGACGGTGGCCGCGCTCCCCGAACCAGGAGGGTTCCTCTACCTGGCCGAGTACCATCCCTTCGCCGACGCCCTGGCCGAAGAGCTCCCCGGCAGGCGGCGTCACCGGCTTCCTGAAGAAGCGTGCGCCGTGACCGCGGCCGAGTGATGCGGCATCAAGTCAAAGTTGCGTCGGCCGTCTTCCGGGATCGTTGCCTCGCCCATATCCTCGTGCGCCGATGTTACCGACGGTAAGGGGTGGCGATGAGCGGCACCACGCGCAGAGGGTTCCTGGGCACGGCCGCGGCCGCCGGCAGCGGGGTCGCCCTCGGAACCCCCCAGCGGGCTTCGGCCGAGAACGGCGCGGCAGCGCAGACCGTGGCCGTCCTGGGCGGGGGCGTAGCCGGGCTCACGGCCGCGCATGAACTCGCCGAGCGCGGCTTCCGGGTCACGGTCTACGAACGCAAGGCGCTGGGCGGCAAGGCCCGCAGCATGGACGTACCGGGCAGCGGCACGGGCGGCCGCCGCCCTCTGCCAGGGGAGCACGGCTTCCGCTTCATCCCCGGCATCTACCACAACCTGCCCGAGACCATGCGGCGCATCCCGTTCCCCGGCAACCCCAATGGTGTCCACGACAACCTCGTCGCCCCCAAGGAGATGCTGTTCGCCCGGTCGGGCGGCCGCGAGGACATCCGGATCCCGCTGCCCTGGCCCGGCAACACCCCGGCCGAACTCACGCCCGACGAGATCCGCCGCGCCTTCACCTCGGTCCTGGACACGGCCTTCAACCTCCCCCTTCACGAGGCTCTCTACTTCGCCAACCGCTTCCTGGTCTTCCTCACCAGCTGCGACGAGCGCCGCGACGACGTATGGGAGCGGACGCCGTGGTGGGAGTTCGTACGGGCGGGGCGGATGTCCTACGACTACCAGCGGATTCTCGCCGTCGGCATCACCCGCAACATCGTGGCCACCAAGGCGGAGGAGGCCAGCACCCGTACGGTCGCCACCCTGCTGGAGGCCTTCGCCTTCAACCTCCTCGGGCGGGGCGCGGACGGCCCACTGGACCGGATCCTCAACGCGCCCACCAACGAGGCCTGGATCGACCCCTGGGTGACGTACCTGAGGTCACTCGGCGTCGAGTTCCGCGTCGGCTGGACCGTACGGGACCTGACCCTGGGCGCGGGTGCGATCGCCGGAGCCGTCGTGGAGGACCCGGGAGGCGCGCGCCGGACCGTCACCGCCGACCACTACATTTCGGCGATGCCGGTCGAGCACGCCCGCCGCACATGGAACTCCGCCGTACGCGCCGCCGACCCCCAACTGGCCGAGTGTGACCAGCTGGAGACGGACTGGATGACTGGAATACAGTTCTATCTGACCGAACGTACGCCGATCCTGCACGGCCACCTCGACCTCATCGACTCCCCGTGGTCGCTGACCGCGATCGCCCAAGCCCAGCACTGGCCAGGCCACGACTTCCCCGCCGACTTCGGCGACGGTACGGTCGCGGACTGTCTGTCCGTGGACGTCTCCGAGTGGGACCGCCCGGGCATCCTGTACGGCAAGACGGCCAAGCAGTGCACCCGTACCGAAGTCGCCCGCGAGGTGTGGGCGCAGTTGAAGGCGGCGCTCAACGACAGCGGCCGTACGGTCCTGAAGGACTCCGTGCTGCACTCCTGGTTCCTCGATCCGGCCGTGGACGGACTCGGCACGCCACACCCGGTGAACGAGGAACAGCTGCTCATCCACCCGGTGGGAACCTTCCACCACCGCCCGCGGTCGGCCACGAAGATCCCCAACCTCTTCCTGGCCGGCGACTACGTGGCCGTGCCCATCGATCTCGCCACCATGGAGGGCGCCAACTCCTCGGCCCGGCAGGCAGTCAACGCCCTGCTGGAACACATCGGCTCGACCGCCGAGCGGTGCACCGTGACCCCCTTGTACCGGGCCCCCGAGTTGGAGGCACTCAAGCGGCACGACCGCACCCGTTACCTCCTCCGGCTGCCGAACGTCTTCGACGTCGGCTGAAAGCCCTTGGAATCGCTCACTCGCGTCCGGTGCCTCGGGCGAAGATGCCTGCGCCCCGCCCCCGATCTTCGCCAAGAGGTAGGCGCCGGAGCCGCTCAGTCGCGGCCTCCACCGTCCCGTATCGGGCGCCGACGCCGAGCTCTCGCAGGCGCCGGAGAGCTCTTTGCGTGTGGTCTCAGCCTCGGTGAAGAGGTCACCAGCAAGCCTTCTACATGTCCGCCCTTATGAGCGTCCGCTACGACCCCAACTCCCAATGTTCTTCGACCGAAAGCGGGCTGAAGGAAAACGCTACCCAGGCCGTGATCGCTCTCGCCCGCCGCAGAGTCGACGTGTCTTGGGCCCTGATCCGAGACCGGCGCCTCTACGAGCCCTGCCCCGGCCGACCGGCCAGTCCGGGCGATCATCCGACCGCCCACAACCAGCGCAAGGCATCAGGGAGCAGGACTCCACCGTGGTTGGGGCTGTGGCCGCCGTCGCCCAGGACGAGGCGGAAGCCGTATCCCGATTCCGCGAGCGCGGCCGCGACACGCAAGTTGTTGGCGAGCCAGTTCGCTTCGGGCTCGTTCCAGCACAGGTCACGATGGCCCGCTTGCAGGAAGATGCGCAGTGGCTTGCGGGGAACGCCGGGGATCAGTTCGGGGTACGGGTTGCCGCCTGGCATCTGCGTGAAGCTGGACAGGTACCCGATGACGCGGCGGAACTTGTCCGGGCGCAGCCACGCTGCGGTAAAGGCGCAGTTGCCGCCGCTGCTGCCACCGCAGATGCCCCACCGGTCCGGGTCCTCGGCGATCGTGTACCGCTGCGTGACCTCGGGGATGATCTCACCCAGGAGGAAACTGACGTACCGGTCGTCGAATGCGTCGTACTCGATGTTGCGGTTTTTCGGGTCCTCGGCGTCGGGGAAGACGCCGGGGTCGACGAACACGCCGATGGTGACGGGGATGTCGCCGCGGTGGACGAGGTTGTCCAGGACGATCGCGCCGCGGACCTCTCCTTCGGGGTCCAGGTACCACCATCCGTCCTGGAACACCATCAGCGACGCCGGCTGTGCAGGGTCGTACCGGGCGGGCACGTGAACCCAGAACTTGCGGAACGTGCCCGGGTAGATCGCACTCTCGTTCCAGCCGAACTCGATTGTCTTGCCGACAGGCACGTCAGGCTGGACAACCGAGTCGGGGCCATGCGCGTAGCGAACGTCCGACTGGTCACCCGGAAGCGGCTGGTAGGGCACCTCGATCATCACGCGGGCCAACCTAGGAGAGATCACGAATCCTCTCAAAGGGTTTAAGACGTCGCTTCTTTCGTGTTCTCGGGTCGAGCCGTGCAGGGATACTGCTGTGATGCTGTCGACGTGGATCGCTGAGGTGGCGGACGAGCCTCTGGTACTGGAGCCGGCTGACCGGCGGGTGGAGTGGGAGACCAACACCTGGTCGCTGGGTGCGGCTGACGAGGACAGGAGTTCGTGGTCCGTCGCCGAGGTGGCGGCTGCCTTCGAGCGGACCGCTGCTGCCATCCGGGAACGCATTCGCGATCTGGGCTTCTCTGGGGTGGCGACGTTCTACGTGTGGCACGACAAACAGGCAGGACAGCTCCGGTGCTCGACCGGTTCTGTGCCCCCGGATGCGTTGCCGTTCAGCGGTACCTATGTGGCTTCCGACGACCTCGGTCCGGTCGTCGAGGGATTTCTGGCCGACAGCGAGCCAGGCTTCATCGCCTGGTCGGACCTGGACGACGCGCAGAGCCTCTCGGCGCAGACCGAGACCGAGCCGGAGATCAGGCCCTTCGGTGTCTGGGTCAGCAGTGTCGGAGCCTCACACTGACTGGTTATGCCCGTCCACACGGACGAGTCGGCGGTGACAGATGAGGGCCAGGTGGTCATAGCCGTAGCCCTTGTCGGCGTGCAGCTTCGCCAGGCGGCGGCGACGGGGTCCGTGGGGAGAACGAACGGGCGGGATGCCACGCACGAGCGGCTGAAGGCCCTGGCTGTCGTGCATGTTGGCAGCCGAGATGCCCAGCGACAGTGGGAGTCCGTTCCGGTCCGTGATCAGGTGGATTCTCGATCCCAGCTTGCCGCGGTCGGTCGGATTCGGTCCGGTCAGTGGCCCCCTTCTGGAGGAGTCGCGGGCCGTGAGGGTCGTGCGGCCGCCGTGCCGGACCAGCAGGGGGTCGTGCCGTCCCTGGAAGGGGTCAACGTTGCGACACTGTGCCGCTTCCTTGCGATGCAGCCGGCGACCCGCACCATTGACAGCGACGACGAGAAGATCACACACTCCTCCCATGACCACCTCCTGGTTCGACACGACACCGGAGCACCTCTGTTGCCCGGATCGAACCGGGTGTGAACGCTCCGGTCGATGACCGGCTGCCGCTGAGCGCTCTGCTCGCCGCACACCACGAGCGCGTCGGCGCCCCTCGCCCGGGGGCGACACGGGGCGTCTTTCGATCCCGACCCACCGGACGCGTAGCGCCGC
>KL569150.1:13784-15741 GCA_000715635.1 Streptomyces violaceus | reverse complement strand
TCAGAGATGTGTATAAGAGACAGCGGCCGGGCCCGAGGAGCCTGTGCTCACGGGCAGTCGCCTTGTTCCCATCCACACACCCCCTGATCAGGTCCGTGTCCACGCCTTAGGAGACATCTCCATGACCGCCACGGCCGCCGCACCGGCAGCCATTCTTCGCGAAGCACGCATCCCGGGCGACGGGATCTACGAGGGCACGCGCATCCTGCGCCGGCTGCCCGCCGGGTGGGAGGAGCGGCCCTACGAACTGTTCGACGTCGCCCCGCAGGCCAGCACGATCGGCGCCGAGATCAGTGGCGTCGACCTCTCGCGCCCGCTCACGCCTCACTTGCGCGATGAGCTGAACCGCGCCCTGCTGGAGTGGAAGGTCCTCTTCTTCCGCTCCCAGCACCTCACCAGCGACCAGCAGCGGTCCTTCGCCCGCAACTGGGGCGAGCTGGAGACCAATCCGCTGCTGGCCGCCGGTACGAGCGAGGACGTGGTCCGGTTCGACAAGAGCGGCGGCACCACCCCGACCTTCGAGAACGTCTGGCACACCGACGTCACCTTCCGTGAGCGCCCCGCACTCGGTGCCGTGCTGCAACTGCGCGAGGTGCCGCCGTTCGGCGGCGACACGATGTGGGCGGACATGGCCGCCGCCTACGACAACCTCTCCCAGGAGGTGAAGGACCGCGTCGACGACGCCCGCGCCGTGCACGACTTCATCCCCGGCTTCGCCCGCTTCTACGCCCCCGACCGGCTCGCCCCCTTCCAGGACCTGTTCCCGCCCGTGGAGCACCCCGTCGTGCGCACGCATCCCGACACCGGACGGCGCATGCTGTTCGTCAACACCTCGTTCACCACCCGCATCACCGGTATGGACCGCGACGAGAGCGACCGGCTGCTGCGCCTGCTGTTCCAGCAGGCGCACGTCCCGGAGTACCAGGTGCGCTTCCGCTGGCAACCCGGTGACATCGCCTTCTGGGACAACCGCGCCACCCAGCACTACGCCGTCAACGACTACGGCTCCCGGCGCCGCGTCGCCGAACGGGTCGCCATCGCCGGCGACCGCCCCCGCTGATCCGACGCCTCAGTGGTTATCCGTGGCCAGCCAGCCCGCCAGACCCAGCATGGCCGCCCCGGTCAGTGCGTCCAGCCACCTCCGGGAGCGCCGGGTGATACCCATGCTCCGCAGCCGGCTGCCCAGAGCCGCGTAGCCGAAAGCGCAGCAGAACTCGATGCCGATGTACGCGGCGCCGAGGACCAGCAGGGGAACGGCGGCGTCCTTGGCGCCAGGCGGCAGGAACTGCGGCAGGAACACCGTGAGCAGAATCAGCGCCTTCGGATTCGTCGCCGCCACCAGGAACTCCTGCCACCCAAGCCGCCACGACGACAGACCGCCACGCGCCTCCCCGTCGTTCCCCTCATCGGCGGTCTTCCGGCCTTCCGCCGTGCCCTGCCCGCATACGGCGGCCAGCACCGTTCGAGCCCCCAGCCACAACAGGTAGGCCACGCCACACCACTTGATCACGTTGAACGCCACCCCGGACGTCGCGAGCACCGCCCCGAGCCCTGCCGCGACCGCGATCACCCTCAGCGCGAACGCCGAGAAGCGGCCCAGTGACGCACCGACCGCACGCGTCATGCCGTGGCGCAAGCCGTTGCGCAGCGTCAGTAGTTGATTCGCCCCGGGCGTGGCCGCCAGCAGCAGCGCCGACGGTACGAACGTCGCCCACTCCGCATCAGTGATCACTGCCGCACGGGTACCCGATGGTCACGCCGCGGCCTTTTCATCGCCCAGGCGCCCAGCGACGCACAGAGACGTCACCCTTGAGGGGGAGGCACCGGGAAGAGCATGCAGCTACTGGTGGCGTGGGCGAGCAGGCGGTCCTTGGCGTCGAGCAACTGCGCCTGGGCAAGGGCGGTTTGCCGGCCCTTGCTGACAACCGTGCCGATGGCGCGCACCACTCCCGTGTCC
>KL569150.1:12991-13578 GCA_000715635.1 Streptomyces violaceus | reverse complement strand
CCACTCCCGTGTCCACGGTGATCCGCCGCAGGAACTTCACCGTCAGGTCGAGCGAGGTGTAGGCCATGCCCTGCGGGAGAGTGGACTGGACGGCGCAACCCGCCGCCGAGTCGAGCAGAGTGGCGAAGATGCCGCCGTGCACGCTGCCGATCGGGTTGTAGTGCTCCTCCCCCGGCGTCAGGGAGAAGACCGCCATGCCGGGCTCCACCTCGTCCAGCGTGAAGTCGACGGCGTAGTTGATGGGCGGCCCCGGCAGCCGCCCCGCACGCAGCTCGCGCAGGAAGTCGATGCCCGCCATGCGACCGGCGGCTTCCGCCAGGATCGCGGGGTCTTCCCATTGATACGTACGTGTTCGCCCCACAGCCCAGCGCCTCCTCGTCTGACTTTTCCAAATGAAGCTAGACTCCTGTCCACCTGACTGTCAATGTCGAAGTCAGACCCTTACGATGGCGGGATGGAGTGGTTTGAGGCGAGCACGGAGAACTGCCCTGTCCAGCGCACGCTTGACGTGGTCGGGGAGAAATGGACGTTGCTGATCCTGCGTGACGCTGTCAATGGAGTCCGCCGCTTCGACGACTTCCACCGCC
>KL569150.1:12202-12782 GCA_000715635.1 Streptomyces violaceus | reverse complement strand
CCGCCATATCGGCCTGTCGGAGGCCGTCCTCAGCGACCGCCTCCGGAAGCTGATCTCGGCCGGCATCCTGAAGACCGTCCCCTACCGGGAGCCGGGCAGCCGCTCCCGCAACGAATACCGCCTGACGCGCAAAGGCTGGGACCTGTGGCCTGTCCTGATGGCGCTGAGCCAGTGGGGTGAGAGGCACGCCCTCGGCCCCGAGGGTCCCGTACTGGACGTCCGCCACACCGACTGCGACGCTCCGGTCCGCGTCGTCGTCGAGTGCTCCGCGGAGCACTCCGCCCTCACCCCTGGGGAGGTCACGGCCCGGCTGGGACCTGGCGCTCGGCTCCGGTCGTGAGCCATCGGCACCCAGTCCGTAAGGCCACAGTCAGCAGCCGCATTCACCTGCCGGCCATAGCATTACGTACGTCAGGCCATCGACTAGGCTTGAGTGCGAGGCGACGGCCTCACGGAGCGGATGGAGGAAGCTCGTGGTGCGATACACCAAGGAGCACAAGCAGGTGACGCGGCAACGGATCATCGAGAAGGCCGGCCACCGGTTCAAGCAGGACGGCATCGACGGCTCGGGCATCTCCAC
>KL569150.1:9135-11974 GCA_000715635.1 Streptomyces violaceus | reverse complement strand
TCAAGCAGGACGGCATCGACGGCTCGGGCATCTCCACGCTGATGTCGGATGCGGGGCTCACCAACGGAGCGTTCTACGCCCACTTCGCCTCCAAGGACGACCTCGTCGCCCATGTCGTGACCGACGAACTGCGCACACAGATCACGAAGTACGGCACTGCGCGACCCGGTCGGCCGGGACTCGAGGACCTCATTCGCGAGTATCTGTCCCCCGAGCATCGGGACCACCCCGGCCTCGGATGCCCGTCCGCCGCCCTGCTCGACGAGATCGGTCGCTGCGAAGAGGGGACCAAGCAGGCCTACACCGACGGGGCTCGGGCCATCGTGGAGGAGATCTCCGCCCGCCTGACGCCGGAGGACCCGGGGTCAGCCCGGGCCAAGGCCATCGGGCTCTTCACCATGATGGTGGGGACGTTGCAGCTCTCCCGCGCCCTGTCCGACCGGAAGTTCGCCGATGAGGTCCTCGAGCAGGGAATCGAGAACGCCCTCGCGTTCATGAGGTGAGGGGTGCTGCCGACGGCCGCCCCACGGAGGTGCCCACCACGCCGGTCTCGGCCCAGGTGACGACCGCACTTCACGCCTACTGCCGTTCGAGGAACTCGAGAGCCGTCTCCACGAACTGCCGGTGAAACTGGAAGATGCCGCCGTGGCCGGCGTCCGGGTAGAGCACCAACTCTCCGTTAGGCACTCGCCGCGCCAGGTCGACCGAGTTCCGACTCGGAACCATCCTGTCGCTCTCGCCGTTCGCGACGAGCACAGGCTGGTGAATGACGGAGAGATCCTGGGGCCGCTCCAGCCCCCAGCGGTGAATGGCCTTGAGCTGCGCTCCGTACGACGCGAGAGAGATCGCTTTGTCCCGGTCCTGGGTGCGCTCCTTCAGACGGGCCAGGAATTCCTTGCCGGCCCGACGCCCATGGGCGGTGCGGGTGAAGAAGAGGAACTGCTTCGGGTCCTGAAGGGTGAGCAGTCCTCGGACGGTGTCGAGATGGGACAGCCGGGTCACGTCCTTGATGCCCTCGCCGCCCGCGGGACCGGTACCGGTGAGGATCAGCTTGCGCACGAGGTCCGGATCGGTCTGCACGATCACCTGGGCGATCATGCCGCCCATCGAGAAGCCGTGGAGATCGACGCGCTCGACCCCGAGCGCCCGGATGAAGGTGACGGCGTCCTTCGCCATCGCCTGGATGGTGCGCGGCGTCGAGCCGCTGGAAGCGCCGACGCCTCTGTTGTCGAACGTGATGACGTGTCGCTTGGCGGCGATGCCGTCGACAACCCGGGGGTCCCAGTTGTCGAGAACCGCTGCGAGGTGGGTGAGGAAGACCACCGGGACACCGGACCGAGGACCGAGCTCTCGGTAGGCGAAGGTCACTCCTCCCGCAGTGATGGTGCGGGTCGGTGCGTTCTTGTACGCCGTCATCACGTCGCCTCGCACTTCCTGTGAATCATGCATGGTCGTGCCCTTCGGTGTGGGGGTTCCAGCCGGGGCGCCGACCCCTCCTTCATTGAGGGGAGGACACAGAGCAGCTACCTGCGCCCCGGCTGGGGCCGCAGTCTGCGGGGGCGACATTCGAAGCCGGTAGAGCCGGAACCCTGAGCGGTCCGGCCCCTCAGCATCACGCCGACGATTACAGTATGTCCGTAATCCTATGAGCCCACAAGTATGCGAGCCACACGAAATGACGTCGCTCGCTCGTAGCTCGTCAGGCAGCGAGGAAGTCGGCCACCTGCCTGGTGAAGGCCTTGGCGTACTGGAAGAGGAACGCATGGCCGGCACCGGCGTAGAGCACGAGAGTGGCGTTGTCGAGGTGCTGGACCGCGACGTAGGAGTTGTGGGCGGGGATCATCACGTCGTCCAGGCCGTTCGCGTACAGGACGGGATGCTTGATGGCCTCCAGTTCCGCCACCACTTGGTCGAATGGGGCCGCCAGGAGCGTGGCCGCCGCGGTGAGCATTCCCTGGGCCGCCGCCTCGGAGACCGCGGGGCCGCCGTTCGCGAGCCGGGTCGAGACGTGGTCGAAGTGCTCGCGCCCAGAGTCGCGGGCCGCCTCCGTCTCGGGGTAGAAGAGGTACAGCATGTCCTCCAGGTCGGCATCGGGCTTGGCCATGATGCCCAGGACCTTCTCACTGAAGGGCGGAGCGCCGGGCACCCAGCCGGCCGGGCCACTGCCCGCCACGACGAGCCTGCGCACCAGCTCGGGCCGTCGTACGGCCACACGCTGGGCCACGATGCCCCCCAGAGACCAGCCGAGCAGGTCGGCCTGCGCGAGGCCGAGCGCGTCGATGAACTCGACGGCCCCCTGAGCGAACCCCTCCAGGGAGTCGCGCGGCTCGCCGTCGGTGTAGCCGACGCCGACGTTGTCGAACACGATCACGTCGTGGCCGGCGGCCAGACCGTCCAGGAACTCCGGGTCCCACCAGTCGATGGTCCCGCGGAAGCGGTTCAGGAGGACCAGCGGGACGCCGCCCCGCGGGCCCATCCGCCGGTAGGTGAACCTCGCGGAGGAACCCTCGACGGTGAGGTTCTCGGCCTTGTCTGCCAGATAGGTGTTCACGATGCCCTTCTCCTGTTGACGGGTGTGCGCGACATCTCGGGGTCCGGTCGTGCGGCACACCGAAGACGCGCCGGGACCACGGCCCGGAGTTCCCGTCACCGGCGCCCGCTGCCGCCGTACGCGACGTGCCCGCACAGTCATTAAATTACGTTCATAATATTACGCATGAAAGGCGGCGGTTCGCCAGGGCCCCCTCCAGCCAGCGAAGGAGCGTGCGGTGCGATACGGGCAACAGCACAAGCAGGCAACCAGGCAGCGGATCATCGAGGCGGCCGGGCGCCGGCTCAA
>KL569150.1:2507-8910 GCA_000715635.1 Streptomyces violaceus | reverse complement strand
CGCCGGCTCAAGCGGGACGGCATCGACGGCTCGGGCGTCTCGGCACTCATGAAGGACGCGGGACTGACCAACGGCGCCCTCTACACCCACTTCGCGTCAAAGGACGATCTCGTGGCCACCGTGGTCGCCGATCAGCTGCGGACACAGAACGCGACCATCGTCGCGCAGGCGGCACCCGGCCGCGCCGGGCTTGAGCAGATCATCCGGTGGTACCTGTCCGCCCAGCACCGCGACAGCTCCGACAACGGCTGCCCTTCCGCCGCCCTGCTCGACGAGCTCCGGCGCTGCACGGACCTGACCAAGCAGGCGTACACCGACGGCGTGCTGATGGTCATCGACGGCATCGCCGCCCGCCTGGCACCCGACGATCCGCTCTCGGTCCGCACCAAGGTGCTCAGCGTCTACGCCATGATGGCCGGGACCCTCCAGCTCTCCCGGGCCCTCACCGACAGGCAGCTCGCCGATGAACTGCTCGAACAGGGCATCCGCAACACCCTCAGCCTGCTGAATGTCGCGCATGAACCCGTCAGAACCGCGACCTGACGCGCCCGGGCAGCGCAGCACGGCAGCCCCGACAGCAACGGACCCACTTGCGCCCAGCCGGCCGGCCTCATAACATTACGACCATAATTTAATGGACTCGAGGCACCTGGCCCGGTCCGCTTGCGGACGAGATACGGAGACGACGATGAGAGCCTTCACAGTAGAGCGCTACGGCGACACATCCGGCGTGCGTGCCGGCGACGTGCCGGATCCGGAGGTGGGCCCGGACGACGTGCTGGTGCGGATCCAGGCCGCTGGCATCAACCCGCTCGACCGCATGATCCGGGACGGGAAGATGAAGACGATCCTGCCGTACCGGGTCCCGTTCGTCCTGGGCAACGACCTGGCCGGAGTGGTGGTCGAAGTGGGTGCGGCCGTCACGCGGTTCGCGGTGGGCGACGAGGTCTACGCGAGGCCCGACAAGGACCGGATCGGCACCTTCGCCGAACTCATCGCGGTGCACCAGAACGACGTGGCCATCAAACCGACCACACTGACCATGGAGGAGGCCGCGTCCCTTCCACTGGTCGCCCTGACCACCTGGCAGGTCCTGGTCGAGCGGGCAGATGTCCAGCCTGGCCAGAAGGTCCTCATCCACGCGGGTTCCGGTGGCCTGGGCACCATCGCCATCCAGCTGGCCAAGCAGCTCGGGGCGCACGTGGCGACCACCACGAGCACGGCCAACGTCGACCTGGTGAAGCGTCTGGGCGCGGACGTTGTCGTGGACTACAAGAAGCAGGCGTTCGAGACGGTCCTGCACGACTATGACCTCGTCCTGGACTCGCTCGGCGGCGAGACGCTCGAGAAGTCCATGGACGTACTCAAGCCCGGCGGGAAGGTCATCAGCGTCGCGGGCCCTCCCGACGCCGCTTTCGCCAGGGAGCTGGGAGCGAATCCGATCATCCGGCTGGTGATGTCCGCGCTGAGTTTCCGGACCCGGCGACGCGCCCGGCGCCGCAACGTGACGTACTCGTTCCTGTTCATGAAGGCCAGCGGGGACCAGCTGCGCGAGCTCACTCCGCTCATCGAGGCCGGCAGGATCCGGCCCGTCGTGGACACCGTGTTCCCGTTCGAGTCGACCCGTGAAGCGCTGGAGTACGCCGAAGCAGGGCGCGCGAAGGCCGGCAAGGTCGTCGTCAAGATGACGTGAGGGAACGGTCGTCCGCTGGGTCGTCTCGTAGACCTGGCTGAGCCGGCAGTCGGGCCCGCCGGTGTTTTTTGCGAGCGGGTGGTGCCGGTGCGAGTCCGAGGACGGATTCGAGAGTCACCCCGATCCACGGGCTGGTGGCGGGATGTCAGGCACGGCGACGGGACGGAGCACCGTCAGAGACTCTTCCTGGCGAGCCACCATCGCAAAGGAGAACCTGTCGATTTCCAAGCAGAGATCGACATCGTCCGGGTGGTATCCGCTCCGCAGCCCGCCGGCGAGGTCTGCCGCGGCACGAGACGTCCTCGCTCGGTGGAGATACGGGGCCGCCTCGACATCGTCTCCAGCCATGCATTGACCAATGTATTCAGCGCAGGCCAGGTCCTCGTCGGCCTTGCCTCCGTCGCCGGTGACAACGAACGTCACCGGACCGGAGTCCTTGTTCCGCAGGAACCGCGCGGTCGGACCGGCCACCACGAAGCTCGCGCACAAGACCAGCGGCGCGTTCGCGACGGCCAGCGCGCCCACGGTTCCTGCAGTCGTCTTCTGCACCAGCGTGCGACCGGCGAAATCACATGGCCTGAGCAGGCCAGGTGAGTTCACCGCGTCGAAGCCCGCTGCTGGGGCTCCGTCCTTCAGAGCAAGCCAGCCCGAGCGGCTCTCTTTCAAGGCGAGTGCCTCACTCTCCGTTGAGGCCAGGACGATCCTCTCGACGCCACGCGAGAAGGCCCAGGCAGCCACGGTGAAGGCGCGCATGACGTCGATGACCACTGCGACACGGGGAACGTCGGTCAACCCTGGGATGCCGACGAAGTGATGGTCCATCGCACCATTCTGACGCTGGCACGGGTGCGTCCCCGCCAGGTGCCATCAGCCTCCTGCTCGACGGGGACGCGGGAACCTGACGCCTCATGACCGGACGCTGACGGCGTTCGGGCCGATGCCGACGGATCCATGACGCGACGGGCCTAGGTCTGGGAGTACGCCGTCCCATGCGGTCCGACAGCAAGCGGCTGCGCCGCATACGTGATGCGGACTACGCCGTCTTCGTCCCGCTCCGTCCTGCCCAGCACGCCGAAGACGCCGCGCAGGATGTCCGGTGTCAGGACATCCGGTACGGGTCCGGCCGCCACCACCTCGCCCTCGTGGAGGACGACGAGGTGGTCGCAGAGCCGGGCGGCGAGGTCGAGGTCGTGGAGGACCGCCAGGGTGGTGATCCCGGTGCTGCGGATCAGGTCCAGGAGTTCGAAACGGGCGCGGATGTCTAGGTGGTTGGTGAGTTCGTCCAGGACCAGGAGACACGGGCGCTGGGCTAGGGCGCGGGCCAGGAGGACGCGTTGGCGTTCGCCGCCGGAGAGGGTGGCGTAGTCCCGGTCCGCGAAGGGGGCGACGCCGCAGCGGTCGACCGCCTCCGCCACGGCCCGGCGGTCCTCGGTGCCGTCCCGGCCCGTGAGGCCGTGGTGCGGTGTGCGGCCCAGGGCGACGATCTCGGTCGCGGTCAGGCCGGTGGTGGTGCCGGCGTCCTGGAGCACGGCTGCCGTGCGGCGGGCGGCGGTGCGCGCGGACAGCTCCCAGACGTCGTCATCCCCCACTTTGACGACGCCGTCCGCCGGGCGCAGTGAGCGGTAGACCGTGCGGAGCAGGGTGGACTTGCCGCTGCCGTTGGGCCCCACGAGCCCGACGATGTCGCCCTTGGCGGCCTCCAGGTTCACCTCGCGGAGGATCAGCTTGCGGTCCAAGGTGATGTGAAGGTGGTCCACTGTCAGTTTCATACGGTGTCCAGGCCCTTGTTGCGGCGCAGCAGCCACAGGAAGAAGGGGGCGCCGAGCAGAGCGGTGAGGATGCCCAGCGGCAGTTCGTTGGGACGGTTGACGGTCCGGGAGAGCAGGTCCACGACGACCAGGTAGACGGCTCCGAGGAGTGCGGTCAGGGGCAGCAGCCTGCGGTGGTCGGCGCCCACGGTGAGGCGGACCAGGTGGGGAATCATCAGGCCGACGAAGCCGATGCCGCCCGCGACGGCGATGACGGTGCCGGTGAGCAGCGCGCTGATGACCAGCAGGACGGCGCGCAGCCGGTTGACGTCCACGCCGAGCGCGGTGGCGGACTCGTCACCGGCCAGCAGGGCGTTGAGCCGCCGTCCGAACAGGGTCAGTACGACGGTGCTCGTCAGGACCACGACCGTGACGGTGGGCAGTTGGTCCCACTGGGCGCCGGCGACGCTGCCCAGCATCCAGAACATCACCGTCCGCAACTCAGTTGGTGTGGCCAGAAGTTGGACGAAGCTCGTCATCGACAGCAGGACGTAGCCGACCGTGACTCCGGCCAGGACCAGGCGCGTGGGAGCCAGGCGGCCCCGCCGTTGCCCCAGGGCGAAGACCAGGGCCCCGGCCGCCAGGGCACCGACGAACGCGGCACCCGACACCCCGAGGCCGGCCAGACCGCCGAGGGTGATGACCAGTACGGCCCCGAGCGAGGCGCCGTAGGAGAAGCCCAGGACGATCGGGTCGGCGAGCGGGTTGGAGACCAGGGTCTGCAGGACCGCCCCGGCGACGCCCAGGCCCGCGCCGACCAGGGCGGCCAGGGCGACGCGGGGAGCCCGGAAGCTCCAGACGATCTGGTCCGTCGCCGGGTCGGCGGTGGCGCCCTGCCCGGTGACGTGGTGCAGGAGGATCCGCCACACGTCGGCCACCGGGATGTTGACCGCTCCGATGCTCACCGCCACCACCATGACGGCGAAGAGCACCACGAGCAGGGCGCCGGCGGCGAGAGACAGCCGCAGGCCGTTCAGACCTTGTCGGGGTGCAGCATCCGGGCGATCTTCTCCACGGCCAGGTCGTTGCTCGGGCCCAGGTACATCGAGTCCGACAGCGCCACGTACTGGTTGTTCTTCGCGGCCGGCCACTGGGGGAACTCCTTCAGCAGTTTCTTGGCGTAGGCCGCCGGGTCGGGGTCGTTGTAGCCGATGACGACAAGGGCGTCGACATCGGTGGCGGCCACCTTCTCCTTGCTCAGGTCGGTGAAGGAGGTCTTGGAGGCGTTCTCGAAGGCATTGCTGCCACCGGCTTTGGCGAGGATGTCGTTGTAGATGCCCTTGGCGACGACCGAGCTGAAGTCGTTGCCGCCCATGGCCATGTTGGAGAACAGGACCATGACCTGAGGCCTCTTCTCCCCCTTCACCTTGGCGGAGACGGCGGCGATGTTCTTCTCCGAGGCGGCGATCAGCTTCTCGGCGCTGTCGCCGGCGTGGAAGATCCTGCCCATGTCGCGCAGCAGCGTGTAGCTGTCGGCGATGGTCGTCTTGGAGGTGTCCTGGTCGCATCCCTGCGGGGAGACATAGGTGTTGGCGCCGATCTGCTTGAGCTGCCTGCGGGTGGCGAAGCCGTTCTTCTCGTCGAAGCCGTAGGAGGTCGTGGACAGCACCAGGTCGGGGCGCAGGCCGATCATCGCCTCGCGCGGGATGTCGTAGGCGTCGTTGAGCTTGACGTCGCCGTGGGGCAGTGCCTTGATCGCCTTGGCGCGACCGGGGACCTCGGACATGCCGTAGCTCTGCTGGTTGGCTACGATCTTGTCGCCGAGGCCCAGGGCGAGCAGTGTGGAGACCTCCGCGACCGAGGCTCCGTTCATGACTACGACGCGGCCGGGCGCCTTCGTGAACTCCTCCGGAACCCCGCAGTTGTCGAGGGTCACGGGGTAGCCGGACCGCTCGGCGGCCGCGGATGCGTTGCCGCCTGGGGCGCCTTCCGATTCCGTCGCGGAGTCGGCGCAGGCCGTGGTGATGAGGCAGAGCGCACCGGCCAGGGCGACGGCGACCGGCCGTTTCGTCGACATGCTTGCTCCTGGATGATTGCCTTGATATTGCGTTTGCGCAGGTAGGCGCGGTTTCCGCGAGATGAGTCAGCGGGTCCTGCGATGGTCCCGACGCCCCGACCAGGTGCTCTCGGAAGTCAGCAAGATTCCAGGTCGGCTTGATCACCATCTGCTGCCCAAAACTGGGCATCAATCGCTTTCGCCTTTAGCGGAGGGTGACACCCGAACCGCTCCAATCAGGTGACGGTCCGTGACCTGACGCCGCCTCTGTTCCATCCTCTTGTCGCGGGCTTCGGAGGCGACAGGGCGAGGCGGGTATCTGTGAATCTCGACGACGTGGTCAGCTGTGAGATCCATCCGGCCATCGGCATCTCTCGCGTGGGTAACAGCCCCACCGAGTTCTTCATCGGCCCCGAGCGGCCGGGAGTCCCGCCCGAGCCCGACGGCGGTTTCAAGGACACGGCCGGGCGGGTGAAGCGACAGGCGGCGCGATTCCGCGTGTACGGCTACGACAAGGACGGGAACGTCCTGGGCGAGCTGACGGCGGACGACGCCAGGATCTCGTGGACGGTCGAGCTCGCGAACTCCAAGGCCGACTGGTTCAAGTTCCTCGGGCGCTTCCACGGCGCGCCTGAGAACACGCCGGGCGAGACTGCCTCCGCAGCAGCGGTGACCGGGGCCCAGGACCCGCGCAACCGCCGCAACCCGGGGATCGACGTCAACGACCCCGTGGCCCGCGCGCGGCTTGTTATCAAGCCGGGCCCCCGGACCGTGACCGGTCCTTCCCAGGACGGCAGCACGGCCCGGTTCGACACGGGCACCTTCCTCGGCAGGCCGGTGCCGCTCGGGGAGCTCCGTACCGACGACAAGGGCCGGCTGCTGGTCCTCGGCGGCTCCGGCCACTCC
>KL569150.1:0-2332 GCA_000715635.1 Streptomyces violaceus | reverse complement strand
ACTGGTCCTCGGCGGCTCCGGCCACTCCGGGACGACCGCGGCGGAGAATCCGATCACCCACTACGCCAACAACGACTACTGGTACGACGACGTGTCCGACGGCCCGGTGGCAGCCACCGTAACGCTGCGCGGCAGTGGGGGTGGAGACGGCGGCGCGAGCCGGACGCTTGAGGCGCGGTCGGCGTGGGTGCTGGTCGGACCGCCCGACTTCTCCCCGCACACCACCAACCTCGTGACCCTCTACGACGTGGTCGCCGAGGCCCAGGGGTACGGGCAGGAGGACCAGGTCTCGTTCACCCGGCACATCTACCCGATCCTGCAGCGCATCAGCGACTACCAGTGGGTCAATGCCGCCGCGCTGAGAGGTCACGGCAAGGGCGAGGCCGGCCATTTCACCGCCCCGGCGATGCTCGGGCAGCTGGCTTCGAACTCGCCCGGCAGCAAGGATCTGCGTACCAGCGTCTTCGAGCGTCTGCGCAGCCCGGAGCCGAACGTCGCGGAAGCCACCTCCGAGTACATGCCGCAGCTCGCCGGCGACGACGGGGACCCGGTGGACGGCCGACCCTTGACGTGGATGGCGCTGCTGCCGGGCCAGTACGAGCGGATGCGGCGCTGGGCCGAGGGCGATTTCACCGCCGACTGGACGGGCCTGGCTCCCGTACCCGGGCAGTCGGCCCTGGCACAGGAACCGCACGCCCTGGTGGAGGCGGCTCTGGACGCCTGCTCCGGGGGCCCGTTCTATCCCGGCATCGAGACGACGTACATCGTCCAGCAGCCGCAGACCTGGTCCGGACCCTTTCGCGTCCGCGAGGACTTCGCGCCGGGCGATCTGACGAAGTACATGGCCCTGCCCTGGCAGGCCGACTTCTACGAGTGCCACACGCACTGGTGGCCCGCCCAGCGGCCCGACGACGTGTACCCCGAATCCCACTTCCTCGCCCTGATCCGCGCCGCGGGCGACCAGGGCGCGGACGGCGCCGGACAGTTCCCGTTCCGGCAGCCCTGGGCCCGCGGGGTCGGGCAACAGGTGATCTACAAGCCGAAACTGGCCCAGGGAGCGGGTGAGAGCGAAGGCGCGTACCGCACCCGGGTGGCCGAGCAGTGGAAGCGGATCCGCGAGCACGCCGGCGACAACGACATGGTCGAGCAGTGGAGCCGGCTGGGCTTCGTGGTTCCCCGCCGGGCCCCGGACGGCAGCCGCGCCCTGGTCGAGACCGAACGCTCCGTTCACGTCGGGCTCAGCGACCGTGAATGGTTCTACACGCTGCAGCATCCCGACCGGTTCCCGGAGCAGGTCAAGGCCGCGCGCGAATACGTCCGCAAGGTCCTCGCCGACGCCGTGGTCACCCAGAACAGCCCCCATGCACCGCAGACGCTGCGGCCCTTCCGCTACACCCGGGAGAATCTGGAGGAGCGGCTCGACCTCATCTACACGCAGCTCGCCCAGGAGGCGGACGCCTACGACGCCGCCGATCCGCGCAGGGACCCGCTCTTCCGCACCCGGGAGTCGGTCGTCGAACGGGTCCGCCAAATGGCCCCCTTCAATCTGCTCGACGGCGTCTGGCTGCGCAACATCACCCCGGCGAAGCCGATCGACGACGTCCATGCCCTCCTGTTCACCATCTGGAAGGAGGAGGTCGGCGACGGCAACCCGGCGCTGAACCACTCCAGCCTGTACCAGAACCTGTTGGAGCAACTGGGTATCTTCCTGCCGCCGGTGGACTCCTACGCCTTCTCCACCCGGCCCGAGATCCTCGACTCGGCGTACACCGTCCCCGCCTTCGAACTGGCCATCTCCCTGTATCCCGAGGAGTTCTTCCCCGAGCTCCTCGGCATGACGCTGCACCTGGAGTGGGAGATCCTCGGTGTCGTGCCCATGGCGGAGCTGCTGGACCACCACCAGATCGACTCGCGCTTCTACCGCATGCACATCGGCATCGACAACGCGGCTCAGGGACACGGCGCGCTCGCCCGCGACGCCATCATGCTCCACCTCGACCAGATGTACGCCGGCGGGGGCGACGATGCGGTCCAGCGGCAGTGGCAGCGCATCTGGAACGGCTACGTGGCGTTCCAGACCACAGGAACCCTGGGCGAGGACATCGCCTCACGGCTGCTCCGACCGCCCACCGTCGAACAGCGGCTGATCAGGATGATCGAGGACAGGGCTCCCTGGGCAGCGCGCAACCACGAGGGGAAGAGGCTCGGCGGCAGCTATCTGAACGACTGGTTCGCCGACCCGGAGGGGCTGCTGCGGACTCTGAGCACCTCCGACTGGGTCACCCCAGGGGACCACAAACGCAGCAGGCTCTGTCTCTTATACACATCTCTG
>KL569149.1:28625-29320 GCA_000715635.1 Streptomyces violaceus | reverse complement strand
CCGCCGATGTCCTCCGGCAGGGAGGTGGTGGGCGCTGCGACGATGCCGCCGGTCGGGGCGTACGTCAGGGCCTTCAGCGTGATCAGCGAGCGGATCACGGCCTCGCGGTAGGGGCCGTGGTACGTACAGTGGTCGACCCACTCGCGCCAGAAGTCCTCCGTCGCCTCCAGCGACTGCTCCGGCTCGGGCAGCGGCGGCGGCTCCTTGTGCGAGGGCTCCCAGGAGATCGTGAACGCGATCCGGTCACCCGGCGCGACCGTGAAGTCCGCGTACGTCGTCAGCGACTTGCCGTACGTCTCCGCGGATGTGTCGAACCACACGGAGTCGGGACCCGCGACGGCCACCGTCCGCCCCTCGTGCTTGTGCACCCACGGCACCACCCGCCCGTAGGAGAACCGCATCCGCAGCGCCGAGCGCATCGGCACCCGGCCCGAGACGCCCTCCACGATCCGGATCAGCTGCGGGGCGCCGTCACGCGGCGGCATGAAATCGGTCACCCGGACCGTGCCCCGCTGGGTGTCCCACTCGGATTCCAGGATCAGCGAGTCGCCCCGGTAGCTGCGCCGGGCGGCGGTGGGTGGCTGCTGGTCGGAGGCGTACGCGGGGCCGAGCCGCCAGAAGCCGTGCTCCTCGGTGCCCAGCAGGCCGGCGAAGATGGCGTGCGAGTCGAAGCGGGGCAGGCACAGCCAGTCGAC
>KL569149.1:25357-28455 GCA_000715635.1 Streptomyces violaceus | reverse complement strand
CGAAGCGGGGCAGGCACAGCCAGTCGACTGTCCCGTCCCGGCAGACCAGGGCAGCGGTCTGCATGTCTCCGATGAGTGCGTAATCTTCGATGCGCCCGGCCACGTGCAACTCCAGTCGAACGGCCACGTCACCCCACAAGGGGGCTGTCGCTAGTGCGGTCAAGGGGGGGTTCAGCAAGTCTTGCAATGCGTCGTTGAGCGATGAAGCAAAACAGGTAACTCAGCCGTGACGCAAAGCGCCCATTGTTGCTCAACGAACTGACGAGGTCACGTTGTTCCGGCGCTCACGGGCGGGGGGTGGTGCCGTTGGGCCGGGCGGGCTCGGCAGCGAGTGTCCGAGCAGGATACGACGCACGCAGATGATCTGTGTGCCGCTCCGGGCAAGGCAGGTACGCCGAACGAGTGAGCAACGGGTGAGAGACCGGTAATGGTGATCGCCTCCGTGTCGACGTGTGTGCGGAGCGTGGCCGGAAGCCGTCGCCCCGCGGCGCTGATACGCTGGTAGCCCGTGGACCGGTGGGCCAGCAAACCCCCGAACCGCAGCGACGGCAACCCCCGGAGAAGCCTCCGGCAGGCAGCCGAACCGCACCTCCAGATCGCGACCACGGGAGCCCCCTCTTGGCCATGCCGCCCGCTGCTTTTCGAAACTCGACGACCAAGCACATCTTCGTCACCGGGGGTGTCGCCTCCTCGCTCGGCAAGGGTCTGACGGCCTCCAGCCTCGGCATGCTGCTCAAGGCTCGCGGTCTGCGCGTCGTGATGCAGAAGCTCGACCCGTACCTGAACGTGGACCCGGGCACGATGAACCCCTTCCAGCACGGTGAGGTGTTCGTCACGAACGACGGCGCCGAGACCGACCTGGACATCGGCCACTACGAGCGCTTCCTCGACCGCGACCTGGACGGTTCCGCCAACGTCACCACCGGCCAGGTGTACAACACCGTGATCGCCAAGGAGCGGCGCGGCGAGTACCTGGGTGACACCGTGCAGGTCATCCCGCACATCACCAACGAGATCAAGCACCGCATCCGCCGCATGGCGACGGACGAGGTCGACGTCGTGATCACCGAGGTCGGCGGCACGGTCGGCGACATCGAGTCGCTGCCGTTCCTGGAGACCGTCCGCCAGGTCCGTCACGAGGTCGGCCGTGACAACGTCTTCGTCGTCCATATCTCGCTCCTGCCCTACATCGGCCCCTCGGGTGAGTTGAAGACGAAGCCCACCCAGCACTCGGTTGCGGCCCTGCGCAACATCGGAATCCAGCCGGATGCGATCGTGCTGCGCTGCGACCGCGAGGTGCCCACCGCGATCAAGCGGAAGATCTCGCTGATGTGCGACGTCGACGAGGCCGCCGTCGTCGCATGCCCCGACGCCCGCTCGATCTACGACATTCCGAAGACCGTGCACGGCGAGGGCCTGGACGCCTACGTCGTCCGCAAGCTGGACCTGCCGTTCCGGGACGTCGACTGGACCACCTGGGACGACCTGCTCGACCGCGTCCACAAGCCCGACCACGAGATCACCCTCGCGCTGGTCGGCAAGTACATCGACCTGCCCGACGCCTATCTGTCGGTCACCGAGGCGCTGCGTGCCGGCGGCTTCGCCAACCGGGCCCGCGTGAAGATCAAGTGGGTCACCTCCGACGACTGCAAGACCCCGGCGGGCGCGGCCCAGCAGCTCGGCGACGTCGACGGCGTCTGCATCCCCGGTGGTTTCGGCGACCGCGGTGTGCTCGGCAAGGTCGGTGCGATCAAGTACGCCCGCGAGAACAAGATCCCGCTGCTCGGCCTCTGTCTCGGCCTGCAGTGCATCGTGATCGAGGCCGCGCGCAACCTGGTCGACATCGCCGACGCCAACTCCACCGAGTTCGATCCGGCCACCGGCCACCCCGTCATCTCCACCATGGCCGAGCAGCTCGACATCGTCGCCGGTGAGGGTGACATGGGCGGCACGATGCGGCTGGGCATGTACCCGGCCAAGCTGGCCGAGGGCTCGATCGTGCGCGAGGTGTACGACGGCAAGGAGTACGTCGAGGAGCGGCACCGTCACCGGTACGAGGTGAACAACGCCTACCGGGCGGAGCTGGAGAAGAAGGCGGGTATCCAGTTCTCGGGCACCTCCCCGGACGGCAAGCTCGTCGAGTACGTCGAGTACCCGCGCGACGTCCATCCGTACCTGGTCGCCACCCAGGCACACCCGGAGCTGCGCTCGCGCCCGACGCGTCCGCATCCGCTGTTCGCCGGGCTCGTCAAGGCCTCGGTCGAGCGGAAGACTTCGAAGTAACACACCAGTTGTACGGTGGCCGGGGTGCATCCCTTCAAAGGGTGTGCACCCCGGTTTCTTTTCAGCAGGTCGGGTCGGGTACGTGGAAGGACAGGCATGACGATCAAGGACACCCCGGAGGAGTGGGAGATCCGGGCGACGGACACCCCCTTCGTGGGCAACAAGACCTCCGTCCGCACCGACGACGTGGTCATGCCCGACGGCACCGTGGTCGGCCGTGACTACCAGGTCCACCCCGGCTCCGTGGCCGTCCTCGCCCTCGACGAGGCCGACCGCGTCCTGGTCCTGCGCCAGTACCGCCACCCCGTGCGTCACAAGCTGTGGGAGATCCCGGCCGGTCTGCTCGACGTCCCCGGCGAGAACCCGCTGCACGCCGCGCAGCGCGAGCTGTACGAGGAGGCGCACGTCAAGGCCGAGGACTGGCGGGTGCTGACCGATGTCTACACCACCCCCGGCGGCTGCGACGAGGCCGTACGGATCTTCCTCGCCCGCGATCTGTCCGAGGCCGAGGGCGAGCGCTTCGCGGTCGAGGAGGAAGAGGCCGACATGGAGCTCGACCGGGTCCCGGTCGAGGACCTCGTCCGGGGCGTACTGGCCGGAGAACTCCACAACAATTGCCTCGTGGTGGGCGTCCTGTCCCTGGTCGCCGCCCGCGCGGGCAACGGTCTGGACGCACTGCGCCCGGCCCAGGCACCGTGGCCGGCGCGGCCGTTCGAGGCGTAGACGCTCCGCTGGGGGGGCGCGAATGATGGGTGCCGCGAAGGTCGTCGGTCGGGTGCGGCGTCGCCGTGGCTGGTCGCGCAGTTCCCCGCGCC
>KL569149.1:19443-25147 GCA_000715635.1 Streptomyces violaceus | reverse complement strand
CGTGGCTGGTCGCGCAGTTCCCCGCGCCCCTTCCAGGCGCCCCCGACGCTGTCAGTCCTACGATCTGCTGATCCGATCGGGGGATGTGGCTGCCGTGCCCGTCGTGCTCCACCCGGAACGTTGCAGAGCGTGAACTAGGCTCTGAGGCACGCCCGAACCGGATTCCCGGCGGGCTTGCGTGCGTGGGACGGGAGTGTGGCCCGTGACGGATCAGGTCGTGGAGACAGGCGACGTGCGGCTGACCGGACACGCTGCCGGCGAGAGTCAGTTCCTGGGCCGCACACGGGAGTTGAAGGAACTGCGCGCCGACATCGAGCGCGCCGGCCTGGACACCCTGGCCGGCCGCAAACCCCCACGCGCGCGGGTGCTGCTTATCGCCGGCCGGCCCGGCTCGGGACGCACCGCACTCGCCGAGGAACTCGTACAGCAGGTCGCGGACCGTTATCCGGACGGGGTGCTGCGCGCCCGCCTGACCGACCCCGACGGGACCCCCGTACCCATCGAGCGCGCGGCCCGCGACCTGCTCGCCGCCCTGGACCGGGAAGCCCCGGCCGGGGCCTGCGGCGACGACCTCACCGACTCTCTGCGCAGTGCCCTGGCCGACCGCCGCGCCCTGCTCCTGCTGGACGACGCGGCCGACGCCGAGCAGGTCGACGCCCTGCTGCCCGACACCCCTGACTGCCTGGTCGTCGCGGTCTCCAAGGGCCCGCTGACCGGCATCCCGGACGTCCGCCCCTGCACTCTGGGCGGACTGGACGCCAAGTCCGGAGTGGAGCTGCTGTCCCGGCACACCGGCTCGGTCCGTATCACCGTCGACCCCCGGGCCGCCGAGGGACTCGCCGAGGAGTGCCAGGGGCAGCCGGCCGCGCTGATGCTGGCGGGCGGCTGGCTCGCCGCACGCCCCAAGGCGGCCGTCCTGGATCTCGCCAAGCAACTGCGCACCGACCCCGCCGAGGGGACCGCCCTGAGCCGGGTCTTCCGCCTCGCCTACGACGCCCTGCCCGCCAGCGCCGCGAGGATGCTGCGCCTGCTCGCCCTCGCCCCGGCCGGACTGGTCGATCCGCAGACCGCCTCCGCGCTCGTCGGCTGCTCGGTCGACAGTGCCCGCACCACCCTCGACGACTTCGTCGCTCTCGGCTTCCTGCACGCGGTGGACTCGCCGCTGCCCCAGTACGAGGTCCCCGGCTGTCTGCACCCGCTGCTCCGCGTCCTCGCCGGGCACCACGAGCGCCCCGCCGATCTCCAGGTGGCCCGTGCCCGGATGCTGGAGCGGACCGTGCGGCTGCTCCAGGTCTGCCGTGCCATCACCGAGACCGACAGCCCCCAGGCACGCCAGAAACTTCTCGACATGCCGCGTGCCCTGCGGTTTCCCACTCCCAGGGCGGCCGCCGACTGGCTGCGGCTGACCCGGCCCGCCCTGCTGGCCTCGGCCCGGCTCGCGGTCGGCGACGGGGAGCTGGACACCCTGGCCCGGCGACTGATGTCCCAGCTGGTGCGGGCGATGGTGGCGCACGTCGGTACCCAGGCGGCCGCGCCCGACCTCTACGACGTCCACAGCCTGGTCCTCGAG
The DNA here is from genome assembly GCA_000715635.1 of Streptomyces violaceus. Taxonomy (GTDB): domain Bacteria; phylum Actinomycetota; class Actinomycetes; order Streptomycetales; family Streptomycetaceae; genus Streptomyces; species Streptomyces violaceus. Next base: position 23,577 of record KL569149.1, on the reverse strand, counting down.
GTGGCCGAGCGCCGCGACCTGCCCCGCGAGCGGGCCGCCGCCCTGCTCAACCTCGGCGATCTCGACGCCCGGACCGGCCGTACGGCCGACGCGCTGGTGCGCTACCGGGCCGCGCTGGACGCCGGACGCGAGGTCGACGACCCGTACGCGGCCGGACGCGCGATGGAATCCGTAGGCGGCGCGCACCTGGAGCTCGGTGACTTCGACCGGGCCGCCGACTGGTTCGGCCGGGCCCTGGTCGAGCGGCTCGCGCGTGGCGAGCGCGCCGACGCCGCCCGGCTGTACGGGCGGATCGCCGCCGCCCACACCTTCGCGGGCCGCTACGGCGAGGCCCTGCGGAACTGGCGCGCGGCGATCTCCGGGCACCGCAAGCTCGGCGACGTGGCCGCCCAGGCGCGGGCCCTGAGCGAATTGGCGCGGGTCCAGGAGTACGCGGGCCGGCCCGACGAGTCGCTGCGCACCTGCCGGGAGGCCGTGGAATGGGCGCGGCGGGCCGAGGACACGCGGTTGCAGGCCGCGCTGCACCTGCGGGTCGCCGACACCCTCGAACGCCTCGGCGACCCCGCGTCGGCCGGGCTGCACCGGGGCGCCGCCGAGCGGCTCCTCGGGGAGGTAAACCAGGAAGATGAGGCTGACGCCTGCGAAATCCGTACCGCATCCGCTGAAGATTGATGTAATGAAAGGCTAGACAGCGGGAACACCTTCATTAGACTGGCTCTGCCGCACGTTCTCCTGCGGTCTCTCCCGGTGTGCCCGTGCGCGGCCGGGTATGTCTAGTAATGCCCCATACCCTCTGAGCCAAGGACCGTGATCGACGTGAAGGTCGGCATCCCCCGCGAGGTCAAGAACAACGAGTTCCGGGTGGCCATCACCCCCGCCGGCGTGCACGAGCTGGTGCGTCATGGCCACCAGGTCGTCATCGAGCGCGGCGCCGGAGTCGGCTCCTCGATCGTGGACGAGGAGTACGTCCTCGCCGGTGCCCAGATCCTGGACACCGCCGACGAGGTGTGGGCCGCCGCCGACCTGCTGCTGAAGGTCAAGGAGCCCATCGCCGAGGAGTACCACCGCCTCCGCAAGGACCAGACGCTCTTCACCTACCTGCACCTCGCCGCCTCCAAGGAGTGCACGGACGCCCTCCTGGAGTCCGGCACCACGGCGATCGCGTACGAGACGGTCGAGCTGCCCAGCCGCGCGCTCCCGCTGCTCGCCCCGATGTCCGAGGTCGCGGGCCGGCTGGCCCCGCAGGTCGGCGCCTACCACCTGATGCGCGCCAACGGCGGCCGGGGCGTGCTGCCCGGCGGCGTCCCCGGCGTCCTGGCCGGACGGGCCGTCGTCATCGGCGGCGGCGTCTCCGGCTGGCAGGCGGCGCAGATCGCCATCGGCCTGGGCTTCCACGTGACCCTGCTCGACAAGGACGTCAACAAGCTCCGCGAGGCGGACAAGATCTTCGGCACGAAGATCCAGACCGTCGTCTCGAACACCTTCGAGCTGGAGAAGGCCTGTCTGGAGGCCGACCTCGTCATCGGCGCGGTGCTGATCCCCGGCGCCAAGGCCCCGAAGCTGGTCACCAACGAGCTCGTCTCGCGGATGAAGCCCGGAAGTGTCCTTGTCGACATCGCGATCGACCAGGGCGGCTGCTTCGAGGACTCCCGCCCGACCACCCACGCCGAGCCGACCTTCCCGGTTCACGAGTCGGTCTTCTACTGCGTCGCCAACATGCCCGGCGCGGTGCCCAACACCTCCACCTACGCGCTGACCAACGCCACGCTTCCGTACATCGTGGAACTCGCGAACCACGGCTGGGCGCAGGCGCTGCGCCGCGACCCGGCCCTGGCCCGGGGCCTCAACACCCATGACGGCAAGGTCGTTTACCGCGAGGTCGCCGAGGCGCACGGCGTGGAGCACGTGGAGCTGGCCTCGCTGCTCGTCTGAGCCGCCCCCGCCCTCGACGGCCGGTAAATCGGCTAAGTCATCAACCGGTAAAGGCGATACGTCAACACAGGCCGTCAACGCCGCGCACCTGGCCGGACCTTGCCCGACAAGGTCCGGCCGGATGTGTGTATGGTCACTTCGCGCTTCTCGAGCAACTCGCCTCGAACGTAACCCTTCAACCGATTCGCACACCGGTGAAACCTGCCGTGCGACGGCCGTACGCCCTTGACAGCGGGATGTTTCATTGCCGACACATCGGGCCGGGTCCGGCGGATTGTGTTGCTGCGGACGCCCGACACGCCATAGAGTCGCCAACCGTCGGCATGGTGCCACGCTGACCTGTCTAGAAGTTTCCTGGTCACCAAGGAGGTAAGACGACTTGTGAATGAGTCGACATTTACTCCCGGGGGTGGTCAACCAGGAATGCCTGCACGGGACCAGGGGCCCGCGGGATTCGCGGCTGTCGGCTCCGTCGCTGTGCGCACCTTCGCAGCCCACCAGAGTCAGCAGGCGACTCACACAGCACACCAGAAGATGGATGGCCATCACGTGAACGCCATGGCCGGCGGCGGAAGTGGCGCGCCCCACAACCAACTCGCCGACTACGACGAACTGCCCGAGGGGCACTTCTACGACCCCGACGCGGAGTACGAGCCCGACCCCGAGTACGCGGCCACTCTCGCGCCCGACGCGGCCAGACAGCGCCGGGAGCGCATCGGTCCGACCGGGCGCCCGCTGCCGTACTTCCCGATCCCGGGCCCGCTGGGCGACCACGGTCCCGCGAAGATCATCGCGATGTGCAACCAGAAGGGCGGCGTCGGCAAGACGACGTCGACCATCAACCTGGGTGCCGCGCTCGCGGAGTACGGACGCCGGGTCCTGCTCGTGGACTTCGACCCGCAGGGCGCGCTGTCGGTCGGTCTCGGCGTCAACCCGATGGAACTCGACCTCACCGTCTACAACCTGCTCATGGAGCGGGGCATGGCGGCCGACGAGGTGCTGCTGAAGACGGCGGTCCCCAACATGGACCTGCTGCCCAGCAACATCGACCTGTCGGCGGCCGAGGTCCAGCTGGTCTCCGAGGTCGCCCGCGAGTCGACGCTGCAGCGCGCCCTGAAGCCGCTGCTGCCCGACTACGACTTCATCGTCATCGACTGCCAGCCCTCGCTCGGCCTGCTCACGGTCAACGCCCTGACGGCCGCGCACAAGGTGATAGTGCCGTTGGAGTGCGAGTTCTTCGCGCTGCGCGGTGTGGCACTGCTGACGGAGACCATCGAGAAGGTCCAGGAACGGCTCAACCCGGAGCTGGAGCTCGACGGGATCCTCGCCACGATGTACGACTCGCGCACGGTGCACAGCCGTGAGGTGCTCGCGCGTGTCGTGGAGGCGTTCGACGACCACGTCTACCACACGGTCATCGGGCGCACGGTCCGCTTCCCGGAGACCACGGTCGCCGGTGAGCCGATCACGACGTACGCCTCCAACTCCGTCGGTGCCGCCGCCTACCGCCAGCTCGCCAGGGAGGTGCTCGCCCGGTGTCACGCCGAGTGAGTCTGCCGGGGGCCGACGAACTCTTCCGTACGACAGGGGGGATGGCGCTGCAGTCGTCCACGCCCAGGCGCCAGGCCAACGGCGACGCCCGGGTGCCCGCTCCGGCGGGGGAGGGCGACGCGGCGGCGGCAGCGGGCGCGGAGGACGCGCCGCAGTCGGTGCCCGCGCAGGGCGGCGACGGCAAGGGCGCCGAGCACGTGGCGGCGGACTCGGAGTCGGCCGACGCCGGGGAGTCCCGTAGCCGCTCCGCGGCCGCGGAGCGCTCCGGCTCCGGGCGGCGCCAGACGGCGCAGGAAGGTTCTGCCGCCGCTTCCACCGACGCGGCGCCACGCAAGCGCGGACGGGCGGCCGCGCGCCGCCCCAGCGGCCGTGAGCGGCACGACGAGAAGATCACCGTGTACGTGTCCGCCGAGGAGCTCATGGACCTGGAGCACGCCCGCCTCGTGCTCCGCGGCGAGCACGGCCTGGCCGTCGACCGCGGCCGCATCGTCCGCGAGGCGGTCGCCGTGGTCCTCGCCGACCTGGAGACCCGCGGAGACGCCAGCATCCTCGTACGACGTCTGCGCGGGCGGTAACGGTAGCCTGCGGGGGCCATGACCTCGAACGCTTCCCCTCCACCCGCCGACGGCCCGAACGGCCGTCGGCGCGCGT
>KL569149.1:18089-19269 GCA_000715635.1 Streptomyces violaceus | reverse complement strand
CCGTCGAGGCGGGCGTGGTGCCCGCGGCGGCGGTGGCTGGTTCGGCTGCGGTGGTTGCCGAGGAGCCGGCTGTGACGGGGCTTCGGGTCCCGGTCGGGGCGGAGGCGGAGTCCGTCGAGCCGGTTGCGGGGCCCGAGACCCCGGTCGACGCCGGTGACGGGGTCTTCAAGGTCCGGCTCGCCAACTTCGAAGGCCCCTTCGATCTGCTGCTTCAGTTGATCTCAAGGCACAAGCTGGACGTCACCGAGGTCGCGCTGTCGAAGGTGACCGACGAGTTCATGGCGTACATCCGGGCGCTGGGGCCGGACTGGGACCTGGACGAGACGACCGAGTTCCTCGTCGTCGCGGCCACGTTGCTCGATCTGAAGGCGGCACGGCTGCTGCCCGCCGCCGAGGTGGAGGACGAGGGCGATCTGGCGCTGCTCGAAGCCCGGGACCTGCTGTTCGCCCGGCTGCTCCAGTACCGCGCGTACAAGCGGATCGCGGACATCTTCAGCGGGCGGCTCGATGACGAGGCCCGGCGCTATCCGCGTACCGTCGGGCTCGAACCGCAGCATGCCGAGCTGCTGCCCGAGGTCGTCATCAGCATCGGGGCGGAAGGGTTCGCCAAGCTCGCCGTGAAGGCGATGCAGCCCAAGCCCAGGCCGCAGGTGTACGTCGACCACATCCACGCCCCGCTGGTCAGCGTGCAGGAGCAGGCCCAGATCGTCGTGGCCCGGCTCAGGGAGCTGGGCGAGGTCAGCTTCCGGGCGCTCGTCGAGGACACCGACGACACACTCACCGTCGTAGCCCGCTTCCTCGCACTGCTGGAGCTGTACCGCGAGAAGGCCGTGGAGCTGGAGCAGGAGGCCGCGCTGGGCGAGCTGCTCGTGCGGTGGACAGGCGGGGACGGGGACGAGACACCGACCGTCACCGACGAGTTCGACCGGCCGCCCGAGCCGCCGAAGGAGGAGAAACAGGCGTGAGCGAAGAAATCACCGAGATCCCGGCCGGGCTGCGTACCGTCGCCGACCTCGACCTCAAGCCCGCTCTGGAGGCCGTCCTGATGGTCGTGGACGAGCCCGCGACCGAGGAACACCTCGCGAAGATCCTCGACCGGCCGCGCCGCCAGATCACGGACGCACTGCGCGAGCTGGCCGACGAGTACACCGCCCAGGGGCGCGGCTTCGAACTGCGGTTT
>KL569149.1:16216-17912 GCA_000715635.1 Streptomyces violaceus | reverse complement strand
TTCTACACCCGCGCCGAGTACGCGCCCGCCGTCGAGCGCTTCGTGCTGGACGGCCAGCAGGCCCGCCTCACCCAGGCCGCCCTGGAGACCCTGGCCGTCGTCGCCTACCGGCAGCCGGTCAGCCGCAGCCGGGTCTCTGCCGTGCGCGGAGTCAACTGCGACGGCGTCATGCGGACCCTCCTGCAACGGGGTCTGGTCGAGGAGGCGGGCGCGGAACCCGAAACAGGTGCGATCCTGTACAGGACGACGAACTACTTCCTGGAGCGGATGGGCCTGCGCGGTCTGGACGAGCTCCCGGAGCTCGCGCCCTTCCTCCCGGAGGCGGAGGCGATCGAGGCCGAGACCCAGGAGGGCGTACCGTCGTTCGACCCGGACGCGCCTGATGACGACGTGCCGGGCCGCCCGGTCACCCCGGGTACCGACGACGAAGACGACCAGACGGAACTTTGATGCGAAGCAGCGGCAAAAACGGCGGACACGGCGGGCGCGGCAACCACCGCGGTGCCGGCAACAACAGGGATGACAAGCAGGGGCAGGGCCGCCCCAGCAAGCCCCGCCCCGAGGAGCGCCGCTACGACGTGGGCCCCGGGGCGACGAAGGACGGACCCAAGTCGGGGCGCGGCGGTGCGGCGCGCGGCGGCGCCAAGGGCGGTCCCAAGCAGCCCCAGCAGCGTGGGCGCTCGGCCCCGGCGCGCCCCCGCGAGTACGAGGCGCAGATCGAGGAGCGCAACCGCGACCGGTACGCCGGGAAGAAGGACGTCAAGCTGCCCAAGACCTTCCCGGGCGCCGAGCAGGAGGGCGAGCGGCTCCAGAAGGTCCTCGCGCGCGCGGGCTTCGGCTCCCGGCGCGCCTGCGAGGAGCTGATCGAGGAGGCCCGCGTCGAGATCAACGGCGAGATCGTCCTGGAGCAGGGGCGTCGCGTCGACCCGGAGAAGGACGAGATCAAGGTCGACGGGCTGACCGTCGCCACGCAGAGCTACCAGTTCTTCTCGCTGAACAAGCCCGCCGGTGTCGTGTCGACGATGGAGGACCCGGAGGGCCGGCAGTGCCTCGGTGACTACGTCACCAACCGCGAGACCCGGCTCTTCCACGTCGGCCGGCTCGACACCGAGACCGAGGGCGTCATCCTGCTCACCAACCACGGCGAGCTGGCCCACCGGCTGACCCACCCGAAGTACGGCGTGAAGAAGACCTACCTCGCGCACATCGTCGGCCCCATCCCGCGCGACCTGGGCAAGCAGCTCAAGGACGGCATCCAGCTGGAGGACGGCTACGCGCGGGCGGACCACTTCCGGGTCGTCCAGCAGACCGGCAAGAACTACCTCGTCGAGGTCACCCTCCACGAGGGCCGCAAGCACATCGTGCGCCGGATGCTCGCGGAGGCCGGTTTCCCGGTCGACAAGCTGGTGCGGGTCGCCTTCGGGCCGATCACCCTGGGCGACCAGAAGTCGGGCTGGCTGCGGCGGTTGTCCAACACGGAGGTGGGGATGCTGATGCAGGAAGTCGATCTCTAGGCGTAGCGCCGACCCCGACGTGGTCGAGTTCCCCGTGCCCTGTGGGCGCGGGGAACTGTTCGTGACCGGCCGGAAGGACACCCCGCATGACCCTCCTCGTCCACAAGCAAGCCGCCACCGGGGCGCTCACCGGCCTCGCCCTGGGGGACGCGTTGGGGTACCCCTGTCTCTTATACACATCT
>KL569149.1:10494-15985 GCA_000715635.1 Streptomyces violaceus | reverse complement strand
GCCGGCGGTTGTCAGCGACGACACGCAGATGACGCTGGCGCTCGGGTGGGCGGTGCGGACGGCGATGGACCGGGGGCTGCTCACTCCGGCGCGACTGGCCCGGCCCCTGCGCGAGGAGTTCGTGAACTGGTACCAGTCGCCGCAGAACAACCGGGCTCCGGGCCGCACCTGCCTGAAGGCCTGCTCGCTGCTGAAGGACGAGGCCCGGCCCTGGCAGGACGCCAGCCAGATCCACTCCAAGGGCTGCGGCGCCAACATGCGCGTCGCGCCCCTGGGCCTGATCCAGGGCCTGAGCGACGAACAGCGCGCGGGCGCTGCCCAGTTGCAGTCCGCCCTCACCCACGGGCACCCCACCGCGCTCGCCGCGTCCGACCTCACCGCGCACGCCATACGCCTGCTCGCACAGGGTGCCGAGCCGGCCGCGCTGATCGGCCTGCTCCGCTCGTACGCCCTGGAGAACCGCAGCCACTACCACGAGCGCTGGCTCGGCGATCTGTGGCGCCGGGCCCAGGACCCGAGCCCCGAGCAGTTCATCGCGCGCGGCTGGGACGAGTGCCTGGAGATCCTCGACCGCCTCCGGTACGCCGTGCGCACCGTCTCGCCCGAGGACGACCCGTGCCTGGCCACGGGGGAGGGCTGGATCGCCGAGGAGGCCCTGGCGACCGGGCTGCTGTGCTTCCTGCTCTTCGCCGACGAACCGGTGACGGCCCTGCGGCGCGCCGCCTGCACCGCCGGCGACTCGGACTCGATCGCCTGCCTGGCGGGCGCCTTCGCCGGCGCGTACCTGGGCGCGGAGGCATGGCCGACCGAATGGGCCGACCGCGTCGAGTACCGGAGCGACCTGCTCACCCTCGGGGCTCTCTGGGACGCGTGATGACGATCGACACCCTGGACTCGACCTGACGCCCGTGGTCGCCGAGCAGCCCCACCCTGTGTTTCGCGACCGTCTACGGTTTTCCGTCGCGCGACTCGGACGTGGACCAGGCCTCAGCCCTGCCTCAGGCCCCCCTCGTCCACGACGCCTGCACGACCTCGTCGTACGGGTTCGCCCGCAGGGCTGAGGCGCGGCGGGCGCGGACGAGGAAGTCCTCCACGCGCCCTCTGTCCGGTTCCGCCGGGAGCGGGCTGTGGTGGGCGGACCGCTCGGCCTCCCGCTCCAGGCGGGTCATCCAGGACTCGACGTCGGACCAGGGCACCTCACCGCGCTTCACCGCGAGCAGGGCCTCACGATGGTCGCCGACATCGATCGTGAGCGTGCCCGTGCGCAGCACATCGCGGGCGCTGATGAGCAAGCGCAGCAGATGCATCGCGTGCTTCCAGCGCGGGGCGCCGTGGGTACGGACATCGGTCTCCAGCTTGCGGCGCTGGCCGTACGCGTACCGCGTGAACGTCTCGTGGACCCGCCGGGAGAGGAACGCCTCCCGCAGGGCCAGGAGTTCGCGGCCCGTGTCGTCGGCGTACTCCACGAGCGGGGAGTGCAGGCACTCCAGGATGTTCGGATTGGCGCGCAGGGCCAGCTCGCAGAAGCGCTCCAGCTCCCAGCTGAACTGCTCCTCGGCCGGGCCCTCGACGTGCGTCGGAGGCTTGTCGAGGCGCCAGAACAGAGGCGTGGGGGCCAGGAACACGCCACGGCGGTCGGTGTCGCTGCCGTCCGTCGCCAGCCCGAAGGCGCGGGAGCCCATCACGCAGGCGTAGATCGTATGGTCGCGTATCAGGTGCTCGGGCCGCATGCCCGGGAGGGTACGCGGACTCTCACGTGAGGCGGATGGAGTTTCCCTCCACGGTGATCTGCTCGGCGGGCAGCGTCCGCGTCGCCGGGCCGTGGGCCACCGCGCCGTCGGCGATACGGAACTTGCTGCCGTGACAGGGGCAGTTGATCGTTCCGTCGGAGACGGAGCCCACAGTGCAGCGCTGGTGGGTGCAGATCGCCGAGAAGGCCTTGAACTGTCCCTGCTCCGGCTGGGTCACCACGACCTCCTCGTTCTTGAAGATCTTGCCGCCGCCGACCGGGATCTCGTCGGTCGAGGCCAGCTCCTGACCGGCGGGGGCGTCCGTCGTCTCCTTGCCGGTGGGGGAGACCGTCGACGTGGAGCCGTTGTCGCCGCCGCCCCCGCCGCAGGCCGCGACCAGCGCCACCGCGCCTGTCGCGCCCGTCGCGAGGAGAACCGTCCGGCGAGTGGTGTCGTACGTCATGTCGTCACTCCGAAAGCGCCAAAAAGGAAGAAAATGGACGTTTCTGAATCTTGGCACTGAAAATACCCAAAGAGTAGTAATTCTGGTGTCTCATCGGGCGGGCGCCGCGCATCCCGTTCGCGCGGGCTGACTAGGCTGGACGGACGTAGAGCGACACGCACGTCAGCAAGGAGCAGCGCCGTGGCGGTACGAGCGGTCCGGGGAGCCGTCCAACTCGAACGGGACGAGGCCGGGCACATGGACGAGCAGGTAGGAGCCCTGCTCACGGCCATCCTGGAGCGCAATGAACTCGCGGCCGACGACCTGATCAGCATCTGGTTCACGGCCACGCCCGACCTGCACAGCGATTTCCCGGCGGCCGCCGCCCGCAAGCTCGGCATCGTCGACGTACCGCTGATCTGCGCCCAGGAACTCGACATCGAGGGCGCCATGCCGCGCGTCGTCCGGGTCCTCGCGCACATCGAGTCGGACCGGCCCCGGGCCGGCATCGCCCACGTCTACCTCGGCGCCGCGGCCGCCCTGCGCAAGGACATCGCCCAGTGAGAACCGCACTCGTCATCGGCACCGGCCTCATCGGTACGTCCGCCGGCCTGGCCCTGTCCCAGCGGGGCGTCACCGTGCACCTCGCCGACCCGAACCCGGAGCAGGCCCGTACGGCGGCCGCGCTCGGCGCCGGCACGGACGAGGCGCCGGACGGGCCCGTCGACCTCGCGATCGTCGCCGCCCCACCCGCCCACGTGGCGGACGTGCTCGCCGACGCCATGCTCCGCGGAGCGGCGCGCGGCTACCTCGACGTCGCCAGCGTCAAGGGCGGGCCGCGCCGCGAGCTGGAGGCACGCGGCCTCGACCTGACCGCCTACATCGGCACGCACCCCATGTCGGGCCGGGAGAAGTCCGGCCCGCTGGCCGCGACCGGGGACCTCTTCGAGGGCCGGCCCTGGGTGCTGACCCCGACCCGGGACACCGACACCGAGGTGCTGAACCTCGCCCTGGAGCTGGTCTCGCACTGCCGTGCCGTGCCCGTGGTGATGGACGCCGACGCCCACGACCGTGCCGTCGCCCTCGTCTCCCACATGCCCCACCTGGTCTCCAGCCTGGTCGCCGCGCGTCTCGAGAACGCCGAGGAGGCGGCCGTACGGCTGTGCGGTCAGGGCATCCGGGACGTGACGCGGATCGCCGCCTCCGACCCCCGGATGTGGATCGACATCCTCTCCGCGAACCCCGGGCCGGTCGCCGACCTGCTCACGGACGTCGCCGGCGACCTGGAGGAGACCGTGCGGGCCCTGCGTGCCCTGCAGTCCACCGACGACCACAAGCGCCGCGAGGGCAGCACCGGCATCGAGGACGTCCTGCGGCGCGGCAACGCGGGGCAGGTCCGCGTCCCCGGCAAGCACGGGTCCGCTCCGCGGGTCTACGAGGTCGTGGCGGTGCTCATCGACGACCAGCCGGGACAGCTGGCCCGGATCTTCGCGGACGCGGGCATGGCCGGCGTCAACATCGAGGACGTACGGATCGAGCACGCCACGGGGCAGCAGGCCGGTCTGGTGCAGCTGATGGTGGAGCCGAAGGCGGCACCCGTGCTGAGCGCCGCGCTGCGCGAGCGGGGCTGGGCGATCCGGCAGTAGTGCATGCTGGACGAGGCTGACCGACGCGCGGCCGGACGAGTGACCCGCACCCAGTAACCTTGTGCGGGGCAGTCGCGCCCTCACCCCCGCCAGCCCGGTTCAGGAAGGTCTCCACTGTGGAAAGCCCCACGCCCGTGATTGTCGCCATCGACGGCCCGTCCGGCACGGGCAAGTCGAGCACCTCGAAGGCCGTGGCGGCGCAGCTCGGGCTGAGCTACCTGGACACCGGCGCCCAGTACCGGGCGATCACCTGGTGGATGGTGAGCAACGGCATCGACATCGACGACCCCGCCGAGATCGCCGCCGCGGCCGGCAAGCCGGAGATCGTCTCGGGCACCGACCCGCAGGGCCCGACCATCACCGTCGACGGCGTCGACGTGGCCGGCCCGATCCGCACCCAGGAGGTCACCTCCAAGGTCAGCGCGGTCAGCGCGGTGTCCGAGGTGCGGGCCCGGATCACCGAACTGCAGCGCTCGATCGCCGCCTCCGCGGAGCAGGGCATCGTGGTCGAGGGCCGTGACATCGGCACGACCGTGCTGCCGGACGCCGACCTGAAGATCTTCCTCACCGCCTCCCCGGAGGCGCGTGCCGCCCGCCGCAGCGGCGAGCTGAAGGGCTCCGACGTCCACTCCACCCGCGAGGCCCTGATCAAGCGGGACGCGGCCGACTCCAGCCGCAAGACCTCGCCGCTCGCCAGGGCCGGCGACGCGGTCGAGGTGGACACCACCGAACTCACGCTGGCCCAGGTCATCGAGTGTGTCGTCACCCTCGTCGAGGAGAAGCGGGCCGGGAAGTGACCGAGCTGCCTTCGGTACGGGGTGCCGAGGTCGGGCGGCGCATCGGCGTCGGCCTGATGTACGGACTGTGGAAGCCGCGCGTGCTCGGCGCCTGGCGCGTGCCCGCGAACGGCCCGGTGATCCTCGCCGTCAACCACTCCCACAACATCGACGGTCCGATGGTCATGGGCGTGGCGCCCCGGCCGACGCACTTCCTGATCAAGAAGGAAGCGTTCATCGGCCCGCTGGACCCCTTCCTGCTCGGCATCGGGCAGGTGAAGGTGGACCGCGACACCACCGACCGCACGGCGATCACCCGGGCGCTCGGCATCCTGGAGAACGGCGGCGTGCTCGGCATCTTCCCCGAGGGCACCCGGGGCGAGGGCGACTTCGCCTCGCTGCGCGCCGGGCTCGCGTACTTCGCGGTGCGCGGCGGCGCCCCGATCGTGCCGGTCGCCGTGCTGGGAAGCACCGAGAAGCGCGGACGGTTGATAAAGGGGCTGCCTCCGCTGCGCTCGCGCGTCGACGTCGTCTTCGGCGAGCCCTTCGACGCGGGCGACGGCAGCGGGCGCCGTACGCGCAAGGCGCTGGACGAGGCCACCGGCCGCATCCAGAAGCAGCTCGCCGCCCACCTGGAAAACGCCAGGCGCCTCACCAGGCGCTAGGCAACACTGAGTAGTGGATCAGCCCGGAAGACAGCGGGTACTCCACCGACCACCAAGATGAACGACGAGGTACGGACTTCATGAACGACCACATCCAGCCCGACGGCTCGGCCCCGCACGAGCACGACCACGGGGCGCTCGGCGACGCCGAGTACGCGGAGTTCATGGAGCTCGCCGCGGAGGAGGGCTTCGACCCCGAGGACGTCGAGGGCGCGATCGAGGCGGCCGGGCA
>KL569149.1:8918-10299 GCA_000715635.1 Streptomyces violaceus | reverse complement strand
GCCGGGCACGGGCCGCTGCCGGTGCTCGCCGTGGTCGGCCGGCCCAATGTCGGCAAGTCGACTCTCGTGAACCGCATCATCGGGCGCCGCGAGGCCGTCGTCGAGGACAAGCCGGGCGTCACCCGCGACCGTGTGACCTACGAGGCCGAGTGGGCGGGCCGCCGCTTCAAGGTCGTCGACACCGGTGGCTGGGAGCAGGACGTCCTCGGCATCGACGCCTCCGTGGCCGCCCAGGCCGAGTACGCCATCGACGCCGCCGACGCGGTCGTCTTCGTCGTCGACGCCAAGGTCGGCGCCACCGACACCGACGAGGCCGTCGTCCGACTGCTGCGCAAGGCCGGCAAGCCGGTCGTGCTGTGCGCCAACAAGGTGGACGGCCCGAGCGGCGAGGCCGACGCGGCGTACCTGTGGTCGCTGGGCCTGGGGGAGCCGTACCCCGTCTCGGCGCTGCACGGCCGGGGCACCGGCGACATGCTGGACCAGGTGCTGGAGGCGCTGCCCGAGGCCCCGCGCGAGGCGTTCGGCCCGGGCGGTATCGGCGGGCCGCGCCGCATCGCGCTGATCGGCCGCCCGAACGTCGGCAAGTCCTCGCTGCTGAACAAGGTGGCGAACGAGGAGCGCGTCGTCGTCAACGAGATGGCGGGCACCACCCGTGACCCGGTCGACGAGCTGATCGAACTCGGCGGCGTCACCTGGAAGTTCGTCGACACCGCGGGCATCCGCAAGCGCGTCCACCTCCAGCAGGGCGCCGACTACTACGCCTCGCTGCGCACCGCCGCCGCCGTGGAGAAGGCGGAGGTCGCCGTCATCCTCATCGACGCCGCCGAGTCGATCTCGGTGCAGGACCAGCGGATCGTCACCATGGCCGTGGAGGCGGGCCGCGCGATCGTCCTTGCCTTCAACAAGTGGGACACCCTCGACGAGGAGCGCCGCTACTACCTGGAGCGGGAGATCGAGACCGAGCTCGGCCAGGTGGCGTGGGCCCCGCGGGTGAACGTCTCGGCGCGCACCGGGCGGCACATGGAGAAGCTGGTCCCGGCGATCGAGACGGCCCTGGCGGGCTGGGAGACCCGGGTCCCGACAGGCCGGCTGAACGCCTTCCTCGGTGAGCTGGTCGCAGCCCACCCGCACCCGGTCCGGGGCGGCAAGCAGCCGCGCATCCTGTTCGGCACGCAGGCGGGCACCAAGCCTCCGCGGTTCGTGCTGTTCGCCTCCGGCTTCATCGAGGCGGGCTACCGGCGCTTCATCGAGCGCCGCCTGCGCGAGGAGTTCAGCTTCGAGGGCACGCCGATCCACATCTCGGTGCGGGTGCGGGAGAAGCGCGGCGCGAAGAAGAAGTAACGCGAACAGTGGAAGGGCTGTCTCTTATACACATCTCTGA
>KL569149.1:8116-8732 GCA_000715635.1 Streptomyces violaceus | reverse complement strand
GCCCCGCGGGGCCGCCCTTCCACTGTTTGGGTGCTCGCTCAGCCGCCGCTTCGCGGTCCCGGCGGCAGGGCGGCCGGCACATAGTGCATCGCCGTGCCGTGTGCGCTGACGGTCCCGACGCGCTGCCAGTGCGGCTGCTGCCCGGCGGCATGTCGGGCGCTCTGGGCCCCCGCGCTGTACGCACTGTACGAGCTCCCGTACGAATGGCTGTACGAGCCCGTACCGTGCGGGCTGGTCCCGAAGGCGGTGAAACCCAGCTTTTCCTCGCCGCTGCGGTCGCCGGGCAGTGCGCGGAAGGACTTGACGTACTCGGCGTAGAGCGCGTCGTAGATCGGCGTGGCCGATGGGCCGCACTGGGAGTCCTGAGCCGACCGCGCGGAGGGGATCGACGAGTAGGACTGGCGGCGTGAAACGTCGTATGCGTGCACGTATGTCCAAACGACCCCGCGGGTCAAGGGATGCGGCCCACGTACGGCTTTCGCAGGTGTGCGGGCTGTGCGGGTGACCCGCGGGCTCAGGTGCCGGCCAGCGGCAGGGCCGCGCCGACCAGCTTTCCGGTCGCCGCCGCCTTGTCCAGGGCGTCCCGCATCAGGTCCTCGCGCGGCTGATGGCCGAT
>KL569149.1:0-7882 GCA_000715635.1 Streptomyces violaceus | reverse complement strand
AGGCCACCGGCTGTCCGCCGTTGCTGCCCGGCTGGAGCACCGCGTGCAGCTGGCCCACGGCGAGCAGCACCGACCAGCCGTGCAGCACCGGCGGTACGGCGGACAGCTCGGTCAGCGGCATGAAGCCCTGCTCGATGAGCAGCGGCAGGAAGTCGTCGCCGGAGCCGGTCGCGCCGGGCCGGGCGATGGGCGCGGTCGGCTCCACCACCAGGGCCGGGTGCAGCTCACCGGCGATGAGGACGAGCCCGCTGGTCACGCCGAGCACCGCCTGCTCGGGCACCATCTGGTCGGGCTCGCCGCCGGCGTCGCCGGCGATGGACTTCACGGCGCCCCGGAGCTGCTCCTCGGTCACCTGGACGACCTGCGAGGGCAGGCAGCCGGAGTGGGCGAAGGCGAGGACGGCGGTCTCGTCCCCGATGAAGAGGACGGTGCTGGTGCGCTCCTGCTCGGAGTCGCCCGGAGTGCGGCAGGACGTGCAGTCGTAACTGCCCGGGGCGGTCTCTCCGGCGAGCAGACGGTCTGCTTCTTCGTCGCCGATCTCGGCGCGTACCTCGTCGCTGACGTCGAGCATGCGCGGCACGGGGGGCTCCCTCGGGGATGCGGTGCGTGGCAAAGCCGGGTGGCTCCCGGCCCGTGGTCCGGGTAGGCCCCGGCTCATGAAGAAGACAACGGGTGATCTGTGGCGGGAGTCACGCCCCAGGGCGAACGGAATCGAACCATCCAGCGCACAGGGTCACGTTCGGCACGGAATCGCGCACTCACGGTCAAGTCCCTTGTTTGTAAAGGGCGTTGGAGTGGTGAGGTGGGTCACACCTCATCAAGCCGGTTGGTCGATAAATCATGAAATCCAGGAATGAAGTGGGTGTCCGGAAATTGCCGTTACCCGAGGTATCGGGGAACTGGCCTGGCATGACGGGCCGCTGCTTGATGACGGACCGTCAACTCCTTAGATTCCTCCGCCGTGTGCAGCGAGCACCGCTCGGGTACGTCCGCCGGCCGCACGGTTCTCCGGAACCGCGCAGCACCACCACCGGCGGGCGGGGCGAGCGCGACCCACGCGCCCCATGGCGCGGGGAGTGGCGTTCCGCCTTGGGGGACCCCGGGTGTTTCGAGAGGGAACTACATGTCCGAATGTGCCGATACCACGCGCGACAACGCTCGGAAGAACCCGGTTCGTACCACGGCGGTCCTCGCCGGGGCGGCACTGCTCGCCCCCCTCGGACTGCTGGCGGCGACCGGCAACGCCGCGGCGGCTGACAGCGGAGTGTGGGACCGCATCGCCCAGTGCGAGGCCGGCGGCAACTGGTCCATCAACACCGGCAACGGCTACTACGGCGGTCTGCAGTTCTCCGCCTCCACCTGGTCCGGCTACGGCGGTACCAAGTACGCCGCCACCGCCGACCAGGCCACCAAGGAGCAGCAGATCGAGATCGGCGAGAAGGTCCTCGCGGGCCAGGGCAAGGGTGCCTGGCCGGTCTGCGGCAAGGGCCTGTCGAGCGCCGGCTACAGCGGCGGCGGCTCCTCCTCGAACGACTCCGGCAGCTCCTCGCAGCAGAGCACCGAGTCCCGCGAGACCCAGCAGCAGCCGGCCTCCCGCTCCGACGAGCGCCCGGCCGCCAAGAAGACCGTCACCACCCCGACCGGCAAGAAGGTCAAGAAGGGCGACGGCGAGTACAAGGTCGTCAAGGGCGAGACCCTCAGCTCGATCGCGGCGGACGAGAAGGTCGAGGGCGGCTGGGAGAAGCTGTTCCAGCTGAACAAGGACATCGTCGAGGACGCCAACCTCATCTACCCGGGCCAGCAGCTGCACCTGAAGTAAGCAGCGGCTCTCAAGGGCTCCCCGCCCCGGTGCGTGTTCCCCCGTACGCGCCGGGGCGGGGTTTTTTCTGCCGGTCTTTTCCGTCACCGTCTTTGTTCCGTTCGGAAACAATTTACTCTCGGTTCTGTCCATGGGGTGGGCGACCCGGTGGCCGATCGGCCCGAGCCGGTTAGGCTCATGTCGCGAGCCACCACGGCCCGCACCTCGCCGGGTCCACGCGACCCGCGTACCCAGCGTCACATCAGAAGGAGATGCTCGTGCCGTCCATCGACGTCGTCGTAGCCCGGGAAATCCTGGACTCCCGAGGCAACCCCACGGTCGAGGTCGAGGTCGGCCTCGACGACGGCAGCACCGGTCGTGCCGCCGTTCCGTCCGGCGCCTCCACGGGCGCCTTCGAGGCCATCGAGCTGCGTGACGGCGACTCGAACCGCTACCTCGGCAAGGGTGTGGAGAAGGCCGTCCTCGCGGTCATCGAGCAGATCGGCCCGGAGCTCGTCGGCTACGACGCCACCGAGCAGCGCCTGATCGACCAGGCGATGTTCGACCTGGACGCCACCGACAACAAGGGCTCTCTCGGCGCCAACGCCATCCTCGGCGTCTCCCTCGCCGTCGCCCACGCCGCCTCCGAGGCCAGCGACCTGCCGCTGTTCCGCTACCTGGGCGGCCCGAACGCGCACCTGCTGCCGGTGCCGATGATGAACATCCTGAACGGCGGCTCGCACGCCGACTCCAACGTGGACATCCAGGAGTTCATGATCGCCCCGATCGGCGCGGAGTCCTTCTCCGAGGCCCTGCGCTGGGGTGCCGAGGTCTACCACACGCTGAAGAAGGTCCTGAAGAGCAAGGGCCTGGCCACCGGCCTCGGCGACGAGGGCGGCTTCGCCCCGAACCTCGGCTCCAACCGCGAGGCCCTCGACCTCATCCTCGAGGCGATCAAGGAGGCCGGCTACACCCCCGGCGAGCAGATCGCCCTCGCCCTCGACGTGGCCGCGTCCGAGTTCTACAAGGACGGCGCCTACACCTTCGAGGGCAAGACGCGCTCCGCCGCCGAGATGACCGAGTACTACGCCGAGCTCGTCGACGCGTACCCGCTCGTCTCCATTGAGGACCCGCTGTACGAGGACGACTGGGACGGCTGGAAGACCATCACCGACAAGCTCGGCGACAAGGTCCAGCTCGTCGGCGACGACCTGTTCGTCACCAACCCCGAGCGTCTGGCCCGCGGCATCGACGAGAACGCCGCCAACGCGCTCCTGGTCAAGGTCAACCAGATCGGCTCGCTGACCGAGACCCTGGACGCCGTCGAGCTGGCCCAGCGCAACGGCTTCAAGTGCATGATGTCCCACCGCTCCGGCGAGACCGAGGACGTCACCATCGCCGACCTGGCCGTCGCCACCAACTGCGGCCAGATCAAGACCGGCGCCCCGGCCCGCTCCGAGCGCGTCGCCAAGTACAACCAGCTCCTGCGCATCGAGGAGATCCTCGACGACGCGGCGGTCTACGCCGGCCGCAGCGCCTTCCCGCGCTTCAAGGGCTGACGCACAGCTTCATAGGAAGCGTCGTACGTACGTCCCCGGACTCGGTCCCGTACCGTGTCCGGGGACGTACGCGCGTATGACGGTGCAGCGGGAGAGCGGGGAGACATGGCCGTGAAGGACCGGGACCGTTTCTCCACCTCGACCAGGATCCGGCTGCTCGGTGAGCAGACCGCGGCCCGGGTCTACCGCTCCCAGACCCGGCGTCAGGCCCGCCGCTCCCGGCTGACCGGCCGCGCCGCGCTGCTCGCCCTGGTGATGTGCACGCTGATCGTGGCGCTGGCCTACCCGATGCGGGAGTACGTCTCCCAGCGCGCTGAGATCGACGACCTCCAGCGCGAACAGCAGCAGGCCCGCCAACGTGTCGAACGGCTGCGTGACCAGAAGGCGCGCTGGCAGGACGACGCGTACGCGGAGCAGCAGATCCGGCAGCGGTTGCACTACGTCATGCCGGGGGAGACGGGATTCATCGTCGTCGACCCGCACGCGGCGCGGCAGTCGCACGCCGTGCTCGGGACGGCCGACCGCCCCTGGTACGCGAACGTGTGGGACGGCGTCGACAAGTCCGACGCCTCCGAACGGTGAACCCGAAGACCAGCCGGTCATCCGACTCGAATATCTGACTCAAAGAAAGACAGCCTGAAGACAGTCATGGAAACGCCCCCGCCGACCACCCCGCGCACCGAGCCCACCGACGCGGACGTCGAGGCCTTCAAGCAGCAGCTCGGTCGGCCCCCGCGCGGTTTGCGCGCGATCGCGCACCGGTGCCCGTGCGGGCACCCGGACGTCGTCGAGACGGCACCGCGGCTGCCGGACGGAACGCCGTTCCCCACGCTGTACTACCTGACGTGCCCGCGCGCCGCCTCGGCGATCGGCACGCTGGAGGCGAACGGCGTGATGAAGGAGATGACCGAGCGGCTGGCCTCGGACCCCGAGCTGGCGGCGGCCTACCGGGCGGCGCACGAGGACTACATCAGGCGCCGGGACGAGATCGAGGAGCTGAAGAACTTCCCCAGCGCGGGCGGCATGCCGGACCGGGTGAAGTGCCTGCACGTGCTGGTGGCGCACTCGCTGGCCGCGGGGCCCGGCGTGAACCCGCTCGGCGACGAGGCGATCGGGATGCTGCCGGAGTGGTGGCGCAAGGGCCCGTGCGTGACGAATGCCGAGGAGGCCGCCCAGTGACCCGTGTCGCCGCCGTGGACTGCGGTACGAACTCCATCCGGCTCCTCGTCGCGGATGCGGACCCCGCCACCGGTGAGCTGGTCGACCTGGACCGCCGGATGACGATCGTGCGGCTCGGGCAGGGCGTCGACCGCACCGGCCGGCTCGCCCCCGAGGCGCTGCGGCGGACCTTCGAGGCGTGCCGCGAGTACGCCGGGATCATCAAGGAGCACGGGGCGGAGCGGCTGCGGTTCGTGGCGACCTCCGCCTCCCGGGACGCCGAGAACCGCGACGAGTTCGTGCGCGGCGTGCTGGACATCCTGGGCGTCGAGCCCGAGGTGATCTCCGGGGACCAGGAGGCCGAGTTCTCCTTCACCGGCGCCACCAAGGAGCTCGCCGGAGGAGACCACCTCCCGAAGCCCTACCTCGTCGTGGACATCGGCGGCGGCTCGACCGAGTTCGTGGTCGGCGACGACCGGGTGCGCGCGGCGCGCTCGGTGGACATCGGCTGTGTCCGCATGACCGAGCGTCACCTGGTCCGGGACGGTGTGGTGAGCGACCCGCCGTCCGAGGAGCAGGTCGCGGCGATGCGGGCCGACATCGAGGCCGCCCTCGACCTCGCCGAGGAGACGGTCCCGCTGCGCGAGGCCCGCACGCTGGTCGGCCTGGCCGGCTCGGTGACGACCGTGTCGGCGATCGCCCAGGAGCTGCCCGAGTACGACTCGGCCGCCATCCACCACTCCCGCGTCTCCCACGACCGGGTCCGCGAGATCACCGAGTGGCTGCTGCGCTCCACCCACGCCGAGCGCGCGGCCGTTCCCTCCATGCACCCGGGCCGGGTCGACGTGATCGCGGCGGGGGCCCTCGTGCTGCTGTCGATCATGGAGCGGATCGGTGCCGAGGAGGTCGTCGTGAGCGAGCACGACATCCTCGACGGCATCGCGTGGTCGGTCGCGTAGGCCGCTTCTGAGCAGGCATGGATCACGTTTGAGCGCGTCCGGGGGGCCCGTACGAACCCCCCGGCGACAGCTCGTCGGAAAAGTTCGTGAAGTTCTTCACAAGGAATTCGGCCCTCGAGAGCGACAAGAGGGGTTCCGTTGACCCATCCGGGGCCCCAAGGTGCCTTTGAACATGTTCAGAAGCATGGTATGGAGGTGCCGGGGAAGGGGTCCGAAGCGGGACTCCGGGGTGGCCTCACGGAGGCCCTTTCCGCCCAGAGAGGCAGCTCACGCGGCATTGACAACGGGCCGGGGTGCACAAAGGGTCCCGGTTGTCACCATGACATGGATCACGCGGGCCGCGGAGGATAACACACACCCCGACCGAGCTTGTGAAGGGGCGCACGAGCCACCCCCCTGAGCCGGGTGGATACTCGATGGCATGAGCACCACGGAGCGTCCCAGGATCCTCGTAGTAGGCGGTGGGTACGTAGGCCTGTACGCAGCTCGGCGCATCCAGAAGAAGATGCGCTACGGCGAGGCGACCGTCACGGTCGTCGACCCCCGGTCGTACATGACCTACCAGCCCTTCCTCCCCGAAGCCGCCGCCGGCAACATCTCCCCGCGCCACGTCGTCGTCCCGCTGCGACGCGTGCTGCCCAAGGCGGAGGTTCTCACCGGCCGGGTCACCACCATCGACCAGGACCGCAAGGTCGCCACGGTCTCCCCGCTGGTCGGCGAGGCCTACGAGCTGCCCTTCGACTACCTGGTGATCGCGCTCGGCGCGGTCTCCCGCACCTTCCCGATCCCCGGCCTCGCCGAGCAGGGCATCGGCATGAAGGGCGTCGAGGAGGCCATCGGCCTGCGCAACCACGTCCTCGAGCAGCTCGACAAGGCCGACTCCACCACCGACGAGGAGATCCGCCGCAAGGCGCTCACCTTCGTCTTCGTGGGCGGCGGTTTCGCCGGTGCGGAGACCATCGGCGAGGTCGAGGACATGGCCCGGGACGCCGCGAAGTACTACAAGAACGTGTCCCGCGAGGACATGCGCTTCATCCTCGTCGACGCCGCCGACAAGATCCTCCCCGAGGTGGGTCCCAAGCTCGGCAAGTACGGCAAGGAGCACCTCGAGGGCCGCGGTGTCGAGGTCTACCTGTCCACCTCCATGGACTCCTGCGTCGACGGCCACGTGGTGCTGAAGAACGGCCTCGAGGTCGACTCCAGCACCATCGTCTGGACCGCCGGCGTCAAGCCCAACCCGGCCCTGTCCCGCTACGGCCTGCCCCTCGGCCCCCGCGGTCACGTCGACTGCGAGCCGACGCTCCAGGTCAAGGGCACCGACTACATCTGGGCCGCCGGCGACAACGCGCAGGTCCCGGACCTCGTGGGCCGCAAGGCCGGCAACGAGAACGCCTGGTGCCCGCCGAACGCCCAGCACGCGCTGCGCCAGGCCCGGGTCCTCGGCGACAACGTGGTCTCCGGCATGCGAGGCTTCCCGCAGAAGGACTACGCCCACGCCAACAAGGGCGCGGTGGCCGGTCTCGGCCTCCACAAGGGCGTCGCGATGATCGTCATGGGCAAGATGAAGATCAAGCTCAAGGGCCGTCTCGCCTGGTACATGCACCGTGGCTACCACGGTATGGCGATGCCGACCTGGAACCGCAAGATCCGCGTCTTCGCCGACTGGACCCTGGCGATGTTCCTCAAGCGCGAGGTCGTCTCGCTCGGCGCGATGGAGACGCCGCGCGAGGAGTTCTACGAGGCCGCCAAGCCGGCCCCGGTCGCGGCCGCGCCGAAGGAGAAGACCGAGGAGAAGGCCAAGGCCTCCTGACCCTCACCCGGTCACCCGCCTGACGAAGGACCTCCCGCCATCCGTGGTGCGGGAGGTCCTTCGGCGTTGTACCGACCTCACGGCCGGGTGGGCGAAGTGGCGGTTTTGCTCAGACATGACGCGTGCCGGGGACTGCGGTGAGGCCCCGCAGGTGTTTTCGTGGTGTCGGACATTCCGGGATTCCCCGTCACGGAGGTGTACACCATGGCAGACGCCGCACAGCGGCTGCAGGGCCTCTTCACGCAGTTGCTGGGAGCACCACCCCCGGTGCGCGTCCGCGCCTGGGACGGTTCGCAGGCGGGCCCGCCGGGCGCGCCGACCCTGGTCGTACGCAACCGCCGCGCCCTGCGCCGCCTGCTGTTCAAGCCGGGCGAACTGGGTCTGGCCCGCGCCTGGGTGGCGGGCGACCTGGACATCGAGGGCGACCTCTACGCCACCCTCGACCTGCTCGCCGGAGACATCTGGGAGCGCGGCGAGGACGCCCGCACCCTCACCCAGGCCCTGCGCGACCCCGAGGTCCGCGCCGCGGTCCGCGGACTCGTCAGGCTCGCCGGGCCCCCGCTGCCGCCCGCCCCGCCCCCCGAGGAGGCCCGCAGCC
>KL569148.1:50316-50539 GCA_000715635.1 Streptomyces violaceus | reverse complement strand
CGGTGAGTCCCTCGTCCGCCTGCCAGGAGTCCACCGTCCGTGCCCGGCAGGCGCCTTCGTCGTCCGGACTCTCGTCCTCCGGCAGGGCGATGAGCAGCGCGGCACCGAGAACCAGGACCAGCAGCAGGCCGATCCCGGTTCCGGTGCGCTGTCGTGCTCGTGCTGCTTCTGAGTCGTCGGGCACGCTCCGTGACGTTAGTTGCTGTCTCTTATACACATCTCT
>KL569148.1:49783-50067 GCA_000715635.1 Streptomyces violaceus | reverse complement strand
GTCCATGGGCAGCCACAGGACGGTGCCCTTGGCGGCCGCTCCCGAAGCACCGGACGCCAACTCCTCATCGGACAGAGCCCGGTTCCAGACGCGGACGTCGTCGATCGCCCCGCTGAGGAACGCCCTGCTGTCCATGCGCTGGCCGATGTGCACGCCGAACGGGGAGTTACGGCTGACCGAGCCCGGCACGTCCGTGGTGGTGAGCGGCTTGCCGTCGAGGAAGAGTGTCAGTTTCCCGCCGCCCCGGCGCAGCGCCATGTGGCTGTCTCTTATACACATCTCTG
>KL569148.1:46062-49491 GCA_000715635.1 Streptomyces violaceus | reverse complement strand
GCCGTCGAAGGACAGCGCACCGCCGCGGACACCGGTGGTCCGGCCCGCACCGCCGAGCACGGCCGCGGGCGTCCCGGCCGACGCGGCGTCGCGGGTGGTCGGGTCGGGGCCCCGGCGCGGTGTCAGCCAGTCCTCGGTGAAGCGGGCGAAGCGGATCTCGTCGCGGGCGTCGACCGCGCCGCCCTCGTACAGCAGGCCCACCGTCGTGCCGTCGACCGCCGCCATGTCGGAGTAGCCGGACCAGTCGGTGGTGACGACCGTGCCCCGGTCCACGGTGTCCCAGGTGCGTCCGCCGTCGTAGGAGGAGCGGACCATCATCGTCCGGCGGCGGTCGGGGTCGGCCGGAGCGGACAGCAGGAGCCGGTCGCCCAGGCGTACCGTCGCGCCCTGGACCTGCGGGGTGTAGAGGTCCGGGAGGTCGCGGAAGGGCGTGGCGAAGCTGTCGCCGCCGTCCCGGCTGAGGGTCTGGGCACGGTGGCCCAGATCGGTGCCGTCCTGCTCCCGGCCGCTGATGAGGACGACGCCGTCGGCGCGTTCGGTGAGTGTCACCTCGGACGGCTTCTGCCGGAACGTGCCGTCCTGGGCTATGGGCCAGGAGTCCGTGGCGCCGACCCGCCACCGGTCGCCGCCGTCGTCGCTGACGATGAGCGCGGCGTGGTTCGCGGTGACCCGGCTGCCGTCCCACGTCTCGGTGTTGACGCCGAACACGAGCCGCCCGGCGTGCTTGCCGCGGGTGAGCTGGATACCGTGCACGGGCCCGGTGGCGTACCAGGAGTTCCAGTGCGCGGGCAGGATCTGGCCGCTCAGGTCGCGCGGCTTCGACCAGGTCCGGCCGTCGTCGTCGCTGTGCTGCAGATGCGGGGTGCGGTCGCAGGGGACGGTGCAGTTCCCGGCGTCCGTACGGCCGGTGTTGAACGTCTCGGCCAGCAGGATCCGGCCGGTCCTGCGGTCCACGACGGGCGCCGGGTTGCCGTGTGTGTCGCCGGCGCCCTCGGTGACGACCTGGAGCGGTCCCCAGGTGCGGCCGCCGTCGGTGGAGCGCTTGAGGACGATGTCGATGTCGGCCGCGTCACCGCAGTTGAGGACGCGGCCCTCGGCGAAGGCGAGCAGCGTGCCGGTCGTGGTCCGCACGATCGCCGGGATGCGGAAGCAGGCGTAGCCGGGGTCCTGGGAGGCCTTGAAGAGGACCTGCTGTTCGAACTCCGGTAAGGCCGTGGCCGGTCGGGCCTGGGCCGGGAGGGTCGGCGCGAGCAGCGCGGCGGCGGCGAGAACGGCTGTCAGGGTGGATCTCAGACGTGCGCGAAGACTTGACGGCATGGTGCGACCTGCCCTTCATGCGTCTGTCGGCTGGACCACCGAGGCATGGGAACGGACATCCGGGCGGCAGATGCGGACAACCGGACATCCCACGTCCCATGTGTGGAGCCACAGACGGTACTTGGACTCACAGACCCCCCACAAGAAGCGTGCGTCAGGGGATCAGGACGACCTTTCCGCGGTTGGCCCGCGCCTCGATCTCCCCGTGTGCCTTCGCGGCGTCCGCCAGGGCGAACTCCCCGTGGACGACGGGCTCGAGCTCTCCCGCCGCGAACAGCCGCCACAGCTCATCGCGCCACCGCTCGTACAACTCCGGTTCCCCGCGGGCGATACGGGCCGTCTGGAACCCGATCACCGACTTGGCGCCCACGAGCAGGTCGTACGCCCGGACGGTGCCGCCGCCCGAGCCGTACGCCACCAGTCGTCCTCCCGGGGCGAGTGCGCCGAGGGCCGGGGTGAGCAACTCGCCGCCGACCGCGTCCAGGGCGTAGTCGACCGGGGCACCCCAGCTGTCCTCGCCGTAGGTGACGACGTGGTCGGCGCCCAGGCCGCGGACGAAGTCGGTCTTCGCCGGGTCGGAAACGGCCCCCACGACCCGTCCGGCGCCCCGCGTCCTGGCCAGCTGAACGGCCAGATGGCCGACGCCGCTCGCCGCCGCCGTGACCAGGGCCGTCTCGCCGGGCTCGGGCCGGGCCGCCGCCAGGGCGCCGAGGGCGACCAGGCCGCTGCGGACCAGGGCGACCGCGTCGACCGCGCGGGCACCGGCCGGCACCGGGGAGGCCATGGCCTCGTGCAGGAGGGCGAAGTCGGCGTAGCCGTGGCCGACGCAGAGCCCCGTCACACGGTCGCCGGTGTCGAAGCGGGTGACACCCTCGCCGACGGCCGTGACCTCTCCGGCGATCTCGCCGCCGAGCGGGCCGGGCTCGGCCGCCTCGGTGACCTTGCGTACGACCGGGAGCGTGACGCCGATCGCCTCCGCGCGTACGAGCAGTTCTCCGGGGCCGGGCTCGGGGACCGGAGTCTCCTCCACGAACAGGGGGCCGCCTCGGGATTCGTAGCGGACGCGGCGCATCGCACCTCCGGTGATCGTTGGACTTACCGACGAATTCATTGGGGAGCCCAACGGTATAGGACGATCATAGGAAGAACCAACGATTTCTTGGCTAGGCTGCGGCCATGTCGGAAGCCCCTCTCCCCGCGATCCGCTCCCTGCCCAGCTGGCTGCTCGGCCGCGCCGCCGCCCGCGGTCGGACCCTGGTGGCCGAGGCGCTGGCCGAAGAGGACATGAGGATGTGGCACCACGTGGTGCTGTCCGCCGTCCGTGATCTCGGCCCCGTCGCCCAGGCCGACCTCGGCCGCGGAATCGGGCTGGACCCCAAGGACCTGGTCGGCATCCTGGACGACCTCCAGTCGGCGGACCTGGTGGTGCGCGAGCCTGATCCGAAGGACCGCCGCAAGAACGCGGTGTCCCTCACCGCGCGGGGAGCCCGGCTGCTCAAGCGCTGCGAGAAGGCCGCCCGGGCCGCCAACGACGAGCTGCTCGCCCCCCTGTCGGCGGCCGAACGCGAACAGTTCACCGACATGCTCCGACGGATATCCGGCACGGCCGGCTGAAGCCGAGGGACAGGTTCGAGACGGGGCCCCTGCGGCGCAGGGGGCGCTCCCCGCCGGTCGGGGCCCCGCCGCCGTGTCGCGGGGGGAACCTGCTCAGCCCTGGGCGGCCGCGGCCCGCAGGGCGATGCGGTCCTCACCCGCGTACACGTTCATGGAGCCGCCCCGCAGGAAGCCCACCAGCGTCAGACCCGTCTCGGCGGCGAGGTCCACCGCGAGCGAGGACGGCGCCGACACCGCCGCCAGGACCGGCAGGCCGGCCATCACGGCCTTCTGCGCCAGCTCGAAGGAGGCCCGGCCCGAGACCAGCAGGATCGTCCGCGACAGCGGCAGGTCCCCGTTCTGCAGGGCGCGGCCGACCAGCTTGTCGACCGCGTTGTGCCGGCCCACGTCCTCGCGGACGTCCAGCAGCTCCCCGTCCTCCGTGAACAGGGCGGCCGCGTGCAGGCCCCCGGTCCGGTCGAAGACCCGCTGGGCCGCGCGCAGCCGGTCGGGCAGGCT
>KL569148.1:41888-45914 GCA_000715635.1 Streptomyces violaceus | reverse complement strand
GCGCGCAGCCGGTCGGGCAGGCTCGCCAGCAGCTCCGGGGTGACCCGGACCGGGGGAGTGTCGGCGATGGGCCACCGCGCCGTGGTGCGCACCGCGTCCAGCGACGCCTTGCCGCACAGGCCGCAGGAGGAGGTGGTGTAGACGTTCCGCTCCAGCGTGATGTCGGGGATCACCACGCCAGGGGCCGTCTTCACGTCGACGATGTTGTACGTGTTCGAACCTCCCCCACTCTCGGCTCCGCTCGAGCGGGAGGTGCCCCCAGCCGTCGCCCCGGCGCAGTAGACGATGTTCTGGAGGTCGTCCTGCCCGCCCAGCACCCCCTCGCTCACCAGGAAGCCGGCCGCCAGCGCGAAGTCGTCACCCGGCGTGCGCATGGTGATCGCCAGGGGCTTGCCGTTCAGCCGGATCTCCAGGGGCTCCTCGGCGACGAGCGTGTCCGGACGGCTGGAGACCGCCCCGTCGCGGATGCGGAGCACCTTGCGTCGTTCGGTGACTCGTCCCATGTCCTGATCAGCCCCGGTTCTGTACGTGCTGGTAGCCGAAGCGGCCCTTGATGCAGAGGTTGCCGTGGGTCACCGGGTTGTCGTGCGGTGACGTGACCTTCACGATCTCATTGTCCTGCACGTGCAGCGTGAGGTTGCAGCCCACTCCGCAGTACGCGCACACCGTGGTCGTCTCCGTCTGCCGCGACTCGTCCCACGTACCCGCCGCGCGCATGTCGAACTCGGACTTGAAGGACAGCGCGCCCGTGGGGCACACCTCGATGCAGTTCCCGCAGTACACGCACGCTGAGTCGGTCAGCGGGGCGTCGTGCTCCACGGCGATCCGGGCGTCGAATCCGCGCCCGGCGACCGAGATCGCGAAGGTGTTCTGCCACTGGTCGCCGCAGGCGTCGACGCACTTGTAGCAGAGGATGCATTTGTCGTAGTCGCGTACGTACAGGTCGTTGTCGATCTTCGGTTCCTCGTTGAGCCGGGCCGCGTCCGGGCCGAAGCGGTCCGGCTTCGCCTCGTACTCCTTGAGCCACGCGGCGACCTTCGGCGTCGTCGACAGGTCCACGGAGGACGCGAGCAGTTCGAGGACGATCTTCCGGCTGTGCCGGGCCCGTTCCGTGTCGGTGCGCACCTCCATGCCGGGCTCGGCCTTGCGGGAGCAGGCCGGGACGAGGGTCCTCGCTCCCTCGACCTCGACGACGCAGACGCGGCAGGCGTTCTTGGGCCGGAGCGTGTCGCCCTCGCACAGGGTCGGGACGTCCTTGCCGGCGGCCCGGCAGGCGTCGAGGATCGTCGAGCCCTCGGGCGCCCGCACCGGCTCCCCGTCGAGCGTGAACTCCAGCAGCCGGCGCGGGATACCCAGCGGTGTGACGGTCATTCGTACGCCCCCAGACGGTCGATGGCGGATTCCACGGCGTTCCACGCGGTCTGCCCGAGACCGCAGATCGAGGCGTCCCGCATCGCGCGGCCCACCTCCCGCAGCAGGGCGATGTCCCCGGCGGCGTCGGCGCCGGTGCGCTCCACGATCCGGTGCAGCGCCTCCTCCTGCCGCACGGTCCCGACCCGGCACGGCACGCACTGCCCGCACGACTCGTCCCGGAAGAACTCGGCGATGCGCAGCAGGAGCCGGGGCAGGGGCACACTGTCGTCGAAGGCCATCACGACCCCCGAGCCGAGCGTCGTGCCCGCCTCCCGAGTCCCTTCGAAGGTGAGCGGGATGTCCAGCTCGTCGGCCCGGACGAAACCGCCCGCCGCCCCGCCGAGCAGCACCGCCCGCAGCCCGTCCCGGACCACGGCGAGGGTGAGCAGGTCGCCCAGCGTCGCGCCGAACGGCAGCTCGTAGACGCCCGGCCGCGCCACGCTCCCGGACACGCAGAACAGCTTCGGCCCGGTGGACCTGCCCGTGCCGATCGCCGCGTACGCCGGGGCGCCCATGGTGAGGATCGGCAGCACGTTGACCAGCGTCTCGACGTTGTTCTCGACCGTCGGCTTGCCGAACAGGCCCTTCTCCACGGGGAACGGCGGCTTCGAGCGGGGCTCGCCCCGGTAGCCCTCGATGGAGTTGAACAGGGCCGTCTCCTCACCGCAGATGTAGGCGCCCGCACCGCGCCGGATCTCGATGTCGAAGGCGTAGCCCTGGCCGAGGATGTCGTCACCGAGCAGTCCACGCGCGCGTGCCTGCGCGATCGCGTGCTCCAGCCGGTGCAGGGCGCGCGGGTACTCGCCGCGCAGATAGAGGTGGCCCTGGTGGGCGCCGGTCGCGTACGCGGCGATCGTCATCGCCTCGACCAGCGCGTACGGGTCGCCCTCCATGAGCACGCGGTCCTTGAAGGTGCCCGGCTCGGACTCGTCGGCGTTGCAGACGAGGTAGTGCGGATGATCGGGCTGGGACGCCGTGGCCTGCCACTTGCGGCCGGTCGGGAAGGCGGCACCACCGCGCCCGGCCAGGCCCGAGTCGGTGACCTCGCGGATGACCCCGGCCGGGCCCAGCTCGAAGGCCCGGCGCAGGGCGGTGTAGCCGCCGTGCGCGCGGTAGTCGTCGAGGGACGCCGGGTCGACCACGCCGACGCGGTGGAGCAGCATCAGGCCGTCCTGCCCGGCCTGGGGCACCGCCAGAGCGGCGGGTGGCTCCTCCGGCGCCGAGTCGGGGGCGCTCGCGGCGAGGACGGCCTTGTCGACGGTCGCCGGCGCCGACACCGCCGTACGCACCGGATCCCCGGCCTTGATCGCGAGGGCGGCCGGGGCCCGTTCG
Source organism: Streptomyces violaceus (assembly GCA_000715635.1). GTDB lineage: Bacteria > Actinomycetota > Actinomycetes > Streptomycetales > Streptomycetaceae > Streptomyces > Streptomyces violaceus. Next base: position 43,169 of record KL569148.1, on the reverse strand, counting down.
CACAGGCCCAGACACGGGCTGCGCTCCACGGCGACACCGCTGCCGAGGCCGAGCCGGGCCTCGATCCCGGCGCACAGCTCCGGCGCCCCGGCCGCCGCGCACGCCAGGTCCGTGCACACATGGAGCACGGTCGCCGGACGAGGCTTGACCGAGAACATCGCGTAGAAGGTGGCGACCCCGTACGCCTCCGCCGGCGGCACCGTCAGCCGCCGGCACAGATAGTCGAGGGCGCCGTCGCTGATCCAGCCGATCCGGTCGTTGATCGCGTGCAGCCCCGGCAACAGCAGGTCGCGGCGGTCCCGGGCCTCGCGCCCACCCCGGGCCCACCTCAGATCGGCAGCCCTCATCTCATCGCGGTCGGCGCCCTCCCAGGAGGACTCCGGAGGACCGAGCAGGGCGTCGACGGCCGCCCGCTCCTCGTCCGTCGGCTTGCTGTCACCGAAGTGCAGGTCCACTTACGTCACCCCACGATGGTCGCGATGGGCAGCTTCTCGATCCGGATCGCCGACGCCTTGAACTCCGCCGTCCCCGCGATCGGGCAGTTCGCCTCGATCGTCAGCGCGTTGGTGTCCACCTCGTCCGGGAAGTGCATGGTCATGAAGGCGAGGCCGGGCCGCAGCGCGGTGTCCACCCACACGGGCGCGGTCACCGACCCGCGCCGCGAGGTGACCTGGACCTGCTCACCGACCACGACCCCGTAGCGCTCGGCGTCCTCCGGGCACAGCTCGATGAACTCGCCGCGCCGCAGCGGCGAGGCGTAACCGCCGCTCTGCACACCCGTGTTGTACGAGTCCAGCCGCCGTCCGGTGGTGAGCCGGATCGGGTACCGCTCGTCGGTGAGGTCCACGGGCGGGTCGTGCTGCACGATCCCGAAGGGTGCGAGCCGGCCACGTGCCGAGGGGTCGGGCTCCCACAACCGGCCGTGCAGATAGGTCGGTTCGAGTCGGTCGGTGCTGGGGCACGGCCACTGGATGCCCTGGTGCTCCTCCAGACGCTCGTACGTCATGCCGTAGTGGTCGGGCGAGATCGACCTCAGCTCGTTCCACACGGTCTCGGCGTCGGCGTACTTCCAGTCGTGACCGAGGCGGGCCGCGAGGTCGCAGAGGATGTCGATGTCCTCGCGCGCCTCGCCGGGCGGGGTGACGGCCCTGCGGACGCGCTGCACCCGCCGCTCGCTGTTGGTGGTCGTGCCCTCGGTCTCCGCCCAGCCGGCGGTGGCCGGCAGGACGACGTCCGCGAGTTCGGCCGTCTTCGTGAGGAAGATGTCCTGGACGACGAGGA
>KL569148.1:40681-41728 GCA_000715635.1 Streptomyces violaceus | reverse complement strand
GTGAGGAAGATGTCCTGGACGACGAGGAAGTCGAGGGCGCTGAGCCGCCGTACGGCCTGCTCGCTGTCGGCCTCCGACTGGGCCGGGTTCTCGCCGATGCAGTAGACGGCCTTGATACTGCCGTCCTCCATCGCCTCGAACATCTCCGTGAGGTTCAGGCCGTAGTGCGGCTGGATGACGGTGTCCCAGGCCGACTCGAACTTCAGCCGGGTGTCCGGGTCGAGGATGTCCTGGAAGCCCGGCAGCCGGTTGGGGATCGCGCCCATGTCGCCGCCGCCCTGCACGTTGTTCTGCCCGCGCAGGGGTTGCAGGCCCGATCCGTAGCGGCCGACGTGGCCGGTGAGCAGGGACAGGTTGATCAGGGCGCGGACGTTGTCGGTGCCGTTGTGGTGCTCGGTGATGCCGAGGGTCCAGCACAGCTGGGCGCGTTCGGCACGGGCGTAGGCGTGCGCCAGTTCGCGGATCGCCGTCGCCGGTACGCCCGTCACCTTCTCGGCGAGCGACAGCGTCCACGGCTCGACCAGTGCCCGGTACTCCTCGAAACCGGTGGTCGCCCGCTCGATGAACGCCTCGTTGGCGAGGCCCGCGTGGATGATCTCGCGGCCGATCGCGTGCGCCATCGGGATGTCGGTACCGACGTTGAGCCCCAGCCAGCTCTCCGCCCACTCGGCGGTCGAGGTCCGGCGCGGATCGACCGCGTACATCCGCGCGCCGTTCCTGATCCCCTTCAGCACGTGCTGGAAGAAGATCGGGTGCGCGAAACGGGCGTTGGAGCCCCACATCACGACGAGGTCCGTGTGCTCGATCTCCTCGTACGACGACGTCCCGCCGCCCGAGCCGAACGCCGCCGACAGGCCGGCCACGCTCGGGGCGTGACAGGTGCGGTTGCAGGAGTCCACGTTGTTGGTGCCCATGACGACCCGGGCGAACTTCTGCGCCACGTAGTTCATCTCGTTGGTGGCGCGGGCGCAGCTGAACATCCCGAAGGCGCCACGGTTGCGGGCGATGCCCCGGGCTGCCCGGTCCAGGGCCTCCTCCCAGCTCGCT
>KL569148.1:40258-40453 GCA_000715635.1 Streptomyces violaceus | reverse complement strand
GGAATCACGTACGAGCGGGTGCGTCAGCCGGGTGTAGGTCTTCGGGCTTCGATCGCGTTTCCTCATGCGGCGCTCCTCAGCGCGAGCAGGTCCGAGATGGCGTGCACGGTGCGCAGGGTGGGCACCTCCACGCCGGTGATCTCCGCCAACTCGACGACCTGTCTCTTATACACATCTCTGAGCGGGCTGGCAAGG
>KL569148.1:38291-39952 GCA_000715635.1 Streptomyces violaceus | reverse complement strand
GTCATCATGATCTCGATGACCCGGCGGGTGCCGCCGTGCAGGCACATCTGCCGCATGGTCGCGCGGGCCAGCGCGCTGATCGGGTTGAAGGAGATGTTGCCGAGCAGCTTGACCCAGATGTCGTCCCGCAGGCCGGGCTCCACCGGGCACTTGAGCCCGCCCGCCCGCATCGCGCCGCTGAAGGCGAGACAGCGTGCCGAGAGGCTGCGGTCGGGCTCGCCGATCGAGAACCGCGTGCCCTCCAAGTGCCGTACGATGCCCGGCTCTTCGAGCTCGGTCGCCGCGTAGACGACACACCCGATGGCCCGTTCGGGCGCGAGCACCGCACTGACCGCGCCGTCCGGGTCCACGCTCTCGACGCGGTGGCCGTCGTACGGGCCGCCGTGCCGGTGGAAGTACCACCAGGGGATGCCGTTCTGGGCCGCGACGACCGCCGTCGTCCCGTGCAGCAACGGCTCGATCAGTGGCCCGCACGCCGCGTACGCGTTGGCCTTCAGGCCCAGGAAGACGTAGTCGACCGGGCCGACCTCGGCCGGATCGTCGGTCGCGTGGGGGTGCGCGGTGAAATCGCCGCGCGGGCTGCGCACCCGGACTCCGTGCTGCCTCATGGCCGCCAGATGCGGTCCACGGGCGATGAGATGCACATCGGCACCGGCGCGGTGGAGCGCGGCGCCGACGTAGGCGCCGATGGCACCGGCGCCGAGAACTGCGACTTTCACGGGAACACTCCGTTCGGTTTGAGGGATACCGCGGAGGTGTGACTGCCGTACGACCGCTCAGGAACCGCCGTGCGGCTTGTGTCGACGAAATATTGTCTACAGTATGGAGGTTGGGGCGGCAAGGGTCCGTGCGGCGACCGTTCGGCGCATGCTGAATACCGCTCACCGCATACGGTCGACGCGCCGCCTTCTCAACTCCCGTGCGACTGCCTACCGTCCGGGATTCATGAGTCCCCCAGTCGCGCCCCCGGGCTGGAGCCGCTGGCTCGTTCCGCCCGCCGCTCTTTCCGTGCATCTCTCCATCGGCCAGGCCTACGCCTGGAGCGTGTTCAAGCCGCCCCTCGAGTCCGCGCTCGGCCTCAGCGGCACACAGAGCGCGCTGCCCTTCCAGCTGGGCATCGTCATGCTGGGCCTGTCCGCCGCGTTCGGCGGCACGCTCGTGGAACGCAACGGCCCCCGCTGGGCGATGACCGTCGCCCTGGTCTGCTTCTCGTCCGGCTTCCTGCTCTCCGCGCTGGGCGCGTCGCTGGAGCAGTACTGGCTGATCGTGTTCGGCTACGGCTTCGTCGGCGGCATCGGCCTCGGCATCGGCTACATCTCGCCCGTCTCCACACTGATCAAGTGGTTCCCGGACCGGCCCGGCATGGCCACCGGCATCGCCATCATGGGGTTCGGCGGCGGTGCGCTCATCGCCTCGCCGTGGAGCGCCCAGATGCTGGAGTCCTTCGGGTCCGACAGCGGCGGCATCGCGCTGGCGTTCCTGGTGCACGGCCTGTCGTACGCCGTCTTCATGCTGCTGGGTGTGCTCCTGGTCCGGGTCCCGAGCAGTGCCCCAGGAGCGCGGGCAACCGCGCGACAGGCCCCCACCGGCCCGCAGGTCTCCGCGAACCAGGCCATCCGCACCCCGCAGTTCTGGTGCCCTGTCTCTTATACACATCTCTG
>KL569148.1:37162-38089 GCA_000715635.1 Streptomyces violaceus | reverse complement strand
CTGCATGAACGTCACCGCCGGCATCGGCATCCTGGAGAAGGCCGCCCCGATGATCACGGACTTCTTCGCGGACACCTCCACACCGGTGTCCGTGACGGCCGCCGCCGGATTCGTCGCCCTGCTGTCGGCGGCGAACATGGCGGGCCGCATCGGCTGGTCGTCCACGTCCGACCTGATCGGCCGCAAGAACATCTACCGCGTCTACCTGGGCGTGGGCGCGCTGATGTACGCGCTCATCGCCCTCTTCGGCGACACCTCCAAACCACTGTTCATCCTGTGCGCGCTGGTCATCCTCTCCTTCTACGGCGGCGGCTTCGCGACGATCCCGGCGTATCTGAAGGACCTCTTCGGCGCGTACCAGGTCGGCGCCATCCACGGGCGGCTGCTCACCGCCTGGTCCCTGGCCGGTGTGCTCGGGCCGCTCATCGTGAACTGGATCGCCGACCGGCAGGAGGAGGCGGGCCGGCACGGCGCGTCCCTGTACGGGCTGTCGTTCGTCATCATGATCGGGCTGCTCGTCGTCGGCTTCGTCGCCAACGAACTCGTCCGGCCCGTCCACCCCCGCCATCACGTCCCGCAGCCGAAGGAGGCCGATCGTGTCCAGCAGTCAGAGTCCGCCTAGCCCGGACCGGCGGTGGCTGATCGCCTTCGCCTGGGTGTGGGTGGGCGTACCGCTCGCCTACGGGCTGTACGAGCTCGTCCGGAAGGCGACGCAGCTGTTCACCGGCTGAGCCCTGGGGGTGGGACCGGATCCCGGCGTGCGACAGGTGCTCGGGCGTCCGAGCTCCTGACCGAAGCTGACAACCCTGGCGCTCGTTTCCTGTTGCCTTGGCTGCCGTCGTACCCGTGAGTCACTGATCAGACTGGTGGGTCACGCTACCCAAGGCAACGAGGGGGACCCACCCACATGAACGGCTCGCGCATCGC
>KL569148.1:34320-36937 GCA_000715635.1 Streptomyces violaceus | reverse complement strand
GCGGCGGCCGGCCTCGCCCCCGCCGACATCGACCTGGTGCTGGTCGCCACCTCCACCGCCGTCGACCGCTCGCCCAACATGGCCGCCCGGGTCGCGGCCCGCCTCGGGATGCCGCAGCCGGCCACGATGGACCTCAACGTCGTATGCGCCGGTTTCACCCATGCCCTGGCCACCGCCGACCACGCCGTTCGCGCGGGAGGCGCCAGCCGGGTGCTGGTCGTCGGGGCCGACAAGATGTCCGAGGTGACCGACTGGAGCGACCGCAGCACCTGCGTGCTCGTCGGGGACGGGGCCGGGGCCGCGGTGGTCGAGGCCGCCGAGGAGTCCGGCATCGGGCCGGTGCTGTGGGGTTCGGTGCCCGAGATGGGGAACGCGGTGCGGATCGAGGGCACGCCGCCGCGTTTCGCCCAGGAGGGGCAGAGCGTCTACCGCTGGGCGACCACGCAGCTGCCGCCCATCGCGCGCCGGGCGTGCGAGCGGGCCGGTCTTGAGCCGGCGGACCTCGCCGGGGTCGTCCTGCACCAGGCGAACCTGCGCATCATCGAACCCCTCGCCGAGAAGATCGGCGCGGTGAACGCCGTCGTCGCGCGCGATGTCACCGAGTCCGGCAACACCTCCGCCGCGAGCATCCCGCTCGCCTTCTCCAAGCTCGTCGAACAGGGCGCGGTCTCCACCGGTGACCCGGTCCTGCTGTTCGGCTTCGGCGGGAACCTGTCGTACGCGGGACAGGTCGTGCGCTGCCCCTGAGCCCTCCGGCCGTCGTGGTGTGACGCGGTCAACTGCCCGGAAGCCTGGCCTTTGTGCGCCGTAGACTGTAGACGAAAGACAATCGATACTGATTCTGCGGCGACACCGGTAGCCGCCGCGCTGTGCACGGCCCTGCCGAGGAGGGGGACCGCGATGCTGTCGACAGGCCTGCCCCAGGGGGCGGTACCCAAGCTGGAACGCCCGGGTCCGCTGCGTGACCGCGTCTACGAGGCACTCCTCGAACTCATCACCACCCGTGCCCTCCAGCCCGGCCAGCACCTCGTCGAGAGCGAACTCGCCGGGCATCTGGGAGTCTCCCGGCAGCCGGTGCGCGAGGCGTTGCAGCGGCTCAACACCGAGGGGTGGGTCGATCTGCGGCCCGCCCAGGGCGCGTTCGTCCACGAGCCGACGGAGGAGGAGGCCGACCAGCTCCTCACGGTCCGTACGCTCCTGGAGGCCGAGGCGGCCCGACTCGCGGCGGCGAACGCGAACAGCGCGGGCCTCACCGCCCTGGAAACCCTCTGTGCGGAGGGCGAGAGGGCCGTCGAGGCCGACGACGTGGACGGCGCCGTCGCCATGAACGCCCGCTTCCACGCCAAGATCATGGAGCTCGCCGGCAACGCCGTCCTCGCCGAACTCGCCGCCCAGGTCGACCGGCGTGTGCGCTGGTACTACACGCCGGTGGCCCGCCAGCGCGGCCACCAGTCCTGGATCGAACACCGCGAACTGATCGCCGCGATCGCCGACCGGGACGAACAGCGGGCGACTCAACTGATGCGCGAACACACGGAGCACACGCGGCGGTCGTATCACGCGCGGGCGCGTTCGTAGGACCCCTGGGCTGCCAGCTCACACCCGCCCCTCGCGTCTTTGTCCTGTGAGTGGAAAAAGTAGAGGGCAATTCCTGCGCGACTTCTTCCCACCTCCGGCAGCCGCTGCTACGTTCCCTCCGAAAGCAAGCCACTGATGTGGCGGAAAACCGGCGCGCACAGGCCGATCGAGGCGGGGAGGGGCTCGTGAGACGTATGACCGCACGACCCGGAAACGCCCACCAGGCCCGACTGCTCACGCTGTTGCGCGACGGCGGCCCCAACTCCCGTGCCCAGTTGGGCGACCAGGTCGACCTCTCGCGGTCCAAGCTCGCCGTGGAGGTGGACCGGCTGCTGGAGACGGGGCTGGTCGTGGCCGACGGACTCGCCGCCTCGCGCGGCGGCCGCCGCTCCCACAACATCCGGCTCAACCCCGGTCTGCGCTTCCTCGGCGTCGACATCGGCGCGACCTCGGTCGACGTCGCCGTCACCAACGCCGAACTGGAGACCCTCGGCCACATCAACCAGCCCATGGACGTACGCGAAGGCCCGGTCGCGGTCTTCGAGCAGGTCCTGGCCATGGCCGCGAAACTGAGGGCCTCCGGGCTCGCGGAGGGGTTCGACGGCGCCGGTATCGGCGTCCCGGGCCCGGTCCGTTTCCCCGAGGGCATCCCGGTGGCACCGCCGATCATGCCCGGCTGGGACGGCTTCCCCGTGCGGGAGGCGCTCAGCCAGGAACTCGGCTGCCCGGTCATGGTCGACAACGACGTGAACCTCATGGCGATGGGAGAGCAGCACGCGGGCGTCGCGCGCACCGTCGCCGACTTCCTCTGCGTCAAGATCGGCACTGGCATCGGCTGCGGCATCGTCGTCGGCGGTGAGGTCTACCGCGGCACGACGGGCAGCGCCGGCGACATCGGGCACATCCAGGCCGTGCCCGACGGCCGTCCCTGCGCCTGCGGCAACCGGGGCTGCCTGGAGGCCCACTTCAGCGGGGCGGCCCTTGCCCGCGACGCCACGGAGGCCGCCCAGCAGGGGCTTTCGGCGGAGCTCGCGAGCCG
>KL569148.1:33886-34028 GCA_000715635.1 Streptomyces violaceus | reverse complement strand
GCACTCGATCTGATCCGCGAGGGCGGCAATCACACCGGCCAGGTCATCGCCGGCCTGGTCAGCTTCTTCAACCCGGGCCTGGTGGTGATCGGCGGCGGGGTGACCGGCCTCGGCCACACGCTGCTCGCCGCGATCCGTACCC
>KL569148.1:31266-33643 GCA_000715635.1 Streptomyces violaceus | reverse complement strand
CCGCGATCCGTACCCAGGTCTACCGCCAGTCGCTGCCGCTGGCGACCGGCAACCTGCCCATCGTCCTGGGCGAGTTGGGACCCGCCGCCGGTGTCATCGGCGCGGCCCGGCTCATCAGCGATCACCTGTTCTCACCCGCGTAAGCGCACGTCAGCACGTACAGCACGACGCTCTCGTACCCAGCCCTGCTCTGCCCTGCCCTGAAACCGGCCCGCCCGCCAAGGGGAATTCGCATGGCACCAGAACCACCGCTGCTCAGCATGTCCGGCATCACCAAGTCGTTCCCCGGAGTCCGGGCGCTCGACGGCGTCGACCTCGACGTCCAGGCCGGTGAGGTGCACTGCCTGCTCGGCCAGAACGGCGCCGGCAAGTCGACCCTCATCAAGGTCCTGGCCGGTGCCCACCAACCCGACACCGGTACCATCCGCTGGCGCGGCGAGGAGGTCACGCTCCGCTCGCCGATCGCCGCCATGCGACTCGGCATCGCCACCATCTACCAGGAACTCGACCTGGTGGAGCATCTGTCGGTCGCCGAGAACGTCCACCTCGGCCACGAGCCGACCGCCGCCGGGTTCGTCGTACGCGGGAAGGCGGCGAAGGCCTCGACCGCCGCCCTTCTCGAGCGACTCGGGCATCCGGAGGTCGATCCGGCCCGCCTGGTCGGGGAGTTGTCGGCCGCGCAGCAGCAGATCGTGTCCATGGCCCGGGCGCTCTCCCACGACGTGCGGCTCATCGTGATGGACGAACCCTCCGCCGCCCTCGACCCGGACGAGGTCGACAACCTCTTCCGAATCGTCGGCGATCTCACCGCCGCCGGTGTCGCCGTCGTCTACATCTCGCACCGTCTGGAGGAGATCCGCCGTATCGGCGACCGGGTCACCGTGCTGAAGGACGGGCGGGCCGTCGCGAACGGGCTGCCGGCGAAGTCGACGCCGACCCGTGAGGTCGTCGCGCTGATGACGGGCCGCAACGTCGAGTACGTCTTCCCCGACCGGCCCGTCTCCCCGCCGACCGGTGAATCGGTTCTCCGGATTCAAGGGCTGTCCCGCCAAGGGGAGTTCGAGCCCTTCGACCTCGAGGTGCGGCCCGGTGAGATCGTCGGCCTCGCCGGACTCGTCGGCTCGGGCCGCTCCGAGATCCTGGAGACCGTCTACGGGGCCCGCAAACCGACGTCCGGTCAGGTACTGGTCGACGGTAAGCCCCTGAAGCCGGGCAGCGTACGGGCCGCCGTCCGGGCCGGACTCGGGCTCGCCCCCGAGGAACGCAAGGCCCAGGCCCTGCTGATGCTGGAGTCCGTCACCCGCAATGTGTCGGTCTCCTCCATGTCCCGCTTCTCGCGCGGCGGCTGGATCGACCGGGGCGCCGAACTCGGTGCCGCCCGGGCCGCGACGCGCGAGCTGTCGCTCAGGCCGGACAACCCGTCCGTGCCCGTGCGCACCCTGTCCGGCGGCAATCAGCAGAAGGCCGTCCTGGCCCGCTGGCTGCTGCGCGGCTGCCGGGTGCTGCTGCTCGACGAACCCACCCGCGGCGTCGACGTCGGCGCGCGCGCCGAACTGTACGCCGTCGTCCGCCGGCTGGCCGATGAAGGCCTCGCCGTGCTGCTGGTCTCCAGCGAGGTGCCCGAGGTGCTCGGCCTCGCCGACCGCGTCCTGGTGCTGCGCGAGGGCCGTGTCGTCCACACGGCACCCGCGCGCGAACTCGACGAACACCGCGTACTCGACCTGGTCATGGAAGGAAGCCCGGCGTCATGACGCAGCCCGTCTCCCCACCGAGGGACAGCACCGACAAGGTGCCCCAGGCCCGGCCCCCGGCCTGGCGCGGCCTGCCGGCCCGCGCCGACGTCCGCACCCTCTCCCTGCTCGGCGTGCTCGCCGCGCTGATCATCGTCGGCGGCATCACCAAGCCCGACGAGTTCCTCGACACCCGCAACCTGCAACTGGTTCTCACCCAGGCCTCCGTGGTCGGCGTCGTCACCGTCGGCATGACCTTCGTCATCATCTCCGGCGGCATCGACCTGTCGGTCGGCGCGATCGTCGCCCTCGCCTCGGTGTGGGCGACCACGGTCGCCACCCAGGAGTACGGCTTCGCCGGCATCCTCTTCACGGCGTTGATCGTCGGAGTGGGCTGCGGTCTGGTCAACGGAGTGCTCATCGCCTACGGCGCGATGGTGCCGTTCATCGCCACCCTCGCCATGCTGGCCTCCGCCCGCGGCCTCGCCCTGCAGATCACCGACGGCAAGACACAGATCGTCACCGTGCCCTCCGTCCTCGACCTGGGCGAACGCGACGCCTACATCCTCGGCGTCCCGCCCCTGGTCCTGGTCTTCGCCGTCGTGACGGTCATCGGCTGGCTGGTGCTCAACCGCACCACCTTCGGC
>KL569148.1:28820-31012 GCA_000715635.1 Streptomyces violaceus | reverse complement strand
GGCTCTACCTCTACCTGCTGTCCGGGCTGTGCTGCGGCATCGCCGCCTTCCTGCTGATCGTCCTGTCCGGCTCCGGCCAGAACACCAACGGCAATCTCTACGAACTCGACGCCATCGCCGCCGCCATCATCGGAGGCACCCTGCTCACCGGCGGCCGCGGCACCATCACCGGCTCCGTGCTCGGCGTCCTGATCTTCTTCACGATCACCAACATCTTCGCCCTGAACAACCTGCAGAGCGACGTCCAGCAGATCGCCAAGGGCGCGATCATCGTCGCCGCCGTGCTGGTCCAGCGCCGTACCGCGAGCACGACCTGAGGAAAGGGTTCACCGCCATGACAGAGATCACGAGCCGCAGAGGACTGCTCTTCGGGGCCGCCGCCGTCTCCGCCGGTGCCCTCCTCACCGGTTGCACCAGCAACGAGCCCTCCGACTCCAAGGACGAGCCGGCCGGGAACGACCAGCCCGCCGACGACAAGCCCGGTAAGAAGGTCACCATCGGCTTCGCCGGACCGCAGGCCGACCACGGCTGGCTCAACGCCATCAACGACAACGCCAAGGAGCGCGCCGAGAAGTACTCGGACGTCACCCTGGAGATCACCGAGGGCTCCAACGACACCGCCCAGCAGATCGGCCAGATCGAGACCCTCATCAACAAGAAGGTCGACGTCCTGGTGGTGCTGCCCGCCGACGGCAAGGCCCTCACCCAGGTCGGGCTGAAGGCGATGCGCGCGGGCATCCCGGTCGTCAACCTCGACCGGATCTTCAACACCCCGCAGGCCTACCGCTGCTGGATCGGCGGCGACAACTACGGCATGGGCCTCAACGCCGGGCACTACATCGGCGAGAAGCTCAAGGGCAAGTCGGGCGCCCGTGTCATCGAACTGGCGGGCCTGGACAACCTGGAGCTGACCAAGCAGCGCACCAAGGGCTTCGACGACGCCCTGAAGAACTACCCCAACATCAAGAAGGTCGCCCGCCAGGCCGCCGACTTCACCGTCGAGTCAGGCCAGGCCAAGATGGCCCAGCTGCTCCAGGCCCAGTCCAAGTTCGACGCGCTGTGGAACCACGACGACGACCAGGGCGTGGGCGCGCTGCGGGCCATCGAGCAGGCCGGGCGCGACGGCTTCCTGATGGTCGGCGGCGCGGGCGCGCTCTCCGCCTTCCAGGCCATCAAGCAGGACGACGGCGTGCTCAAGGCGACGGTGCTGTACCCGCCCACCATGGCCGCCTCCGCGATCGACCTCGCCCGCGCCCTCGGCCAGGGCAAGGGCATCGGCGGCATGGCCGAGTTCGAGATCCCCGCGTCGATCACGCTCTACTCGGCCGTCGTCGACAAGACCAACGTCGACCAGTACATGCCCACCGGCTTCCGGTGACCGGTTCCGCCCCCGCACCCCCCACGTGCGCGACCCCGACCAGGACGAGGAGGACTCCCACATGGGACAGCCGCAGCAGCAGTCAGAAGGGACCGAGGAGGCAGGCAAGCCACCCCTGCGCGTGGGGATGGTGGGCTACGCCTTCATGGGCGCCGCCCACTCGCAGGGCTGGCGCACCGCGGGCCGCGTCTTCGACCTGCCGCTGAACCCGGTGCAGGCCGCGATCTGCGGCCGGGACCGGGACGCCGTAAGGGCGGCGGCCGACCGGCACGGCTGGGCTTCCACCGAGACCGACTGGCGTGCCCTCGTCCAACGGGACGACATCGACCTCGTCGACATCTGCACCCCCGGCGACAGCCACGCCGAGATCGCCCTCGCGGCCCTGGCCGCCGGCAAGCACGTCCTGTGCGAGAAGCCCCTGGCCAACACCGTCGAGGAAGCAGCTTCGATGGAACGCGCGGCCGAAGAGGCGTACGCACGCGGCCAGGTGGCGATGGTCGGTTTCAACTACCGCCGGGTGCCGGCCGCCGCCCTGGCCCGCCGGATGGTCGACGAGGGCCGCCTGGGCAGGCTGCGGCACGTGCGCGTGACGTACCTCCAGGACTGGCTGGTCGACCCGGACTTCCCGCTGACCTGGCGGCTGCGCAGGGAGCAGGCCGGCTCGGGCTCGCTCGGCGACCTGGGCGCGCACATCATCGACCTCGCGCAGTATCTGACGGGGGAGCGGCTGGCGGGCGTCTCCGCGCTGACCGAGACCTTCGTACGGGAGCGGCCGCTGCCCACCGGCGCCACGAGCGGGCTGTCCGCCGTCTCG
>KL569148.1:26887-28657 GCA_000715635.1 Streptomyces violaceus | reverse complement strand
AGAGATGTGTATAAGAGACAGACCGTGGACGACGCCGCCCTGTTCACCGCCCGCTTCCCCTCCGGCGCCCTGGCCTCCTTCGAGGCCACCCGCTACGCCACCGGCCGCAAGAACGCCCTGCGCATCGAACTCAACGGGGAGCGCGGCTCGCTCGCCTTCGACCTGGAACGGCTCAACGAGCTGTCGTTCCACGACGGCACCGAGCCGGGCGCGGAGGCCGGCTTCCGCCGGATCCTCGTCACCGAACCCGACCACCCCTACCTGGACGCCTGGTGGCCGCCGGGCCACGGCCTCGGCTACGAGCACACCTTCGTCCACCAGGCCCGCGACCTGGTCCACGCCGTCGCCGAGGGCCGCCGCCCCGAACCCTCCTTCGCCGACGGGCTGCAGGTGCAGCGCGTGCTCGCGGCGGTCGAGGAGAGCGCCGAGAAGAACTCCGTCTACACGCCGATCGCGGTCTGAGGAGGCTGACGCGGATGCCGCGTACGTTCACGCTGTTCACCGGCCAGTGGGCGGACCTGCCCCTGGAGGAGGTCTGCCGACTCGCCCGCGACTTCGGCTACGACGGCCTCGAACTCGCCTGCTGGGGCGACCACTTCGAAGTCGACAAGGCGCTCTCCGACCCGGGGTATCTCGACGGCCGCCGGGCTCTGCTCGACAAGTACGGCCTCGAGTGCTGGGCCGTCTCCAACCACCTCGTCGGCCAGGCGGTCTGTGACGCCATCATCGACGAACGCCACCAGGCCATCGTGCCGGGCGCGGTGTGGGGAGACGGGGACCCGGAAGGGGTCCGGCAGCGGGCGGCGCAACGCATGGAGGACACCGCGCGTGCCGCGGCCGCCTTCGGTGTCGACACCGTCATCGGCTTCACCGGCTCCGCCATCTGGCACCTGGTCGCCATGTTCCCGCCCGCCCCCGACGCGATGATCGAACGTGGCTACCAGGACTTCGCCGACCGCTGGAACCCGATCCTGGACGTCTTCGACGCCGAGGGCGTGCGGTTCGCGCACGAGGTGCACCCCAGCGAGATCGCCTACGACTACTGGACGACGGTCCGCGCGCTGGAGGCGGTCGGCCGGCGCCCCGCCTTCGGCCTCAACTTCGACCCTTCGCACTTCGTGTGGCAGGACCTCGACCCGGTCGGCTTCCTCTGGGACTTCCGCGACCGGATCTACCACGTCGACTGCAAGGAGGCCCGCAAGCGCCTCGACGGACGCAACGGCCGGCTCGGCTCCCACCTGCCCTGGGGCGACCCTCGGCGCGGCTGGGACTTCGTCTCCGCCGGGCACGGCGACGTCCCGTGGGAGGACGTCTTCCGGATGCTGCGCTCCATCGACTACCAGGGCCCGGTCTCGGTCGAGTGGGAGGACGCCGGCATGGACCGGCTCCAGGGGGCGCCCGAGGCGCTGACCCGGCTGAAGGCCTTCGACTTCGACCCACCGAGCGCGTCCTTCGACGCCGCGTTCAACAGCTGAACCACGCACCTTTCTTGGGTTCAGGTCACACACCTCCGGGGTGACGGCGCACCCCGGCGCCCGCACCGCACGTCTTCGCACCCATCCCGTACGGCCCACCCCGTTCCCGGAGGGACTTCGTGCACAGAACCAGACCAAGAAGCGCCCGCGCCGCGAGGCGTCCCCAACTCCGCACCGCCCTCGCCCTGTTCACCGGCCTGCTCCTGGCCGTGTGCACCCCGGCCACCGTCGCCGGCGCTCACCCCGGCCACCCGGAACACGACGAACCGGCAGCCGCCGAGGGCCAGTTCCAGCA
>KL569148.1:26272-26672 GCA_000715635.1 Streptomyces violaceus | reverse complement strand
GCCGCTCGCCAAGGGCGAACCCGAGACGGGCGAGCCGATGTCGCTCGCCGTGCTCCCGGACCGCAGCGTGCTGCACACCGCGCGCGACGGCACGCTGCGCCTCACCGACCAGGGAGGCGTCACCAAGGTCGCCGGCAAGATCCCCGTCTACAGCCACGACGAGGAGGGCCTCCAGGGCGTCGGCATCGACCCGGACTTCAAGAACAACCGGGCGATCTACCTCTACTACGCCCCGCCGCTCGACACTCCCGCGGGCGACGCCCCGGAGACCGGCACCGCCGAGGACTTCAAGAAGTTCGACGGCGTCAACCGCCTCTCCCGCTTCGTCCTGAACGCCAACGGCACGCTGAACACGGCCAGCGAGAAGAAGGTCCTGGACGTCGCGGCCTCCCGCGGCATC
>KL569148.1:24697-26080 GCA_000715635.1 Streptomyces violaceus | reverse complement strand
GGCGGCGACATCGACTTCGACGCGGACGGCAACCTCTACCTGTCGACCGGTGACGACTCCAACCCCTTCGCGTCCGACGGCTACACGCCGATCGACGACCGCGAGGGCCGCAACCCCGCCTTCGACGCCCGCCGCAGCTCGGCCAACACCAACGACCTGCGCGGCAAGATCCTGCGGATCAAGGTCGCCGAGGACGGCTCGTACACCGTCCCGCAGGGCAACCTCTTCGCCCCCGGCACGGAGAAGACCCGTCCCGAGATCTACGCGATGGGCTTCCGCAACCCGTTCCGGATGAGCGTCGACGACAAGACCGGCATCGTGTACGTCGGCGACTACGGCCCCGACGCGGGCGCCGCCGACCCGAAGCGCGGCCCGGCAGGGCAGGTCGAGTTCGCCAAGGTGACCAAGGCGGCCAACTTCGGCTGGCCGTTCTGCACCGGCGACAACGACGCCTACGTCGACTACGACTTCGCCACCAAGGAGTCCGGCGAGAAGTTCGACTGCGCCGCCCCGAAGAACACCTCGCCGTACAACACCGGCCTGGTCGACCTGCCGCCCGCGCAGGCCGCCTGGATCCCGTACGACGACGGGTCGGTGCCCGAGTTCGGCAGCGGCTCCGAGTCCCCGATGGCCGGCCCGGTCTACCGCTACGACCCCGAGCTCGACTCCAGCGTGAAGTTCCCCGAGGCGTACGACGGCGACTTCTTCGCGGGTGAGTTCGGCCGCCGCTGGATCAAGCGGATCGAGCAGACCGCCGACGGACCGGACGGCTCCGTCGCGAAGATCAACGACTTCCCGTGGACCGGTACCCAGATCATGGACATGGAGTTCGGCCCCGACGGCGCGCTCTACGTCCTCGACTACGGCGTCTCCTGGTTCCAGGGCGACGAGAACTCCGCGCTGTACCGGATCGAGAACGCCGAGGACGGCTTCTCGCCGATCGCCGAGGTGAGCGCCGACAAGACGTCCGGAGCGGCCGGTCTGAAGGTCAAGTTCACCGGCTCGGCCAAGGACGCGGACTCCCCGGACCTCACCTACAGCTGGGACTTCGGCGACGGCACCAAGGGCGAGGGTCTCAACCCCACCCACAAGTACAAGAAGGTCGGCACCTACACCGCCACCTTCACCGCCAAGGACGCCGAGGGCAACACCGGCAACGCCAGCACCCGGATCGTGGTCGGCAACACCGAGCCCAAGGTGCGGATCGACATCCCGGGCAACGGTGCCCTGGCCGAGTTCGGCAAGCCCGTCCCGTTCAAGGTGACCGTCACCGACCCCGAGGAGACGGTCGACTGCTCCAAGGTCAAGGTCGTCTACAGCCTCGGCCACGACTCCCACGCCCACGAGCTGACCAGCGAGATGGGCTGCGAGGGCACCCTGAAG
>KL569148.1:23696-24484 GCA_000715635.1 Streptomyces violaceus | reverse complement strand
CTGAAGCCGCCCCCCGGTGACGGCGGCCACGACCCCAACGCCGACATCTACGGCGTCGTCGGCGCCGGCTACACCGATGGTGGCGCCAACGGCCAGGAGGCCCTGACGGGCACCGCCCGCACCGTGCTCCAGCCGCTGCACCGCCAGGGCGAGCACTTCACGACCCAGTCGGGCGTGTCGGTGATCGACAAGACCGGCGCCAACGGCGGCAAGACCGTAGGCAACATCGACGACGGCGACTGGATCTCCTTCACCCCCTACCGGTTCGACGGGCAGAAGAAGATGACCGTGCGGGCCTCCTCCGGCGGGGCGGGCGGCTTCATCGAACTGCGCACCGGCTCGCCCGACGGACCGCTGCACGGCTCGGCGTACATCCCGCCGACCGGCGGCTGGGAGACCTTCCAGAACGTCGACGTGCCCCTGCGGTCACTGCCGAAGAAGACCACGGACATCTACCTGGTCTTCAAGGGCGGCGAGGGCGCGCTGTACGACGTGGACGACTTCGAGTTCTCCAAGGAACCGTTCAAGGGAGGCAAGAAGGTTCTGGTCTTCTCCAAGACCGCCGGCTTCCGGCACGACTCCATCCCGGCGGGCATCACCGCGCTGAAGGAGCTCGGCGGCCCGGCCGGCATCACGGTCGACGCGACGGAGGAGGCAAAGCAGTTCACCACGGCCAACCTCGCCAAGTACGACGCGGTGGCCTTCCTGTCCACCACCGGTGACGTGCTCAACGCCGAGCAGCAGCAGGCGTTCGAGAACTACGTGGCGGGTGGCGGTGGATACATGGG
>KL569148.1:23249-23559 GCA_000715635.1 Streptomyces violaceus | reverse complement strand
ATGTGTATAAGAGACAGGAGTACGACTGGGCGTTCTACGGCGGCCTCGTCGGTGCCTACTTCGACTCGCACCCGGCCAACCAGAAGGCCACCGTGCGCGTCGAGGACCACGACCACCCGTCGACCGCGCACCTGGGCGACGCCTGGGAACGCACCGACGAGTGGTACAACTACCGCACCAACCCGCGTGCGCAGGCCAAGATCCTCGCCACCCTGGACGAGACCACCTACCAGGGCGGGAACATGAAGGGCGACCACCCGATCGCCTGGTGCCAGAGCTACGGCGGCGGCCGGTCCTTCTACACCGGCGG
>KL569148.1:19284-23001 GCA_000715635.1 Streptomyces violaceus | reverse complement strand
CCTTCTACACCGGCGGCGGCCACACCAAGGAGTCCTACGCCGAGGAGGCCTTCCGGGCCCATCTGCTCGGCGGCCTCCAGTACGCCACCGGCCAGGTGAAGGCGGACTGCAAGCCGGGCAAGGACTACCGGAAGATCTTCAACGGCCAGACCCTGGACGGCTGGAAGCAGGCCGGCCCCGGCAAGTTCGCCGTCAAGGACGGCGTGATGGAGTCCGAGGGCGGCATGGGCCTGCTCTGGTACCAGGCCAAGGAGCTGAAGTCGTACTCCCTCAAGCTCGACTGGAAGATGCGGGGCGACGACAACTCCGGGATCTTCGTGGGCTTCCCCGCCTCCGACGACCCCTGGTCCGCGGTGAACAAGGGCTACGAGATCCAGATCGACGCCACGGACGCGGCCGACCGCACCACGGGCTCCGTCTACTCGTTCAAGTCGGCGAACATCAAGGCCCGTGACCAGGTCCTGCGGCCGCCAGGCCAGTGGAACTCCTACGAGATCAAGGTCCAGGGCGAACGCCTCCAGGTGTTCCTCAACGGAGTCAAGATCAACGACTTCACCAACAAGGACCCCCAGCGGAGCCTGACCGACGGCTACATCGGCCTCCAGAACCATGGCGCCGACGACCAGGTCTCCTTCCGCAACATCCAGTTGAAGGAAATGCCCGTCAAGGGCGACTGAACGGCGGCGGGCGGGGGACGCCGGACCCCCGCCCGCCGTCTCCCTTCCCCCTCGGGTTCGCGCACGATCAGGAGGCTGCCCATGTCCGCGTCCCTCTCCCGACCGCGTGTGGGGGTGTGGCTGATCGGAGCCCGAGGCTCCGTCGCCACCACCGTCGTCACGGGGTGCGCCGCCATCACCGCGGGACTGCACCCGCCCACCGGCATGGTGACCGAGACCCCGGCGTTCACCGACAGCGGCCTGCCCGCGCTGTCCGATCTCGTCTTCGGCGGCCACGACACCCTCGACTGCCCCCTGCCCAAGCGCGCTGAGATCCTGACCGCCGGCGGTGTCCTCCCGCCGGGCGTCGCCACCGCCGTCGCCGCCGAACTGGAGGCCGCCGACCGGGAGATCAGGCCCGGTGGCCCCACCTCGGGGGACACCAGGAGCGAGGCCGAGCTGATCACGGTCTTCGCCGACGACATACGCGACTTCGTGCACCGCCATGAACTGGAGCGGGCCGTGGTGGTGAACGTCGCCTCCACCGAACCCGCGTCCCAAGGGCCCGACGCCCCGCCGCCGGCCAGCACCCTGTACGCGCTGGCGGCCCTGCGCGCGGGCTGCCCCTACGTCAACTTCACCCCCTCCGAAGGCATGCACCACCCCGCCGCCGCCCGCGAGGCCGAGCGCAGCGGCCTGCCGTACGCCGGCCGGGACGGCAAGACCGGACAGACACTGCTGCGGGCGGTGCTGGGCCCGATGTTCGCGCAGCGGGCGCTGAGGGTCCGGGCCTGGTCCGGAACGAACCTGCTGGGCGGCGGCGACGGCGCCGCCCTCGCCGACCCGGCCGCCGCCGCGGCGAAGAACGCCGGCAAGGAACGCGTCCTCGCCGACACCCTCGGCACCGTCCCCGAGGGCGAGGTGCACATCGACGACGTCCCGGCCCTCGGCGACTGGAAGACCGCCTGGGACCACATCGCCTTCGACGGCTTCCTCGGCGCCCGCATGATCCTCCAGACCATCTGGCAGGGCTGCGACTCGGCGCTCGCGGCACCCCTGGTGCTGGACCTGGCCCGGCTCACGGCCCGCGCCCACGAGGCAGGGCTGTCCGGTCCGCTCGACGCCCTCGGCTTCTACTTCAAGGACCCCGTCGGGGAAGGGCCGTCCGGTCTTGCCGAGCAGTACGAGGAACTGGCCCGGTTCGGGCGGAGCCTGGGGCGGGCCGATGAAGAGGGCCATGGCGTGGGGCCGGTGGAGCACCCGGACGACGTGGGGGAGGCGCTGTGACGCTACGCAACAGCTCATGCGGATGCCTTGAGGGCGCGTCCCCAGCCGCTCCTGGAGGCAGCGCCGGTGCCACGTCCCCCTGCGCATGCACCGGCCGCTCGCGTCGGCGTGCCTGGGCCGAACTCCTGCGTCTGCCAGCCCTGTTCAGCGTCCCGGGCGACGCCCTGGCCGGCACGGCCGCGACCGGCGCGGCACCCAACGCCCGCACCCTGCTCGCCGTCGGCTCCTCCCTCTGCCTCTACGAGGCCGGCATGGCCCTCAACGACTGGGCGGACCGCGACATCGACGCCGTCGAACGCCCGCACCGCCCCCTGCCCTCGGGCCGCATCCGCCCGGCCGCCGCCCTCACGGCGGCCTGTGCCCTCACCGGGGCGGGGCTGGCCCTGGCCGCCCGCGCCGGCCGCCCCGCCCTGGCCGTCGCCGCGCCCCTGGCAGCCACCGTCTGGGCGTACGACCTCGGCCTGAAGCACACACCCGCGGGCCCCGTGGCCATGGCCGCAGCTCGTGGACTCGACCTGCTCCTGGGAGCCGCCGCGACGTCCGGCCGCACCCGACCGGCAGTCCCCTCAGCGGCCCTCCTCGGCACCCACACACTGGCCGTCACGACGGTCTCCCGCCAGGAAGCCCAAGGCGGTTCGCCTCTGGCCCCCTTGGCGGCGCTCGCGACGACCGCCCTGCTGACCCGTGTGGTGACGCACCGCCCTTCAGAGCACCGAGGGCCAGCCGCTCGTGACCCTCTCGGGCCACGAACGACTCGGCCTCCAGGAACCGCGCTCGGCTGGAAACCTGCGGCACACCTCACCACCGCTCTCGCGGCCGCCTACGTCACGGCCACCGCCCGCCCCTACTTCCATGCCACGCTCAACCCCTCACCTCCGCTCACCCAACGAGCCGTCGGAGCCGGCGTCCGCGCCACGATCCCCCTTCAGGCCACCCTGACCGCCCGCTCCAAGGGCACGGCCACGGCCCTCCTCATCGCGGCCCTGGCCCCGCTGGGAGCGAGGTTCGCGAAGAAGGTGAGCGTGACGTGAGTCCGCAGAACTCTCCTCTCGATCCCCTCCAGCCCCTCCGCTTCGGCTACGGCACCAACGGTCTCGCCGACCTCCGGCTCGACGACGCGCTCTCCCTCCTCGCCGACCTCGGCTACGACGGCGTCGGTCTGACCCTCGACCACATGCACCTCGACCCCCTCGCCCCTGACCTCGCCGCCCGCACCCGACGGGTCGCGCGGCGGCTGGACGCGCTCGGACTGAGCGTCACGGTGGAGACGGGCGCCCGCTACGTGCTCGACCCGCGCCGCAAACACGGCCCCTCCCTGCTGGACCCGGACCCCGGTGACCGGGCGCGCCGGAGCGGCCTCCTCGTCCGAGCCGTGCGGGTCGCGGCCGACCTCGGCGCCCACGCGGTCCACTGCTTCAGCGGCGTCCTCCCGGAGGGCACCGACACGGACACCGCGTGGAAGCGTCTCGCCGAGGCCCTCACGCCCGTCCTGGACGCCGCCGCCTCCGCCGGGATCCAGCTCGCCGTCGAACCCGAACCGGGTCACCTCCTCGCCACCCTGGCCGACTTCCACCACCTCCGCCGCACGCTCGGCGATCCCGAGCCTCTCGGCCTCACTCTCGACCTCGGCCACTGCCAGTGCCTCGAACCCCTCTCTCCCGCCGACTGCGTGCGCGCCGCCGCTCCTTGGCTGCGGCACGTCCAGATCGAGGACATGCGGCGCGGCGTCCACGAGCACCTCCCCTTCGGAGACGGGGAGATCGACTTCCCGCCG
>KL569148.1:11205-19092 GCA_000715635.1 Streptomyces violaceus | reverse complement strand
TCCTGGCGGCCCTCGCCGCGACCGGCTACCAGGGCCTGACCGTCGTCGAACTGCCCCGGCACTCCCACGCCGGCCCGCACTTCGCCGCACACTCCCTCCCGTTCCTCCGCCACGCCGAGCGGACCGCGGCCACCGCGTCGCCCCACCCCGCTCCGGCCCTCCAGCAGGCCGCGCCACCCCACGGCGCTCCCTCCGCCACCCCTGAAGGGAGCAGCACCCCATGACCCAGCCCCGCGCCACACCGGCGGCGAGAACCGACAGCACCCAGGACACCATCCAGGACCGCGGGAACAGCGACAGTGCCCAAGCCCCCGAGGACGCCGAGACCCGGGACGCCCAGGACGACACCCACAGCACCCACACCGCTCGCACCCCCTCGCCCGCCGACCTCCGTCGCCACCTCACCACCCACCTCGACGAAGCCGCGCGCACCTGGCTCGAGCACGCCCTCGACGAGGCCGCCGCCCACCCCGGCATCCACGGGCCGATCTCCCCGTGGGAGCTGCGTCTCGCCGAAGCCGGTCGCCGCTGCGGTGCCGCGCACGCCGACGCCGCCCGGGTCCTCATCCTCCACGCGGCCCGCGCCGGCACCGACGCCCTGACCCGGGTGTACTTCCAGGGCACCGCCGACGAGCGCCGCGCCGTCCTTCACGCCCTGCCCCACCTCGTGTCCGGACCCGGCGCCCTCCCTCTCGTCGAGGACGCCCTGCGCACCAACGACACCCGACTCCTCACCGCCGCCGTCGGCCCGTACGCCGCCCGGCACCTGGCCCCCCACGACTGGCGCCACGCCGTGCTGAAGTGCCTGTTCACCGGCGTCCCCGTCGAGCACGTGGCCGACCTGCCCCGGCGCGCCCACGGCGACGGTGAACTCGCCCGCATGCTGGGCGACTACGCCGCCGAGCGCACCGCCGCCGGCCGCACCGTCCCCGAGGACCTGAACCGCGTCCTGGACCTGACCGAGTCCGTGACCCCGGCCCCCGGCACGGACCACCCCCACGGCAAGGAGTCCTGATGCGCATCTTCGACCCCCACATCCACATGACCTCCCGGACCACCGACGACTACGAGGCCATGTACGCCGCCGGTGTCCGCGCCGTCGTCGAGCCCTCCTTCTGGCTCGGCCAGCCCCGCACCTCGCCCGCCTCCTTCCGCGACTACTTCGACGCGCTGCTCGGCTGGGAACCCTTCCGCGCCGCCCAGTACGGCATCGCCCACCACTGCACGATCGCCCTCAACCCCAAGGAGGCGAACGACCCGCGCTGCGTGCCCGTCCTCGACGAACTGCCCCGGTATCTCGTCAAGGACAACGTCGTGGCCGTCGGCGAGATCGGCTACGACTCCATGACCCCCGCCGAGGACAACGCCCTCGCCACGCAGCTCCAGCTCGCCGCCGACCACGGCCTGCCCGCGCTCGTGCACACCCCGCACCGCGACAAGCTCGCCGGCCTGCGCCGCACCGTCGACGCCGTCCGGGAGTCCGCCCTGCCCCCGGAACGCGTCCTGGTCGACCACCTCAACGAGACCACCGTCAAGGAGGCCAAGGACAGCGGCTCCTGGCTGGGCTTCTCCGTCTATCCGGACACCAAGATGGACGAGGAACGGATGGTCGCGATCCTGCGCGCCTACGGCACCGAGCAGGTCCTCGTGAACTCCGCCGCCGACTGGGGAAGGAGCGACCCCCTCAAGACCCGCAAGGTCGGCGACCTGATGCTGGCAGAGGGCTTCGACGAGGACGACGTCGACCGGGTGCTGTGGCGCAACCCCGTCGCCTTCTACGGGCTCAGCGGCCGCCTGAACCTCGACGTCACCGGCACGGAAGCCACTCACGAGGGCAACTCCGTCCTCCGCGGCGCCCCGAAGGACCCGCACGAGCCGGATTTTGGCCCGGGAGACGGCGAGGAGCCGGCTCGCGTCCCCGTCGCGGAGGTGTGAACCATGCGCTTCCGCCACCCCGACGGGTCCATCGTCCACCTCGCCTACTGCACCAACGTCCACCCCGCCGAAACCCTCGACGGGGTCCTCGCCCAGCTCCGCGACCACTGCGAGCCCGTCCGCCGCCGCCTGGGCCGCGACCGGCTCGGGATCGGGCTGTGGCTCGCCAAGGACGCCGCCCACGCCCTCGTCACCGACCCCTCCGCGCTGCGCGGCCTGCGCACCGAACTCGACCGGCGCGGCCTCGAGGTCGTCACCCTCAACGGCTTCCCCTACGAGGGCTTCGGCGCCGAAGAGGTCAAGTACCGCGTCTACAAGCCGGACTGGGCCGACCCGCAACGCCTCGACCACACCAGCGCCCTGGCCCGGGTCCTCGCAGGACTTCTCCCCGACGACGTGGCCGAGGGCACCATCTCCACCCTGCCCCTCGCCTGGCGCACCGCGTACGACGAGGAGCGCGCGGAGACCGCCCGCACCGCCCTGCGCACCCTCGCCCAACGCCTCGACGCCATCGAGGAACTGACCGGCCGCTCCATCCGCGTCGGCCTGGAACCGGAACCCGGCTGCGTCGTCGAGACCACCCGCGACGCCATCGCCCCGCTCACCGCGATCGCCCACCACCGCATCGGCATCTGCGTCGACACCTGCCATCTCGCCACCTCCTTCGAAGATCCGGACACCGCCCTGGACGCCCTCACCGACGCCCGGGTCCCCGTCGTCAAATCCCAGCTCTCCGCCGCCCTGCACGCCGAACACCCCCATCTGCCCGAGGTCCGCGACGCCCTCTCCGCGTTCGCCGAACCCCGCTTCCTGCACCAGACCCGTACCGCCACCGCCGCCGGCCTGCGCGCAACCGACGACCTCGACGAGGCCCTCGCGGGCCACGCCCTGCCGGACGGCGCACCCTGGCGCGCCCACTTCCACGTCCCCCTGCACGCGGCCCCCGCCGCGCCCCTCACCTCCACACTCCCGGTCCTGAGGACCGCACTGACCCGGCTCGTCGGCGGCCCGGCCCCGCTCACCCGCCACCTGGAGGTCGAGACCTACACCTGGCAGGCCCTCCCGCCCGAGCTGCGCCCCAGGGGCCGCGCCCAGCTCGCCGAGGGCATCGCCGCCGAACTCACCCTCGCCCGCGACCTGCTGACGGACCTCGGCCTGAAGGAGCTGCCGTGAGCACCCGCCCCTCCGCCCCGGGCACACACCCGGCCCCGGCAGGCCCCACACCCCTCCTCGTCCTCGACGTCGTCGGCCTCACCCCCCGGCTCCTCGACCACATGCCCTACCTCAAGGCACTCGGCCAGTCCGGTTCCCGCGCCCCGCTGGGCACCGTCCTGCCCGCCGTCACCTGCGCCGCCCAGTCCACCTTCCTCACCGGCACCATGCCCTCCGAGCACGGCATCGTCGGCAACGGCTGGTACTTCCGCGAACTCGGCGACGTCCTCCTGTGGCGCCAGCACAACGGGCTCGTGGCGGGCGACAAGCTCTGGGACGCCGCCCGCCGCGCCCACCCCGGCTACACCGTCGCGAACATCTGCTGGTGGTACGCCATGGGCGCCGACACCGACTTCACCGTCACCCCCCGCCCGGTCTACTACGCCGACGGCCGCAAGGAACCCGACTGCTACACCCGGCCGGCCGCGCTGCACGACGAACTCACCGACAAACTCGGCACGTTCCCCCTTTTCCACTTCTGGGGTCCCGGAGCCGACCTCGTCTCCAGCCGGTGGATCATCGACGCGACCCGCCACATCATCCGCACCCGGCACCCCGATCTGACGCTCTGCTACCTCCCTCACCTCGACTACGACCTGCAGCGCTTCGGCCCCGACGACCCGCGCTCCCTGAAGGCGGCCACCGACCTGGACGCCGCCCTGGCCCCGCTCCTGGACGACGCCCGCGCCGAGGGCCGCACGGTCGTCGCACTGTCCGAGTACGGCATCACCCGCGTGAACCGGCCCGTCGACATCAACCGCGCTCTGCGCCGCGCCGGCCTCCTGGAAGTGCACACGCAGGACGGCATGGAGTACCTCGACCCGATGGCGTCACGTGCCTTCGCGGTCGCCGATCACCAGATCGCCCACGTCTATGTCCGCCGCCCCGAGGACCTCGACGCCACCCGGGCCGCCCTCGACGGTCTGCCCGGCCTCGGCCAACTCCTCGACGACGAAGGCAAGAAGGCCCATCACCTCGACCATCCGCGCGCCGGCGAACTCGTCGCCGTGGCGGAACCCGACGCCTGGTTCACGTACTACTACTGGCTCGACGACGCCCAGGCGCCCGACTTCGCGCAGCTCGTCGAGATCCACCGCAAACCCGGCTACGACCCGGTCGAGCTCTTCATGGATCCCCTCGACCCCTACGTCAAGGTCAAGGCGGCCACCGCTCTGGCGCGCAAGAAACTCGGCATGCGCTACCGCATGGCGGTCGTGCCCCTGGACCCCTCACCTATTCGCGGCAGCCACGGCCGCCTCCCGGCGAGCGACGACGACGGTCCGCTCCTCATCTGCTCCACCCCCCGTGCTGTCGGCGACCGCGTCGCGGCCACCGATGTGAAGTCACTGCTGCTCGAACTCGCCGGTCTCGGCTGAGGACAGAGCCTCAGTCCCGACTGGTCACAAGTGAAGCACTCACCACTGACAACGCCCCGCGATCACGAGGAGTTCCACGCATGAGCCGCTTCTCCCAGCCCGACCCCGAACTCACCCACCGCCTCAGCAGACGCGGCATGCTCGGGGTCGCCGCCGGTGCCACCGCCGCCGCCCTGCTCGGTGCCGCGGCCCCTGCGACCGCCGCCACCGGCAACGCGACGGGTGCCACCGGCAACGCCACCGCCACCACCGGCACCGCGTCCGGCGCCAAGGGCCGCGGCCGGCCCGTGCTGCCGCCCGGGCGCCTGGGTATCCAGCTCTACAGCCTGCGCGACAAGGTCTCCACCCTCGGCTTCGGCCCCGTCTTCGCCGAACTGGAGCGATACGGCTACGACGAGGTCGAGTTCGCCGGCTACACCCAGGGCTCCGCGGGCCCCATCACGCTCGCCCAGCTCAAGCGGCTGGCACGGAACCACGGCCTGAACCCGATCGGCAGCCACGTCGGCTACTACTCCAACGACCCGGGCGCCTACACCTTCGCCCAGAACCTCACCAAGGTCCTCGACGACGCCCAGGCCCTCGGCCTCAAGCACATCGGCACGGCCGCGGGCCCGTTCCGTTGCGGCTCCACCGTCGACGCCTGGAAGCGCGCCGCCGAGGACTTCAACACCTACGGCGCTGCGGCGAAGGCCAGAGGCATGAAGTTCTACCAGCACAACCACTCCGAGGAGTTCTCCTTCGCCACGGACAACCCCAAGGTCCGTCTCTACGACATCCTGCTCAAGGAGACCGACCCGGACCTCGTCTACCTGGAGATGGACATCTACTGGGCGTACGTCGGCCAGTTCCGCTTCTCCAAGCGGCCCGACGGCACACCCGCGCCGTTCGAACCGCTGAACTACATCCTCAGGCGGCCCGACCGCTACCCGCTGTTCCACGTGAAGGACGGCGAGAGCGACCCGTCGAACCCGTACGGCTACAACATGACCGACGTGGGCGACGGCGACATCGACTACCAGCGGTTCATCTCCGCCGTCACCCGGCTGCGCGGCCACCGCATGGCCCATCACTGGCAGGCCGAGCACGACAACCCGGCCGAGTCCTTCACGTTCGCGCGCCGCTCCAGCGCGCACCTGC
The DNA here is from genome assembly GCA_000715635.1 of Streptomyces violaceus. GTDB lineage: Bacteria > Actinomycetota > Actinomycetes > Streptomycetales > Streptomycetaceae > Streptomyces > Streptomyces violaceus. Next base: position 13,432 of record KL569148.1, on the reverse strand, counting down.
ACTCCCTGAGGGAGAAGTGCTGAGGGCAGTACCGGCATAGGAGGCCCCTCCCGCATCAGGGAGGGGCCTCCTCACACGAGGGACGGTCAGTCCACGAGCCCTGTCCGGGCGCGTCACGGTCAGGCCGTGTCCTCGCCGAGCGGTTGTGGATTGGGAACGATGCGGCTCTCTTCCTTGTCGCGTCCCGGTGGGCTGAGGAACACCGCCACGCAGCCGGCGAAGAGCGAGATGGTGCCGGCCAGGATGAAGGCACCGGAGTGTCCCCATGCACTGACGACCACGGCACCCATACCCGCGCCCAGACCGGAGACGAGCTTGGCGCTGTAGACCATGCCGTAGTTGGACGCGTTGTTGTTCTCGCCGAAGTAGTCGGCGGTGAGCGCCGCGAACATCGGGAAGATGGCCCCGCCGCCGAAGCCGGAGATCGAGGAGAAGATCAGGAACAGCGGAAGGTTCTTGGCCTCGGCCGACCAGAGGATGCCGTACTGGGACAGACCGAGGATGACGCACACGGCGAGCAGGCACCGCTTGCGGCCGTAGAGGTCGGACAGCCAGCCGATGACACCGCGACCGGTGCCGTTGACGATCGCCTTCAGTGACATGGCCGTGGCCACGATGCCGCCCGCGAACCCGGCTTCCTCGCCGATATCCACCTGGAAGGCGATTCCGAAGATGTTCACGCCGGACGTGCAGGCCAGACAGAACCACATGAGGGCCACGCGGCCGGTCTTCCAGGCCTCCTTGGGGGTGTACTGGCGGACGGCCGGCGGGTTCATGCGCAGCGAGCGGGCCGCGCGCGGGTCCTTCGGCGGGTTGAGCGGGTCGATCGCGGCGGGCCACCAGTTCTTCGGCGGGTCCTTGAAGAAGAAGCCGGAGAACGCGACGATTCCGGCCAGGAACACACCCACCGAGACCAGCACCCAGCGGAAGTTGGTCAGGTCCATGTAGCCGTTGAAGAGGAAGACGAAAGGCACCGAGCCGTAGGCGAAACCGCCGTTGACGAAACCGGTCTTGCCGCCCTTCCGCTCCGGATACCACTTGCCGACCATGTTGACGCAGGTGGCGTACACCATGCCCGCGCCCATGCCGCTGAACATGCTGAAGCCGATGTAGGCGAAGACGACATGCGGCGCGAACGCCAGCGACAGATAGCCCAGCAGAGTGCCCGTCGCCCCGCACATCATCGCCCAGCGGGCCGGCAGCTTTCCGCTCTCACGCAGCTTGCCCGCGGGGAAGGCCACCGCGGCCTGGAAGAAGACCCACACGGTCATCATCCAGAAGATGTGCATGCTGTTCCAATGGTGCGCCGTGTGCAGGGTGTCCTCGGCGGACGCGAACGCGTACTCGGCGGAGGAGATGCCCATCATGCCGATCCAGGGCAGGATCACCATCCACTTGCGCTTGCGCCCCATGATGTCGATGTCGGACTCGCCGATGCGATAGACGCGTCCGTTCTTGTCGGTCACCTCGCGATGGGCGGCGACCCGTGGAACGTCGGTGGTTGTCACGTGCGTTGCACCCCTTGCGTCGAAAGATCTGGCCAGCGCCCCCTGTCCCATGCCTTTCGTGCGCGTGCGGGTCCCGGGGCCGGCCGACGCGCACCGTCGGCCGGCCCCCCGCTCCCTCACCTCATGTACCGCCCCCCAGCACTCCCGCCTCCCGCGCCCAGCGGTACTTGGCGCCGAGCACGGCCACCGGCTTCTCGGTCGTGTACGGGTACGCCACGACCCCGCGCTCGTAGAGGTACTGGCAGGCCTCCTCGACCTCCACATCGCCCGCGAGCGACGCCACGACCGGCTTCTCGACGCCCCGCTCCCGGAACTCGGCCACCACGCGCGCGGTGAGCTCCGCGAAGACCATGGGAGGTGTGACGATGGTGTGCCAGTAGCCGAGGACGAGCGCGTGGATGCGCGGGTCCTCCATCCCCAGCCGGATCGTCGCCTCGTACGTCGACGGCGGCTCACCCCCGGTGATGTCCACCGGGTTGCCCGCGGCCCCGAAGGGCGGGATGAACTTCCGGAACGCCTCGTCCAGGTCGGGCGGGATCTCCATCAGCGACAGCCCGTTGTCCGTCACCGCGTCCGAGAGCAGTACGCCGCTGCCCCCGGCCCCCGTGATGATCACGACGTTGTCGCCCTGGGGGGCGGGAAGCACCGGCAACGCGCGCGCGTACTCCAGCATCTCGTTCAGCCCAGGGGCCCGGATGACCCCGGCCTGCCGCAGGATG
>KL569148.1:9039-11038 GCA_000715635.1 Streptomyces violaceus | reverse complement strand
GCATCTCGTTCAGCCCAGGGGCCCGGATGACCCCGGCCTGCCGCAGGATGTCGTCGTACACGGCGTCGTCGCCCGCCAGGGCACCGGTGTGCGAACCGGCCGCCTTCGCGCCCGCCGCCGTACGCCCCGCCTTCAGCACGACCACCGGCTTCTTCGGCACAGTCGCCCGCGCGGCCTCCACGAACGCGCGCCCGTCCTTGAGGTCCTCCAGGTGCATCGCGATGCAGTCGGTGTGCGGGTCCTCCCCGAACCAGGTCAGCAGGTCGTCCTCGTCCAGGTCCGACTTGTTGCCGAGCCCCACGATCGCCGACACACCCGTCTTGGTGGTGCGCGCGAAACCCAGGATCGCCATCCCGATGCCGCCCGACTGCGAGGTCAGCGCGACCCCGCCCTTGACGTCGTACGGCGTGCAGAACGTGGCGCACAGGTCCTGCCAGGTCGAGTAGTAGCCGTAGATGTTCGGCCCCAGCAGCCGTACGCCGTGCCGCTCGGCGATCTCCACGATCTCCGCCTGGAGTTCGTGCTCGCCGGTCTCCGCGAAGCCGGAGGGGATCAGTACGGCGTTCGGGATCTTCTTGCGTCCCACCTCCTCCAGGGCCGAGGCCACGAACTTGGCGGGGATCGCGAAGACCGCCACATCCACCTCACCGGGAACGTCCGTGACACTCTTGTAGGCCTTGCGGCCCAGGATGTCGTCGGCCTTGGGATTCACCGGGTGGATGTCCCCGGCGAAGCCCCCGTCGACGAGGTTGCGCATCACGGAGTTGCCGATCTTGCCCTGTTCGTTGGAGGCGCCGATCACGGCGACCGAGTTCGGCTGCATCAGCCGGCGCATGGACGCGAGGATCTCGTCCCTCGAGTACTTCCGGCGCGGCGCAGGCTGCGACTCGGCGAGGATCACCCGGATGTCGGCCGCGACGGCCCCCTCCGCCGTCGCGATCACCGGATTGAGGTCCACCTCGGCGATCTCCGGGAAGTCCGCGACGAGTTCGGACACCCGGCGGATCTGCTCGGCCACGGCCCACCGGTCCACGCCCGCCTGGCCGCGCACCCCGCGCAGGATCTCCGCCGACCGGATCGAGTCCAGCATCGACAGCGCCTCGTCGGCGTCCACCGGGGCGAGCCGGAAGGTGATGTCCTTGAGGACCTCGACGAGCACCCCGCCGAGCCCGAACGCGACCACCTTCCCGAACGTCGGGTCCGTGACCGCGCCGACGATGACCTCCTGCCCCTTGGGCAGCAGCTCCTGCACCTGCACACCCTCGATGCGGGCATCCGCGTCGTAGGCACGCGCGTTGTCGATGATGGTGTGGAACGCGGCCCGTACGTCGGCGGCGCCCTCGACGCCGACGATGACCCCACCGGCGTCGGTCTTGTGCAGGATGTCCGGCGAGACGATCTTCATCACGACGGGCCCGCCGAAGCGCGCCGCGAAAGCCACGGCCTCTTCGACGTCGGTCGCCAGTTCCTCGCCCGGTACGGCGATCCCGTACGCGTCGGCGATCACCTTGCCCTCGGGCGCGGTCAGCGCGGCCCGCCCCTCGGCCCGCACGGAGTCGAGGAGGCCGCGCACCCGCAGGATCCGGTCTTCGGCCATCACGTCAGATCACTCCGTTCGACTTGAGCAGGCGCACTTCCTCGTCGCCGAGGCCGAGTTCGCCGACGTAGACCTCTTCGTTGTGCTCGCCGAGCAGCGGTGAACCGGTCACCTCGACGGGGGAGTCGGACAGCTTGAGCGGGCTGCCGACGGTCACGAACTCGCCCCGCTGCGGGTGCGGGACGGTGACGACCATCTCGTTGGCGACCAGCGACCGGTCCTCGATGATCTCCCTCGTGGACAGGATCGGCCCGCACGGGATGTTGTGCGCGTTGAGCCGCTCCAGCACCTCCCACTTGGGCAGCGTCGAGGACCACTCCTCGATCAGCTGGAACATCTTGTTCAGCTTGGGCAGCCGCGCCTCTGGCGTCGCCCACTCCTGTCTCTTATACACATCTCTGA
>KL569148.1:7414-8820 GCA_000715635.1 Streptomyces violaceus | reverse complement strand
GCACGATGACGTACACGTAGTCGTTCGGGCCGCCCGGGGCGCACTTGACCGCCCAGCCGGGCTGACCGCCCCCGGACGCGTTTCCGGACCTGGGAACCTCGTCGCCGAAGTCCTCGTTGGGATATTCACGGAGCGGGCCATGTGCCAGCCGCTGCTGATCCCTCAGCTTCACCCGGCAGAGGTTGAGGACGGCATGCTGCATGGCCACGTTGACCCGCTGACCACGCCCGGTGTTCTCCCGCTGGTACAGCGCCGCGAGAATCCCCGCCACGGCGTGCACACCCGTCCCCGAGTCCCCGATCTGGGCTCCCGTCGCCAGCGGCGGCCCGTCCTCGAAACCCGTGGTCGACATCGACCCGCCCATGGCCTGCGCGACGACCTCGTACGCCTTGAAGTTGGTGTACGGGCCCTCGCCGAACCCCTTGATGGAGGCATAGACGATCCGTGGATTGATCTCCTGGATGCGGTCCCAGGTGAAGCCCATCCGGTCGACCGCGCCCGGTCCGAAGTTCTCGACCATGACGTCGGAGCGCCGGATCAGCTCGGTGAGGATCTCCTTGCCGCGCTCGGTCTTGGTGTTGAGGGTGATGCTCCGCTTGTTGCAGTTGAGCATCGTGAAATAGAGGGAGTCGACGTCCGGCAGGTCACGCAGTTGCTTGCGCGTGATGTCACCGGTCGGCGCCTCCAGCTTGACGACGTCCGCGCCGAGCCAGGCGAGCAGCTGGGTCGCGGAGGGCCCGGACTGGACGTGGGTCATGTCCAGGACGCGGATGCCTTCGAGGGCCTTGGTGGACGGAGCAGTCATCGGGGCACCTCACTTGTACATGGTCTGGTTCATGGTTCCGGGGGCGTACGCGTCGGGGTCGACCCAGACGTTGATCAGGGACGGCTTGCCGGACTCGCGGGCGCGCCTCAGGGCCGGGCCGATGTCGGCGGGGTCGCGGACCTCCTCGCCGTAACCGCCCAGCATCTGGGCGAACTTGTCGTAGTGGACGTCACCGAGGGTGTTGCCGACCCGCTCGCGGTCCTTGCCGTACTTGGCGGCCTGGCCGTAGCGGATCTGGTTCATGGAGGAGTTGTTGCCGACGATGCCGACGAACGGGAGGTCGTAGCGGACGAGAGTCTCGAAGTCCCAGCCGGTGAGGGAGAACGCGCCGTCGCCGAAGAGCGCGACCACCTCCTTGTCGGGCCGCGCCTGCTTGGCCGCGAGCACGAAGGGGACGCCGACGCCGAGCGTGCCCAGGGGACCCGGGTCCATCCAGTGCCCGGGTGACTTGGGCTGCACGACCTGCCCGGAGAAGGTGACGATGTCGCCGCCGTCGCCGATGTAGATCGAGTCCTCGGTGAGGAAGTCGTTGATCTCGCTGACCAGGCGGTACGGGTGGATGGGTGAGGCGTTGGACCTC
>KL569148.1:5266-7266 GCA_000715635.1 Streptomyces violaceus | reverse complement strand
GGAAGTCGTTGATCTCGCTGACCAGGCGGTACGGGTGGATGGGTGAGGCGTTGGACCTCAGGCTCGGCAGCCGCTTCTCCAGAGCGGTCTGCTCGGCCGCCCGCAGTTCGTCCAGCCACTCCTTGCGCCTGGACGCGCCGCCGTTGCTGTACCCATTAAGAGCGTGCCCGGAGGCCGCCTCGGCCACCGCCTTCAGCACCAGCCCGGCGTCGCCCACGATGCCGAGGTCGATGTCGCGGTTCTTGCCGACCGTGCGGTAGTCGAGGTCGATCTGCACCACGGTCGCCTCGGGCGACAGCCGCTTACCGTAGCCCATGCGGAAGTCGAAGGGCGTACCGACGATGACGATGACGTCGGCGTTGGAGAAGGCGTACCGCCGGGAGAGCTGGAAGTGGTGCGGGTCGCCGGGCGGGAGGGTGCCGCGGCCGGCGCCGTTCATGTACGCCGGGATGTTCAGCGTGCGCACCAGATCGACGGCCGACTCGGTGCCGCGGGTCGTCCACACCTGGCTGCCGAGCAGGATGGCCGGCTTCTCGGCGTGCACCAGCAGGTCGGCGAGCTTCTCGATGGCCTCGGGGTCGCCGGCCGAGCGGGTCGAGGCGCGGTAGGCGCCGGGCTGGGGCACGCGTGCCTTATTCGCGGGCACCTTGGCGTCCAGCACGTCACGCGGGATCTCCAGGAAGGAGGGACCGGGCGCGCCGTGGAAGCACTCGCGGAACGCCATGGACACCATGTCCGCCGCGCGTGCCGTGTCCGGCACGGCCGCCGCGAACTTGGTGATGGGGCTCATCATGTCGACGTGCGGCAGGTCCTGAAGGGACCCCATCTTGTGCTGAGTGAGGGCCCCCTGACCGCCGATCAGCAGCATGGGGGATTCCGCCCGGAAGGCGTTGGCGACACCGGTGACGGCGTCGGTCGTTCCCGGGCCCGCGGTGACCACCGCGCAGCCGGGCTTGCCGGTGATGCGGGCGTAACCGTCGGCGGCGTGCGCGGCGACCTGTTCGTGGCGTACGTCGACGACTTCGATGCCCTCGTCGACGCAGCCGTCGTAGATGTCGATGATGTGGCCGCCGCACAGCGTGTAGATGCGGTCGACCCCCTCGGCCTTCAGCGCCTTGGCTACGAGATGACCACCGGAAATCACGTCTTGGGTGTCGTCGGGCATGGCGAAGTCCTGTCCCTTCGTAGGGGTGTTGGAACGGCTCGCAGTACATTGCATACAGTCGACGAATACTGTATGAAGCTTGTTATCCCGCATCCGGTGGGTGGTGTCCAGGGGGCGTGCGGCACTTTCAGTCAGGAGCCGGAATGGACCTGTACGAACACCAGGCAAGGGAACTCTTCGAAGAACACGGCATCTTGGTGCCGCGGGCCGAGGTGACGGACTCACCCAAGGAGGCCTGTGAGATCGCACGCCGGCTCGGCGGCCGGGTCGTGGTGAAAGCTCAGGTGAAGACCGGTGGCCGGGGCAAGGCAGGCGGTGTGAAGCTCGCCGCCGACCCGGCCGCCGCCGAGCTCACCGCCCGTCAGGTCCTCGGTATGGACATCAAGGGGCACCGGGTCGGCAAGGTGATGCTGGCCCAGCCCGTGGACATCGAGACCGAGTTCTACGTGTCCTATGTACTCGACCGCGCGGCGGGCCGCTTCCTCGCGATCGCCTCGGCGGAAGGCGGCATGGAGATCGAGGAGGTTGCCGCCACCCGTCCCGACGCCGTGGCCCGCGTCCCCGTCGACCCCGCCGAGGGCGTCACCTCCGCGAAGGCGGGCGAGATCGCCGAGGCGGCCGGACTGCCGCAGCAGACCGTCGACGTCCTCGTACGGCTCTGGGAGGTCCTGGTCCGCGAGGACGCCCTCCTCGTCGAGGTGAATCCGCTCGTCCGCAGCCGGCAGGGACAGATCCTCGCCCTCGACGGCAAGGTCACCCTCGACGACAACGCCCGCTTCCGGCAGGCACGCTGGGGCGCGGACGACACCGAACACGACGACACGCTGGAGGCGGC
>KL569148.1:3968-5049 GCA_000715635.1 Streptomyces violaceus | reverse complement strand
CGCCGGACTCGTCATGTCGACCCTGGACGTGGTCGCGGGCTGCGGCGCACGCCCCGCCAACTTCCTCGATATCGGCGGCGGAGCGAGCGCCCAGATCATGGCGGACGGACTGTCGTTGATCCTCTCCGACCCGGCCGTGAAGTCCGTCTTCGTCAATGTCCTCGGCGGGATCACCGCCTGCGACGCGGTCGCCGACGGCATCGTCCGGGCCCTGGACACCGTCCGGCTGACCAAACCGCTCGTCGTGCGCCTCGACGGCAACAACGCGGCCCGGGGCCGGGCCGTCCTCGACGAGCACGCGCATCCGCTGGTCCAGCAGGTCACCACCATGGACGGCGCCGCCCGCCGCGCCGCCGAACTCGCCACCGCGGCCTGAGGAGAGGGAACGCCATGGCCATCTACCTCACCAAGGAGAGCAAGGTCCTCGTCCAGGGCATGACCGGCGGCGAGGGCATGAAGCACACCCGGCGCATGCTCGCGGCCGGCACGAACGTCGTCGGCGGAGTCAACCCGCGCAAGGCGGGCCGCACGGTCGACTTCGACGACCGTGCCGTGCCGGTCTTCGGCTCGGTAGCCGACGGCATGCGCGCGACCGGGGCGGACGTCACCGTCGTCTTCGTACCGCCCGCCTTCGCCAAGGCGGCCGTCGTCGAAGCCGCCGACGCGGGCATCGCCCTCGCGGTCGTCATCACCGAGGGCATCCCCGTCCACGACTCCGTCGCCTTCACCGCATACGCCAAAAGGAAGGGCACCCGTATCGTCGGCCCCAACTGCCCGGGCCTCATCACCCCCGGCCAGTCCAACGCGGGCATCATCCCGGCCGACATCACCAAGCCGGGCCGTATCGGCCTGGTCTCCAAGTCGGGCACGCTGACGTACCAGCTCATGTACGAGCTGCGCGACATCGGCTTCTCCACGTGCGTCGGTATCGGCGGTGACCCGGTCGTCGGCACCACGCACATCGACTGCCTCGCCGCCTTCCAGGACGATCCCGACACCGAACTGATCGTCCTCATCGGCGAGATCGGCGGCGACGCGGAGGAACGCGCGGCGGCGTACATCCGCGAGCACGTCACCAAGC
>KL569148.1:2864-3748 GCA_000715635.1 Streptomyces violaceus | reverse complement strand
TCGGCTACATCGCCGGGTTCACCGCACCCGAGGGCAAGACCATGGGCCACGCGGGTGCGATCGTGTCCGGCTCGTCCGGCACCGCGCAGGCGAAGAAGGAGGCGCTGGAGGCGGTCGGGGTGAGCGTGGGAAGCACACCGACCGAGACCGCGAAGCTCGTACTCGCGCGTCTCGAAGGACGACAGCGGTCCACCCAAGGCTGATTCCCGCCCCCGACTGTGCACCGAGAGCGGAGCAACCCCATGGCACCCACCCTCACCCTCAAATCCGGTACGTCCTGGCCCGGCGCGTGGCAGCGCTGCCTCGCCGTCGCGCCCGAGGCCTTCCGCGACGACCGGGTCCTCAACCTCTGGAACTCCGCCTGGCAGGAGGACGGCAGGGTCCTGCCCGCCGTCAGCCCGGTCGACGGCAGTCCCATCGCCGGTCCACCGCGCCTGGACGGGCCCACCGCCGGCCAGGCCGTGCGCGCCGCCCTCGATCAGCACCGCGCCTGGCGGCACGTCCCCCTGGCGGAGCGCAGGGCCCGCGTCGCCGCCACGCTCGACGCCCTCACCGAACACCGCCGGCTGCTCGCGCTCCTGCTCGTGTGGGAGATCGGCAAGCCCTGGCGGCTCGCCCAGGCGGACGTCGACCGGGCCATCGACGGGGTCCGCTGGTACGTCGACGGCATCGAACCGATGGTCGCCGGACGGGCCCCGCTCGACGGCCCGGTGTCCAACATCGCCAGCTGGAACTACCCGATGAGCGTGCTCGTTCACGCATTACTGGTACAGGCACTGGCAGGCAACGCGGTCATCGCCAAGACCCCGACCGACGGCGGTGTCGCCTGCCTGACCCTGGCCAGCGCCCTCGCCGTGCGCGAGGGGATCCCCGTGACCCTCGTC
>KL569148.1:1634-2627 GCA_000715635.1 Streptomyces violaceus | reverse complement strand
TGTCCTTCGTCGGCGGCCGCGACACCGGCGCCGCGGTGGCCACGGCTCTCGCCGACCTCGGCAAACGACACGTACTCGAACAGGAAGGACTCAACACCTGGGGCATCTGGAACTACTCGGACTGGGACGCGCTCACCGCGGTGATCCCCAAGCTCTTCGACTACGGCAAGCAGCGCTGCACGGCGTACCCGCGCTTCGTCGTCCAGCGGCACCTCTTCGACGCGTTCCTGGCGGCGTACCTCCCAGCGGTACGCACGCTCAGGCTCGGCCACCCGCTCGCCGTCGAAAAGCCTGACGATCCGTACGCCGAGCTGGACTTCGGGCCAGTGATCAACGCCGCCAAGGCGAAGGAGCTCCAGGACCAGGTCGCCGAGGCGATCGAGCGCGGCGCCGTGCCACTGCACCGCGGCAGCCCGGCCGACGCCCGCTTCCTGGATGGCCAGGACACCTCGGCCTACGTCCAGCCGGTCACGCTCCTCAACCCGCCCTCGTCCTCTCCGCTGCACCACGCGGAGCCGTTCGGCCCGGTCGACACGATCGTCCTGGTCGACACGGAGGCGGAGCTGCTCGCCGCGATGAACGCCTCGAACGGCGCGCTCGTGGCCACACTGTCCACCGACGACCGGGCCACTTACGAGCGGCTCGCCCCGCACATCCGCGCCTTCAAGGTCGGCCATGGCCGGCCCCGCTCCCGCGGCGACCGCGACGAACTCTTCGGCGGGCACGGCGCGTCCTGGCGCGGCGCGTTCGTCGGCGGCGAGCTCCTGGTGCGCGCGGTGACGCGCGGACCGGCGGGGGAGCGGCTGCCGGGAAACTTCCCGGAGTACCAGCTTTTGCCGTGAGACGGGGTGTCGGGCCCGACGCCGGTTCGCCATGCGGCATCCAGCGTGGCGTCGGCGTCGGTCTCGGACTCAGCCGATGCCCTGTCGGTCCGGTCGCAGGGCGAACGCGCGGTCCGAGGGGGACGGTTCGGCCTGGTCGACCGCCTGGCGG
>KL569148.1:0-1380 GCA_000715635.1 Streptomyces violaceus | reverse complement strand
CCCGCCGTTCCGCCGGCACGAGCAGGAGCAGGTCGTCCAGTCCGGCCAGCATGCGCCGGGAGACCTGCGGACTCCCGATGGCGCAGCCCCGTACCTCGGTGAACCCGAGATCCACCAGCTCGGTCCACCCCGGCACGGGCTGCACCAGCCGCACCGCGCCGGCCCGGTCCCGGTGCAGGGCGGCGTCCAGCGGGCGTCGGCTCAGCGAGGCCAGGAACTGGATGACGCGGTCCAGCGCCTGGACGGCGGTCGTCGGATCGTTGATCGCGGGTGACAGGGCGCGCAGCGCGATGTCGGACAACTGGCGCAGTCCGAAGCCGAGATCCTGGTGGTAGGTCCGCTCCACCCCGACCGAGGCCGTGTAGCGCAATGCCCCGCGCGGCGGGGCCGGGCCCCCGTGGACGGCCAGCACGGGCGTACCGGGCACCACGAAGTCCCCGATCCGCGGGATCAGCCGCAGCACGACCCCGTATTTGCGCGCCACCCGCACCAGCCGCGCGATGTGCACGTCCCGCAGCACACCCGCCCGGCCCTCGTGCGGAACCCACGCGGTCGCGGGGCCGAGGCGGGCGGCTTCGTGCCCGTCGTGTCCGCCCGTCGGCACGGGCATCGAGGCGGCCACCCGGAAGGACTCCGTGGCGATCCGCGCGATGACATGGCTGATCCGCATCAGCCGCAGGGTGGTGTTCACGTACAGCACGAAGAGGAACAGGCTCAGCGCGACCATGCAGAGCGTGAGGACCGACTGCACGAGCGGCACCGACGTCACGGCACGCGGGTCGTCGGTGCTGTCGAAGGAGGTCAGGACCAGAAGGGTCAGCACGAAGGTCGCCAGGAACACCGCGAAGGTCGCCTTGGTGATCCGGCTCCGCACGAAGAGCCGCACCACGCGCGGGGTGAACTGCCCGCTCGCCATCTGCACGGCCACCAGGGAGATGCTGAAGACCACACCGATGAAGGTCATCATCGCCGAGCCGACCACGGTCACGACGGCCTTCGCGTCCTCCGCGAACCGCAGCAGCTCGTCGAGCGTCTCGTAGTCGCCGTCCTCCTGGAGCGCGTCGACGATGACCGTGTCGAGAATCTGCGCCCCCACCCAGACCACGAAGACGCTCACCATGGCCACGGTGGGAGCGAACCAGAACGTGTCCCGCAGGTGCTCCCGGAGCGGCGACAGCGCACGCGGGCGGCGACCCGGAGCGGGGCTCTGCGTAACCATCCAGTCACTCATGGTGCGACCCTAGGGGTATCGGGCCGCGAGGTCCCGGACCCCCGCCAGGCGGACGGAAACGCAGGTGAAAGGCACTCCGAAACCTTGGTATTGTTGTCCATGTCGCCGCGGGGAGCACCCCTGGCCAGGCGGCGGACACCTTGTCCGGG
>KL569147.1:54872-56472 GCA_000715635.1 Streptomyces violaceus | reverse complement strand
GGACGTCACCTCCGACGTGCTGGCCGACCGGGACGTGACGCTCACCGGCGACACGGCCGTCACCGTGCCGCCCGGGACGACGACGTACGACGGCGTGTTCCGCGGTGAGGGCACGCTCACGGTGCGCGGCAGCGGGACGCTGATCCTCACCAGGGACAGCGACTTCACGCTGCCCCGCTCCCGGCAGCGGCAGTCGGTGCGGACGCTCGGCGGCAACCACCCGTACGTGACCGTGGCCCGATCCGACCCGCCCGCGATCACCGTCGAGCGCGGGGCGACCCTCCAGTACGGCAACGGCGGCACGACCGGGCTCATCGGCCACTTCCCGTACGGCACCCCGGCGTTCCGGCTCAACCAGGACAACATCCGGGTCGACGGCACCCTGCGGCTCGCCCTGAAGAGCGCCTACAACCTCGGCACCCTCAGCGGCTCCGGGCTGATCACCCAGCCGAGGTTCCTGTGGGGCACCTGGGACCTGTCGGGCACGCACCCCTTCTCCGGAGTGATCGACAACGGCACGCAGCTGAACGCCGGCCGCCCGGAGTACGCGACCTCGCTGCCGCGCGTGCGCAAGATCCTCAACCAGGGCACCTGGACGGTCGACACCCCGCTGGGCAGGACCGTCACCATGGGCATGGACTTCTACCAGCGCGAGTACGGCAGCGACATCAACGTCCAGTCGCGGCCCGGTGGCAAGGTGATCCTGACCGGCCAGTACAGCTGGTCGGACCGGGGCGGCGACACCGACCCGTCGCTCAGCGACCCGGCCCTCAACTGGACCCCCGCCCGCAAGAACGTCAACAAGCGCGGCACCAACATCAAGGGCGCGAACGTCCAGTGGGGCGACGGCACCACGAACCGGATCTTCATGCCGGGCACCGCCGAGACGGTCTACATCAACCTCCTGGCCGCCCGCTCCCGTTCCCGCCTCACCTTCGACTACGACGGCCCGGTGACGCTGGGCGCCCCCATCGGCGGCGGCCGGTTCCACGACACCCTGTCGACCCCCGGCGCCGGCGACATCGTCATCGCCGGGACCCCAGGCAACGAGGTGACCTTCGCGGCCGTCCAGTACTACGACGGCTCGACGACGGTGGAGAAAGGGGCGGTGCTGCGCCTGGGCAGCGGGAAGCGCGGCGAGGACGGCGGGCTGTACACGGGAGGCGCCCTCTACAAGGTCGTCAACAACGGCTCGCTCGTCCTGCGCAACAGGAACAAGTCCCTCACCCTGTCCCGCATCAGCGGCAGCGGCTCGCTCACACAGTCGGGCGCGGCTACGACGACACTGACGGGCGGCGCGGTGTCATACACCGGGACGACCACGGTCTCCAGGGGCACGCTGGTTCTGCGCCAAGGAGCCACGCTCACTCGCAGCAAGGCGATCCGGCTCACCTCGGCCGGGGCCCGGCTGGACGCGGGCCGGGCGGGTCTGCGCGTATCGACCACCCTCAGCGGCAAGGGCACGGTCACGGGCGCGCTCACCAACGAAGGCACCGTCACGACCGGCCTCACCGTCGACGGCCCCTACACGCAAGGCCCGAGGGGCTCCCTGCTCCTGCGGGACAAGCCGCTGAAGGTGTCGGGTGCGATACGGCTGGGC
>KL569147.1:53445-54700 GCA_000715635.1 Streptomyces violaceus | reverse complement strand
GCGATACGGCTGGCCGGGGATCTCGACGTGTCGGCCGCCAGGAATCGACCCGCTCGTGAGATCACCGTGCTCGACAACAAGGGCGACTCCAAGCCCTCGGGAAGCTTCACCGGCCTGAAGGAGGGCGCCCGCCTGAAGCTGGCCGACACCACCTACCGCCTCAGCTACCGCGCCGGCGACGGCAACGACGTCGCCCTCACCGCCGAAACCACCCCGAGTCGCTCCCCCACAGCGCCTGAGGCGTCCTCGTCCGGCGCCGTGACATCCAGGAGCGCCGGCGCATCCGAGGACGTCGGCTTCGGCTGGTGGCCGTACGCACTCGGGCTGGCCCTTGTCGTCAGCCTCGCCATACCGATGGCGACACGACGCGGCCAAGGCCGGCGTCGCGGCGGCCGGCATGGGGGCCGCGCGCGGCAGTGAGGCTCGCCGGAATCCTCATACGAGGAAGTCGTCGTGTGCCCAGGACGGCCGGTCAGGCGTGGTGGTGTGGGCCATGGACAGGCTCCTCTCAACAGAGCGGCTTGGAGTGCTCCTATGACCTGGTGGACTGCTTGGGACTGCTTCGCCCGAGGGGCCGCACCTGGTCCCTGCCGCCCGCCCGGGGCGCCCTGCACCCCGGGGTGGTGGCCATGGCGCACCTCCGTCGCGAGCGCCTGGACTGGAATACTCCTCAGCAGTAGCGCGCTCGTCCCGTCATCCCGGCTCGTGGGGTGGATCGCGGAATGCTGGTGACACCATGCGAATGTTCTGTGTCCTCGCCGTCCTGGTAGGCGCGAACCTGCTCAACAATTGGCTCGCGCCCGGCGCCTACGTACTCACCTGCGTGATCGCGGCTGCCGCACTGCTGCTGATCGCCCGGTGGGACGGTCTCACCCGCGCCGATCTCGGGCTCGATACGGTTGCCTTCTACCAAGGGCTGCGGTGGGCATCAGTCCTGGTGGGCGCGGTTCTTGCCGTCTTCTTGGCCGGGCTTGCTCTGCCGGCCACCAGGGAAGCGTTCGAGGACGAGCGCGCCGCCGACCTGACCCTTGGGCAGCTGCTGTGGCGGGTGCTGATCCGGGTGCCGGTCGGCACCGTGCTGCTGGAGGAGGTCGCCTTCCGCGGTGTCTTGTGGGCCATGGTGCGGCGTCGGCACGGTACTGCGTGGGCCACGGCTGTGTCGTCGCTGCTGTTCGGGCTCTGGCATGTGCTTCCCTCGCGCGGGCTGAGCCGGGCCAACTCCGCCGCAGCGGTCCTCGGCACCGGACCGGCAGGC
>KL569147.1:52739-53200 GCA_000715635.1 Streptomyces violaceus | reverse complement strand
GCCACGACCGCAGCCGGGGTCGTCCTGTGCGAGCTGCGGCGGCGGTCCGGAAGTCTGCTGGCGCCCGCGGCGCTGCACTGGGCCGTCAACGGCTTCGGCTATGTGCTGGCCTGGTCAGTACCTCGATGGCGGGGCTACGGCTGAAGCCGTAGTGCTGGATCACGTTCGGAACCGTTCATCGACGCCCTGACCGAACTGGTCCTGGCGCAGGCCGACACCACCGGCTTCGTCGTCCTGCACCGCTGGGCTGAGATCCTGGAGCCGCGCTGACCGCCCCGGCTCCCCGGCCTCGACCGCACCACCGAGTAGCCCCGAAAAGGCCGGCGGTCCCGATGCTGTCCTCCTGCGGCTCACAGCTCGGACTCGCCCCACGACGTGACGACCGCGTCGTCGCCGACGGACATCCTGCCGGGCCGCAGCACGGCGAACTTCGCGCCGAAGGCGACGCCGCCCTCGGACGC
>KL569147.1:52152-52524 GCA_000715635.1 Streptomyces violaceus | reverse complement strand
CCCCGCCGGTAGCCGGCGAGGGTGCGCAGCGGTTCCGGGCCCGCCTTGGCCCCGAATTCCTGCTCGACCAAGGTGACGGCGCAGCGGATGGCGAGCTTGGCATAGCCCAGTTCGGTGTCGCCGATCCGGATGTGGCGGGCGCGGTCCTCGGTGTGGGGTTCGTCCCAGCCGTCGAGCACGATGTTGGGGCGGAAGCGGTTCATGGGCAGCGGGCGGGTGCCGCGGTCGGTCAGTTTCCGGTTGAGCAGGTCGAGCGTGGAGCGCGAGACGACGTGCAGGGCGCAACTGTCTGCGTATCCGGAGGTGCCGGGTGTCAGACCGTCGGTCACCCGGTCGTGTTCCGGCGGTACGCGCACGAGCCGGCTCCGGGGG
>KL569147.1:50273-51923 GCA_000715635.1 Streptomyces violaceus | reverse complement strand
GGAGCCGGCTCGGGGCGCGCAGCACCTCCGAGAGCCAGGCGGCTGCCGCGTCGCCCTGGTCGATGCCCTGGTAGGCGGTGCCGAACAGGTCCACCTTCTGCCGGGCGCCGGAGGTGTCCACGCGGAGGTGAAGGGCCTCGGTTCCTGGCGCGCTGAGCGTGAGGCGTTCGCCGTCGGCGGTGATGGCGGGCCGGATGAGGGCAAGGCGGGGGTCCCGGCGCTGGGTCCGGTACACGCCCTCCTCGCTGACGACCATGAAGCTGCGGTCGTGCGCCAGTCCCGCGGGGGTCAGCAGCGCCTCGCGCGCCGATATCCCGGCGCATCCCTTGACGGGGTAGTACGACAGCTCGACGACTCGGGCCATGGCGTTCCGTTTCCCCTTCGGCGGGTCAGCGGCCACTCGGCGCCTCCGGGAAACCGAGTTGTGGGGCCAGCAGCCGTGCCTCCGCCGCCCACTCGGCAAGGAAGGCGAGGGTGACACCGCGTTCCCGGTAGCGGAGTTCCGCGGAAACCGCGCCTTGGCCGCCGTACCCCACGTGCTCGTCGTCCGCCCGGGCCAGCATGAGCGCGGTGAGCCAGTCGTACTTCACCGCGGAGGCGCACACGCCGAGCCGTACGAGTCGTTCGTCGCCGTGCCAGCCGCTCTCGCGCAGGCCGAGCACATAGGCGTCGTAGGCCGCCTTGGCCAGGCCGGGGAGGTCGGCGGCGGGGACGAACAGGTCGAAGACACAGTCGGGGAGGTAGTTGCCCAGGTCCTCGCCGAGCGCGCCGTCGCCGGCGAACGCCCAGTCGAACAGGACGCTGTCGCGGCCGTCGGAGCGGACGTTGGCCGGCCACTGGTCGAGGTGGGAGAAGGTACGGGGCAGGGACTTCATGACCGTGAGGAACCACTCGCGGTCGTGGCGGAGGCGGACCATGTCCGCGCGCAGGCCCGCCGGGAAGTGCTCCCGGACCAGGGGGTGGCGCCAGGCCTCGTCGTCGTCGAGCAGGTCCTGGCCCGTCGTCTTGCCGGTCGTGTAATCACGCAGGAAGTGCTGAGACAGCCATGGATGGTCCTCCCCCGCTTCCACCGCCCCCTGCGCGGCGCCGAGCCGGTGGGCGTGTTCGACGTGCGGGCGAGCGGCCAGGCCGTCGCGGGTGCGCCGGGTACGTCCTCCAGCCACAGCGCCACATCGCCGTCCGGGCGTTCGACGCACTCCAGCAATCGGGGCGCGCGGATGCCGTGCCGCTGCCAGACCTGGGCGAGCCCGGACCGGTAGACGTACGCCTCGCGGCGCCAGAAGTTCCAGTGGCGCGGGTCGTTCGACGCCGCCCAGGTGACGCTGGTCTCCTTCGTGCGCGTCAGCACCTTCAGGACGGCCGAGCGGTCGCCGCCGGTGACCCGCCACACTCCGGCGGTGACGCCGTTCCACGGGTTGTGCGTGAGCGGTTCGAACACCGCCCTCTCCCCCGGAACTCGCAGGACCTCACGTACTTCGGCATCAGCGACAGCGACCTCGGGCATCCCCCGATGCTATGCCGACGCCTCCGCCGTGTCCTTGCGTCCGCGCAGCCACACGTACACCGGAATCCCGGCGAACAGGAACAGCACGCCCTGGTAGACGGCCGCGTACCCGGCCCCCGCGATCAGCCAGAAGGAGAAGCCGAAGG
>KL569147.1:48956-50077 GCA_000715635.1 Streptomyces violaceus | reverse complement strand
CCGGCGGGGCGGACGCGGTCGCGGGAGCCACGGGCCAGCCAGTACAGCTGGGCCGCCGCCGACAGCAGATACGGCACGCAGCCGGTGAACGTGGTGATCAGGACGAGGACGCGGAAGGTGGTGTCCGGGCCGGCCGTGTAGTTGAGGGCGATGAGGAGCGTGCCTAGGACCGCGCATGCCCACACGCCGAAGCCGGGGACGCCGCCCTTGCCCAGCCGCGCGAACGGCGCCGGGAAGAGACCGTCGCGGGCGGCGGCGTACGGCATCTGCGCGGCCATGAGGATCCAGCCGTTGAGGCAGCCGGTGATCGAGGCGACGGCGACCAGGGCGATGGCGGTGCCGCCCCAGGAGCTGCCGGTGATGGCGTTGACGGCGTCGGCGAACGGGGCGCCCGAGTCGACGAGCCGGTCATGCGGGACCAGTCCGAAGACGGCGACCGTGCCGAGGATGTAGACCAGGGCCGAGGCCAGTGTGCCGAGGACGCTCGCCCGGCCGACCGTGCGCTCCGGGTCGCGGACCTCGCCCGCGCTGACGGCGGCCGACTCGACCCCGAGGAAGCTGTACAGCAGCAGCGCGGCGGAGGCGGCCAGCGCCCCCGAGACGCTCTGGCCGGAGGCGTTGAACGGGCCGAAGTTGTCCGCGTCGACGAAGAACAGGCCGATCGTGGCGAGCAGGAGCAGCGGTACGAACTTCAGGATCGTCGAGACGACCTGCACCGTGCCGACCCACCGCGTGCCCGCGAAGTTCGCCGCGGCGGGCAGCCAGAGGGCGGCCATGGCGACGGCGGCCTGCAGGGCGTGGTTGCCGTGCAGGGGTATCAGCACGTCGACGTAGCCGACGACCGCGACGGCCAGGGCGGCGATGCTGACCCAGCACATCGTCCAGTACGACCAGGCCGACAGGAACCCGGCGAACTCGCCGAACGCGTCGCGCGGGTAGACGTAGAGACCGCCGGTGACCGGGCTGCGCCGGGCCAGCCTGCCGAAGAGCAGCGCGAGCAGCACGGCTCCGACCGAGAGCACGAGGAAGGCGAGCAGGCTGATCGTGCCGTAGGGGGCGACGGTGGCGGGCAGGGCGAAGATGCCGCCGCCGATGATGTTGCCCATGACGAGGGCCGTGGC
>KL569147.1:46723-48728 GCA_000715635.1 Streptomyces violaceus | reverse complement strand
AGATGTGTATAAGAGACAGGGGGCCGGATCGGCGGGTTCGGCGGCCTCGGTGGAGCTGGGGACGGTCATGAGCGATCCTGACAAGCGGAGGGGGAGAGTCCTGATCGTAACCGCCATCCCACATGGTGATCGATCTGTTCATGTGCTGGACACAATCGGCTGGGGTCCGCCGCCGGATCTCGACTACCGTCGTGCCTATGACGAGCACCATCACCCTCGCCGAAGCCCTCGCCGCCGGAACGGTCGTCCTCGACGGCGGCATGTCCAACCAGCTCGAATCGGCCGGGCACGACCTGAGCGACGAGCTGTGGTCGGCGCGGCTGCTCGCCGAACAGCCGGAGGCGATCACCGAGGCACACCTCGCCTACTTCCGGGCGGGCGCGGACGTGGCGATCACCTCCAGCTACCAGGCCACGTTCGAGGGCTTCGAGAAGCGCGGGATCGACCACGACCGGGCGGCCGAACTCATGGCGCTCAGCGTGGAACTGGCGCGGGAGGCGGCTCGCCGGGCACGCGTCTCCCGGCCCCTGTGGGTGGCGGCCTCGGCGGGCCCCTACGGTGCGATGCTCGCGGACGGTTCGGAGTACCGGGGCCGCTACGGGCTCACGGTCGACGAACTGGAGCGTTTCCACCGCCCGCGTCTGGAGGTGCTGGCGGCGGCCCGCCCGGACGTCCTCGCCCTGGAGACGGTCCCCGACGCCGACGAGGCCACAGCGCTGCTGCGGGCGGTGCGCGGGCTCGGGGTGCCGGCCTGGCTGACGTACTCCGTCGCCGACGGCCGCACGCGTGCCGGGCAGCCGCTGGAGGAGGCCTTCGCCCTGGCCGCCGACGTGGACGAGGTCATCGCGGTCGGCGTGAACTGCTGCGCGCCCGAGGATGTGGACGCCGCCGCCTCGACCGCGGCGCGGGTCACCGGCAAGCCGGTCGTCGTCTACCCCAACAGCGGTGAGACCTGGGACGCCGAGGCCCGCGCCTGGACCGGAGACTCGAGGTTCACCGCAGACCAGGTGACGGGCTGGCAGCAGGCAGGGGCCCGGTTGGTCGGCGGGTGCTGCCGGGTGGGGCCGGAGGCGATCTCGGGGATCGCGGGGACGCTCGGGGCGGCGTAGCGCACGACGGCACCGGGCTGCGGGCGAACACCTGCCGTCGCCGGTTCGTGCACGTGTCTCCTCCCTTCCCCCGGCCACTGCTAGCCTCCGTCCCCATGGGAACCGGTTGCCATCGTGTTGCCGCAGCTCCCCGGTGCCCGGGAGAGACGAGGCAGGCATGACGAGGAAGAGCGGGGACGCGAGCCGCAGCACCATCCGGGACGTGGCGCTGCGCGCGGGCGTCTCGGCGTCGACGGTGTCCCGGGTGCTGGGCGGCGTGTACCCGGTGAGCGCCGCGACGCGCGGGAGCGTGATGCGGGCCGTCCGTGACCTGGACTACGTGGCCGACGCGCGGGCGAAGGCGATCGCGGGTGTCGGCACACCCACCCTCGCCTTCGTGCTGGAGGACATCACCGGCCCGTCGTTCGCGCACATGGCCCACGGCGTCGAGCGCGAGGCGACCCGCCTCGGCCATCTCTGCCTGGTGTGCAGCACGGAGGGCGACGTCCGGCACGAGCTGGAGTTCGTGGAGATGATGCGGGCCCAGCGGGCCGCCGCGGTGATCCTGGTCGGCGGCAGCGCCGACACGCCCGAGTACCGCGAACGCACCCATCGCATGGCGGACTCCCTCGCCTCGGCCGGTTCCCGTCTGGTCCTGTGCGGCCGGCCACCGCTGGACCCCGGTGCCCCGGTGACGGTCATCGAGTACGACAACGAGGGCGGCGCCTACACCCTGGTCGCCCATGTGCTCGCCCAGGGGCACCGCCGGGTGCTGTTCCTCGGCGGCCGGGCGGACCACACCACGGCCCTGGGCCGCGAACGCGGTTACCTCGCCGCCCACCGGGCCCGCGGTCTCACCCCCGACGAGTCCCTCGTCCTGCACGGCGACTTCACGCGCGACGCGGGCCACCGCCTCA
>KL569147.1:44022-46502 GCA_000715635.1 Streptomyces violaceus | reverse complement strand
AGATGTGTATAAGAGACAGCCACCGACATGGTCGCGGCGGGCGCCCTCACCGCGCTGCACGAGGCGGGCCTGTCCGTCCCGGGCGATGTCTCCCTCGCCGGCTACGACGACATCCCCTTCGCCCGCGATCTGCACCCCGCCCTGACGACGGTCCACGTCCCCTACGAGGAACTGGGCCGTCTCGCCGTCCGCACGGCCCTCGAACACACCCCGGGCGCCGCGGACGAACACCTGCTGCTGGGCACGCACGTGGTGGTACGGGACTCGGTGGGCCCGCCCCCGGGGCGGTGACTCCCCCGGGACATGCGTCCGGCGCCGACGGCGGGGACGCTACGCCCGCGACGTCGGTGCGAGCGGGGTGGCGGCGGGCGAGGAGGCGGGAGCCGGCGACGCCGGAACGCCGCGCCCGTGCTGGGAGTACGACAGCACGCCCGTGAGGACGATCCTGAGGACCTCGCGCAGTTCGATGTGGAGCGGCACGCGCCCGCCCGGGTCCTGTGACCAGCGGTAGAGCAGACCCAGGTAGGAATCACGCAGGATGTTGCCGACCCTCATCGGATCGATGTCGAAGCTGACCTCGCCGCGCTGGCGGCCGGCTTCGATGATGTTGGCGAAGACCTGGCCCGCGTAGGGCTCCTCGAGGAGGGGCTGCCCGGCCTTCACCCAGGCCTGGAGCATGGCGGCGGTGATCTCGCGCTCGGACTCGTTGAACTCCGCCAGCGCCGCCATGCACCGCTCCAGATGCACCGTCACATCGTCGTTCCGCGACTTCATCGACTCTTCCATGGCCAGCTCCAGGCGCCGCTTGCGGGCCTCGGCCCAGGCGGTGACCAGGTCTTCCTTGCGCTGGAAGTAGTTGAAGAAGGTGCCCCGGGCCACGTCGGCGTGCTCGGCGATCTGGTCGATCGTGGTGCCGTCGTAGCCCTGGTCCGCGAAGAGGGTCAGGGCGGATGTGTAGATCCGGTCCCGGACCCGCTGCTTGCTGCGCTCTCTGCGCCCGAGGGGGCGGGCAGGTTCAGAGGCCATGTGCTTCCTCGCCTTCTCACGTCGTTGTGCGGGCTCCCCCGGCCCCCAAAAATTATACCACGGTACATCTATGAGTCATGGTCTTCGTTTACCCATGACATCAGGGCCCGGAGGCCACCGAAGCGGCGATCACACCTATGGGTTCGCGGCCCAGCAGCCGGGTGGCGGGTATGTCGACACCCGCCGTGCGGTGCAGTCGCACCCTGAGCTCGGTCGCCAGCAGCGAGTCCAGCCCCATGGTCCGCAGCGGCCTGCGGGGATCGAGCCGGGTCGCCGAGAGACCGAGCACGGTGGCGGCCTGCTTCAGAACGTCGTCGGCCGCGAGGGCGGGCCCGGGGCCGGCGGCCGCGGGGGGCGAGGGAGGGGCGGTCGGGGTCGCGGGTGCCGGCGCCGGGCCTTCCTCGTCGAGCGCCTCGTGGGCGGAACCGGCCGCTCGCTCGCGCAGGCGTATGTCCCGGAACTCCGCGATCAGGTGCCCGTCCTCGGCCGTCAGCCACACATCACAGCGGGGGTCGTCCGTACCGTCGGAGGGCGTGAAGCGGGCCACGCACCAGTGGTCCCGGCCGACGGCCGCCTCGTCCCGGACCAGGACGCGGCCGAAGGACACCGGCACGTAGCCGTCCGGTCTCCCCCCTGCGCCCGTGGAGTGCGGCCACGCGGCGAGCATCGTCAGCAGCCCGGCCTCGAGTGCGGTCGCCCCCGCCCCGGCGCCGCGCATGCGAGCGACCGATTCGCCGTCGGAGCACCACAGTTGGGCCACGGTGCGCAGCGAGGCGTCGATGGTGTAGCCGCGGCCCTGGGCACGGCGGTAGAACTCCCCCGCCGGTACGTAGGAGGTGCACCGGGTCAGGCTGGAGTCCAGCGGCTCCCGGCCCCGCGGCTCCGCCGCCGCGCTCCCGCCAGGCCGCGCGGAACCTGCCCGTCATGCACAGCTCGCCGTCCCGGGTGCCGTCCGGGGTGCGTACCGCGGTGACGGTGAACACGAAGGTCCCCTCCTGCGCGGCGGGTGCCAGGCACACGCGTACCGCGGCATCGCGCGCCCGCTCCAGTTCCCAGGGCCGGCTCCCGAACTCGACGTCCTCGAGCACGCCTTCACCGCATGACGCGATGTCGCCCGCCGCCCGCAGGACGGCCTTGAAGTAGAGCACCGGCGGTACGACGGCCGCGCCGCCGCGCGTGCGGACGCTTTCCCCGAGGTCGTCCAGGCCCAGTTCGCGCAGCCCGATCTCCTGTACGTGCTCGGCCGGCCCGGCGGGCGCCGGGGCGGGGGCCGGATCCTTCCTGAACTGCTCCTGGTCCCAGGCGTACGTCGGCAGCGGCACACGGGGCGCGGTCCCCTGGAAGAAGCGGCTGAAGTCGACGCGTCCGCCGTGGGAGAAGAGCTGCCCGAGCGCCCGGGTGATGTTCTCGCCGTCGTCCTGGTGGCGCTTGAGGGTGGCCACGGCGGCCGGTGC
>KL569147.1:40125-43830 GCA_000715635.1 Streptomyces violaceus | reverse complement strand
ATGTGTATAAGAGACAGGGGCCGACCTCCAGGAACACCGTCTCCTCCTTGGCGGCCGCCCGCACGGCCTCGACGAAGCGCACCCGCTCGCGAAGGTTGTCCACCCAGTAGGCGGCGTCCAGCTCGGGTCCGTCGACCGGCTCGCAGCGGGTGGTGGAGAACATCGCGGTGCGGGCGGGCAGCGGGGTGAGGTGGGCGAGGGCGTCGGCCAGGTCGTCCCGCAGTTCCGCCATATATGGGGAGTGGGACGCCACGTTGACCTTGACGTGCCGGCTCGGCACCCCCTCGGTCTCGAGGCGTTCGGCGATGCGGTGCAGAGCGTGTGTGTCCCCGGCGAGGACCGTACTCCTGGGGGCGTTCTCCGCCGCGACGCACACCGCGTCGCCGTGGGGCGCCACGGCGTCCGCCGCGGTCAGCGCGTCGAGTTCGACGGCGAGCATCGCGCCGCGCCCGGCCAGCCTCTGCATCAGGGAGCTGCGCCGGCAGATGACCGAGGCGGCGTCCTCGATCGACAGCGCCCCGCAGACGTGGGCGGTGGCCACCTCACCCATGCTGTGTCCGATACAGAGGTCGGGGTCGACCCCCTTGGCGCGCAGAAGCGCGGCCAGCGACACCTGCATGGCCCACAGCAGCGGTTGCACCACCGCGACGTCATCGGGGAGTTCCCGCGGCGGTGCGTCCTCGCCGTCGCCGGTCAGCAGGCCGATGACCGACCACCCCAGCTCCTCCCGGACGGCGGCGTCGCATTCCGTCAGGGTGTCCCGGAACACCGCTTCGGAGGCCAGCAGGTGGCGCCCCATCCCGAGCCATTGCGAGCCCTGACCGGGAAAGACGAAGGCGATCCGGCGGTCGCCCGCGAAGCCGGCGTCCGCCGTCCCGCCGTCCGGGGTCTCCTCGCCGGCGGCCAGGGCGCGCAGAGCGGCGGCGAGTTCGTCATGGGTGCGGCCGACGGCCCACAGACGGTGGGGGTGAGCGTCACGGCCCGTCGCGGCGGCGTGGCAGATGTCCCGCAGGGCGAAGGCACGTCCCTCGCCGCCCTCCAGGAAGGCGGCGTAGCGCGCGGCGAGTTGGCCGAGGGCCTCCGGAGTGCGGGCGCTGAGCAGCAGCAACTGCGGCTCCTCGCCTGCCGGGGCGGCCGGTTCCGGTGTCGGCTCGTGCGCCGGCTCGGGCACGTACTCGCCGACGATCACATGAGCGTTGGTACCGGAGAGGCCGAAGGAACTGACGCCCAGGACCGCGGCCCGGCCGCCGGGCACGAGCGGGGTGTTGCGCACGACGCATTCGAGGGGGGCGCCGCCCCCGGCCAGGACGGGGTGCGGGGTGCGCAGGTGCAGTGACGCGGGGATGGTGCGGTGCCGGGCGATGAGCACGGTCTTGATCAGGCCCGCGATCCCGGCGGCGGCTTCGGCGTGCCCGATGTTGGTCTTGACGGAACCGATGAGCAGCGGGCGGGACTGCTCTTCCTGGTCCCCCTCTCCCAATACCTCGGCCAGGGCGCGCAGTTCGACGTCGTCTCCGACCGGTGTGCCGGTGCCGTGCGCTTCCACGTAGTCGAGCTGGTCCGGGGTGATGCCGGCGCTGCGGCAGGCGGAGCGGATCATCTCGGTCTGGCCGGACACGGCGGGCTGGAGCAGCATTCCGCTGCCCTGGCCGTCGTTGGTGACGGCGCTTCCCCGCAGTACGGCGAGGACCTGGTCACCGTCGCGCAGCGCGTCGGGCAGGCGCTTGAGCAGGACCGCCCCCACTCCTTCGCTGCGGACGAAGCCGTCACCGGAGGCGTCGGCGAACTTGCAGCGTCCGTCGGGCGCGAGCATGCCGCCCTGGGAGTAGGTGATGGCGTCGGACGGTGAGAGCACGGCGTTGACTCCCGCGGCGACGGCCATGTCGCTCTCTCCGGTGAGCAGGCTCTGCCGGGCGAGATGCACGGCCACCAGGGACGAGGAGCACGCGGTGTCGATCACCAGGCTGGGCCCCCGCACATCGAGGGCGAAGGAGAGGCGTCCCGCGGTCATCGTCCGCAGCCGGCTGCCCGCCATGCCGTGCACGTCCTGGAATCCTTCGGACTCCGCCAGGTCCCCGTACTCGGCGGTCGCCTGTCCCACGAACACTCCGGTGCGGCTGCCCGCCAGCGAGGACGGGAGGATGTGCGCGTCCTCCAGCGCTTCCCAGACGACCTGGAGGAGGACCCGCTGCTGGGGGTCCATGGCCAGCGCCTCGCGCGGGGCGATGCCGAAGAAGGCGGCATCGAAGCCGTACAGGTCGTCGATGAACCCACCGTGCCGCGAGACGGTCGTGCCCGGCTCACCGGGCTGTGCGGAGTAGTGACGCCGTACGTCGAACCGGTCCTCCGGCACGGGGGTCACGGCGTCGGTGTTGCCTTCGAGCAGTTGCCGGAACTCACGCACCCCACGCGCTCCGGGAAATCTGCATCCCATCCCGACGATCGCGATTTCAGGCATGCCGCCTTGCTGCACCAGGTCCCCCTAAGTGATGTGGTGTCAGGATCCAAAAGTACACCAGAGACCAAAGTTGGCTTCCAGTCGACTCCGTGAACAGCAGAAGACGATCGTGCTACGGGCGACTTTTTGCCCGCTTCGTAAGGTTGGTGACCTGCCGTTACCTCCCGTAAGGCGCGGCAACGGCGAACGACAGGAGTAGAAACATGGGCTACAGTCCATTGATAAACCGCTACACAGAAGCCCAGGAGGAGGACGGATGATCGCCAGAGTGCTGGGTCCCCTGCGCGTGACCATGAACGGTGTGTCGGTGGTCCCCACGGCGCTGAAGGCCAGGAAGCTCCTCGCCGTGCTCATCCTGAACCGGGGCCGCGTGGTGCAGCGGGCCGCCATCGAGCGCGAACTGTGGGGCCTCGACGTGCCCATGAGCGCCTCGACGGGCATCCAGAACTGCGTCATGCAGATCCGCAAGAGCATCGGCCGCGCCGTCGACGGCGGACCCTCGGACCGTCTCCCCAAGGAGACGCTGATCACCGAGGCCACCGGTTACCGGCTCGAAGTCCCCGGCGAACAGTTCGACATCGTCGGCTACCACCGGCTCGTGTCGGCGGCGGGAGAGGCGGAGGCCAGGGGTGACCTGTCGCAGGCGTCGGCCCAGCTCAGCAACGCGCTGAAGCTGTGGCGGGACGCGCCCCTGGCCGATGTGCCGGCCGGGCCCGTGCTGCACCCGCACGTGCTACGGCTGGAGGAGGACCGCAAGGCGGTGCTCAGCCAGCGCGTCGGCCTGGACCTGCGGTTGCGCCGTTACGCCGAGGTCATCGGCGAACTGCACGCCCTCGTGGCACTCAATCCCTACGACGAGGTGCTGCACGAGTACCTGATGCTGGCGCTGTACCTCTCCGGGCGCCGCAACGACGCGCTGGCGGCCTATCAGGGCCTGCGTGCCGCGCTGACCGACGGGATCGGCCTGGAGCCCTCGCACCGTGTGCGTCGCCTCCAGCAGCAGATCCTGAACTGTGACGACGCGCTGGAGCACACGTTCCTCGACGACCGCTCCCCCCACCTCGTCGGGGCGTAGCGGCCCCGAGCGGGTGGGCGGCGGTCAGCGGGGCAGGGACGCGACGAGCTCTTCGAGCAGGACACCCTGACCGTACGGGGTGAAGGGGAAGAAGTGCCCGCCCTGGGCGAGCCGGGCACGGAACGGGCCCGATGTGAAGCGGGCCCACAGCGGCAGCACGCCCGGCGGGACG
>KL569147.1:35472-39927 GCA_000715635.1 Streptomyces violaceus | reverse complement strand
GTCCGTACCGGCCAGCGCGGTCACCGGCACGGTGAGCCGGAGAGGCTCCACGGCGCGCAGCGCGTCCCGCGCCAGTGAGAGGTCATGGGCCAGGACCTGCCGTGCGGGGCTGAGCGACGCATCGCGCAGGGCGTCGGCGGGCAGACGGTGGGTCGCGAGGATCTCGGTCAACTCGGCTGCGGAACCCGGGCGTTCCGGGCGCGTCCGGCTTCGGGCGCCCGGTTGGGAACAGCTCACGACCAGACCGTCGCAGCGTCCGCCGCCCGCATGGGCGACGGCGAGCGCCAGCAGCCCTCCCAGACTGTGCCCGTAGAAGACGGTCGGGGCGGGGGCGAGATCGCGCAGTCCGCGGCGGATGCCCGACACGGCCGCGGTCAGCGTCGTACGGGGTCCGAGGCCCGCGCGCCGCTCCCGCCCGGGCAGCGTGACGCCCACCACCTCCACCGTGTCCGGCAGGCCGGCCAGGACGCTCGAGTAGCGCTGCGCGCCCGCGCCGGCGTGCGGGAAGACGACGACGCGGCTGCCGCGCCGTGCCGAGGGGCGCAGCACGTGCGTCCAGTCGTCGGAGTGGGGAAGCATGCTCATTCCTTGGTGGGTCGGCGCGGCGGTCCGCACGACGCGGGCTCTCCGGGCCGGGAGCGTGCTCCCGGCCCGGAGAGCCCGGCCTGCCTTGGGACTCAGGCCGCCGTGATGACGAGCGCGGCGTTGTGGCCGCCGAATCCCAGCGAGGTGCTGACGGCGACGTCCACCGGGGTGGCGCGGGGTTCGCCGCTGACCACGTCCAGCTCGATGGCGGGGTCCGGGTTCTTCAGGTTCGCCGTCGGCGGCACCGTGCCGTGCTGCACGGCCAGCACCGTGTACGCCGCCTCGATGGCACCCGCGGCCGCCAGCGCATGGCCGGTGACCCCCTTGGTCGACGTGACCAGGGGCGCCTCGCCCAGGACACGGCGCAGCATCCTGCCCTCGACGAGGTCGTTCATCGCGGTGGCGGTGCCGTGTGCGTTGACGTGGCGGACGTCCGAGGGGGCGACCCCCGCGTCCGTCAGGGCGGCGCGCAGTGCTCGCTCGATGCCCTCCCCGTCGGGGTGCGGGGCGGTGGCGTGGTGGGCGTCGGAGGAGGATCCGTAACCGCTGACGAGGGCGCGGATCGTCGCGCCCCGCGCGCGGGCGTCCGCCTCCCGTTCCAGGACGAGCACGCCGGCCGCCTCGGCGGCCACGAAACCGTCCCGTTCCGCGTCGAACGGTTTGCCCGCGTGCTCGGGCGCGTCCCCCGACTTGGAGAGGGCGCCCATCTTGCACAGCCCGGCCATCACCGTGGGAGTCAGCGCGGACTCGCTGGCGCCCGCGAGCACGATGTCGCAGACGCCGGAGCGCAGCAGGTCCCGGGCGGTGCCGATGGCGGTCGCGCCGGACGCGCACGCGGTGGCGGTGACCAGACTCGGCCCCCGGGCACCGCAGTCGATCGCCACATAGCCGGCGACCATGTTCGGCATGTACTTCGTCACCAGGAGGGGCGAGACCTTGGCGGGACCGCGATCGCGCAGCGTGTCGTGCTGCTCCGCGAAGGTGGCGGCGCCGCCGAGCGAGTTGCCGAGCACCACCCCGACCCGGGTGCCGTCCCAGGTCGTGGAGTCCCAGCCGGCGTCGGCGACGGCCATCCGGGAGGCCACGATGGCGAGTTGGACGAAGCGCTCCAGCTGCCAGCCGGCGAAGCCGCCCAGCAGTTCACCGGCGTCGAAACCCGGTACCCGGCTGGAGAAGTCCACCGACAGCTCGCCGAGTGCGGGGTCACGCGTGGCGCAGGAGCGTCCTGACAGCACCCGCTCCCAGTTCTCCTCGACGCCGAGTCCGGCCGGGGTCACCAGGCCCAGACCGGTGACGGCTGTGCCGTTCGTACGACCGTCCGCCATCAGACCGCCGCTCCCTTGGCCGACAGGAGCTGGACCAGGTCGTCCAGGGTGTGCTCCTCGGTGAGTTCACCGTCCGCTATCTCCACGCCGAACTCCTTGTCCAGGACGAGGCCGAGCTCGATCAGGACCAGGGAGTCGAAGGACAGCTTGCCGAGGGTCACCTCGGACGCGATGATCTCGGGCTTGACCTTGAACTGGTCGGAGAGAAGGACCGAGACCCGCTCCGCGATTGCCTGCATGGTGTGTCTCCTTGGGATGCGATGAGTGGGGATGCGACGAGTGGTGAGGGAGGGTGAGGTCGAGGATGGGAGTGAGCGGTGTCAGACCGCCGTGATGTCCGGCCATTCGAGCGCCACGGACCCCCAGGTGAGCCCGCCGCCGAAGCCGCCGAGCACGACGCGCCGGCCGGGGAGCAGTTCGCCGTCGGCCGACGCGTCGGCCAGGACGAGCGGGATCGAGGCCGCGACGGTGTTGCCGACCCGCTCGATGTTGGCGGGGAACCGTTCGAGCGGCAGGTCGAGGCGTTCGGCGACCGCCGCCAGGATGCGCGCGTTGGCCTGGTGGAGGACGACGTGGTCGATGTCCTCGACGGCCCAGCCCGCGGCCTCGGCCGTCGTGGTCACGGAGGCCGCCATGTGGCGCACGGCCTCCCCGAAGACCGGGCGGCCCTCCATGGTGAAGTAGGCGGCCTCCGTCGCGGCCGGCAGGCCGCTGGACCGCTGCCGTGAGCCGCCGGCCGCGACCTGGATGAGGTCGCTCTGGCTGCCGTCGCTGCCGAGGTGGAGCCCCTTCAGCGCGCCCGGCTCCGTCGCCTCGCCGGCGCGCAGGTACACCGCTCCGGCGCCGTCCCCGAAGATGGCCCGGGTCGTACGGTCGGCCGGGTTGAGGATGGTGGAGAAGGTGTCCGCCCCGATGACCAGGACGGAGCGCGCGAAGCCCGCCTGGAGGAAACCGGCCGCCGTCCCCAGGGCGTAGACGAAGCCCGTGCACACGGCGGCGATGTCGAACGCGCCGACACCGCCGAGCCCCAGCCGGTCGGCGACTTCGGGCGCGGTGGCCGGGCAGGGGCGGTCCGGAGTGCTGGTGGCGACGACGACGATGTCGGCCCGCTCCTCGCCCGCGGACTTCAGGGCCCTGCGGCCGGCCTCGACGGCGAGGTCCCCGGTCGATCCGCCCGGTTCGATGACATGGCGGCGGCGGATCCCGGTCCGGCTGCTGATCCACTCGTCCGAGGTGTCCAGCTGCCGGGCGAGGTCGTCATTGGTGACCACGGTGGGCGGTACCCAGCTTCCCAGGCCGGCGACGACCGCCGCGCGGTCCGAGCCGGTCATCCGGCGTCTCCGGCACCGCGGGACGTCTTCGAGGTGCTGCTGTCAGCCACAGCCGTTGTCGCTGTCGTAGCCGTCACTGCGTTGTTCCTCCTGGCTGGTGTCGTGGTGCACCGATGCGCTCCGGCGCCTCTCGGAGGTCTCACTGTGGCAACGCGTGCTCCGCTTTCCCTCACCACCGGCCCACGCAGGGCACATGTGCCGCTCACGTCGGCCGTGAGCGGCACATGAGTGGTGCGTAAGTACGCGTTGCCAGCATGGAGAACGTCCGGTGGCGGCCCTGCCGCGCGGTGCAGGCGGAACGTGCTCCGGACACCGCTTCACACGACCCGGCTCACGACCGCGCACGAGGAGAACTGAGTGCAGCAACGCAGGATAGGAACCGACGGTCCGGTGGTCTCCGCGATCGGTCTCGGCTGCATGGGGATGTCGGAGTTCTACGGCCCGACCGACGAGGCCGAGTCCCTGGCGACCCTTCAGGCGGCCCTGGACAGCGGGGTCACGCTGCTCGACACCGCCGACATGTACGGCAAGGGCCACAACGAGCGCCTGGTGGGCCGGGCCATCGCGGGCCGCCGCGACCAGGTGGTCCTCGCGACCAAGTTCGGCATCCGGCGCGACGACAGCGACCCGAGGCAGGGCCGGAACATCGACTCCAGTCCGGAGCACTGCCGGAAGGCTGTCGACGCCTCGCTGCAGCGCCTGGGCGTCGACCACATCGACCTCTACTACCTTCACCGCAAGAGCCCCGACATCCCCGTCGAGGAGACCGTCGGAGCCATGGCGGAGCTGGTGCGGGCCGGCAAGGTCGGGCACCTGGGGCTGTCCGAGGTGACCGCGGAGACCCTGCGCAGGGCGCACGCCGTCCACCCCATCGCGGCTCTGCAGACCGAGTACTCGCTGTGGACCCGCGAGGTGGAGCAGGAGGTCCTGCCGGTGGCCCGGGAGCTGGGCACCTCGCTCGTGGCGTACTCGCCGATCGGACGGGGCTTCCTGACCGGTGCGATCAGCCGGCCCGAGGACCTGGACCCCACCGACTTCCGGCACTCGCACCCCCGCTTCCAGCAGGAGCACCTGGCGCGCAACATCCGCATGGTCGAGCGGCTGCGCGAACTCGCCGAGCGCTACGGCTGCAGCCCCGTACAGCTGGCGCTGGCCTGGCTGCTGGCCCAAGGCGACGACATCGTCCCCATCCCCGGCACCCGTCGCATCGGCTA
>KL569147.1:34382-35248 GCA_000715635.1 Streptomyces violaceus | reverse complement strand
CGCGGTGCCCCACGACGTCGTCTCCGGCGAGCGCTACGACCCCGCCGGCATGGCGACCGTCGCCACTGACCGGCCCGCCCCTCATCTCCCTTCACCGCCAACCCCCGATCCGACGAGGAATCCCATGGCAGACAAGCTCAAGCAGCTCAAGCTGGCCGCCGTCAACATCGACGGCGTGCTGCTGAACGACACGTTCAGCCCCGTCATCCACAACTTCATCGTCAGCCGTGGCGGCGAGTACACCGCCGACGTCGAGCGCAGCATCTTCTCCCAGCCGCAGCTGGTGGGCGGTCAGGGCATGGCGAACGCCGCCCGCGTCCCGTGGACCGCGCAGGAGGCGATCGACGTCTACTTCAAGGAGCGGGAGGAGTACACCCGCGAGCACCCGGTCGAGCTGCTCGACGGTGCGATCGACCTGCTGCGCCGGCTGCGCGGGCTGGGGCTGAAGACGGTCAGCTACGGCGGCCTCGCCAAGTCGCACTTCGACCACTTCCTGGGCGAGCACGCCGACCTCTTCGACGAGCCCGGCTACGTCTGCACCAACGACTTCCGCCCCGGCCTGCGCGAGATCACCACCGAGGTCTTCGGCCTGAAGTACGACGAGGTGCTGTTCATCGACGACGTGGCCCGGGTGGCGGAGGTCGCCAAGGCCCTCGACATCCCCTTCATCGGCCACCCCAGCTCCTTCGAGCACAGCTTCCAGCCGCAGCTGATGCGCGAGTCCGGCGCCCGGCACATCGTCGACTCGCTGCACTCCATCGACGAGGAGCTGCTGCGCACCCTCGACGCCGAGGCCGCCGCGCACTCCGTCTGGCGCGACTGAGCCGACGCGCCGTCCCGCGTGCCGGACCGGCCGCGGGCCGGCC
>KL569147.1:26284-34189 GCA_000715635.1 Streptomyces violaceus | reverse complement strand
ACCGCCGGCGCCCCCCTCCCTCGCCCCGCGCGGTCCAGGCCTTCCCGGCCGCGCCTCCCTTCACCCACCCAGGAGTTACGCCTTGGACCGCGCCGCTTCCCCGCAGACCGTGCTGCTGGACTTCGACGGAGTGCTGAGCCTGAACGCGTCGAGCCTGCTGCTGCTCGCCCTGCACGAGGGCATCAACCGCCACACCGAGTTGCCGATCGAGGCGACGGTCACGCAGTTCAAGGCCATCAGCACCTTTCCCCAACGGGAGAGCCTGCGCGTGCTGTTCGCGGGCCTCGGTATCGAGCAGCACCTGAACGCCGAGATCGACGCGCTCAGGTCGCTGACCTCCGTCCAGGGCACGCCGCTGGCCCTCGGCGAGGGCGTGGAGGTGTTCTGCGCGCAGCAGCGGGCTCTGGGCGTGCGGTTGCGGGTGTTCTCCACGATGGACCGCACCACCGCGCGTCGCTCGCTGCTCGACGGCCTGTTCGGGCCCGAGGACTATGTGGCGCTGGACCACGCCTCCAAGGCCGATCCGGACACCTACGCGGCGCTGCTCGCGACCGAGGGCGAAGTGGATCCGGGACAGTGGCTGCTGGTGGACGACTCCCCGCTCGCCCTGCGCGCGGCCAAGATCGCGGGGCTGCGCACGGTGCTGATGCGCGGCGCGGTCTTCTCGGACGACGACGCGTCGGCGTTCGGGTCCTTCATCGACGCGCGGGTGAGCACGTTCGCGGAACTCGGCGCTCTTCTCACCGCCCAGGATGCCTCGCCGGCCTCCCGGCTCTGAAAAAACTCCCCCTCCCCCGATAGGTTCCGATGTCCCAGTCACCTGTTGATTCCGAGCTGTCACCCCCCAGGACCGTCCCCGCGGAGACCGCCCCCCGGGCGGACAGTGCCGTCGGTCCCACACGGGTACTGGTGGCCATCGCTCTGGCCGCCGTGATGCTGCCCATCTCCGTCACGGGGCCGGGCGTCGCCCTCGCCGACATGTCCGGCGCGCTCAACGCCTCGGCCGCCTCCACCCAATGGGTGCTGAACGCCTACAACGTGGCGTTCACCGCCTTCATGCTCGCGGCCGGTTCCGCGGCCGACCTCTTCGGGCGCCGCCGCCTGTTCCTGAGCGGCACGACCGTCTTCGCGCTGGCCTCGCTCGTCGCGGGCACCGCCCCCACCATCCTGCTCGTGGACCTGGCGCGTTTCGTTCAGGGCATGGGCGCGGCAGCGGTGCTGACCAGCGGCTCCGCGCTGCTCGCCCACACGTTCAGCGGGGCTGCCCGGGCCAGGGCCTTCGGCATCTTCGGCGCCTCGATCGGCTTCGGCCTGGCGATGGGGCCGTTCGTGTCCGGCCTGCTGGTGGGCGTGGCGTCCTGGCACGCCGTGTTCCTGGTCAACGTCCTGCTCGGTGCGGTCGTGCTCGTCCTGGCCCGGCCGCTGCCCGAGTCGAAGAACCCGGGTGCGCGGCGCATCGACCTGCCCGGTGTGCTGACCTTCACCCTGGCCCTCATGCTGCTCGCCCTCGGCTTCGTCGAGGGACCCTCGCAGGGGTGGGGCGGAGTCGTCACACTCGGATCCTTCGCGGGCGCGGCGCTGTTCCTCGCTCTGTTCGTCGTGGTCGAACTGCGCGTCGCCGAGCCGATGTTCGACCTGAGCCTGCTGCGGCGCCCCACGTTCGTCGCCATCATCTGGCAGCCGGTCAGCATCGTCTTCGCGTTCGCGGCCCTGCTGGTCTACCTGCCGCCCTACTTCCAGGGCGCGGGCGGCGCGGGGTCGACGATGTCCGGTGCGATGCTGCTGCCGCTGACACTGCCTGTCTTCGTCCTGCCGCTGTTCACCGGCACGCTGGTGCGGTTGCTGTCGGTGCGGATGCTGCTCGCCGTCGGACCGGCGGTGCTGGCCGTCGCGCTGTTGCTGATGACGTTCACCGACCCGCTGTCGTCCCGCACCGGGCTGTACGCGGCGCTGCTGCTGGCGGGTGTCGGCATCGGTCTCGCCTTCGGCGTCATGGACAACGCGGCGGTCAGCGTGGTTCCGGCCGAGCGCAGCGGTATGGCGTCGGGCATGTTCAACACCCTCCGGGTCGCCGGCGAGACGATCGGCGTCGCGTGTGTGGGCGGGCTCCTGCTCACCTCGACCCGTCAGCAGTTGGCGGGCGGCGGAGGCGGCGCCAGTGGTGCGATGGCCGACGACGTGGTCCAGGGCCGTCTGGGCTCCGTGCGCGAGAGCGGCGGAGAGGACCTGGTGGACCGGGCGGTACAGGGTCTCCAGCACGGGTGGAGCGTCGTCTACGTGGTGCTGGCCTGTGTGGCCCTCGCCGGTGCGATCGCCATCTTCACCATGGTCCGCGACCGTGACCTGGACCAGTCCTCCACCGCCCAGGACGTGTAAGCCTCTACGAGAAGACGGTCCGGACCCTTGGGGTCCGGACCGTCTTCTCGTGGTTACCGTCCCGCGCCGCCGCGTTCCAGCGTGAAGGCCGCCCGGGCGACACTGCGCCCGCCCTGCTCGAACGTCACGGGTATCGAGACGGACCCGGCGCCGGCGTCCCCCGGCCCGTGGCCGTCGCCGACCACCGTCAGGGGCTCGTCGAGTTCCGCGTAGGCGTCGAACGAGGCCTCGAGGCCGGTGACCGACCACGCCGCCGCCGGCGCCCCGTAGAGCTCCTCGGCCGTCAGCAGGGCCGTCTGCCGTCCCGCCTCCATCAGCACCATGCCGGGCACATGGTCCTGGGCGTGGTCGAACAGGCTGGGGTGCCCGCCGGCCACCAGCAGCCGTGCCCGCACCTGCCGGCCGTCGGTGACCGGGTCGAGCAGCACCACGTTCTCCGGCCGCTCCCGGCCCACGCGCCCGGGCTGCACGAGGCCCTCCGTGGCCGGCCGCCGGTAGGACTCGGATGTCGGGGTGCCGCCGCCGTCCCGGCGGCCGCGGAGCATCCCGTACACGCTGTCGGCGACGTACTTCACCCGCATGGTCACCTCGCCCACCGGCCGCCCGGACACGGTGATCGCCATGCGGTACCGCAGACCGCGCAGCGAGCCCCCGACCCACTGCGCGTCCTGCGTCGTGACCGCGATCGTCACCTCGGCCGGCCCGTGGGCCGGCTCGAGCGCGGCCAGGCCCGGCAGTTCCATCGACCACTGCTGGAGAACGAACTTGGTGCCGTCCGGCGCCCCGAAGTGCGCGTGCACCGCGTGCGTCTCGGCCTGGCGGCAGCACTCCAGCAGGAACAGCGGATCGACAGCGGACCAGGTCGTGTGGTCGGTGTAGTAGGCGTGGGACGGCGGCAGTTGCGCCCCGGCCACGAAGTGGCTGTCGTCGACCGCCGTGCTGTCGGTCAGGAACACCTCCGACAGCGCCCGGCGGTGTACGAGCGCTTTCGCCACGGTGTGCTCGAACGTGAGCGCACGCAGCGCAGCGCCAACGCTGTCCGTCTCGGCCATCACGGTCACGCGAATCCCCTTTTCCCAGACTGTCCTTGACGACGGCCCACGCTCCCAGCGACGGCTCACGCCCACCTCACGCACTCATCACGCCACGCGGATCCTCAGTGCCGGCGGAGGGCGCCGGAGCGACGGATCCGCCGTACGGCTGACCGCAGTTCCGTACTGCGTGTGGGCGAACCGTCGGCAGGGTCCGATGCGCGGGCGGATTCCTCGGGGGTGACGGCGTCGGCCGCCCAGAGGGCGATTTCACGGTCCCGGGGGCCGTACGCCGTATAGGCCACACCGTCCCCGGCATCCGGTGCGCGGTCTCCGAAGACGCGCACCGGATGGGCCGCGTCCCAGCGCTCCCAGCCCGGTTCGCCGTCCGTGGCGAAGCGCACCCACGCGGCGTGCATCGCATCGGCCAGGTCCTGCGGGGCGCCCTCACCGGCCAGTTTGCGGGACTCGGGGACCTCCCCGGTGTCGAAGACGAAACCGAGCTCCAGCGCGTGGCAGGCGCCGAGGCCGGGGAGGTTCGAGGGCCAGGCGAACTCGTAGACGTACGAGGGTTCCGTCCGGGCGTCGGCCAGGTGGTGCAGGGGGATGCGGAGGAGGTGGTCGGTGACGAGCTGACCGACGAGGTCCGCCGTGCTCGCCTCGGGGTGCAGGGCGCGGTAACCGCGCGGGACCTCGCTGCCGCAGTGACAGCGGGCCATGGCCCCGGCCAGGGCGACGGCCCCGAGGCGGTCGACCCGCTCCAGGAGGCCGCCCGGGACCAGCCACAGCCGGTACTCGTCCCGGGTCCAGCCCAGCAGCAGCTCGACCCCGGGGGCCGCCCCGCCCTCGGTGAGGGCCTCCAGGGGGTCGCGCGGGACGGTGTCGCCGTCGATGACGATGCCGAAGGCGGGGCCGCCGACGACCGGGCTGCTCAGCTTGCCCACCTCGGCCTGGGTGCTCAGCAGCAGGTCGCGGTCGACGGCGGCGAAGGCCTCGGCGGTGGCGGGGATCTTCAGCCGGGTGGCCATACGGCGCACCATCCGCCGTACCTTGGCCCGCTCGGACGCCTCGGGCGGCCCGCTCTGCAGGACCGCCCGCCGGACCAGACCCTGGGTCTGCGGGGCGGCGACGAGGGCGCCGATGCTGATCGCCCCGGCGGACTGGCCGGCGAGGGTGATGCGGCCGGGGTCGCCGCCGAAGGCCTCGATGGCCTCGTGCACCCAGGTCAGGGCGGCGATCTGGTCGCGCAGGCCGGGGTTCGGGGGCGTGTCGGGGAACAGTCCGTAGCCCTCGACGCCCAGCCGGTAGTTGACCGAGACACAGACGACGCCGTCGCGGGCGAAGGCATGGCCGTCGTAGACGGGTACGGCGGAGGAACCCCTGGTCAGGGCGCCGCCGTGCAGCCAGACGAGGACGGGGAGGCGGGCTCCGGGATCCGGCTGCGGGGTCCAGACGTTGAGGTTGAGGCAGTCGTCGCCGGGCAGGACCGGGTCGGACAGGTAGTGGGCGAAGGCGTCGGAGTACGGGGGCTTCGGCGGGGTGGGGCCGAAGGCACCGGCGTCCCGGACGCCGTCCCAGGGCGGGAGGGGGACGGGCGGGCGGAAGCGGCGGGGGCCGAAGGGCGGCGCCGCGTACGGGATGCCGCGGAAGACCGCGACTCCCCGCTCGTACCTGCCGCGTACGGCCCCGTACGGGCTCCTGACCACGGGATCCGTCTGGCCTGCCGTCATGTGCCACCAGCCCTTCGCCGCGCTCGTGCACCGGTATCACCAGAGCACCACATCGCTCACGGGTATTCCGGTGCACGAGCCGGCTTGACGGCTATTTGGCGTACATCAGCGTGCCGAACCCGAGCTGGTCGAAGCCGCCGCTGTCGGTGCCGTAGTCACCCCCTCCGCCTTCGGGGGCGACGGAGAAGCACATCTGGGAGATGTACTTGTCGTCGAGGAGCAGGCGCCGGCCGTAGTGGTAGTGGAGCATCGCCCACACCGGGCGTACCTGGCCGCGGGACCCGGCGCCGGGCACCGTCTGCGACTGCGGGGCGCAGTTCTGGCCGCTTCCCCAGTTGTAGGTGGTGAAGGGCACGTTCATGTTCAGGTTGTACTTGGCGACGTACTGGGCGGCCTTCATGAAGCGGCGGCCGTCGTAGGAGTAGAGGTCCTCGCCCTGGTTCCAGGCCATCTCGCAGATGGCGCCCATCTGGCCCATGCCCATGACGGTGTGGCCCTGGTCGCGGCCGGACTCCTGCCACTGGCCGAGGTCGTAGCCCTCGACGTTGCTGTACAGGAACGGGACGGCGTTCTTGATGGAGCCGTTTCCCGCGCCGTTCTTGAAGTAGTCGACGGCCTGGTCGTACTTGGCGCCGTCGTTGTTGAGGATCCCGATGGCCAGCACGGAGGCCATGTTGCACAGGTCCCAGTTGGCCCAGTAGTTGGTGATGCAGGCGTCGTTGTGGCCGGTCAGGAACTGGTTGTTGAGCGGGTAGAAGACCTTGACCATCATCTCCTGGAAAGCACCGAGGTCGAAGGCGCCGTAGTCCCGCATGAGTTCGGCCGCGTTGGCGAACTGCCAGCCGTAGAGGCCGGCGGCGAGGAACCGGTCGGCGTTTCCGGTGACCGTCGTCAGCGTGGTCGCCCAGGCGTTGAGGATCCGCGCGGCGCACTGGGCGTTGGCCTCGGTGCCGCCGACCTTCCAGCGCAGCGCGTTCTGGTAGGCGGCCGCGATGTCGTTGTAGAGGAGGCCGTAGTTCTGTCCGGTGCCGCCGCGGATGATCGTCGCGGTGGCCCGGGGGCTCCAGGTGGACTGGGAGTGGGAGTTGGCGGTCAGCCTGTTCCAGCCGGACAGCCAGGGGTCGTCGCCCGCGGCGATCCTGACCTTGGCGCGGTTGATGTCGCCGGCGTTGTGGAGCATGCCGGGGTGGGTGAAGGTGCCGGGGGCGGCGTCCGCCGTGGTGGCGGTGGCGCCGGCGCCGAGGGCGAGGGCCGCGGTGAGGCCGCCGGCGGTCTTGAGCAGACCGCGGCGGCTCACCTGGCCGCCCTCGTGGTGCGTGTGGGGGGAAGTGCGGCTCATGTGTCGGCTTCTCCGATCGGTGGAGGGCTACATGGGGGTGATGCTCACCTCGTCGAACTCGGTGGTGCTGCGGGCCAGGGGGTCGCGGGAGCAGACCACGAGGCCCACGTAGTAGGGGGCGTCACCAAAGCCGGGGATGTCTCCCTCGGCGAGGGGGGTGAAGGTGGCGCCGTCGTCGGACGAGGCGGATGCGGTGAAGTGCGTCCCGGTGCGCTTCAGCCGCAGCAGGCAGGGAGCGGTGACCGCCCCGTTGCCCGTGAAGGTGGACTTTCCGGCGACGGTCGGGCGCAGCATCAGCTGGGCGCTCGTGCCGCCGGTGACGATCGCCCCGGCCGCCTGGTCGAACGGCGACAGGGACTTGGTCATGAGCAGACCGACCCGGTCGCCGCCGGCTCCGGCGCGGGAGACCAGGCGGACGGTGACCTCGCAGTCACCGCTGACGGGCCGTCGTACGAACTGGCCCGTCATGCCCTGGTTGTTGACGGTGAGGTCGGTCCCGGCGCCCCGCA
The DNA here is from genome assembly GCA_000715635.1 of Streptomyces violaceus. Lineage (GTDB taxonomy): Bacteria > Actinomycetota > Actinomycetes > Streptomycetales > Streptomycetaceae > Streptomyces > Streptomyces violaceus. The sequence continues at coordinate 27,204 of KL569147.1, read as the reverse complement.
CCACGAAGGTCCCGTCCTGGTGGGCGGTGCTGCCGGGGGTGCGGACGGCGACCACGCCGAGGGTGCCGTAGGCGCGGTCGTCGAGGATGACATCGCCCAGGTCGCCGTAGGTCCAGGGCGCGGGCGGCGGGGTGCCGACCGTGAGGGCGAGGGTGCCGGTCGCCTGCCCGGCGGCGTTGCCGGCGGTGGTGGTGACCGTGAACTCGCCGGTCCGGGCGGGTGTTCCGGAGATCAGGCCGGTGCGCTTGTCGACGCGCAGGCCGTCGGGCAGTCCGTCCGCGGCGAACCGGACCGGCTCGTGGGAGGCGCGCAGGAGGAACGTGAAGGGCACGCCCATGTTCGCGAACGCCGCGGCGGCCGAGGTGAGCCGGGGCACCGAGGGCGTCGGCATCGTCGCGGCGGCGGACTTCGACAGGGGACCGCGTCCGGCGCGGTTGGTCTTGGCGACGGCGTAGTGGTACGTCGTACCGGGTGTGCCGGTGGCGTCGGCGTACCGGACGCGGGTGCCGAAGCCGGCCGCGCCGATGCCGTTGGCGATCGTCTCGTAGGGGGCGTCGGCGGCTGCGGCGCGCAGCACCTTGTAGCGGGCCGAGAGGTCCGGGTCGGTCCAGGCCAGCTCGACCGCGTCGGCGCCCGCGGTGGCCCGCAGGTCGCCGGCGGCCAGAGCCGGGCGGGGCACGGACCAGACCTCGCCGGCCGTCCGGGAGACGACGTCGACGTTGTCGAAGGCGCCGGTGCCGGTGCCGGCGTGGTCCTCGTCGACGCCGAGGCAGGAGGTGAGGGTGAGACCGACGTAGGCTGTCGCACCCAACTCGACCTCGCTGGAGCCGACTTCGGTCCAGCGAATGCCGTCCGGGGAGATGGCGCCGGTGCAGCGGTCGCCCCGGCGGGTCACGCGGACCCAGTACGGCATGCGCAGC
>KL569147.1:24268-26110 GCA_000715635.1 Streptomyces violaceus | reverse complement strand
GACCCAGTACGGCATGCGCAGCCGGTAGCCGTCTCCCGCGCCTTCGACGTACGGGGCCTCGAGCGGGGTCGCCGACTCGGGCAGCTCACCGAGGGACGAGATCGGGAAGGCGGCGCCGGTCGTGATCGTCTGTTGCTGGGACGGCGGCACGGGCGTACTGCCGGTGCCCTTGATCCCGGCCCCCGCCTTCGGCCGTACGCTCCAGACACCGCTCCAGGTGTGCAGCGGCAGGCCCTGGATCAGCATGGCGGCGTGGGCCGCGTCCGCGTCCAGGCCGGCCCGTACCGTGACGCCGATCTTGGAGTACTGGGAGCTGAGCGGCCACACGATGCGCGCGGTGATCGTGCCGTCGCCGCGCAGCGGCAGGTATGCCAGGCGGTGGGTGTCGGCGGTGCCGGATGCCTCCAGCACGAACCGCTCGCCGTCGAAGACGGCGGAGCCGGGGATCCTCACGTCCCCGACGTCCCGCGTCGACCAGGGGCCGGGCAGCCCGGGCACCGCGGCCGTCCAGGCGGAACGGGCACTGGTGCCATGGGAGTTGGTGGCCGTGACCGTGTAGTAGGACGGCCTGCCCGGGCGGGCGTCACGGTCGGTGTACGCCGGCTCGTCGAGTCCGGTCGCGATCTTCTCGTACGGTCCGTCGGCGCCGGCGGACCGCAGGACCGTGTACGACTCGGCCCACGCCGACGGCAGCCAGGCCACGGTGACGGACTTGCCGCCGCCCACCGCCGTGACACCGGCCGGAGCCGTGGGCTTGGCCGGGGCCGGGGCCTTCGTGCCCGCGAAGGTGAGGGTGCCCCAGCTGGGCAGGTCGTCGTTGCTGCCCTCGACGACGCGGGCGCCGCCCGTGCCGCGGAAGACGGCCGCCTTGGTGTAGGGCGTGTCGAGGCCCCGGACACCGGCGTAGTGCGCGTAGGCCATCTCGTAGATCGGGGGCAGGTTTCCGCGCCCGACGGCGGAGACGGTCTTCTTGATGTACTTGCCGGTGCGGTCCAGGTCGGGGACGAAGGGCACGTCGCCGCCGAGGTTGTAGCGGGCGGCGTACTCGACGTTCTTCAGCAGCCGGTTGCCGTCGAAGGCGTACAGGTCGACGCCCTGGTTCCAGGCGACCTGCGCGGCGTCCGCGAGCAGGCCGACGGCGAGCTGCTCGTGGCCCTGGTCGCGGCCGGACTCCTGGCCCTGTCCCGCGTCGGTGACGATGCGGTGCGGGACGCTGCCGTTGCCCGCGCCGGCTGCGGCGAAGCGCAGGGCGTCCTCGAAGAGGGCCGGCTCCTCGCAGAACACGCCGATGGCCAGGATCGACTGGACGGAGGTGAGGTCCCAGTTGCCGTTGGCGTAGAGCATGTAGCCGGAGATCGCCGGATACCAGACGCCCAGGAACGACTCCTCGCAGCGCGCGATGTCCTCCTTCGCCCAGCCGTCGTAGCCGCTGTGCCTCAGCAGTTCGGCCGCGTTGACGAACTTGAAGGCCTGGAGCCCCGCGCCGAGTGGCCCGTCGGCGCCGGTGATCGCGGTGAGGGACGCCGACCAGGCGTTGAGGATGTCCCGGGCCTTGTCGGCGTAGGCGCGCTCGCCCGTGAGGCACCACATCAGCGCGGTCTGGTAGGCGGCGGCCGAGTCGGCTACGGCCTGGTTCTGGAAGTTGGTGGGGCCCCGGCCCCAGGAGGTGATCTGGCCGGTGTTCTGGACGGTGTACGTCGACTTGGAGCGCGCGTGGGCGGCGAGGGCGAGATAGCCGTCGTAGACCGGGGATTCCTTGGCGGCGACGGCGCCCTTCATACGCGCTATGTCGTCGACTGTATGCAGCAGTCCGGGGTGTGTGAACTGAGTGCGACTGGTCTG
>KL569147.1:22521-24057 GCA_000715635.1 Streptomyces violaceus | reverse complement strand
CGAGCAGTCCGCTCGCGCCCGCCACCAGCAGCAGGGCCGCCGTGCCGCCGAGGAAGTTCCGGCGACTCGGAGCAGATGTGGTCATGACGCGGCCGCCGCCTCGGCCTCGGCGGTGGTGAGGAACTTGAGGTTCGTCACGTGCTCGTTGACGAACATGGGCACGCCGTCCGAGGCCAGATACCAACTCGGCTTGCCCGTGCTGTCGGCGATCACCCTGCCGTTGACGCGGAGGTTCTCGAAGGTGACGTCCTTGATCGCGTGCTCCGCGTCGAGGCCGGCGATGATCGAGAGGTCGGCGTTCTTGCCGTTGTAGCTGAGGTCCTTGATATAGACGGACTCGATGGCGCGGCCTGCCGAAGTGTTGTACTTCGGGTTGTACTCAACCCGCATGTGGATGAGCTGGCCCCAGCGGAAGTCCTCCACGCGGATGTTGTCGAACTTGACGTCCCGGACGATGTTGCTGTCACCGACCATGAAGGCGATGGCGCCCTGGTAGGTCACCTGCGGCTCGCGGTGGTCGAGGATGTCGATGTTCTCGTAGCGCAGGTTCTCCAGCACCTCTGGGGTGTCGGAGTTGCCGTGCACGCCGATGTTGATCGGGTGGGCGACGTCGGCCCAGAGGGAGCAGTTCTTGACGGTGATGTTGCGGGTGTCGCCGTAGAAGTCCCAGCGGTGGGTGTAGAGAGCGACGCAGTCGTCGGAGGTGCGCAGGAAGCAGCCGTCGATCGTGACGTTCTCGGAGCAGTAGAGCTGGATGCCGTCACCCCAGCCCTGGTGACTGAAGGCACACAGATTCTTGATGGTGAGGTTCTTCGACTCGGCGACCCTGATGTTCTCGTACCGGGGGTTGAGGATCGTGACGCCGTCGATCGTGACGTTCTCGCACTTGCGGACGAAGACCGCGCCGCCGGTCGTGTCGTAGACCACGCCGCGGCCGATCAGCCGGGAGTTCTCCACGCCCTCGAAGATCACGTTGGAGGTGAGGACGGCGCCCGGGGCCAGGTAGACGGTGGTGCCGGTGGGCACCTTCAGGGTTCGGTCGGGGTGGGTGTGCAGACCGGGCCCGAAGTACATGACCTTCTTGTCGCCCTCGGTGGGCACGTCCTGCTCGATCGGGTTCGCGAACAGGTGCAGGCAGTCGAAGATCTTGTCGTCGATCTGGACGACGAGGTTGCGGGGCCGGTCCAAGGTGAAGCGCGCGGTGCTGCCGAGCACCTCGGGCTTGATGCCGTACGAGTCCGGGCGGATGCGGACCTTCTCGCCGCCGCCCGGGTTGTACGTGACCTCGACCTCGACCGTGCCGGAGAAGTCGAAGGCGGCCCAGGAGGAGCTCTGGGCTCTGTTGCTGCCGGTGTTCGCGTCGATCAGTGCGAGCTTGGCAAGGTAGACGCCGAGCTTCTGCCAGGTGCCGCCGAGCGGCCGGACCTTGACGGTGAAGGAGTTGTTGACAGGCACCTTCGGAAGCGTGGGGTGGATGACCACGCTGTCGCCGGTGGTGCCGGTCTCCGCCGCGGCGGCTTGTGCGGTGCCGACGAT
>KL569147.1:19979-22292 GCA_000715635.1 Streptomyces violaceus | reverse complement strand
CCGGCCAAGCCGGCGGCAGCGATGACACCGGCGGCCTGGAGGGTGGTCCGGCGTGACAGGGGCGTGTTCATGCGCAACTCCTTGCAAAAGGTTCGGTAAGAGGGGTTACTTCAGTCCGGTCGTGGACATCCCGGCGACGAACCCGCGCTGCGCGATCAGGAAGATCAGCAGGATCGGCACGACGTACATCACGGAGGCAGCGGCCTGGAGGTTGGCGACGGGGGTTCCGGCCGAGGTGACGTAGGTGGTCATGACGGCGACGGCCAGCGTCGACTTGTCCGTGGACAGCAGCAACTGCGGGGCGATGTAGTCGCCCCAGGACCAGGTGAAGGCGATCACGAAGCTCGCGGACAGCACCGGCCAGGACTGCGGCAGGAAGATCCGCCAGAAGATCGTGCCGTAGCCGCAGCCGTCGACGATCGCGGCCTCCTCCAGCTCACGGGGCAGCCCGGCGAAGAACTGCCGGAAGAGGAAGACCAGATAGGGGGCGGCCGCCAGTCCCCAGAACACCCACGGCCAGTACGTGTCGACCATGCCGAGCTTGGCGAAGATCAGGTAGGTCGGCAGCAGGGTGATCATCTGGGGCAGCATCATCGAGCCGATGAGAACGCCGAACAGCGTCTTCTTGCCGGGGGCCTCCAGCCGGGCGAAGCCGAAGCCGACCCAGGCCGAGCTGAGCGTGACGAGTGTGGCGTAGATCAGGGCGATGATCAGGGAGTTGCGGGCGTAGCCGAGGAAGTCGATCAGGTTGAAGGCGTCCGCGAAGTTGTGCCACTGGACGCGGGTGGGCAGCCAGTGCACGGGCGAGGCGGCCAGTTCCGCCGGGGTCTTCAGGCCGGAGAGGATCAGCCACCCGAAGGGGCCGATGAACAGCCCGGTGAGGGCGACGAGCACCGTGTAGAGGACGAGGCGGCCGGCGCGCACCCGCACCCTGGGCGCGGAGTTCGGGGGCAGGCTGGTGGCGGTCACTTCTTCGCCTCCGGGTCGACGTTGTAGAACACCACGCCGGACGTGAACCTGAAGATGAGTCCGGTCACGATGAGGATCAGGACGAAGAGCACCCACAGCAGCGCGGAGGCGTAGCCGTAGCGGCCGAGCGCGAAGTACTGCGAGAACACGTGCATCATGTAGAGGTAGTTGGACTGCGGCAGCGCGGTGACGCCCGCGGTCGTGCCATCCGGCGACAGCAGCAGCGGCATGATGGTCTGCACGGAGGCGATCACGCCGGTCACCGTCTGGAAGAGCAGCACCGGCGACAGCAGCGGCACGGTAATGCTGCGGAAGGTCCGCCAGGCACTCGCCCCGTCGATGCGGGCGGCCTCGTGCAGTTCGCGGGGCACGTCCTGGAGCCCGGCCAGCGAGATGATCATGACGTTTCCGGCCGCCCACAGCACGCTCATCAGCAGCACGTAGCGGGCGTAGGGGTCGGCGAGCCAGCCGAGCGCGTCGAAGCCGAAAAGGGTGATGACGCCGTTGGCGGCACCGGAGTTCTGGTCGAAGAGCGCCTTGAAGGTGAGACCCACGCCGACCGGGGGCACCACGGCCGGCAGATAGAGCAGGGTGCGGAACAGTCCGCGCGCCTTGACCGGCCGGTTGACCAGGACCGCGAGCGCGAGCCCCGCGATGATCGACAGCGGCACCGAGGTGAGGGCGAACAGGCCCGTGCGGCCCAGGGAGTTCCAGGTCTGCGGGTCGGAGAACAGCTCGGTGTAGTTGCCGAAGCCGACATACCTCCAGTGCGGCGAGATGCCGTCGTAGGTGGTGAAGCTCAGCCAGAGCGCGTACGCCATGGGTACGACGGTCAGCAGCAGGAAACCGATGATCCAGGGCGAGGTGAACAGGTAGAAGGCGCGATGCCTGCGCTCGGTCATGGAGAGCCGGGGCCGCTGGGCCGGCGTTGTGCGGTCGGCGCGCGCGGCCGGGCCGGTGCTCCCCGTGACCGGTATCTGGTCGACCGTCATCCCACCTGCTCCTTACCGCGCTTCAGCTGCTCGTTCATCGCCGAGTTCAGGCGGCCCGCCAGGGCGTCGACGGACATGCGGCCGTTCATCGCGGCCGGGGCCTCCTGGTTGAACAGTGCGTAGAGGGAGTCCGCCGTGGCGTAGGGGGTGTAGGCGATCACCGAGAAGTGCTTCAGCTCGGCGTTCTGCACCTTGAGCACCCGCTTCTGGTAGTCCTCCTGGGCCGGCATCAGCGGGCGCAGGGACTTCAGGGTGGGGATGCCCCAGCCGCCGGCGGCGCGGGCCTTGGCCGGTCCCTCGCCGAAGAACCACTCGAAGACCCGCCAGGCGGCGTCCTTGTTCTTCGCCTTCT
>KL569147.1:17332-19706 GCA_000715635.1 Streptomyces violaceus | reverse complement strand
CACCGGGGCCGGTGCGAGCCGGGCGTGCGGCGCCAGCTTCTTGTCGGAGTTGATCAGGCCGCCGAGCCAGTAGCCGGAGTTCGACATGGCCATGCGGTTCGCCTGGAAGGTGGGCCCGTCCCAGGTGTTGGGGTCGGGCTGGACGATGCTGGGGCCGACCCTGGCCCTGCCGTACTCGATGTACCAGTTCAGCGCCTTGCGGGCCTCGGGGGTGGTGAAGTCGACGCGGGAGAAGTCGTCGGTGAAGAGACTGCCTCCGGGCGCCGCCGTGAGGCTCGCCAGCAGGTTGGGCGTGGACACGCCGTTGTAGCTGCCGCCGAAGACGGTCGTCTGGCCGCTCTTGCGCCGCGTCAGCCGCTCGGCGTTCTCCAGCCACTCCTCGAAGGTGACCGGCTCGGTCTCCGGCAGGTAGTCGACGCCCGCCTGGTCGAAGAGCTCGGTGTTGTACCAGAACATGGAGTCCTGGGAGAAGTCCTTCGCCATGCCGTAGCGGGGGCCCTTGCCCTGGGTGCGGCCGTCGAAGCGCCACAGGTCGTTGACGGGGTCCAGGTCGTCGACCTTGAGGACGCCGCTCCCGGCGAAGTAGGGATCCAGGTTCTCCATCACGTCGCGCGCCGCGAAGTAGGGCGCGTCCGTGGCGCCGACACCGCGCACCAGGTCGGGCGGGGCGCCGTTGGTCATCATGCCGATGAGCTTGGTGATGTCGTAGCGGACCGTGACGATCTTGACGCCGATGTCCTTCTGGGCCTGTCTGACCAGCTCCGGGGAGAGGTCGTCGGGCTTGGCCATCAGTGTGACGGTCTCGCCGCCGCCGCTGACGCCGCTGGAGACCTGCATCGCGCAGCCGCTCAGCGTCGCAGCGCCGGTCGCGGCGCCCGCTGCCGAGAGGGCGAGGAATCGGCGGCGGCTCAGGGAAGCACCAGCACGTGGGTGCATGAACGCACACCTCCTTGCGTTTCCGGCATGCTTAGCAACCGGTTGTTGTGCGTTGGGGCAGAGCTTCTTCCGGTCGGCATGGCGCGTCAAGGGCCTTGACGAATTTTCGAAAAGACTGTGTAACCTCGGCGTCATCAGCTTGAGGGCGGGTCGGACCTGTTTTCGGTAGGCGTGATCAAGCCATCGGAGAGCGCCTCGACCGTCATGACCAGGGGATGTTCGCGAGGTCGAGTCGGCAACGAATCGGGAACCGGTTGCTGAACGGGCCGACTCGGTGTCGAGACAGCGACGGCGGGGCACACAGACCTCGCTCTCCCCCACCGAAACCGCAGTAATCGATTTCCACAGCCAGGTCTCGTGCCGAGCCGGACGAGGGATCGCCACCCCGGCCCGATCCACCCGACCGCACCCACCCCACTCCCCCACCCCACCGACCTCACCCTCTCCCGTCGCGCCACGACCTGCGCTCATCAAGGGCGTTGCGCCGAACCGGCACCTCCCGCCGTCCTCCCCGCCCTGCCGATTGACCGCCGCTTCCCGGCGGATCTACGGTAGAAGACGCTTTCAGAAACAGTTTCCGTTCTCCGCCCTCTGCTCCAGGAGAGTCATGCCCAGCCCTCAGCTGCCGCGGACCGTGTTCGCGATGGACCCGGTGCACCTCCCGCTGCTCTTCCCTCCGCCGCTGATGGAGCGACTGAGGCGCACGGCCGACATCGACCCCGGGTTGGTGGTGCGGGACTTCGCCGATCCGGCCGCGGCCGGTGCCCTGGCCCGTGCCGAGGTGCTGATCACCGGCTGGGGCTGCCCGCACCTGGACGCCGGCGTCCTCGCGGCGGTCCCGAAGCTCGACGCCGTGCTGCACGCGGCCGGCTCGGTCCGCTCCCTGGTCGGCGAGGCCCTGTGGGAACGCGGGGTCACCGTCTCCAGCGCGGTGACGGGCAACGCCCTTCCCGTCGCGGAGTACACGCTCGCCATGATCCTGCTGGTGGGCAAGGACGCCTTCGACCACCGCGAGCACTTCCGCCGTACCCATGCCTACCCGGGCCCCGCCGAGACCGCCGCGACCGGCAACCTCGGCCGCCGCGTCGGGGTCATCGGCGCGTCCCGTGTGGGCCGCCGGCTGCTGGAGCTGCTGCGGTCGTTCGACCTCACCGTCCTGCTGCACGACCCGTATGTGAGTCCGGTCGAGGCCGCCGCGCTCGGTGCCGAGTCGCTGCCGCTGGAGGAGCTGCTCAGACGCAGCGACATCGTGAGCCTGCACGCCCCCGACATCCCCGAGACCCACCACATGCTCGACCGCGACCGGCTCGCCCTGGTGCGGGACGGGGGCGTGCTCATCAACACCGCCCGGGGTGCGCTGGTCGACCACGAGGCGCTCACGGGTGAGCTGGTCTCGGGACGGCTCAGCGCGGTCCTCGATCTGTCTCTTATACACATC
>KL569147.1:10971-17114 GCA_000715635.1 Streptomyces violaceus | reverse complement strand
ATGGTGGAGGAACTGGAGCGCCTGGCCGCGGGCGTGCCGCCGGTCCACGAGGTACGGCACGCGGATCTGGCGCGGGTGGCGTGATGCGGGCCGGGGGATCCCGGCCGGGTGGTGTCATGCCGGTATGGCGATCCCGCCCCGGTGGTGTCACGCAGGCACGGGATTTCCACCCAGGCAAAGCCACTCCGACGACACGGGCCCCCGGGCGATGCCACGCCGCCACGGAAAACCGCCCGGCCGGCGTGACGCCTCCGCGGGCAGGCCGTCCGGCCCTGACGCACGGCGGGCCCGGCGGCCCGGGGCACGTCCGGCAGGCCCTGTCGGACCGCTGTCCACAGGCCCTCCAGCCTGGAGTAACGATGGGATACGGTTTCCGCACCGGTGCGGGACGGGTGCCCGGAGCGCGGGTGCGGCGGGGCCGCTACGGACCGTGGCGCGACAGACCGGAGCGCACGGCAACGGGCCGCACATCGGGCCACGCATCGGGCCACTACGTGAAGGAGTCGCAAGGGTGAGTCAGCGCAAGGCGACGAGTGACGCCGGCCGGGCGACCATCCGCGACGTCGCGGAGCGCGCGGGCGTCTCCGTGGCCAGCGTCTCGCGGGTGCTGTCCGGCAACTACCCGGTGTCGGAGGAGCTGCGCCGCCGGGTGATGAAGGTGGTCCGGGACCTCGACTACGTCACCAACGCCCACGCCCGCTCCCTCGCCGGCGGCGGCACACCGACGGTGGCGATCCTCATCAACAACATCACCGGCGCCGCGTTCGCGCACGTCGCGAAGGGCGTCGAGGGCGCCGCCACCCTGCGCGGCTGGCTCTCCCTGGTCGGCACGACCGGCGACGACCCGGAGCGTGAACTGGCCCTGGTGAACCTCATGCGGCAGCAGGGCGTGGCCGCCGTGATCCTGCTCGGCGGCGCCTACGACTACGACGAGTACCAGCTGCGCATGGCCCGCTTCGCCCGTTCCCTGGACGCCGCCGGCTCGCACCTGGTCCTGGTGGGCAGGCCCCCGCTGGAGGGCGACGTCCCGGCGACGACGGTCGACTACGACAACGAGGGCGGCGCCTACGCGATGGCCAGCCACCTGCTGTCGGCCGGTCACCGACGTGTCCTCGTCCTGCCGGGCCACGCCGAACTGACCACCGCCCAGGGCAGGTTGAAGGGAGCACAGCGGGCCTTCGAGGCGTACGGCGTGCCCTTCGACCCGGGCATGGTCCGGCATGGCCCCTACGACTACGAGCACGGCTACGAGGCGGTGGAGGCGGCGCTGCACGACACGCCGGACTTCACCGCGGTGCTCGCCGGCACGGACGTGGTCGCCGCGGGCGCCGCCCAGGCCCTGCGCGCGGCGGGACTGCGGGTACCCGAGGACGTCTCGATCGTCGGCTACGACGACATCCCGCTCGCCTCCCAGCTCACGCCCCAACTGACCACCGTGCACGTGCCGTACGAGGAGATGGGCCGAGTCGCGCTGCGCGCGGTGGCCGACCGGCGCGAGGGCGGCGCGGGCCGCCGCAAGAGCGCCGACGGCGACCATCTGGTGCTGGGCACGCATGTCGTGGTCCGCAATTCGGTGCGGCCGCCGGCTGCGCACGCCTGACGCGGAGTCGTTACGTAACCGTTTTCCCGAGGCTTTGCGGCGCCATGCTTGGATGGCGTCGGCTGCCCGCCACGCTGTGGACCGGCGACCCTGACAGCGCTTTGACCTGTGCATATACCGAGCCGGACGCGAGGGTTCGCCGCGCTCCCGGCGCTGACCCGCCGGACCATCCGCCGAAATAAATCGACGCGCACCTCTTGCTCTGAGCGGATCCGTCCGCCTACCGTCCCAGCAACCGCTTACTACAGCTTCTGCTTGGCCGACCCCCCGCAACCGCGAGCCGACGGTTTTCCGGCCGCCGTTCCCGGCCGGCACCACCGAGCCGCCGCCGTCCTCTCGTTCTGAGAACGTCCTATTCCGAAGGATCACGGTCAGATGAACTTCACCAGCCCCCGGAGAAGGTTCGCCTCCGCCGCTGTCGCGGGCATCGCGCTGACAGGTCTGCTCTCCGCCTGCGGCGGATCCGGCTCGGGTGACGACGCCGCGTCGAAGTCCGGTCCGGTCACCCTCCCCTTCTGGGGCTGGGCCAACGGCCAGGAGGCGGTCGTCAAGGCGTTCAACGCCTCGCACAAGGACATCCAGCTGAAGTACACGAAGGTCACCGACCAGCTGACCATGCAGAAGCAGCTGACCAACGCGGTGAAGGCCGGCAACGCCCCCTGCCTGGTGCAGAACACCGCCGAGTACGTGACCAGCTGGGTGTCGCAGGACGCGCTCGCCGACATCACGCAGTACGTCGAGGGCGACAAGGACAAGTTCAACACCGGCGCCTGGGCGAGCGCGCAGGTGCGGGGCAAGCTCTACGGCGTGCCCACCAGCTCGGCGCCCCAGTTCACGATCTACCGCACGGACATTTTCAAGAAGTACGGCCTGAAGCCCCCGGCCACCTGGGACGAGTTCATCGCCGCGGGCAAGGTGCTGAAGAAGCACGGCATCAAGATCACCAACTACGCCGGTGAGGACCCGAGCACCCTGGAGGTGCTCGCTATGCAGGCCGGGGCGCACTGGTACACGATCGACGGCAACGCCTGGAAGGTGGACTTCCAGGACGAGGGCACGCTCAAGGCCGCGAAGGTGATCCAGGACATCATCGACAACGACCTGAACGCCAAGCTGTCCTTCGCCGACTACGCGGCCGTGCAGCGCAGCTACGACACCGGCGCCACCGCGACCCGGCAGATCTCCACCTGGCAGATGGCCGGCATGGTGCAGAACTTCACCAAGTCCTTCGGCGACTGGGCCCTGGCGCCCTGGCCGACGTACCGGGGCGAGGCGGCCAAGACGCCGGCCGGTACGAACCTCACCGGCAGCGTGACCCTGGTGACCAAGCAGTGTGAGAACCAGGAGCAGGCGGCGAAGGCGGCGCTGTGGATGTCGACGAACCAGGACGCGGTCAAGACGATGGCGAGCCCGGAGACCGGCAACGGCGTGATGCCGGCGCTGGCCGACAGCGACTCCTACGTCGGTGAGTCGATCTCGCAGAAACTGCTCGGCAAGAACTACGACCCGGCGCAGAAGGTCGTCACGGACAGCCTGAAAACGGTTACCACCGACTGGACCTACGGTCCGAACTGGACCGCGATGTTCACCGAACTCCAGGCGGGCTGGGCCAAGGTGGTCAACAAGCAGGAGAAGGTCACCGACCTGCTCGCGCACATGCAGGAGTGGACGGTCAAGGACCTGAAGTCCCGCGGTATCAGCGTCAAGGGCTGAGGCATTCGATGATTCGCTCCCTGCGCTGGAAGGGTGCCGCGTTCACGGTGCCCTTCCAGCTCGGCTTCGTCTTCCTGTATCTGCTCCCGATCGGCTACGCCGTCCACGAGTCGCTGTTCACCCGGAAGCAGTCCGGGCTGGGCCTCGGCGGCGCGACGACGGAGTTCGTCGGGCTCGACAACTACAGCCAGGGCCTGACCGACTCGGCGTTCATGAACTCGATCCTGCGGGTGGTGCTCTTCGCCTGCGTGCAGATCCCGTTCATGCTGCTGATCAGCCTGCTGCTGGCGCTGTTCCTGGACGCGCTCACCTCCAGGGCGGCGAGCCGGTTCCGGATCCTGCTGCTGGTGCCGTACATGATCCCCGGCGTGGTCGCGGCGATCGTGTGGGTCAACCTCTACAGCCCGGACGTCGGTCCGCTCACCCCGATCGGCAAGGCCCTCGGCTTCGACTGGAACTTCTTCGCGCCGTCGATGGTGTGGCCGTCCATCGGCAACCTGCTGACCTGGCACGGCATCGGCTACAACATGGTGATCATCTACTCGGCGCTGCAGGGCGTGCCCCGCGAGCTGTTCGAGGCGGCCCGGCTCGACGGCGCCTCCGAGCTGCGGATCGCGCGCAGCATCAAGATCCCGTTCGTGCGCGGGGCGCTGGTCCTGACGGGTCTGCTGTCGATCATCCAGATGCTGCAGATCTTCAACGAGCCGGCGCTGTTCCGGAACATCACTCCGCAGACGGTCAGCGACAGCTTCACCCCGATCATGATCATCTACAACCAGGCGTTCAACGCGGGCGACTACAACTACGCGGCCGCCCTGTCCGTGCTCCTCGCCCTGATCCTGGGCATCGCCTCCTTCCTCTTCTACCGGCTCACCTCGAAGGAGGCCGACTGATGGTGCTGACCGAGCGGACCACCACCGAGCGGCCCGAAGTCCGCGGCGTCCGGCGCCTGTCCCGTCCGGATCCGGCCTCGAGCGGGCGGGGCGGTCAGCGCTTCCTCCTCGTCGGGCTGGCCCTGGCGAGCGCGTACAGCCTGTTCCCGGTGTGGTGGCTGATCGTCGCCGCGACCAAGGACCGCACGGCTCTGTACCAGAGCAACGGCCTGTGGTTCTCGGGCTGGCACCTGTGGGACAACCTGCAGCAGGTGTTCACGTACCAGGACGGCATCTTCCTGCGGTGGACGGCCAACTCGTTCCTGTACGCCGGTGTCGGCTCGCTCGGCGGCACGCTGATCGCCCTCGCAACCGGTTACGGACTGGCCCGCTTCGATTTCCCGGGCCGTAACGCGATCTTCGCGTGTGTCGTGGGCTCGTTCCTGATCCCGATCGCGCTGCTCACGCTCCCGCTGTATCTGCTGTTCTCGGCGCTCGGCATGGTGGACACCCCGTGGGCGATGCTGATCCCCTGCCTGATCAACCCGTTCAGCGTGTACCTGGCCAAGGTGTACACCGAGGCCACGGTCCCCTACGAGCTGCTGGAGGCGGCCCGGATCGACGGCGCCGGCGAGCTGCGGATCTTCTTCAGCATCGTCCTGCGGATGATGACGACGGGCGGCGCGACGGTGTTCCTGCTGGCCTTCGTGAACACCTGGAACGCCTTCTTCCTCCCGCTGACCGTGCTGCGCGGCAAGGAGAACTGGACGCTCAACCTCGGCCTCTACAACTGGACCGGCACCCGGCTGGAGTCCGGCATCGACCTGACCGGTCTTGTGCTGACCGGCGCGCTGCTGTCCATCGTGCCGATGGCGATCATGATGGTCGCGATGCGCCGCTACTGGCGGACGGGCGTGACGCTCGGCGCCCTCAAGTGATCCCGGCCGTCCTTCTTCCCTGACTCCTGGGGGCCGCGGGTGACCCTGACTCCCCGCGGTCCCCGGGTGCCCAACCCCCCGGGAGTCCCCGCGTGACCGTCCTGCACAACCCCGTCCTCCGCGGCTTCGCCCCCGACCCCTCACTGGTCCGGGCCGGCGACTGGTACTACGTGGCGACCAGCTCCTTCGAGTGGTTCCCGACCATCCCGGTCCACCGCTCCCGCGACCTGGCCCACTGGGAGTTCGCGGGGCATGTCCGGGGCGCAGCACCGGGGGACTCGCTCGCCGGGGTGCCCGACTCCGGGGGCATCTGGGCGCCGTCACTGAGCTGGGACGGGGAACGGTTCTGGGTGACGTACACCGTCGTGCGCTCGGTGGGCACGCCCTACTTCGACCTCGACACCTACATCTCGACGGCCACCGACGTGAGCGGCGAGTGGAGCACCCCGCGCCGGGTCGCGAGCCACGGCTTCGATCCGGCTCTGTTCCACGAGGGCGGCCGGCTGTGGCTGCTGAACCTGCAGAACGACCACCGGCCGGGGGGCCGGAGATTCGCGGGGATCGTCGCCACGGAGCTGGACCGGGAGACGCTGACACCCGTCGGTAAGACGCATCTGCTGCTCCAGCACGACCGGCTGATCGAGGGGCCGAAGCTGCTGCGGCGCGAGGGCTGGTACTACCTGGTGCTCGCCGAGGGCGGCACGGGCTGGGAACACGGGGTGCGGGTGGCCCGCAGCCGGGAACTGACCGGGCCGTACGCACTCGACGACCGGCCGCTGCTGACGACGCGGGACGACGAGAGCGTGCCGTTGCAGAAGGCCGGGCACGGCGAGCTGGTCGAGACGCCGGACGGGCAGTGGCTGCTCGGTCATCTGACGGCCCGTCCGCTGCACACGCCGCGGGGCCGCCGTTGCACGCTCGGCCGGGAGAGTGCGATCCAGGCGGTGACCTGGGACGCGGAGGGCTGGCCCCGGCTGCGGCAGGGCGGTTGGCACCCGGCGGTGGACGTCGAGGTGCCGA
>KL569147.1:6963-10755 GCA_000715635.1 Streptomyces violaceus | reverse complement strand
GCCGCCCCGCCCCAGGACCTGTCCTGGCCGTGGAGCACCCTGCGCGAGGCACCGGACCCGTCCTGGGCCGACACGACGGCACGCCCGGGCTGGATCCGGCTGCGCGGCCGGCACGGGCCGGAGTCACGCTGGGCGACCAGCTTGCTCGCCCAGCGCGTCACCGAGCATCACGCGGAGGCCGAGGTGACGGTCGAGGCGCGGCCGGTCACCTTCACGCAGGCAGCGGGGCTGGTGCTCTGGTACAACCCGGAGGCGTATCTCAGCCTGGACCTGACCTGGGCGGAGCCGGAGGGCGAGCCGCAGCGCGGGCAGCAGTGGCGGGACACGCCCGGTGCGGGGGGCCGTACGGTGCTCGGCCTCGTGGAACGCGACGAGGAGGGCACGCGGCAGGTCGCCGTCGTGGAGGTGCCCGTCGGGACGCCCGTGACGCTGGGGGTGACGGTCGAGGGTGCCGACGCCCGTTTCTGGTACGTACGGGACGGGGTGCGCACGGCGATCGGAGCGGCCCTGGACTTCAGCCGGTTGTCCGACGACCACGGCTCCCGCCTGCGCTTCACCGGCGCGATGGCGGGCATCCACGCCCGGGATCCGGTCGACGCGGCGTTCACGGCCGATTTCACGGGTTTTCGGCTGACCTGCGCCTCCGACTGAGCCGGTCCGACGGCCCGTCAGCCCTTGCTTGATGCTCGATCCTGCTTGAAAGTGCTTCCTATCGAGCACGTATTGACATGAACGGTCCAAGCCCGCAGAGTCATGCCCCGAAAGTCCCGACAGTGCCCCGGCAGTGATGCGAGCCACCCCATCGAGGAGTGTTGCCGTCATGTCCGAAACACCCGCTGTCTCACGCCGACTGCTTCTGGGCGGAGCCGTGGCCACCGGCGCGCTCGCGGCCGGGATGACCGCGGCCCCGTCCGCGTCCGCCGCGACCGGGCAGACGCCCCGCCGCCGTCCCGGGCAGAAGTCGATGATCGGCGTGCCGTTCGAGGCCCACAGAACCGTCCGCGTCGGCGTCATCGGCCTGGGCAACCGTGGCGGAGGCATGGCCGAGGGCTGGGCGGCCGTGCCCGGCTGCACCGTGACCGCCGTCTGCGACGTCCGCGCCGACCGCGCACGACGCACCGCCGACCGGCTGGTGAGCAAGGGCGAGCCCCGCCCCGCCGAGTACGGCGGATCAGCCGGCTCCTACGCCCGGATGCTCCGGCGCGACGACATCGACCTGGTGTATGTCGCCACGCCCTGGGAGTTCCACCACGAGCACGGCAGAGCCGCGCTGCTGAGCGGCAGGCACGCCGTGGTGGAACTCCCCGTCGCGACCGAACTGCGCCAGCTGTGGGACCTGGTCGATACCTCCGAGCGCACCCGGAGGCACCTGCTCCTCGCCGAGAACTGCAGCTACGGCCGCAACGAACTGGCCATGCTGAGGATGGCGCACGCGGGCGTGTTCGGCGACATCACCAACGGCCATGGCGGTTACCTCCACGACCTGCGTGAACTCCTCTTCTCCGACACGTACTACACCGACTCCTGGCGGCGGCTGTGGCACACCCGCAGCACCGCGTCCCTCTACCCCATGCACGGGCTGGCCCCGATCGCGGCGGCCATGGACATCAACCGCGGCGACCGGATGGCCACCCTGTCCGCCACCGCGACCGCCCCGAAGGGACTGGCCGACTACCGCGAGCGCTTCGTTCCCCGGGAACACCCCTCCTGGAAGGAGACGTACATCAACGGTGACCTGGTCACCTGCCTCATCGAGACGGAGAAGGGCAGGGTCGTCCGGGCCGAGCACGACGTGAGTTCACCCCGGCCGTACAGCAGGATCAACACCCTCGCCGGCAGCCGCGGGATCGTCGAGGACTACGCCGGGCCCGCCCCGACCGGCGCGCGTGTCTACCTGGAGCCGGACCACGGCGGCCACACCTGGCGCGACTTCGCCGACTACCGCAAGGAGTTCGAACACTGGCTGTGGCGGAAGGTCGGCGACGACGCCGCGAACAACGGCGGTCACGGCGGCATGGACTACGTTCTGCAGTGGCGCACCGTCCAGCTGATGCGCGCCGGACTGGTGCCCGACATCGACGTGTACGACTCGGCCGCCTGGTGCGCGGCGGTCCCGCTGAGCGCCGCGTCCCTGGCGAGGCAGGGACGCCCGGTCGAGATCCCGGACTTCACCCGTGGCGCCTGGGCCGGCAGACGGCCCGGCCTCGACTCCGGCCCGACGGAGATGCCGCCCGTCGGCTGAGGCGACCCGGTCGGCCACGACACCCGACCCGGACGTGATCGACCGGTATTCAGTCGCCTGTCTACCCGCCGTCCTGCCCCGCACCTAGAGTAGGAAGCGCTTTCTGCCCGGTGGAGAGGTGGGTTCCCGATGGTCCGTACGGCGAGTGCGAGCGTGGCGGCAGGTCCGACGCTGGCGGTCGTGGCCCGCGAGGCGGGGGTGTCGGTGCCGACCGCGTCCAAGGTGGTCAACGGCCGGGAGGACGTGGCGCCCGAGACCCGCCGCCGGGTCACCGAGGCGCTCGACCGGCTCGGCTATGTGCGCAGACCCCGGTTCGACGCGGCGAAGGCGCCCCGGCTGGTCGACCTGGTCGTGCACTCGCTGGAGAGCTCCTGGTCGGGCGCGGTGCTGCACGGGGTGGAGGAGGCGGCGCACGACGCGGGCCTGGAGGTCGTGGTGTCGGCCGCCCTGACCCGCTCCCGGGTCGGCCGCCCGGAGCGCGGCTGGCTGGACAAGCTGGTCGCCCGGGGCTCCTCCGGGGTCCTGTTCAATCTGGCCGAGCTGAGCGCCTCGCAGTACGCCTGGCTGGAGCAGCACCGCATCCCGTTCGTGATGATCGACCCGGTCCAGGAGCCGCCGGAGGGCGTGGTCTCGGTGGGGGCCGCGAACTGGCAGGGCGGTCTGACGGCCACCGAGCATCTGCTGTCCCTGGGGCATGAGCGTGTCGCCGTCATCGCCGGCGACCGTCGCACGATGTGCAGCAGTGCCCGGGTCGCCGGTTACCGCTCGGCGCTCGCATCGGCCGGGGTCCGGCACCGCGCGGAGTACGTCCGGCACGCCGGTTTCGACGAGAGCCTGGCCCGCCGCCGCACGCTGGAACTGCTCGACCTGCCCCAGCCTCCGACGGCCGTCTTCGTCTGCTCGGACCGGATGGCGCTGGGGGTGTACCAGGCCCTGGCCGAGCGGGGGTTGCGGGTCCCGGACGACGTCAGTGTGGTGGGCTTCGACGACCTGCCCGAGGCCCGCTGGGCCTCACCCGGCCTGACCACGGTCCGCCAGCCGCTGTCGGAGATGGCCGCGACGGCCCTGCGCTCGCTGCTGCGCATGATGGACGGGCACCGCCCGGAGAGCACTCGGACGGAGTTGTCGACACGGTTGGTGGAACGGGCGAGTACGGCGGCGCCGCAGGCGTAGGGCCTGTCCGAGGCAGGTGGGCCTGGCGTTGCCGGGCATGCTGTTCGAGGTCGACGCCGGGGCGGTACGCCTTGGTGCGGGGGACATCGGCTGGCGGTCGGTCGCCGTACCCCGGCGCACCGTCGCCACCCGGCGGTCGCTCGGCCGGCGGTCTCACACCCCTACGCGCGCCGCGCGCCCGTCGCTGTGGGGAACTGGTCCGGACGGGCCGGCGTCGAACGATGCGGTGGGGAGGGGCCGTTGTCCGGGGGTGGGGTGGCGGCGGGCAGTTGGGGGACGACCATGACACGCTGGCAGCCGCTTCCGGACGCACTGCCGAGGGAGGCACGGCATCTGGTCGGGCAACTGCGGGCCCTGAAGGACCGCACGGGTCTGAG
>KL569147.1:5060-6703 GCA_000715635.1 Streptomyces violaceus | reverse complement strand
CCTGGCCGAGCTGGCACGGCGGACGGCGTACAGCAAGTCGTCGTGGCAGCGGTATCTCAGCGGGGCCAAGCAGCCGCCGAGGGGCGCGGTGCAGGCGCTGTGCCGGGTGGCCGGGGCTGATCAGGCGCGGCTGCTGGCGGTGTGGGAGCTGGCCGACCCGACGTGGCCGCGCGGTGCGACGGGGCCGGCCGGGCAGGCGATGGAGCTCGCGACACCGCCGCCCGGTGCCGAGTACCGGCGGTGGCGGGCGGCGGCGCTGGTCTCCTTCGCGGTCATCGTCGTGCTGCTGGCGGGGCTGCTGTGGGCGCTGCCGGCGTGGAGCGGGTGACCCCGGGGTCACCCGCTCGTCCGGGCACTCAGCCGACCGTGCGGTAGTGCGCGTTCTTCCAGGGCCCTACGTTCTTGAGCTTCACCTGGTACTTGCCGCCCACGCGCTTGAAGTTGACGTTCCGCGCGTCGCCCTTGTACTGGACGATGTTGCCCGGGAGGCTCTGCAGCCGGGTCTGGGCGAAGTCCCAGCTCTCGCTGACGACGACGCCGTCGGTCTCCGGGAGGTTGTGCTTGCTCTGCCACCACTGCGTGGCCGACTCGGTCTCCGGCCCGAACGAGCCGTCGATCTGGCTCTTCTTGAAGGGCCGCCACTCGCCCTCGTCGTCCTCCCACAGGGCGCCGTCCGCCCACAGGACGGTCTCCCACAGGGCGATGGCGTTGCCCTTGGCGTAGGCCTCGACGCCGAGGTTCTCCTCGTCCTCCCAGTCGTTGGTGACGGCACCGCCGCCGTCGATGCCGAAGTAGGGAGCGGCGTTCGCGGCCGGTGCCAGGGCGATCCCGGTGGCCCCGCCCCCCAGCAACACGGCCGTCACCATCGCCATGGCCCGATTGCGCATGCTCATGCGGTGTTCCTTTCCGAACCGCCGTCCCCCGCGGGTCACCCCTGGGGCGGCTCGTCTCGTTTGGCACGGCACAGCGTCGCGTCCGGACCTCTGACACGGCGAGCCTTCCCGGCGTTCACGGACCGCCCAGGGACGGCTCACGCGCGGGGCGGCGGCGTCCCGGCCGAGCGTGGGACGCGCGGGGTCTCCATGGGCCGGGCTGGGCCGGGCTGGGCCGGAAGGCGGTGCCCCGGCATCCCCCCCCCGGTTCCCAACAACAGCCTTTGTTGGCTCGCCCGGACTCCCGCACTCTCCTCGCGACCAGGACAATGCGTGCATGGATGATGACTGGCAGCAACAGATCGACGCTCTCCAGGAGGAGTTGGTCCGCCGCTACGACCCCGCCGCCTGGGTGCGGGAGGCCGACGCGATGGACGCCTCGCGGCGCTATCCCGCTCTGTCGCTGCGCGGGCCGGTCTTCGGGGTCGCCGCGCAGGATCCGGCGGTGGGGCCGGAATGGCGGCTTCTGAAACCGGTGACGGACGGCATGCCGCAGGTGGCCCGGGACGGGCTGCACTCGCACCTGTGGTTCACGGCCAAGGACGACACCGACGACCCGGCCGTCCGGCGTGAACTGCTGGCGGCCGTCGCGGTGATGGAGCGCGAGCCGGTGAACGAGGTGGAGGCGTGCGGGGTGCGCTACCGGGTCGTACGCGGCGACGAGTTCGCGCGCTGCGACGACGACGGGCTCTGTCTCTTATACACATCTCT
>KL569147.1:3094-4907 GCA_000715635.1 Streptomyces violaceus | reverse complement strand
CGACGGGCTTGAGCCGCCGCGCCCCACCGACCTGGAGCCGGCGCGGCGGTCGTGGGACAAGCGGGCGAAGGACACCCCGTCCCCGGACATCGGCTTCGTCCTCGACCCGGCCCGCCCGGGCGGCCTGGCGGCGGGCGCGCTGCGACTGGGCCTGAGCGACTTCGCGTACACGGGCGCCCGCTTTCCCTCCGACGTCCGCGAGGACTCCGAGCGTGCGGTGGCCACGCACCCCGACCCCGTGCTGCTGCCCACCGGATTCGGCGTGGTCGAGCGCGGCCGCCACGGCTGGCAGCCCCGCGGCACGCTCATGGCCACGCCCCACGACGCCCGGCGTCTGCTCTACAACGGCATGTCGGAGATCTGGGCCATGCTGTACCGGTACGACGAGGCCAAGAAGGCGAAGTACGCGCGCGCCGCCGAGGAGTACAAGGCACTCGGCCGCGCCGACGAGTTCCGCTTCGACGACCGCCTCTTCCGGATCTGCCGCGTCGAACGTTTTCTGCGCATGGGCCCCGAGGGACCGGAAGGCCCGCGGCCGTCGGACATCGACGAGTACGGCCCCATGAAGATGCACCCGACGATGGACGAGGACGGCACCATCCACCACGAGTCGGAGGCGTCGGGCTAGGAGCGTTCCATCAGCCGCTTGAGGGCGGTGAGGTCGGCGGACACCGCCTCGGCGTCGCGGCGGAACTCCTCGTCGCTCATCCCGGGCCGCCGGCGCAGAGTGAAGACCACCTCGCAGCCGGGGCCGTCGGCGATCACCCGCATCGGATTGTGCACGGTCTGCCCCGAGGGCAGGGTGACGTCGTGGTCGAGCACGCCGAACTCGTTCCTGGGCGTGAACACGACCACGACCCGTCCCATGGGCGACTCCCCCACCCACTGGCCGTCCACCCGCTCGATGGAGCGGGCCAGGCCGGGAGCCCAGCCGGGGACGTTGACGGGGTCGGACACGTAGTCGTAGACCTCCTGGGCGGGGCGGTCGATCGGGATGCCGAGGTGCAGGGATCGTGGTGTCGTGGTCGTCATGGCGGCGACGTTACGGGGCCGGCCGGGGATGGTCTTGAACGGATCGGACAGGGGTGCGGAGGGGGGTCCGGTGTCCGTTTCCTTCAAGACCGGCCGCCCCGGGCCTGCCTACGGTGGCCCCATGACCGCACGATTTGATGCCATCGGCCTGGTCGTCTCCGACATGACCGCCTCCGTCGCCTTCTACCGCCGACTCGGATTCGCCTTCCCGGAGGGCGCCGAGAACCAGCCGCACGCCGAGGCCGAACTGCCCGGCGGGCTACGGCTGATGTTCGACACCGAGGAGACGGTCCGTTCCTTCCTCCCCGAGTGGGAGCCGCCCGCAGGCGGGGGCCGGGCCTCGCTGGCCCTGCGGTGCGACGGGCCGGCGGAGGTGGACGCGTTGTACGAGGAACTGGTGGGCTCCGGGTACGACGGAGAGCTCAAGCCCTGGGACGCCTTCTGGGGGCAGCGGTACGCCGTCGTGCTCGACCCGGACGGCAATGGGGTGGACCTGTTCGCCCCGCTAGCCGCGTCCGGCGAGTAGCTCACCCAGCGGCAGACCCGCCAACTCCCTGACGTCACGGGCCAGATGGGCCTGGTCGGCGTATCCGGCCCGGGCGGCCGTGTCCGCGAAGGGCACGCCGTGCCGGGCCAGCGCGAGGGCGCGGCGCAGCCGCAGGATACGGGCCAGGGTCTTGGGGCCGTAGCCGAACGCGGCCAGGGCGCGGCGGTGCAACTGGCGGGCACCCAGGCCGAGTTCGTCGGCGGTGGCGGCGACCGGGCGGCCCGCGTCGAGGGC
>KL569147.1:0-2891 GCA_000715635.1 Streptomyces violaceus | reverse complement strand
AGCCCGCGTCGAGGGCCGTGACGACCTGCCGCAGCAGCGGATCAGGTGGGTCGGCGTCGGCCGCGCACGCCAGGGCCACCGCCTCCAGCCCGCTCGCCGGATCCGGAGCACCGTTCACCCGGGCCGTGAAGCGCCGCACCTCCGAGGCCGGCCACAGGTCGGCAAGGGCGACCCGCCGGTCACGCAGCTCGTGCGCGGGCACCCCGAGGAGGGCGGGCGCGGTACCCGGGTGGAAGCGGATCCCCGCCCAGCTCTGCGGCTCGCCTTCAGTGACGTACGCGCGCGTGTCCGGACCGGCGACCAGCAGCCGCCCGTCGTTCCAGAGCAGATCCATACACCCGTCGGGCAATATGCGCCCCGCACCGCCGCCGGCCGGGGTGTTCGTCCACACCACCGCACCGGCAAGCCGGGATGCTCGCTCCGCGTACACGTATCGAGCCTACGCCGTAGCGGAACGGGACGAGGGCCCGGAGCACAGGTCTCCGGGCCCTCGTCAAGGTCATACCTCGGAGACTTCCTCCACAAGGCTGAGCGCCAGGGAGTCGAAATGCTCTCTGAAGGAGCCCGTCTCCTGGTGGAACCGCTCTTCCGAGAACAGACGGTCTCGGCCGTCCAGGAACATCAGCGGCGCGGCAGTCAGCGCACTGTGGAGTAGGTGCACCTCAGCTGCGGACAGCCGCAGGTCGAATGACCTCGGGTGCTCGCCCGCGAGACGTGCGGCGAGGGCGTCCACTGCTTCCGGCCCCGCGCCGACCTGTATGACCAGGGCCGTATCCCCGTGCCGCCGGGCCCGCAGACAGGTCAGTGCCCGGTGGAGGACATCGGCGTGGTACGGCCTGAGCCGGGCGATGAACTCCTCTCCGTCACGGGTGAGGCGGATGCGCAGTCTCATTCGGTCACCTCGTCGGCTTGGGCCCCGTACGCCCGGTAGGCCGCGTTGACGATGGCCAGCGCCAAAGCGTCGAAGTTCTCCCGGTAGAAACCCAGCCGGATAAGGAATGGCTCCTGTGAGAACCGGCCGTCGGTCGAGACGAAATGCGCCGCGGCATTCGTCAGCGCGCTCAGCACCGCATGCAGTTCCTCCGGCCGCAGCCGCACGTCGAGCGGCCCGGTGTGGGGACCCCGCAGGCGCTGTACAAGGCCATCGATCACGTCCCGGCCGGCGCCGAGCAGCACTCTCAGGTACGCGTCGGTGGCGTTGCCGCGGCGCGCGTAGCTCAGCGCCTCCTCCAAGGCGCTCGCCTGGGAGGGGTCGAGCCGCGCGACGAAGTCCTCCCCGTCGCGGGTCAGCTCGAACTCCGTTTGCATCAGTGTTCCTCCTCCCGTTTCGCTACTTGTTCGGCACATACCGGCCCGGCTTCAGGAAGTCGGCCTCGGACATCTTGTATCCGTGGATGAACCGGGCCGTGATGATGACGATCACACCCTTGTCTTCGTCGTATGCCACGCCGTTGCCCGTGTCCGAGTCCTTGTGGGTGGCCTTTCCGCGCCACTTCTTGAAGTACTCGGCCATGGCCGTCAGGTCACGGCCGACACCTGGGATGTTGTGGTCGCCCGCTTCCTTGCTGTTTCCCATCATCCGCTTCCACTGGTACTCGACGCCGTCCGCCACGTCGGGCCCGTACTTCTCGTCGATCTTGTCCAGGATCTCGTAGGACAGGGCCTTCTGCGGGTCGAGGCCGCACATGTCCGGCTCGTCGTCGCTCGAGGCCGCGGACGTGGACGCCGTGGCGAAGGACGCCGGGCTCGAGAACGCCGCAGGCTTCACGGACTTCTTCTTCGCGCAGGGCGGCAGGTCCGGTTCCTTCTTCGCCTTCTCGGCGAGCTTCCGGAGCTTGTCGAGGGTCCGCTTCGCCTGGGCCGACTTCTCGAAAAAGCCGACGACGCCCGTGGCGAGCTTGATGATCGCCTTGCCCAGCGCTGGGATCTTGGTGACCGGGATGGCCATGCCCACCGCCGTGACCAGCGTCCACAGGCAGCTCTCGACGTCGCCCTTGGTCAGGCAGTTCTTGACGTCGGTCCAGCCGATGTGGTCGAGCAGGATCTGGCCGCCATTGGCCTTCACCCAGTCCAGTAGGCTCTGGGCCGCGAGGGCGCGCGCAGCCCGGTACTGGTCCACGCACTCCTGCCCGCACATGCGCAGCAGTGCCGCTTCCTCGTCATTGGAGAGGTTGGGGCCGAGATCGGGGGCTTTCTCCGCGCGCTGCTTGCGGAGTTCCTCAAGCTCCTTGCGCTGGGCGTCCTCGGCACGGGTTGCGGCCGCGTCGGCGTCCTTGGCCGCGCCCTCCGCGTTGGCAGCTGCCTTCTCCGCCCTGGTCGCGTCCGACTCCGCGTGGGTGGCGATCAGGTCCGCTGCGGCAGCGTCGGTCTCGGCGGAGGACGCGGCGGAGCGGGCGCTCGCGGCGTCGCGCTCGGCGTCGGTGGCCTCGCGGTCGGCCTGAGCGGCCGCCGACTCGGCATCGTTCGCGGCGAAGCCTGCATGGACCGCGTCCACACCCGCCTGCTCGTCGTACTTCTGGGCGTTCGCGTCGGCCTTCTTCGCCGCCTTCGCATCGATGGCCGCCGCAGCGGCCGAGGCACGAGCCGCTTCCGCGGAGGCCTGTGCCTTCTCCGCGTACATCGCGGCGTCGGCCGCCGCCTGGAGGGCGATCTTGGCGTCACCGGCCGCCTTGTCGGCCAACGCCTTGGCCTGGGCCGCCGCCTTCTTCGCCTCGTCCGACTTGGCCTTGGCCGCGGCGGCCTGCTGCTCGGCGAGAGTCTTGGAGGTCTGGCCGACCAGCACCGCGAACGCGGCCGCGGAGTCCGTCTCTCGGTAGGGCGAACCGAGGCTGATCGCCTTGTCGGCTGCCTTCGTTGTGGCAGTGGCGGCGTCCCGCGCGGCCTGCGCGTAC
>KL569146.1:24624-24798 GCA_000715635.1 Streptomyces violaceus | reverse complement strand
GGGGCCATCCTCATCGCAGCTCCCCTACTCGGGTTCCTCGCACTCACATCGAGCAAGGAGCACGACGACGGCATCGACTGGAGCGACCACCGCATCGGAGGGCAGCCCAGGAACCCCGGGCCCAAAATTTAGAGCCGTCGCACCGGAACTTCCCGATGTGTTCTTCGGTTGGGG
>KL569146.1:23553-24370 GCA_000715635.1 Streptomyces violaceus | reverse complement strand
GGGGCGCACCAGCCGCCCCAACCGAAGGCGCGCATGATCGCGGGTCAGGAGTAGTCGCCGGGTTCAGCCCGGTGCAGGATGTCGCGTTCCCGGCCGGTCTGGGTGCCGAGTGAGTCCTCGTGGTCGATGACGATGGTGTCGTCAGCCGGCTGGGCTCGTACCTGGGCCCCATAGGCGTCGGTCGCCTTCAGCAGAAGAGCGTCCTGGTGAGCGGCGGGCCAGCTCTGGATCAGATACGACTCGACGACTTCGTCCACCGTCGTCTGGTCGACGGCGCTGTCCCGGCCGCGCGCGTGGACGCGCAGCCGGTACGAGCCGGGGCCCCGGGACGCCAGCGAAGGCAAATCCGCGGGATCGTCCATGAAGGACGTCACGAGCAGTTCCCCGGAAGGGGAGTTGCATGAGATCTCAGCGATCACTTCCCAGCCCGGGTCGGGGTCGGGCCGCTGGGAGTGCGGCTCGACCGTGACGTGGACGTCTCCGGTGTGGATGCCCGTGGTCACCTCGATGGCTCCGCCGTCGGCGGACACCAGGCCGGTACCGCTTGCGTCCAGGTCGTCGGCCGCAGACCCTTGCGGGTCCGTGATCTGGAAGAGGTGGTACTCCGCGTGCACCAGGGCTGTGCCTGTACGGGCTGGCTCATTCACGGTGGCCTCGTCTGGTCTCATCTGGCTGGGTCTACCTGATCCATACCAGGAACCGGTCTCCTTCCAGTACGCGGCTGTAGGTGTAGAAGCCCTTGAGGGCCTTGCCTGCATCGGTGTTCTGCCTGGCGTTGACCATGCGGCGGCTGAACTTGCCGTTGCCGTACTTGGCG
>KL569146.1:21629-23265 GCA_000715635.1 Streptomyces violaceus | reverse complement strand
CTCCAGGCTCGACGGGCATGCCTTGTCCCGGTTCTCCTGGATCTTCTTGCGGTCGGTGAGCCGTGTCAGGAAGTTCGTCGTGCCGTACTTGCCCGGCAGCCCGGTGGCCTGGGCGTCCTTGATGTGCTTGGCGACCTCGGGCCACGGCCCGGTCTGGCTATAGCTGATCACCGGCACGGCCTGCAGGGTGACGCAGCCGACCTGGCGGGGAGCGCCGGGCACCGCGTTGTCACAGCGGACGTCCACGGTGGACAGCTTCGTCGGCTCAGACGGCGCAACCCACTCCCGGTTGCTGAACGTCCAGGACGCGACGCTTCGGCCCGTTCCCCGCTGCTTGGAGGCACCGATGTTGATGGTGGTGTCCATGAAGAACTGCCCGTAGGGCTCGGCACTCTTGGAGAGTCGTTTGGCCCGGGAAGTTCTTCTTCGTGACCTTGCACTTGCCGATGCAGGAAGCGCTCCCGGAGGCCTTGGTGCCGTTCACCCCGCGCCCCCACCGCTTCGTCTCCAGCAGCCTTACCTGGTAGGCCCATGTCTTGGAGTCGCGTGCGGAGAAGGTGTAGACCTCGGTGTCGTCGTACCAGGAGTACCAAAGACCCCCGGTCAGGGTGCAGCGTCCGCTCACCGCCGGCGACTCGATGGCCTCGGCGAGCAGGACCTCGGCGCGGGTGTTGCAGCCGTCGCGGTCGGCGTCGATCCAGCCGCCGAACGACGCTTCGCGGTTGTAGCCGGTGCGGTCCTCGGCGGCGACGGGGATCGTGTTCACCGCGTTGGTGAGCGGCAGGGTGTAGGAAGGCTCCGCGGCCTGGGCGACGGGCATGGTGTGAAGGGTGGACAGGACAGCGAGAGCGGCAGCCCCAAGGGCGCGCACAACGGTCTTGATCACCACACTTTGACAGTCCCCGCCGGGAAGGGGATGCCCGAAGGGCGCTTGGAGCAGGCCCGTACGGCGCGCTGAGTGCGGGGGTTCGCCGCCTCCCCTGCGCCTGGCCCGTGTGGAGGCAGCCACTGTGAGCCGACCCGGCGCTCCGGACATGCTCAATTGAACGAGTCACCGTCGTCGGATTCCCACATGTAGAAGTAGCTGTCGTCCTTGTGCTTCCACTCAGGCCAAAGATTGCGTGTGTTCTCGACCCCCGCACTTCGTGCGGGCATTTCTTCGTCGCGGAGGAAGGCACCGAGGCAGGCGACAGCGTCGGCGCACAGGTCGATGATGGCGACCCGCCGCTCGCTCCCTGTCCGTCTGTCGTCGGGCGGGGAGAGAGGCATGTAGAACGTGTCTTCCCTGACGCGGGTACGCAGCTTGACGTCCGGGATGCTGTGAAGCAGGACTTGCACCTTCGCAATGCGATCGTGCAGCAGGCGGAGGCGTTGTTGCCACTCGCCCTGGTCAGGCGTCCTGGCCTTCCGGAAATCGCGATGGATCTCCAGCAGTTCGGTCAGTGCGGCCTCTGCGGCCGCAGCCGCGCGCGCCCGCTGCTGCCCGGTGCGCGCGGTGCGCTCTTGTGCTCTGTGGGTCCAGCGTGCTGACCAGATGGAAAGCGCGCCACCGGTGGCCGTTCCGACAATTCCTGCGACCGCACCGATCCACACGGAGGTACTCATAGGGACCATCGTCGTGAACCACCGGGTGCTG
>KL569146.1:13477-21424 GCA_000715635.1 Streptomyces violaceus | reverse complement strand
CGGAAGCCGGCAGCTCCCGTCTTCCGCGAACGTGCGGGTACTGCGGGCGACCGGCGTCGTCGCGGTCACGCGGCCAGCCGAGGACGTGCTCGCCCGAATCCGACGAACAGCAGCCGTGGGAAGTGCGGGTAGTGCTGCCACCCGCGAGTCCCGAGGCCGCCGCGGCGAACAACGAGGCCACCGAGACCGAGAAGAGCGCCGGGAACGCCCGCGCCTCCGCCGACGCCGCCACCCGCGACGCCGGCGCCGCGGACTCGGCGGCCACCCAGGCCGAGAAGGACGCCGACACCGCGGAGAAGTCCGCGGCCAACGCCAACGAGAACGCGAAGGCGGCCGACGCGGCGGCCGACCGCGCTGAGGCGGAGTTCCTCAAGGAGCAGGAGGAAGCCCGCGAGGCGGCGATGGAGGGCCCCAAGCCCGACACGGGGCCGGACCTCTCCCAGGACGAGGAGGCCCTGCTCCTCGCCCAGTGCGGCCAGTCCTGCGTGGACGAGTTCCGCAAGGCCAAGCAGCTCCTGGCCATGGACGTCATCGACTGGGTGGTCGCCAACGGCGGCCAGATCCTCCTCGACGAGCTGGGCTACGACGACGCCAAGAAGTGCTTCACCAAGCGCGACGTCGAGGGCTGCCTGTGGACGCTGGTCAACGTCATCCTCGTCGGCGCGGCCGTCACCAAGGTTCCGGCGGTGGCCAAGGCGATCTACCGGGTCAGCAGCGGCATCCACTCCTTCTGGGAAGGCCTGGACAAGGCCAAGGACACCATGGACCGGCTCCGTACGGTCCTGGACCGGGTCAAGAAGGGCCAGAGCGCCGTAGCGTGCCTCGTTCCGATCGCCGAAGGCGCCGCCGCCCAGCGGGCCGCGGTCGGCAAGGCCACCGCTGCCGCCTCCGGCAACAAGCCGAAGGTCTGCGTGACCTCGGCGCTCGGCAAGAACAGCAGGCTGGCCAAGCTCGCCGAGGAGTCCACCAAGAACCAGGCCGTCCAGCGTGAGATGAACGCTCTGATCAACAAGCTGATGGACGGCAACGACCAGCCGGGGAAAGGCTCCTCCGGGCTGTCGGGCGGCATCCGGTACCTTCGGGGCCACGAGGCGCACGGCTGTTCTTCCGTCAGGTCGACGACGGCTGGGAGATCGTCGGAAAGTCCGACAAGAAATACGAGTCGAAGGTCATCGCGGAGTTGATGAAGATTTATGGCTCATAATCCTCTGGTTGTCGTGGAGACGGCCGACTTCTCCGTCACATACATACTCGCTCTGGAGGATGACGCCGACACCGTCGAGGACATCGACGCGATCATCCGCGCCCCCGGGGGCAAGGGTTGGACCGTCACCCTCATGACTCCCCGGAAGATCGTCGAGGTGATGGACCGCTGCTCCACCACCGGCGAGTACGCCGGCGGTCTGTACGTCCACATCCCCGACCTCATGATCGTCCGTGAGGGCGGCCTGGATGCCATGACCAGGGCCTTGGTCGACCTCTTCGCCAAGTTCGGCATGGACACCGACGTGCTACCGAGCTTCGACGAGGAGGAGGACGACTGACCTCGGGTACCCGCCCACCGGGCCCCGGCGGAAGGCACTCCCCTCCCGCCGGGACCCCGGCACATCTGGCCACGTACAGGGTCCCGAGCCCCGACGGGCCTTGGCGCCGGTCAGCCCGACACCGTAGAGGACATCGACGCGGCTTCAGCCGGACGAATTTCTCGAAAAGGCGAGGGGCACACAGCACGTACCTTCAGTGCTATGTCTTCCACGGCACCGTCACCGTGGCTTCGATCCGCCTTGGCTCAAGCCGTGATCACTTTGCCTGCGTGACAAGATCTGGGCGTGACGACGTTGTTCCTGACGGTTGGCCTGCCCGGGGCCGGAAAGACCATGAGAGCTCGACAGTTGGCCAAGGAGCACCACGCGCTGCGGCTGACGCCGGATGAGTGGATGCTCCCGCTGTTCGGCGATCCGCAGCCGGCCGGGAAGCGCGATGTGCTGGAAGGACGGCTGCTCTGGCTGGGTCTGGAGGCGCTGAAGCTGGGAACGAACGTGGTCTTGGATTTCGGATGCTGGTCTCGTGACGAGAGGTCCGCGATCCGCTGGTTGGTGATGTCTGTGGGCGCGTCCTGTCAACTCGTGTACGTGCCGGTGGATCATGAGACCCAACGTGCTCGGATCGCCCATCGCCAGTCAACCACCCCTGATCAGACCTTCGTGATGAGCGAGACGGACCTCTTGCACTGGAGGACGCTGTTCGAGGAGCCCGACGCCACGGAACTCGATGGACATGAGGTAGAAGGTCCGCCTCCTGGGTGGTCAGGATGGCTTGAGTGGGCCGCCGATCGGTGGCCATCGCTCGCGTGACTGTCCGGCCAACCTTGGTGCCGCCCAGTAACGCGGCCGCGCCAGGAGCGCCGAGCCCGGAAAGCTCCACCGGACAGGCCCACACGGAAGAACTTCCAGTCGGCGTGGGGGCGGATTGTGCACTGCCTCACGGGAATGCGTCATCGACGGCGCAGGCGCTGCGCGGGTCGGCCAAGGAGAGCATCGCGGGTCGGGGTAAGTCCCGGTCACCGCCGTGCAGGGCGTGTTCGATCGTCGTCTGCGTCGGCTGCCCACACCTGAACGGTTCCGTTGGCGGCGCCGATGGCGAGGGTGGAACTGGCCGTGTCATAGGACAGGCTGGTGAAGGCCTGGGGGCGGGTTGGAGGCAGTAGCAGCTTGGGGCGTTTGGAGTTGTTGATGTCCCAGACCTGTACGTATCCGCCCGCCGTGCTGGCAGCGATCCGGCGGTTGCTCGTGAACACCAGGCCTGTGATCGAGCCGACCCCTCTGGGAATTCGGGCTGATCGTGGAGCGGCAGATGCCTGTGGGTTGGCAGCAGGAAGGATGCTGGCTGGACGGCCCTGCACGTTCTTTGCCGTGCCTGAGTCGGGCAGGTTGTGAACGTTCCAGAATTGCGTGGTGCCGTCGCTGCCGCCGGCGGCCAGGATGGCGCCGTCGGGGCTGTATCCCACGCTGGTGACCGGCTGGTCGCTCTCCAGCGTGGTCAGAACCTCGGGGTGGCGGGGGTCGCTTACGTCCCACAACTGCACCGTGCCGTCGATGCTGCCGACTGCCAGCGTCGCGCTGCGGCGATCGAAGGCCACGTCCGTCACCGAGTCCAGACGGGCCGGTGTCGCCAGCGCGGTGGGATGGCGCGGATCACTGACGTCCCACAGTTGCACCAGGCCCCGCAAGTTGGCTGCGGCGAGGATTCGTCCGTCCGGGCTGAAGGCGGCGCCGGTGATGGCGCTGGCGCGGCCTGCCGGTGCTCCGAGTGCTGCCAGTTGCCGGCCGTGCGGTACGGACCACAGCAGAACGTCTCCGCTGCTGGTGCCGACGGCGAGCGTGGTCGCCTCGGGGTTGAACGTCAGTCCTGTCGCCCCGCCTGTGCGCTGCGGGGTGTACCGCTTGTTGCCTTGCTGTCCGGCGGCGGCTTGTTGTACCACCACGCCGCCGTCTGATGTCGTGGCTGCCAGCCAGCGTCCGTCCGGGCTGTAGGCGGTGCCCGACACGGGGCCGGTCCCCATGTGGTAGGTGCGCTGGATCTCCGCTTCGACGGTGATCAGCGCCGGGTAGGGGTCGTGGTCGCGCTCAGGCTGGAAAATCTGCAGCATCCACCCCGCGGTGAACGCCGCGCTGCCGACCAGCGTCATTGCGGCCAGTGCCGCGATGACGGGCATCGATGAGCGCAGACGCGGTCGGTAAGGGCGCTTACGGCCTGGGCCGTTCCTTACGTGCTGGCTGCCGGGGGTAAGTGCCAGAAAGTTCATGAAGGTGTCGTCAGGCGCGAAACGAGCACCGGCCGGGGGGGCTTGCAGGGCCAGCTCGTCGGTGTACCGTCGCAAAGAACTACGGCGTCGCACAGGGCTCCTTCCTTTCCAGTTCACGACAGATTGGCTGAGTCGCTCGGGCTGGTGTCGTCCTTGCTGTCCTCGGTGGGCGGCGGCTCGGCGGCAGCTGTCCCGTGGGGCATCGGAATGCCCTGTGCGACGTCGTCTGGCGCAGGGCCGGGGACCGGCGCAGCTGCCTGCAGGTCGGTCCCGTCGTGGGCTGGGGCGGAGTCGGGGACCGGGCTGTGATCTTCCGGGGTGCCTGTGGCGGCCGCAGGGGGCTCGTACCGGCTGGCCGTGGGTTCACGGCGCGGCGTAGGAAGGCTTCCTGGGCTCGCAGAATCCGAACGGCCCTGGGCAGCGTTCGTCGGCCGAACAGATTTCCGTGGTGTGGGACGGTTTTCCTCAGTGCGGGTTGTCCGGCGGTTTTCACTCGGTGAAGCCGGTTCCTGTGTCTGAGTCTGAGCCAGCCGTGAGATAAGCAAGGGTGCCGTCATCCCCGTCACCATCGCATGCATCGGTGAGAACACACCGGAAGAAGCCGTAATCGCTGCGGGAGGCAACACCCCGAGGAACAGGCGCAGTGCCACTGCCCCAAAGAAGTACTTCCGCTGCTTGCGGTTGGACCACGGAGGCCGGAAAGCACGCGCATCTCCTGGCACTCTCATGGCCAGGTAGACCTGCAGCGCCTCCGCGGCAGCGCTGCCGCCAAGCCCCCACAGGGCAGCGTAGAGAGAATTCATACCCAGGGAGCGTAGTGCAGCCAGATACTCCCACTCTCATCACGCCAGTCACCACCCCCGGTGGACTCAAGCCCGCAAAGAAATGTTTCTTCAAGCCGCTTGATGTACCTCGTATTATGACGTAAACAGCCAGGAATATTCCGGTAGAGGCTGAAGAAGTTTGCTTTTGATCTCGACTTGAGCATTCTCTATCGGTGAAGCTTTCGAATATGCCCCTCTCAACAACCTGACTCGGCCACCTGGCCGGATTCATCACCATCGCGCGTGCACCGTACGCAGGCCGCCGACGAGGAGGCCCTCGACACACTGCAACTCCTCGACGGGCACGGCCAGTCGGCGGGTCGGCAGCCTGCGCAGCAGGATTTCGAGGGGGACCTGGAGGTGCAGCCAGGGACTGGCCGAGACAGGGGTGCGGTCCGGCGCCGAAGGTGCTGTGAGCCGACGACGGCCGCCCGCCGACGAAGAGCGGCGTAACCCAACGTGTCTGCCCGCCCACCGTCATGTGGTGAGCGGGCAGACAGTCATTGGAGCTGTGCTCAACGCGCGCGGTGTGACGCTCCATATGAGTCACGCTGGCGCAGCACGGACACGTTCTGCAGGGAAGCAGGCCAGGCCTGAATGAGGTACCCCTCGGTGACCTCTTCCGGCGTCACGTCGACAGCGGTGTCGCGGCCGCTGGCGTGGACGCGCAGCCGATAGTCGCCAGGGCCGTTGAAGGACAGGACGGGGAGTTCTTCATCCAGGTCGTCCATCATGGCGCGGACCATGAGCTCGCCCGAGCAGAGTGCGCGGCGCCCCCAGTCAGCGAAGCGGACGGGGTGTGCGTCCAGGAGAACCCCGGACCGGCGGCGGTGTCCAGCAGCGGAAGGACGCCCGGCGGCGGCAGCATCGGCCGGACGCGTCACCCGGCCGCCGGGCGGCGTCCAGTCTCACCTACTCGCCTGCGGCCTTGGCGCCCGGAGCAGTCCCGTTCACCCACTGCTGGGCCTCCGTGAGGTTCGCGGCGGTGCCCGCGGGCTCGTACGAAAACCCGTTCCACTCTTCCAAAGCCCGCGGCTCGTCCGGGCGAAGGTGTCCCCCACCACCATGAAGGCGGCGGTGTCGGCGCCAGACGTCCAGGGGCGCCCGGCGCCGCTTCTCGTACGCGGACAGCGGGTCGCCCACGTCGACGCGCGGGACGGCGCGGGACGGCTGATTCGGTGGCCCTGGTCGGGAATGCCTGCCCATGGTTCTCGATGGTCTCAGGCCGCGACCGTCGTCGGACGGGAGGAGGCGAGATCCCGTGCCCGGGTGCGGACCTCGTCCACGGCGGCGGTCCTGTACGGGCGGGCGGCGTTCAGCAGGGTGTTCAGCCGGGAGGCCACCAGCGTGGAGCTGACGCGGGCGGCGTCGTCCAGCGCTTGGTGGGCCGCCGCCGCTGCCTGCTCGGCGTCCCCCTCGGCGAACAGCGCGGCGGCCAGCCCGAACTGGTCCATGACGCGCACCCGCTCGAACCCAGCTTCCTGAGCGCAAGGGCGTCGGTGAAGTGCACGCTCGCGGCGCGGGGCCAGCCGATCCCGGCCAGGTCGCGGGCGGAGACCCCACGCCTGCCCGCTTCCGGGACAGCGAGACGTCACGAGCGTGGCGCGGAGATCACAGAGATGGGCGTCTGTTCGCTGAGCACGGCCTGGCGAGGAACCCCAGAGGTTGTAGTTCCAATCCCTTGCCGGCTTCCTTCTACGGCCGCCTCCACGCCCCGTCCTGACTGTCCCCGCCTACCTGATCTCCGCCCACACACAGGCCGGGTCCAACAGATGGTGGGGCTCGCGCGGCGCCTCAGTGGTTCTCCGTGGCCAGCCAGCCCGCCAGTCCCAGCATGGCCACCCCTGTCAGTGCATCCAGCCATCGCCGGGAGCGCCGGGTGATACCCATGCTCTGCAGTTGGCTGCCCAGAGCCGCGTAGCCGAATGCGCAGCAGAACTCGATGCCGATGTATGCGGCGCCTAGCCTCGCGCTTTCACCGGACGGCCTGTCCAGGTTGATCGGAAACGCGAGAGGTGCTCCTGACCTGCAACGATAGGACTGCTGAGGGTCCTGTACGTAGCAAGGAAAGAAGCACTTCCCAGGTGAAGGTGCGACACGAGGTCGCGTGTGCTGAGTGGACGCTCTTGGAGAGGTGGTCGGCGGTGACGCCGATGACGGGGTAGTCCCGGGTTCGTGTCCGATGACCCGTCCCCGCCTGGACGTGCGTCGCTGGCAACGGCGGGGTGCGAAGCTCCAGGAAGAAGCCCAAGGACCCCCGTTCCACACGGAGGTGACAGGCAAGGGGAAGGCCGGACACGCGAACACCAGTGAGCCTCTTCAGCGGACACACCGCAGGGTGAAGGATTGCCGGAGGTTGACTGTGCTTCCGCTGTAGCGGGCATCAACTTCTGCAGAGACAGCCGTCACCCGATCGGTGGCCGTTCTGAAGAAGCTACGTCGAAGAGGGAAGCGATCTCGATGTGCCCGAGCAGGTATGGGACCCGCACCTGAGCCATAAGAACCTTCCCAACACCTGAGCGCCTACCCTGAGACCGCCAGGTGGGGTGCCGTCGCCGCACCCAGCTATCCGCACTGATCCTAGGGGCACCAGCGGTTATCCCTTAGCACCGGCTGGCTGCGCTCGCGGCTCACTTGGTGCACCGCTGGGACGTCGGTGCGGAACCTGCGGCGAGCTTGCGGCATTGTGTTCGCGGGGCTGTGTCGCGGGCACGCCCGGCTCACCGCAACAGGCGGGCGGCGCTTCGCCGATGGCGGCGTGCGAGGGAGGGATCGGCGGCCAGCCCGACGATGACTGCGGCGCCGCGTCGGGCGTCGCGGTCGGCGAGTCTGCGGGCGGCCGTGAGGCGCAGGCCGCTCTTGAGCGTCCTGTCGTCGGCAAGGCGGGTCAGCGCGTCCGCGCCGCGCGGCGGTTCGAAGTGCGCAAGGATGTGGGCCGCCCACAGGCGTACCCTGAACGGCAGTGCGCCGTCGAGGGTGAAACGGGTCAGCAGATCCGGGCCGCGTGCGTCGTCGATGACGGTGAGCATCAAGGCCGACCGCACGCGGATGTCGGGTGATGTACCGGCGCCTTCGGCCAGCTCGGCGAGGGTGTCCGCACTCCGTTCGTGACCGAGACCCGCCAGCGCGGAGACGGCCTCGGCACGGTGCCACGGTAGGAGTTCGCTGTCGCGGGCGAGGCTGTGGAGCAACGCCACGCCTGTCTCGTCACCGTACTGCACCATGAAGGCTGCGGCTTCCACCCGGGCGTCGTCGGCTACGCGGGCGTCGGTGGCCAGCTGGTGCAGCAGCGGCCGGCCGCGGGGGTCGGGGTAGTCC
>KL569146.1:11394-13265 GCA_000715635.1 Streptomyces violaceus | reverse complement strand
GGTCGGGGTAGTCCGCCAGTGTGGCCGCGGCCTGGACCCGCCAGTGGCCGGTGGCCAGGCAGGGAGTCCCGGCCAGCTCGGCCAGGATGTCCTTCGCGTCCTCGGCGCCGAGCAGGACGAGTGCGTTGGCCGCGAGCACCCGGTGGTTACGCAGGGCCGTGGAGGTGTACGCCTCCGCCATCCCGGGGTCTGTCTCGGGATGCAGGCGGTCCGGATTGGCTCGGAGGTGGGCTTTCCTCCGGTCGTGGTTCGTGATGCGGGCGAGGGAGGTGAGGGACTTGGCGGCCCTGCGGACGACAGGCTCGGGCAGGCCCGTGCCGAGGTGCTTTTGTTCGGCGACGAAGCGGCATCCGATCAGGTCGCGCCTGCCGCAGAGCCGGAGCAGCTTCTTGCGTGCAACGCTGGCGTCTTCGCCGCTGAGCAGCCTGTCCAGCAGGAAGCCGGTGTAGGACGCCTCCTTCTCGCCGGGCGGGGTCCACACGCGTTGGCCACGAGTGGCGAAGAGGGCGTTCGGTACCGGACTCCAGGGCCAGTGCCGGGTCGGCTTGTCGTCGAAGAGGCGGGCCATGGCCGCGGTACGGTCCTCTGGCGTCCGGGTGGCGTGACGTGCGGCGCAGTATTCGAGAAGGGTTTCGTGGAGGAAGGCGAGCTCTCCGGCGCGCTGGGTGAGCATGCCGCTGCGGAGTGCGGCCTCCTTGCGCGACATGCCTTGCGGCTCCGGGCCGGGCCAGGAGTCCAGCAATTCGGTCAGCGACGCGTCGGCGTTCTGTCCGTCCTCTGGGCGCAGGCGGCGGTACGCGATGTGTCCCGCGATGTCGAGGGCGACTTCTGCGGCATCCGGGAAAACGGAGGCGTCCTGTGCGTTCTGCTTCTCCCGCTCGCGTGTTTGCTGCTCGCGCAGGAGGCGGGCGTACTCCTCGTAGATTCGGCCCCGCGTGTCGGGCATGGTGCCGTGGAGGGTGTAGAGCTGGCAGAGCAGTCCGGAGATGAGCGGGGTGCGAGCCAGATCCGTCAGCTGCTTGTTGCCGGCGAGTTCGGTAACGAAGCGTTCGGTGAGTTCGGCGGGGTCGGGTGCGCGTAGCGCCGTGAACCAGCGCCGGGCCACCTTCGGCAGTTCCTCGCGACCGAAGGGCAGCAGGTCGTAGCGCGGCACGCGGGGGCCGATCCGCTCCAGTTCGCCTTCCGGCAGCGGACGCGTCGCCACGACGAACCAGTAAAGGTCCGCGTCGGGCCCCTTGGCGTGCAGGGCCAGGTGGCGCAGCAGGTACTGGCGGGCTTCGGACCGGGCGATCTCGTCGAGGCCGTCGATCAGAACCAGCCAGGGAACTCCGTCCCGGGGCGGCGAGCCGAAGAGGCCGGGGAAGTCCCGCCCGTGCTCGCGGCGCACCGCGCGGGTCAGGGCGTCCGGCAGGCTGCCGCCGTGCAGGGACGAACTGGTGGCGAGCAGCGTCGATGCCGGGACGAGCACCGGTACGGGCGCGGCGGGGGCTTCTTCGTCCAGGCAGCGTTGGACGCTCTCGGCCAGCCAGGTGCGCAGCAGGCTGGACTTGCCGCCGCCAGGGCCGGCGAGGACGACACAGGTCTGCGCACCGGCCAGGATGTCGTCCGCGGGAACGGGCACGGCACTGGACACCACGGGCGCGCGGTGGTCCAAGTCCTCCCGGTCCGGCTCCTCCCCCAGGCAGCGGATCCGCCGGCGCAGGTACACCGCGCTGAGGGGCGGCAGCCCGTCGAGGACGCCGACGTAGGGCTGGGCGTCGAGTGCCGGCGCGATGGTCCGCAGGTACGCGTCCAGTTGCCTGGAGCGTTGCTCGCTGTGGCGAGGGTCGGGGTCGTCCTCGGTACCGGTGATGTCTCTTATACACATCTCT
>KL569146.1:10040-11226 GCA_000715635.1 Streptomyces violaceus | reverse complement strand
CCTCCGCTCGCGGAGGTTCACTCGCGCCGTCGGCTGCCATGGCCAGCTTGAATTCCTGCTCCGCCTGCTCCCGCAACCTCAGCCAAGGCCGCGGGTCGCGGATCTCGACCGCCTCCGCGAGGATAAGGATTGTTTTCTCGCTGGGCGGTTTCGACCCGTTGAACGCCGTGCTCAGAGTGACGTTGCTCAGTCCGGTCTTGCTCTTGAGCGCGTCCCTCTTATCGAGGCCACGTTTCGCACGGACGGCTGTCATCTGCAGTCTCAGCTCAGCCAGGGCATCAAGCGGCTCGCCGTGCTCCCCCATCCGTCCCCCTCTCGGTCAGCACCGTTCTCCCGTTCAATCGCGTCCAATCGTGTTCAGCTTCGTTCAGTTTGAACGCCGCCGACCGGGACTCTTGGCCATGTTCTTCCCCGTCACCCATCGACGTTCCGAAGGGAAGAAGCCGCATGTCCGCGCTGTCCACGCACCTGATGCTCCTGAGCCTCGCGGTGCTCGTCGCCGTCCTGCTCGCCCTACTGACCGCGGTCGCCGCCGCCCTGGTCGCCCGCTGGGACAACTGCTCCTGGCCGGCTTCGCTGCAGCGCGCCGCGTCGGCCTTCGTGCGCACGCTCACCGTGCTCATCGCCGTCCTCGCTGTGCTGGTTGATCTACTCACGTAGGTGCCACTTGACGTAGGTGCGTGGGACCGTGCGGGCACCCGGAGCACCGCAGGGCCCTCTTGACGGCCACCCGGCCCTACAACAGGCCCCAGCCCTGCTCGACGCTCTGGCACATCCGCCACGCGGCCTGTGCCGCGAGGTCGTGGCCCTGGCCCCGCAACGCGACCACCAGTTGGTGCCAGTACCACCCTCGCTCCGGCCGGAGCACCAAGGCGGCGACCAGGTCCGGCACGCTCCCGCCGTACTCTCCGCGTTCGACGCGGGACTCGGCACGCAGGCAGTAGAGGCTGTCGTCCCAGGGATACTCCGCCAGCACTTCTGCAACGACCCGGCCGTCGGCGGGATCAGGGGAAGCTGTACCGCTCTGCCGTATGAAGCTCAGCATGCGCTGGTGAGCCGCGCTGCGAGCGGCAGGGTCCTCGACGGGGGCCGGGTGCCGCATCGCCGACTGAGCTGTGCGGTTCGCAGGTTGTGCGTCCACGAGTGCTGTGGCGGTACGCCAGCTCGGGTGCCGCCACTGGGGGGG
>KL569146.1:8983-9845 GCA_000715635.1 Streptomyces violaceus | reverse complement strand
GATGTGTATAAGAGACAGGGGTGGGAGCGGGTGCGCCCAGGAGATGCGCGGGCGCCAGCGCCCGCTCCTTGGCGAAACGGTAGCCGGCTTCGTCTCCCTGGCCTCGGAACATGTCGGCGAGGTTCTGCGAGTAGTCCAGGACCCCGTCCATTCCGGACATCATCAGTGATATCAGAACGGGCCCGTAGTCACAGTCCAGTTCGGCGAACTGGGCGCGGATAGTGCGCAGGCCCAGGGGTAGTTGCGGAGCTGCGGGGCCCAAGCCGTAAACCAGGCAGCCGGTCACGACGGCGTTGGCGGTCAGCGCACTCATCCAGGAGTCGAAATCGTCCGCTCCGCGCACCTGCTCCACATGGGCCTGCGCGTACTGGACCAGCCAGCGCGCCGCACGCTGGGCCACCGGACCCAGCGGAGCGGCCGCCAGACCGGACCACGCGAGTGTCATTCGGCGCCAGTGATCGGGGGACGTCGGCATCGATCGCCCCGTCAGGTGACCGACGAGCCCTT
Organism: Streptomyces violaceus; assembly: GCA_000715635.1. GTDB lineage: Bacteria > Actinomycetota > Actinomycetes > Streptomycetales > Streptomycetaceae > Streptomyces > Streptomyces violaceus. The sequence goes on along the minus strand of KL569146.1, from coordinate 9,338 downwards.
GCGGTGAATCCGCGTTTTCCAGGGCGGCTGCTCTCAGGAGCACCATGACCAGTCTGGTCGCCTTGGTCGTCGCGGGGGCCTGGCCGGTCGCCAACATTTCGACCACATAGCGAAGGGCGGGGAGGATCGCGTCGGCGAAGTCCTGGTGCGCGCAGTGCCACAGCGCGCCGATGAGCAGGCGGTCGAGAGTCAGGCCGCATCCGAGTTCGTCCTCACGGTTGCCTCGTGCGTCGGCGGGCATCGTGGACAGTTCGGCGCCGTAGTCGTTCCAGCGGGAGAACACGCCGTCGATCCACTGGCTCGGGCGCGGCCCGCTGGAGGGGCTGGCGAAGCCGGCCATAGGAGCGTCCACGTC
>KL569146.1:5035-8821 GCA_000715635.1 Streptomyces violaceus | reverse complement strand
GGCCATAGGAGCGTCCACGTCCGCCTCGGCGTCAGGGGAGGACAGGAACGGCATGTCTCCGGCGAACCGGAGGCCGAGGTCCTGCTCCGCCAGGGCAGTGAGCGTCACGAGGATGCGGTGCCGCCGCGCCCGGTAGATCTGGCCGGGGATTCCCTTGTAGCGGCCGGCCAGTAACGCTTCGCCCATGAGCGCGTCGATCACAGCCACCAACGGTTCGGCGCCGGGGATCGGGTCCGAGGTCACTATGCCAGTCAGGACACTGGGCTTGACAGGAATCATCGCCTACATCCCGAGTCCGATGCCGGCGACAATGTCACCGAATCGCTCGCGGGCCGCGCGCAAGCCGCGTAGCAGCCATTCACGTAGTGGCGTGCGATTGGTGCGCTCGAACTCGATCTGATGCCGGAAAAGGGCGATGCCCAGGTCATCCAGGAACTTTTTGGGTTCAGCCGTTGTCGCGGTATGAGCGACCAGGGAGAGAGTCTGGCGCATGCACCCTCTGACCTTGCTTTCATCCTCAAACTGCCCCAGTGGTACGTACAGCGCTTCGCGGTCCTCGGCCAGGTCCTCGAAAAGTACCAGTCCCGGAAGCGGTGGTACCGAGGTGCTCGAGAAAAGGTCGCGCACCATCTGATAAGCGGGATGTGTTCCCGCACTGAGGTCGACCCAGGCGGTGAGGGAGCCGTTGTCGACCTGTACGGCCGCGGGTGCCGGCTCGTCCAGGACGAACAGCACGAGGACGTCGGGTCCGCTGTCATAGTCGAGGGTGCCACCACGGACGTAGTCGACCACCGCCTGGTCGGAAGCGTGGAAGGCGATGAAGCAGTAAGCCTTGGCGTATGGGCGTAAACGTTCCAAATTCTCCGGCTGAAACAGCGAAGCGAGGTCCCGGATGTTCCCTGACAGATTCTTGGTATTGGCCGAGGCTTCCTCGACCAAAGCGGCGAACGACAATACCAGCACGAAATCAACCCCCTTACGACCCAGAGAACGCCACCATCGCCTTTGTTCTTCTTCCACCGGCCGCGATGACACTGTCGCTGGGCGCGTCAATCCTACCCAGGGCAACAGCGGTTCAGATACGGAATGCAAGAATCCGAAAAGTCGCTCACACTGAGCTTCTTCAAGCTGGACACCGATCAGGTGACGGTGCACGAAGCGCAACGAGCGAGGCCCCCGAGCTGTTGATTGAGATGTCTGACGTCTCAACCACGCTGCTCGGGGGCCTCGTTGGTCATCTATCCTGCCGCACTCGACCTGCCTCATGCGCTCGTGGAGTGGGTGACCATGCTCGTCGTCACCCGTGAGGGCGACCGACGCTGCAAGCTGCGCCCGTCTCAGCGTGCGATGGTGGCACTGGTGTACCTGCGCGAACACACCACCCTGGCGAAGATCGCTGCCGGGTTCGGGATCAGCGAGTCCACCGCCCACGCCTACACCAGCCGGGTCATCCACCTGCTCGCCGAACGCGCGCCGGGTCTGCTGAAGGTTCTGCGCGAGACCGACCCCGACTTCGTCCTGCTGGACGGCACGCTCGCCGAGTGCGACCGGGTCGGCGACGGACGGGCCGACTACTCTCACAAGCACCGCCGACACGGGGTCAACGTGCAGGTGGTCACCGATCCGGGCGGCCGGCTGCTGTGGCTCTCGCCCACCTTGCCGGGTCGAGCTCACGACCTGACCGCTGCCCGCACCCACCGGATCATCCGCATCTGCGAGCGCCAGGGCGTCCCCATCCTGGCCGATCTCGCTTACCAGGGCGGCGGCCCCTGGGTGAGTACCGGCATCAGGCGCAAGCCCCTGCACGAGCTCACTCTCACCGAGAAGACCGCCAACCGGGCGCTATCCGCGGCACGGGCGCCGGTCGAGCGGGGCGTCGCGCGCTTGAAGGCATGGCGGATCTTCCGCAGGTCCCGATGCAGTCCCAACCGCATTACGTCAATCGCCAAAGCCGTCCTCACCCTGGAGCGGCAACGCTGAAGAAGCTCAGTGAACCCTCGATGACGCCTCGTGAGAGAAGCCCCCGCCGGCGGGATGCAGCAGCGGGGTGAAGGGCGGGCCGCTGTGAGGCGGCAGGCGCCGGGCGGATGTTTCACGCCGCCCGGGTGGACACCGCCGCCCCGGGGCATAGAGGGCGCCCACCCCGGCCGCATCTCGCATGCGCGGAACGTGGAAACCCCGACGGAGGCCGCTGCCCTTGGCGGGGCGGTGGTGGGCCGACCGTGAGGAAGGCTGACGTCTCCGGCGGGGCAGGACGGCTCAAGAAGCAAATGCCGGTGGGCCGAAAGGCCAGGGGAAACCGGGACAGCACGTGCGGCGGCCTCTCCGTTGCAGTCCTGGCCAACTCGCCGGATACCGGGCCCTGTTGCCCGGTTCCGAAAGGACGCAGACGTGAGCCGGGTGAGCCTGTGGGGAGGGACGATGGCAACAGCGGCAGTACCGAAGGAGAAGTTGGACGCCCCGGCGGCGCTCGGGGTGAACGGACCGGAGGGCGGCTTCTTCGCGAACCGGGCAGGACCTCGACGCCACCACGCTGATGCGTGCGCTGGGCACATGGTTCGGCCAACCGGCCTGAGCACCGTATTAACAGTCGCCTCAGGTTCGCTCGGTAGGAAGCAGGCATCCAGATAAGCGATGCAACCCGTATGTAGGAGGCTAGTGATGGCAGTCAACGCAGCGCCGTCCGGGGAAGCGCCGGCTGGCCGGTTGGCAGGCCGGTGGGTGCCCTGGTTGGTGATCGGCTTATGGCTGGTGCTGGCGGCGGGCATGGTGCCGCTGAGCGGAAAGTTGAGCTCGGTCACCACCGACAGCGCCGTAGACACCCTGCCGGCCAGTGCCGAGTCCACCAAGGTGGCGGTGCTGGACGACAGTCTCCCCGGCGGTGACAACAACACGTTCGTCTTCGTGTACCACCGCGCCGGCGGCATGACCGACGCCGACCGCGCGACGGTCGAGCGCCACTACAACACCCTTGCCAAGCGGTACCCGCCGAAGGCGACGGCGGCGGCCGGCGAGGACGACGAGGGCTCACCGACGAGCCCCTCCACCGACCGCAAGGCGATGATGTTCACCCTCGAGGTGAGCACGGCCTACGGCGCACCGGAGGACATCGTCGGCCCGTTGCGTGACGCCGCGAAGGACCGCCCCTCCGGCCTGGAACTCGACGTGACCGGCCCGGGCGCGATCGACGGCGACATGGATGCCGTCTTCGACGGCATCGACGTGCAGGTCCTCCTCACCACCATCGTCGTCGTCACGCTCCTGCTCATCCTCACCTACCGCAGCCCGGTGTTGTGGATCATCCCGCTGGTGGCCGTTGGCGCGGCCGCACTGACCTCGATGGGGACCGTCTACCTGCTCGTCAAGGGCTTCGGCATCGTGGTCAACGACCAGAACTCGGCGCTGCTGACGATCCTGGTATTCGGCGTCGGCACGGACTACGCGCTGTTGCTCATCGCTCGATATCGGGAGGCACTGCACCACCATGAGAACGTCCGGGTCGCGATGGTCCACGCGCTACGCGGCGCGGCGCCGGCCATCGTCGCGTCCGCGGCCACCGTGGTCGCCGGCCTGCTCTGCCTGCTCGTCGCGGACCTGAACAGCACCAGCGGGTTGGGCCCGATCGGTGCGGCCGGCATCCTGTGCGCGCTGGTGGCCATGCTGACGCTGTTCCCGGCGGTGCTGGTGGTGCTCGGCAGGCGGATCTTCTGGCCGGCCATCCCGCGGTTCAGCACGGCCGTGGAGGAGAAGCCGGGGCTGTGGGGACGGCTCGGCACCGCCATCAGC
>KL569146.1:2242-4873 GCA_000715635.1 Streptomyces violaceus | reverse complement strand
CCGCCATCAGCCGTTGCCGGTGGGTGGCGACGCTCGGCTCGCTCGGAGTCCTCGGCGTGCTCGCCCTCGGGCTGGCGGGCAACACCGGCGCCCTGCGGGAGCAGGACCAGTTCCTGTCCGCGCCGGAGTCGGTCACCGGTTTCACCGTTCTCCGCCAGCACTTCCCGGAGCTCGGCGGCCAGCCGATGACGATCTTCACGCGGCCGGCGCACCAGGAGCGGGTGCTCGACATCGTCAAGGACACTCGCGGTGTGGCCCTGGCCATCCCGGAGCAGACCAGCGGTGGCTGGGCCAACATATCCGTGTTCCCGAAGGACGCGCCGGACACCGCCGCAGAGTACGACACGATCAAGCGGGTGCGCACCGCCATGCACGCGGTGAGCGGGGCGGAGGCGATCGTCGGCGGGCCGAGTGCGGAGAATCTCGACACCGAGGTGACCACCAAGCGCGACGAGAAGCTGGTGATCCCGCTGGTGCTCGCCGTCGTCCTGATCGTCCTCGGGCTGCTGCTGCGCGCGATCCTGGCCCCGCTGGTCCTGATGGCCACCGTGATCGTCTCATTCGCCGCAGCCTTCGGCGGCAGCGTGTTCGTCTTCGACACGATCCTCGGGTTCAAGGGGATCGACTATTCGGTGCCGCTGCTGGCATTCCTGTTCCTGGTGGCGCTCGGCGTCGACTACAACATCTTCCTGGCCAGCCGGGCCCGGGAGGAGACCGTGCGTCTCGGCACCAGAGAGGGCATGCTTAAAGCCCTCTCCGCCACCGGTGGCGTCATCACCTCGGCAGGCCTGGTCCTGGCGGCCACGTTCGCGGTCCTCGCCACACTTCCGCTGGTGATGCTGATCGAGGTCGGGTTCCTGGTCGCCTTCGGCGTGCTGCTCGACGCCCTGCTGGTGCGGTCGGTCCTGGTGCCCGCCCTCACCTTGCTGATCGGCCGGCGGATCTGGTGGCCGAGCCGGCTGTCCCGACCGGCGGAGCTGCCGGACGGTCAACAGTCGCTCGCCGACGACGAGGAGCCCGCGCTGCAACGGTGAGCGCGGCGGCACGGACGAGATCCGGGACGGGGCCCCAGCCCCGTCCCGGATTTTTTTCATGGACCCGACGGTCGCCGCCCTTTGGTCCTGCGCCACGCGCCGGGGCTGGGGTCGGCGCATCGCGGTGTCCTGCCCCGACGGTGAGCCGCGCGGGGCCGCCGTCCCTTGTCCTTCGCCGCGCCGCCGGGGCTGGGGTCAGCGCACCGCGGTGTCCTCCCCGGCGGTGAGCCGCGCGCTCGGGGCGGGCGGGGCCGCGGCCGGAAGGTCGGCCCGAAGCAGCGCGCCACCGCGTGCGGAGCGGGCGACGGTGACCCGGCCGCCGTGGGCGTCGACGACCCGCTGCACGATCGACAGCCCCAGACCGGATCCCGGCAACGCCCGGGCGCTGTCGGCACGGTAGAACCGGTCGAACACCCGCGGTACGTCGGCGGCGTCGATGCCCGGCCCGGCGTCGTCGACCTCGAGCACCGCCGACGCGCCCTCGGTACGGAGCCGGACCTGGACCGGCTGGTCCGCGGGGGACCACTTGCCGGCGTTGTCGAGGAGGTTGAGCACCGCCCGCTCGAGCGCAGCGGGACGCCCGCTCACCCACACAGAGGTCACGTCGAGCGCGACCTCGATGTCGGGCACGCGGGAACCCGCCCGGGTCGCGGCGGCCACCACCACGTCGGCGAGGTCGAGCACCTCGGTGCTCTCGTCGCTGACGTCACCGCGCGCCAGGTCGGTCAGCTCGGCGGCAAGGGTGCTCAACTCGGCCACCTGGGCGCCGAGATCGTTGAGCAGCCGGGTCCGGCTCTCCGCCGGCAGTGCGCTGTCCAGGGTGCCGCGCCGATCGAGCCGGATCAACAGCTCGACGTTGAGGCGCAGGCTGGTGAGCGGGGTCTTGAGCTCGTGGGCGGCGTCCTCGGCGAGCAGCCGTTGGGCCCGCCGGGACTCCCGGAGCGCGGCGAGCATGTCGTTGATCGACTGGATCAGCCGCCGGATCTCCCCACCGCCCTCATCCGGGATGTCGGCGTCAAGATCCCGAGTGTGCGCGACACGTACCGCGGCGGCGGTCAGCCGGTCGATCGGTGCCAGCCCGGTCCGCGCCACGGTCCGCCCGACAAGGGCGCCGCCGACCACGCAGAGCAGCCCGATCAGCAGCATGCCCAACCCGAACCGGTTGATCGGGCTGTCGTCGACGACGCGGGCCACCTGGACCGCGCCGTCGCCCGCCCGCAGCGTGTAGATGACGTAGCCGTCCTCGTCGCTGTCGTTCGACTCCATCAGGTCGGCCGACGCGCCCTGCGCCACGCGCCCGGCGTCCTCGCTGACCGGGGGCAGCGCGGGTTGGCCGGCCGGCGTCCGGATCGAGCCGTCGGGCAGGATTACCCGCACCAGCAGACCGGACCCGGGATACGGCGGTAGCTGGACCTGCGCCAGACCGGCGCGCTCCGCGTTCGTCGCCAGGACGCGGGAGTCGGCGCGCAGCTGATTCTCGGCGGTGTCCCGCAGCTCCCAGTCCAGTAGCTCGCTGGCCACCTGGAAGGCCACGAACACGCTGACCGCGATGGCCGTCGCCGCGATCACCGTCAGCCTGGCCCGCAGGGACCACCGG
>KL569146.1:0-2029 GCA_000715635.1 Streptomyces violaceus | reverse complement strand
CGGCGCCCCCATCGGGTCAGCCGGCGCGGTTCCCGGCCGGCGGGCCTGCTCACGGAGGAGTCTCCCGCAACGTGTACCCCAGGCCACGCAGCGTGTAGATCAATCGCGGCTCACCCTCGGCCTCCATCTTGCGGCGCAGGTAGCTCACGTATACCTGGAGGTTGTTGGCGGTGGAGCTCATGCCAAAGCCCCAGATCGCCTCGAACAGCGCGTCGCGGGTCAAGACCCGGGTCGCGTTGCTCACGAGGACCTGCAGGAGGGAGAACTCGGTCCGGGTCAGGTGCAGCGGCCGCCCGCCACGCCACGCCTCGAACCTGTCCGGATCGAGCCGGACGTCGGCGAACGACAGGATCTGCGACTCCTCGTCGGTCGGCGTGCGCCGGCGCAGCAGGGCCCGCACCCGGGCCAGCAACTCCTCGGTGGCGAACGGCTTGGGCAGGTAGTCGTCGGCGCCCGCGTCCAGCCCCGCGACCCGGTCGGAGACCTGGTCACGGGCGGTCAGCATCAGCACCGGCAGATCCCGGCCCGCGGCCCGCAACCGCCGGCAGGTCTCCAACCCGCCGAGGCGGGGCATCATCACGTCGAGGAGCAGCAGATCCGGCGCGTCGCCACCGACCCCGTCGAGCACGGCGAAACCGTTGGCGACGGTGCTGGTGTCGTAACCCTCGACCTGGAGCACCCGCTCCAGCGAATCCCGGATGGCCGCCTCGTCATCCGCGATCATGATCCGCACGCCGGCCCGCCCCCTCCAGTCGATGCTTTTGCCGCTCATTGTCCCCGATCAACCTGAGGCCAGGATTAGAGCGTCGCCGCTGTGGTGCCCGCGGGCCGTGCTCTTACGGATGCCTAGCCTGCGCTCATCGGGTGGGGTGTCCGAGGCTTGATCAAATAAGCGGAGAGTGCTCTTGACCTGCAACGATGGGACGTGTCTAGGGTCTTGCCGGCTGCACGGAAAGAAGCACTCTCCAGGTGACGAAGCGTATCGGGTCGTACCCGCGTGTCCGCATCGCGGGCGGCGGCCGGACGGTGGTGTCGCAAGCCGGGGGCGTGCTGCTGGTCGAGACCATCCGCAAGGCCGGCTTGGACACCGCGATATCAGCGGCGCTGACGCCGTGGCGGAAGGCTCGGGCGGTGCACGACCCGGGGAAGATCCTGCTGGATGTGGCCCTGGCGGTCGCGTTGGGCGGGGACTGCCTGGCCGATGTCGGCATGCTGCGGGCCGAGGCGGCCGTGTTCGGGCCGGTGGCCTCCGACCCGACGGTCTCCCGCCTCATCGACACCCTCGCAGCCTCCGGAGAGAAGGCCCTGCGGGCCATCCGTGCCGCGCGGGCCGAAGTCCGCCGCCATGTCTGGCGGTTGGCCGACCAGGAAGCGCCCGATGCGGGCAGGACGGTGACCGTGGACCTCGACGGGATACTGGTGATCGCGCACTCGGACAAGGAGGACGCCGCACCGACGTGGAAGAGAACCTACGGTCACCATCCGCTGATGGGGTTCGTTGACCACGGACCGGGCGGCACGGGTGAACCGGTCGCGGCCCTGCTCAGACCAGGCAACGCGGGATCGAACACGGCCACCGACCACATCACCGCCACCCAACTGGCCCTGGCCCAGCTGCCGAAGAAGTACCGGCAAGGGCGCCGGACCCTGATCCGCACCGACTCCGCGGGCGGCACCCACGACTTCGTCGCCTGGCTCGCCCGGCGGGGACGGTGGCTGTCCTACTCGGTCGGCATGGTGATCACCGAGCAGGTCCATCAGCACGTCCTCAAGGTCCCGGCGTCGGCCTGGACGGCGGTCGTCGAGGCGAACGGCGAGATCCGTGACGGTGCCTGGGTCACCGAACTCACCGGCGACGTCCTGGACGGCTGGCCGAAGGGCATGCGGCTGATCGTCCGCAAGGAACGTCCGCACCCCGGGGCTCAGTTGAGGATCACGGATGCGGACGGCATGCGTCTGACATGTTTCGCCACCAGCACCTCGGGCCCGCCGATCACCGAGCTCGAGCTCCTGTCTCTTATACACATCT
>KL569145.1:49575-49924 GCA_000715635.1 Streptomyces violaceus | reverse complement strand
GAGATGTGTATAAGAGACAGCTCTTGCGGGTGCGGCGACGCGGCGTGGTGGCGGAGGCCTCGGGCTGTGCGGTCACCGGAGCGTCATCCGCGACGGCCGCGGACTCCGTGGCCGACGGCGTCACCGCGGCCTCGGTCTCCACCACCGGCGTCTCCACCGGCGTCTCCGACCGGCGCGTACGGCGCCGGCGCGGCTTCGCCGCCTCGGGCGTCTGCGCGCTCGTGCCCTCCGCCGTCGCCACGGCGCTCTCCGCCTGCTCGGACGGGGCGGACGCGACGGCCGTCACCGGCGCCGACTCGGCCTGGGCACCACCGCGGGTGCGGCGGCGGCGACGCGGGGTGCGCGGAGC
>KL569145.1:46730-49391 GCA_000715635.1 Streptomyces violaceus | reverse complement strand
CAGCTGTGGTGTCCGGTGCGGTGGTGCCGGCGGTCTCCGGCGCACCGTCCAGCGCCGCTCCGCCGCGCGTACGGCGGCGGCGTCGCGGCGTGCGCTCGGGACGCTCGCGCTCGGCCGACCGGGACTCGTCCCGGCCGCCGCGGCCATTCCGGCCCCCGCGCCCGCGCGGTCCCCGGCCGCCCGGCTCGCCCAGGTCCTCCAGCTCCTCCGCGTCCAGCCCGGCGCGCGTGCGCTCCGAGCGCGGCAGGACGCCCTTCGTGCCCTCGGGGATGCCGAGGTCGGAGAAGAGGTGCGGGGACGTGGAGTACGTCTCCGGCGGGTCGTTGAAGCCCAGCTCCAGCGCCTTGTTGATCAGCTGCCAGCGCGGGATGTCGTCCCAGTCGACGAGCGTGATCGCCGTACCCTTCGCGCCCGCGCGGCCCGTACGGCCGATGCGGTGCAGGTACGTCTTCTCCTCTTCCGGCGACTGGTAGTTGATGACGTGGGTCACGCCCTCGACGTCGATGCCGCGGGCGGCGACGTCGGTGCAGACGAGCACGTCCACCTTGCCGTTGCGGAAGGCGCGCAGCGCCTGCTCGCGGGCACCCTGGCCGAGGTCGCCGTGGACCGCGCCGGAGGCGAAGCCGCGCTGCTTCAGCTGGTCGGCGAGATCCGCCGCCGTCCGCTTCGTCCGGCAGAAGACCATCACCAGCCCGCGGCCGTCGGCCTGCAGGATGCGCGAGACCATCTCGGGCTTGTCCATGTTGTGCGCGCGGTAGATGAACTGCTTGGTGTTCGCGACCGTCGCGCCCGCGTCGTCCGGCGCCGTGGCGCGGATGTGCGTGGGCTGCGACATGTAGCGGCGGGCGAGGCCGATGACCGCGCCCGGCATGGTGGCCGAGAACAGCATCGTCTGGCGCCGGACCGGAAGCATGTTGATGATCTTCTCGACGTCGGGCAGGAAGCCCAGGTCGAGCATCTCGTCTGCCTCGTCGAGGACCAGGCACTTGACGTGCTTCAGGTTCAGCTTCTTCTGCCCGGCGAGGTCGAGCAGCCGGCCCGGGGTGCCGATGACCACATCGACGCCCTTCTTCAGGGCCTCGACCTGGGGCTCGTAGGCCCGGCCGCCGTAGATCGCCGTCACGCGCACGTTGCGGGCCTTGCCGGCCGTCAGGAGGTCGTTGGTCACCTGCTGGCACAGCTCGCGCGTGGGGACGACGACGAGGGCCTGCGGGGTGTCGGTGAGGTCCTCGGGCTTGGCGCGTCCGGCCTCGACATCGGCGGGGACGGTGACGCGCTCGAGGAGCGGGAGGCCGAAGCCCAGCGTCTTGCCGGTGCCGGTCTTGGCCTGGCCGATGACGTCCGTGCCCGAGAGGGCCACGGGCAGCGTCAGCTCCTGGATGGGGAAGGGGGTGGTGATGCCGACGGCCTCAAGGGCCTCGGCGGTCTCGGGGAGGATTCCGAGCTCTCGGAACGTCGTAGTCAGGGTGCTGCCTCTTCTGTGTGGGGCGGTGCGAGGCGAGCGCGGGGGTCGTGTACGGACCGTGCCGGGGACGTCGGCGGCCTTGCGGCGGTGCCGTTGGGCACGGGACCACTGTCGACGCTCTAGCGCTCGTACCGCTGAGGGTGTCCCTCCGGGCTCCGTACGCACAGTGCCGTACGGACGCGGAGGTCTGTCGGGTCGGAGCCGATCGGGCCACCGACCGGGCATCCTCATACGTGCGGCCTGTCGAGGTACGTCGAAGTACCAGCAGGCGCATTACCACCATACCCCGGAATCGCGCACATGCGATGGCCGATTTGGTCACGTAGCCGTTGTCACAGTGATTGACCAGGGCCTTACGCCTCCCGGCGGGCGGGTTATTGTGCGCTTCATGACGAGCTCTGACAAGCCTGAGAACGCCTCGGACACCACCGCAGCCCCGGCCGAACACACCGGAATCGCCGCCCGGGACTGGGCGACGGCCTCCGCCGACCCGCAGTACCGCGCCGCTGTCGTGGACCTGCTCGGCGCGCTCGCCTACGGGGAGCTGGCGGCGTTCGAGCGGCTCGCGGAGGACGCCAAGCTGGCGCCGACGCTCGCGGACAAGGCGGAGCTGGCGAAGATGGCGTCGGCCGAGTTCCACCACTTCGAGAGGCTGCGCGACCGGCTCGCCGAGATCGGGGAGGAGCCGACGCGGGCGATGGAGCCCTTCGTCGGCGCCTACGACGGGTTCCACAAGCAGACGGCCCCCTCGGACTGGCTGGAGGGGCTCGTCAAGGCGTACGTCGGCGACTCCATCGCCAGCGACTTCTACCGGGAGGTCGCCGCCCGCCTGGACTCCGACTCCCGCGACCTGGTGCTGGCCGTGCTCGACGACACCGGCCACGGCGGCTTCGCCGTAGAGAAGGTGCGTGCCGCCATCGACGCCGATCCGCGCGTGGGCGGACGGCTCGCGCTGTGGGCGCGGCGGCTGATGGGCGAGGCCCTGTCGCAGTCCCAGCGGGTGGTCGCCGACCGGGACGCGCTGTCGACCATGCTGGTGGGCGGCGTCGCGGACGGCTTCGACCTGGCCGAGGTCGGCAAGATGTTCTCCCGGATCACCGAGGCCCACACCAAGCGGATGGCTGCGCTGGGCCTGGCCGCGTAGCGTTCCGCAAGGGGTGGTTTCGGCTGTGCCGCGGCTGCGGGCCGTCGTCGGC
>KL569145.1:45973-46563 GCA_000715635.1 Streptomyces violaceus | reverse complement strand
CGGCGCAGCCGCACGACAGACGCAGCCCCCGCGCCTCTGACAGCTTCGGCTACGCCGTCGCTGATCGGCGCAGGCGCCCCGTGGGACGCAGCAGCAGCGACAGCGAGGCCACCGAGACGATCCCCGCGCCGAGCAGGACCAGCAGCAGATGCCCGGCCTCCAGCGTGCTGTGCATGACGAATGCCCCGAAGAGGGCTCCGGCGACACCGGTCGACAGGACCAGGGGACGGGCCGGGAGCCGGTGCGACAGGCGTTGCGTGGCCGCCCAGGCCAGAGCCAGGCCGAGGATCGCGGAGCTCAACGCTTCCAGGAGCATGTCGGGGTCCCTCCCACACGGCCGGCCTGCCCAAATCGGTCGTAGCCCGTCTTACCCCTGACCTGCGGAATCCAATCCCATTCTGTGGGTGCTCTGTGCTCCATCCGTGGAGGAACCCAGGTGCCGCAGGGGGACTGCTCAGGGGCTGCTCGGGGGAGGAGAACGCGAACGGGGCGGGACGGCCGATGGCCGTACCGCCCCGTTCCGCTCACGCGCCTACAGCGCGCCGAAGCCCACCTTGCGCGGGGCCGGCTCGCCGATCTCGACGTACGCG
>KL569145.1:43517-45767 GCA_000715635.1 Streptomyces violaceus | reverse complement strand
CGGTCGGCCGGGACCAGGATCTTGCGGCCGTGTTCGTCCACGAGGCTCAGCAGCTGCGACTTCCCGGCCAGTGCCTCGGCCACAACGCGCTCGACCTCCTCGGGGCTCTGACCGCTCTCCAGAACGATCTCGCGCGGCGCGTGCTGCACGCCGATCTTGACCTCCACGGCTATGTCCCTCCGACGGTCAGTGATGTGCGCGACCTTCCGCGCCGTACGCAGCACACATTAGCCCGGCGAGGCGACGTACAGTTCCCGCCCGAGAACGCCACGAGCGAACATCGGGCGGGAACAAAGCGACCGTCAGTGGTGCTCGGTCCCGTGCAGCGGGAAGCCCGCGATGCCGCGCCACGCCAGCGAGGTCAGCAGCTGCACCGCCTGGTCGCGGGGCACGCTGCGGTCGCTGTGCAGCCAGGACCGCGCGACGACCTGGGCGAGGCCGCCCAGGCCCGAGGCGAGCAGCATCGACTCCGCGCGCGACAGGCCGGTGTCCTCGGCGATGACGTCGCAGATCGCTTCCGCGCACTCGTTGGTGACCTTGTCGACGCGCTCGCGCACCGCGGGCTCGTTCGTCAGGTCCGACTCGAAGACCAGGCGGAAGGCGCCACCGTCGTCCTCGACGTACGCGAAATACGCGTCCATGGTCGCCCGCACGCGCTGCTTGTTGTCCGTCGTCGAGGCGAGCGCGTGGCGCACGGCCTGGATGAGCGACTCGCAGTGCTGGTCGAGCAGTGCGAGATACAGGTCGAGCTTGCCCGGGAAGTGCTGGTAGAGGACCGGCTTGCTGACGCCGGCGCGCTCGGCGATGTCGTCCATCGCCGCCGCGTGATAGCCCTGGGCCACGAAGACCTCCTGGGCGGCTCCCAGGAGCTGGTTGCGTCGGGCACGGCGTGGCAGGCGTGTGCCCCGCGGGCGAACCGCCTCTGTCTGCTCGATGGCTGTCACGCCGCCTCCCATAGTCGTCCACGTGCGGATCTGGCCGCGTCGCCATCGTACTTTTCGGTAACCGTGGTGTGCGCGGTGAGAGCGCAGAATTTCACGGACCGGACGGTTGCGAAAGCGGTTGCGAAGGTTTCAAACAGGGGCAGAGCGGGCAAAATGCGGCCTCTTTCCTGTTCGCTGGCGCTGTTCGCCGCCCCCTGTGGGGGCTGTCACCGGTAGTCGTCCTCGTCGAGGGAGACGACCCGGGCCTGCTCCGCCAGGTCGGCCTCGTTGGCGCGGCCCGGGTCGGCGTCGGTGAGCGGGTCGTCGCGGTCCGGTGCGAGGTCCGCCTGCTGCTCGGCCGCGTCGACCTCGGGGGCCTCGACGTCGTACTCCAGCGCCTCCGGTGCTTCCTCGGCCTCGAATGTCTCGGGGTCGGTCGGGTCTACGGCCATGGTGGGGCTCCCTTCCTACGAACGTCCCTGGGAATGCAGGGGCCACACGCGGGTGCCCTCTGTACGAGCCTAGGAGACACCCGATCCGGACGCTATGCGATCCGCGTCCGGGGTGTGACGCAGTGCGCATCCCCTGAACTGCTCCTGTCCGATTCCTGTGACGGCGAACACAGGCGAACACATGAGCCACTGCGTGATCGTCTCGTAACATTGCCGCATGTCTTCGACCGAGCTGCCGTTCGTGCCGCCCGCCAATGTGCTGCCGAAGGTGGGGGGCGTCAGGGTCGCGGAGGGCGAGCGGCTGAGGTCGGTCGAGCTGCCCGGCGTCACGCTGGCGGTGCGCTCGCGACCGCCAGCGCGCGAGGGGCTGCCTCCCGCGCTGTACGTGCACGGGCTCGGCGGTTCCTCGCTGAACTGGTCGGCGCTGATGTCGCTGCTGGAGGAGGCCGTCGACAGCGAGGCCGTCGACCTGCCGGGCTTCGGCGACTCCCCGCCACCGGATGACGGTGACTACTCCGTCACGGGGCATGCGCGCGCGGTCATCCGTTACCTCGACGCCTCCGGGCGCGGTCCCGTGCACCTGTTCGGGAACTCGCTCGGTGGCGCCATCACCACCCGTGTCGCCGCGGTACGGCCCGATCTCGTCCGTACGCTCACGCTCGTGTCGCCTGCCCTGCCGGAAATCCGCGTGCAGCGCTCCGCCGTGCCCACGGGGCTGCTGGCGGTGCCCGGTGTCGCCCTGCTCTTCACCCGGCTCACCCGCGCCTGGACGGCGGAGCAGCGGGTCCGCGGCGTGATGGCGCTGTGTTACGGGGATCCGGGGCGGGTGACGCCGGAAGGTTTCCGCAACGCCGTGCAGGAGATGGAGCGGCGGG
>KL569145.1:42688-43300 GCA_000715635.1 Streptomyces violaceus | reverse complement strand
CTTCTGGGACGCGATGGCGCGGTCCGCGCGCGGGATCGTCAACGCGTACACGCTGGGCGGCCAGCAGGGGCTGTGGCGCCAGGCCGAGCGTGTTCTCGCGCCGACCCTCCTCGTCTACGGTGGCCGTGACCAACTGGTCGGCTTCCGCATGGCCCAGAAGGCGGCCCGGGTCTTTCGCGACTCGCGGCTGGTGACGTTGCCGGACGCGGGGCACGTGGCCATGATGGAGTACCCGGAGACGGTGGCCCTGGCGTTTCGTGAACTCCTCGAGGACTCGGGAGAGTTGGGCACGCGGCGTGCACGGCGGGCCCGGGGCGCAGCGAAGGGCGGGAGCGAGTCCGGCACGGACGGTCCGGGCACGGGCCGGGCGCACGCCGGGGGCGACGCCGTCGACAGGGAAAGCACCGACGAGAGCATGGGGGGCTGAGGCGCGACGTGGGACGCCACAGCCGCCGCGGGGCCGTCGCCAAGGGCGACACCGCGGACGCGACCGCAGTACGGGACGACCGGGCCGGGTCGGCGCAGGGACAGAGATCAGAGCAGAGCCAGGCACCGGACCCGAGCCGGGGAGGCCGGCCGGCACCGCCCGGCGCCGGGCAGGGCGGCTGGCCG
>KL569145.1:38525-42500 GCA_000715635.1 Streptomyces violaceus | reverse complement strand
GGCCCTCGCCGTACGCCGGGGCCGCGACCCGCACCGGGTTCCGGGGCCGCGCCGGGCTCCGGTACGCCGCCGTACGGGATGCCGCAGCTGCCGGACGGATGGAGTCCGGACGGCCCCCCGGGGCGCGGCGTGCCGCGGCTGCCCGACGGCACCCCCGCGCACGGCTTCCCCCCTGCCCGTGGAGGCCACCCCGAGCAGCGGGAACCCGGTGGCGGCTGGGGTGAGTTGCGGGAGAGCGGCCGGGGCACCGCACCCATACCGCGGCAGCGGCGGGCGTCCGTGCCCGGTCCGCGGCAGGAGTACCTCGAGGCCTTCGGCGAAGGGGACGACGTCTTCGCGCCCCGTACGGTCGCCTCCGCGCACGCGGCGGACGCCTACGCCTCCGTCACGGACTGGAGCGCGGGCACCCCGGCCGACACGCCCTTCGACGACCACGACCACGACGACGCGGAGCCCACCGGCGCGCCCGCGCCGGCCAAGGGCGGCAAGGGCCGTACCTTCACCGGCATCGCGGCCGCCGCCGTCACCACCGTGCTGGCCGTGGTCGTCGCCGGCCAGGTCGCCGACGACCAGGGCGGTGCCGACGTGCAGTCGCAGTCCGCCACCGACCAGGCCCGCGACCTCCGGGGCTCCGCGCCCCAGGGCGGTGGGCAGACCCCCGCCCCGGACTCGGACGCGAAGCCGCTCACGTACGACGAGAAGATGGCCAGGACGTATCCGCTCGGCGCCAAGCTGAAGGGCTCGGGGAAGTTCGACGCCGTCCCCGGAATCGCGAAGGCACCCGGTGCGGGGCAGAAGCACACCTACCGCGTGGACGTGGAGCAGGGACTCGGGCTGGACGGCGAGCTCTTCGCCGAGGCCGTGCAGAAGACGCTCAACGACCAGCGCAGCTGGGCCCACAACGGCGCGAACACCTTCGAGCGCATCTACTCCGGCAAGCCCGACTTCGTGATCACTCTCGCCAGCCCCGGCACGACCGCCGACTGGTGTGCCAAGTCCGGCCTCGACACCACCGTGGACAACGTCTCCTGCGACTCGGCCGCGACCGAGCGCGTGATGATCAACGCCTACCGGTGGGCGCAGGGCTCGCCGACATACGGCGACAAGATGCACGCCTACCGGCAGATGCTGATCAACCACGAGGTCGGACACCGCCTCGGCTACAACCACGTGACCTGCGACAAGGACGGCGATCTCGCCCCGGTCATGCAGCAGCAGACCAAGTTCCTCGAC
Source organism: Streptomyces violaceus (assembly GCA_000715635.1). Classification (GTDB taxonomy): domain Bacteria; phylum Actinomycetota; class Actinomycetes; order Streptomycetales; family Streptomycetaceae; genus Streptomyces; species Streptomyces violaceus. The sequence continues at coordinate 41,267 of KL569145.1, read as the reverse complement.
CATGACGGCATTCGCTGCCGTGCCAACCCCTGGGCCTACCCCGGGAATTGACAGGCATCACAGGGGCCGGCCCGCACCGCGCGTTGACATGCGCAGAAAAGTCGTACATATTTCTGCGCATGTCGCCCCGTCCCGCCTCCGTTCGCGCCGCCATCGAGCTGGCGCTCATCGGCGTGACCCCGCTCTGCGTGGCCGACATTCACTGTTGCTGACGCCCGCCCCAGGCGCGCGTCGCGAAAACCCATGCTCTCCGTGACCCTGTCACGGCTTCTTCGACGACCCGGCGCCGGGCAGACGTCTGTTCCTTTTCGTCTCACCCTTCGTCATCTCGTCTCGCGATCCGAGACTCATCGAGAGGTCGTCATTCCGATGCGCCAACCGTCCGTCACAGCGCGCCGCGTGGCCGCGGCATCCGTCAGCCTGGTCCTGGCAGCGGGCGCCGCCGCCTGCGGGCCGAAGGACAACGATGCCAAGGGCGCCGGCGGCGACTCCACGCCCCACAAGGGCGGCACCCTCACGGTCCTGAACGCCGACCCGCAGCAGGACTTCGACCCCGCACGCCTGTACACCTCCGGCGGCGGCAACGTCCCGTCTCTGGTCTTCCGTACGCTCACCACCCGCAACCGCGAGGACGGCGCCGCCGGCACCGAGGTCGTACCCGACCTCGCCACCGACACCGGGCGCCCCACAAAGAACGCGACGGTGTGGACGTACACCCTGAAGAAAGGCCTCAAGTACGAGGACGGCACCCCGATCACCTCGGCCGACATCAAGTACGGCGTCGAGCGCTCCTTCGCTCCCGAGCTGTCGGGCGGCGCCCCCTACCTGCGGGACTGGCTGGTCGGGGCCGCCGGCTACCAGGGCCCGTACAAGGACAAGAAGGGCCTCGACGCGATCGAGACGCCGGACGAGCGGACCATCGTCTTCCATCTGAACAAGCCCGAGGGCGAGTTCCCGTACCTGGCCACGCAGACGCAGTTCACGCCCGTCCCGAAGAGCAAGGACACGGGCACGAAGTACGAGGAGCACCCGGTCTCGTCGGGGCCGTACAAGGTCGTGAGGAACGAGAACGACGGTGAGCGGCTGACCCTGGAGCGCAATACGCACTGGGCCGCCTCGACCGACGCCGAACGCAAGGCCTACCCGGACACGATCGACGTACGGTCCGGGCTCGACTCGTCCGTGATCAACCAGCGGCTGTCCACGTCCCAGGGAGCGGACGCCGCCGCGGTCACCACGGACACCAACCTCGGCCCGGCCGAACTGGCCAAGGTCACCGGCGACAAGGAGCTCGCCGCCCGCGTCGGCACCGGGCACTTCGGCTACACCAACTACATCGCGTTCAACCCGGCCATCAAGCCGTTCGACAACGCCAAGGTGCGGCAGGCGATCTCGTACGCCATCGACCGGTCGTCCGTGGTCAACGCCGCCGGCGGTTCGGCGCTCGCCGAACCCGCGACCACCTTCCTGCCCGACCAGAAGTCCTTCGGCCACACGCCGTACGACCTGTTCCCGGCGGGGAAGAGCGGCGACCCGCAGAAGGCCAAGGCGCTGCTGAAGGAGGCCGGCCACCCGAACGGCCTCACCATCACGCTGACGCACTCCAACGCCAAGGACTTCGAGACCAGCCCGGAGATCGCGACCGCGATCCAGGACGCGCTCAAGAAGGCCGGCATCACGGTCAAGCTCCAGGGCCTGGAGGACAACGACTACAAGGACAAGATCCACAGCGTGAAGACCGAGCCGGGCTTCTTCCTCGCCCACTGGGGTGCCGACTGGCCCTCCGGCGGTCCGTTCCTCGCCCCGATCTTCGACGGCCGGCAGATCGTCAAGGACGGCGCGAACTTCAACACTGGCCTGCTGAACGACAAGTCGGTCAATGCCGAGATTGACGCGATCAACAAGTTGACGGATCTTGACCAGGCCGCCAAGAGGTGGGGCGCACTGGACAAGAAGATCGGCGAGAAGGCCCTGACCGTCCCGCTGTTCCACCCCGTCTACAAGCGCCTGTACGGCGAGGACGTCAAGAACATCGTGATCAGTGACTGGACCGGTGTGCTGGACATCTCCCAGGTCGCGGTGAAGTAGCGCCGTGAGCGAGGCAGTTCTCGCCGTCGAGGCTCCCGGAGTGTCCGCTCCGGGGGCCTCGGGGGCCCGTCAGTTCTGGCGGCGGCTGCGCACGCAGCGCGCCGCCCTCGTCGCGGCGGCCGTCGTCGCACTGCTCGTCCTGATCGCGCTCGCCGCGCCCCTCCTCACGGCACTCGAGGGCCAGGACCCGACCACCTACCACCCCTCCCTGGTGGACTCCGCGCGCGGGGGCGTGCCCATCGGGCCGCTCGGCGGCATCAGCGGTGACCACTGGCTCGGCGTCGAACCGCAGACCGGACGCGACCTGTTCGCCCGGCTGACGTACGGCGCGCGCGTATCGCTGGGCGTCGCCCTGGCGGCCACGGTGGTGCAGGTGCTGCTCGGTGTCGTACTGGGTGTCGTCGCCGGGCTCGGCAACCGCTGGGTCGACCTCGCCGTCACCCGCGTCGCCGACGTCTTCGTGTCCATGCCCCTGATGGTCATCGCGCTGGCCCTGCTCGCCATCGTGCCCACGAGCTTCCCGCGTCCCGTCCTTGTCGCCCTCGTCGTGGGGCTGGTCTCCGGCTGGGGCACGCTCGCCAAGATGGTGCGCGCGCAGACGCTCACCCTCAAACAGCTCGACTACGTCTCCGCGGCACGGCTCAGCGGCTGGGG
>KL569145.1:33573-38265 GCA_000715635.1 Streptomyces violaceus | reverse complement strand
GCCGTGAACTGCTGCCCGGCCTGGCGGCGCCCGTCATCACGTACTCCGCGCTGCTCATCCCGACGAACATCACCGTCGAGGCGGCGCTGTCCTTCCTCGGCGTGGGCGTGAAGCCGCCGACGCCGTCCTGGGGGCAGATGCTCACCGCGGCCGACGTCTGGTACCAGGCGGCCCCGCAGTACCTGCTGCTGCCCGCGGGCGCGCTGTTCGTGACGGTGCTGGCCCTGACCGTCCTCGGCGACGGTGTGCGCACGGCGCTCGACCCGCGCGCGGCCTCACGGCTGCGCATCGGGACGGGACGGAAGCAGGAGGCCAAGGCGGCCAGGGGAGGTGCGGCATGAGCGGCTTCGGCGGTTTCGTGCTGCGCCGCGCGCTCGGCGCCGTGGTCACGCTCTTCGCCCTCTCCGTGATCATCTACGTCGTTTTCTACGCCACGCCCGGCAACGTAGCCCAGATCACCTGCGGCCCGCGCTGCTCTCCGGAACAGGTCCACCAGGTCGCCCAGCAGCTGAGGCTCGACGACCCGCTGTACGTGCGGTACTGGCATTTCCTGTCGGGCCTCGTCGCCGGCCAGGACTTCTCGACCGGTACGTCCGTGCAGCACTGCCCGGCGCCCTGCCTCGGCCTGTCCTACCAGAGCGACCAGCCGGTCACGGACCTGATCCTCGCGAAGCTGCCGGTCACCGGCTCACTCGCGCTCGGCGCGATGGTGCTGTGGCTGGTCATCGGCATCGGCACCGGGGTGCTGTCGGTGTGGCGACGCGGCCGGCTCACGGAACGGCTGCTGACCGGTCTCACGCTGGTCGGCACGGCCACGCCCGTCTTCGTCATCGGTCTGGTCCTGATGATCGTCGTCTGCGGACAGCTGCAACTGCTGCCGTTCCCCCAGTACGTCGCCTTCACCGACGACCCCGAGCAGTGGGCCTGGAACCTGCTGCTGCCCTGGCTGTCGCTCGCGCTGATCGAGTCGGCCACCTACGCCCGGCTGACCCGGGCCGCGATGCTGGAGACCCTCGCCGAGGACCATGTACGGACCTTCCGCGCGTACGGCATCGGGGAGCGGGCCATCATCGGGCGGCACGCGCTGCGCGGCGCGGTGGCACCGCTCATCGCCGTGAACGCCAACAACCTCGGGGTGCTCTTCGGCGGCGCCGTCCTCACCGAGACGCTCTTCGGGCTGCCCGGCATCGGACAGGCGCTGGTGGGGGCGGTGAAGGTCGTCGACCTGCCGGTGGTCGTCGGCATGGTCCTGGTGACCGGTTTCTTCGTGGTCCTCGCCAACGCCGTCGCCGACGTGCTGTACGCGGTGGCCGACCGACGGGTGGTGCTGACATGAGCCTGGTCGACGTGACCGACCTGAGCGTGGACTTCGGCGAGCTGCGTGCCGTCGACGGACTCTCCTTCCACCTGGAACAGGGCGCCGCCCTGGCCCTGGTCGGCGAGTCCGGCTCCGGCAAGTCGACCGTGGCGTCCGCCCTGCTCGGCCTGCACCGTGGCACGGGAGCGCGGGTCGGGGGCTCGGTCGAGGTGGCCGGCACCGACGTGCGGCGGGCCTCCGACGAGGAGCTGCGGCGGTTGCGCGGCGGGCAGGCCGCGATGGTGTTCCAGGATCCGCTGTCCTCCCTCGACCCGTACTACGCGATCGGTGACCAGATCGCCGAGGTGTACCGCGCTCACGCGCGTGCGTCCCGGCGGGCGGCACGCGCGCGTGCCGTCGCCGTCCTGGACCGGGTGGGCATTCCGGACGCGGCCCGGCGGTCCCGTTCCCGGCCGCACGAGTTCAGCGGCGGTATGCGCCAGCGCGCCCTGATCGCCATGGCGCTCGCGTGCGAACCCAGCCTGCTGATCGCCGACGAGCCGACGACCGCCCTCGATGTCACCGTCCAGGCCCAGGTCCTCGACCTGCTGCACACCTTGCGCGAGGAGACCGGCATGGGCCTGCTGCTCGTCACCCACGACGTGGGCGTCGCCGCCGAGAGCGTCGACGAGGTGCTGGTGATGCGGCACGGCCGGGCGGTCGAGCACGGCCCGGTCTCGGGAGTGCTGGGCGCGCCGGCCCAGCCGTACACCCGGGAACTGCTGGCCGCGGTGCCACGGCTGGACGCGCCCCGGAAGGCCGCGTCGGCGCCCGAGGAGGTCGTGCTGGAAGCGACCGGCCTGAGGCGCGTGTTCGGGCGCGGGAAGCGGGCGTTCACGGCCGTGGACGATGTGTCGCTGACCCTGCGGCGCGGTGAGACGCTCGGCATCGTCGGCGAGAGCGGCAGCGGGAAGACGACCCTGGGGCGCATGCTCGTCGGGCTGCTGGAGCCGACGGCCGGATCGCTGAGGTTCGAGGGCCGTGCGCACACCGGGGTGAACCCTGCCGTGCAGATGATCTTCCAGGACCCCGTCTCCTCCCTCAACCCCCGCCGCACCGTGGGCGAGTCCATCGCCGATCCGCTCCGGGCGCGGGGCGAGTCCGAGGAGGGGCGCATCCGGGAGCGTGTGGCGGAACTGCTGGAGCGCGTGGGGCTCGAAGCGGCGCACCACGACCGCTACCCGCATGAGTTCAGCGGCGGCCAGCGCCAGCGCATCGGTATCGCGCGGGCGCTCGCGGCCGACCCGCGCGTCATCGTCTGCGACGAGCCGGTCTCGGCCCTCGACGTCACCACCCAGGCGCATGTGGTCGACCTGCTGGGGGAGTTGCAACGCGAACTCGGGCTCGCGCTGGTCTTCGTCGCGCACGACCTGGCCGTAGTACGCCAGGTCAGCGACCGGGTCGCGGTGATGCGGGAGGGCGCGATCGTCGAGGAAGGGCCCGTCGCCGAGGTGTACGGGTCCCCACAAGAGCCGTACACCAGGCAGCTGCTGGCCGCCGTACCGGCGCTCGACCCGGAGGTCGGCGCGCGACGCCGGGCGGAGCGACGGGAGTTGGCCGCAGCATGACGATCCGTGTCCGCTTGATCTCCTAGCGCGACGGAACGCGACCCGCACAGGAAAGTTACGACCGTTCACCCCTTTTGGTGGTGCGACGGACAACCGTCCGTCGCACCACCGCCTTGACCGCATACGTTCGTCCCGCTGCGAGCCGCCGGGCAACGGCGGCTCCCCATACGGGAGATCGGGGGTGCACACGTGCGCATCGGACTGCTTACGGAGGGTGGCTATCCGTATGTGAGCGGTGACGCCAGGCTCTGGTGCGACCGGCTGGTGCGGGGGCTCGCACAGCACGAGTTCGACGTCTACGCGCTCAGTCGCAGTGAACACCAGGAGGACGAGGGCTGGACCCCGCTGTCGCCGAACATCCGCAGGGTGCGCACCGCACCGCTGTGGATGGCCGGGGACGATGGAGCGGTCCTGGGCCGCCGCGCGCGCCGGCGGTTCACCGAGCACTTCGGCGAACTGGCCGCCGTGCTGTGCGGGGCGTCCGGGAGCGTGCCGGTCACCGGGGGCGCGTCGACCTCTGGGGAGAACTCGCAGGCCGGGGGGGCGCCGACCCTCGAGGCGGACCGTTTCGGCAACGCTCTGTACGGACTCGCCGAACTCGCCCGCGAGGAGGGCGGCCTGGCCGGCGCTCTCCGCTCCGAGGCCGCCGTACGCACGCTGGAACGCGCCTGTCGTGCGCCCGGCGCCCACCGCGCCGCGCGTGAGGCCCGGGTCCCGGATCTGCTCGCCGTGGCCGCGCACCTCGAACGTGCGCTGCGCCCCCTCTCCCTCGACTGGTACGAGGACGACGGACTCGGTGCGGTCGACCTCTGCCACGCCGCGTCCGGCGGCCCGGCCGCCCTGCCGGGCCTGCTGGCCCGCCACTTCACCGGCGTCCCCCTGCTGGTGACCGAGTACGGCGTGCGCCTGCGGACGCACTACCTCACCGCCCCCGACGCCCCACCCGCCGTACGGTCCCTGCTGGCGGCCTTCCACGGCAGACTCGCCGCCGAGGCCTACGCCCAGGCCGAGGTCGTCACCGCCGGCAACACGCACGCCCGCCGCTGGCAGGAGCGCTGCGGTGCCGACCGCGAGAAGCTCCGCACGGTCTACCCCGGCATGGACGCCCGGCCTTTCGCGGAGGTGGGCGAGTCCGTGGAGTGCGCCGACCCGGACGCGCTCGTCTGGATCGGCCGAGTCGAGCCCGCCAAGGACCTGGTCTCGCTGCTGCACGCCTTCGCCGAGGTCCGCAAACAGGAGCCGAAGACGCGCCTGCGCATCGTCGGAGCCCCCGCCGGCACCGAGGGCGCGGCCTATCTCGCCCACTGCAGGGCGCTGGCCGCCCAGCTCTTCCCCGACGAGGCCGAGGGTCCGCACGCCGCCGGCCACAACCCGGTGTCGTTCGAGGAGGTCGGCGGGCCGGAACTCCCGGTCCCCGCCGACGCCTACGCCTCGGGCGCCGTGACCGTCCTGTCCAGCGTCGTCGAGGGCTTCCCGATCAGCCTTGTCGAGGCCATGCTCTGCGGGCGCGCGACGGTCTCGACGGACGTCGGCGCGGTCGTGGAGGTCATCGGCGGCACGGGACTGGTCGTACCGCCGCGCAATCCGCGAGCGCTCGCCGAGGCGTGCGTCGCGCTGCTGCGCGACCCGGAGCGCCGTGAGCGACTGGGCGCCGCCGCCCGGGCCCGTGCCCTCGAACTGTTCACGGTCGAGCAGAACATCGAGGCATTTCACGGCATTTACCTGGAGATCGTCTCGCGCGCTCCCGTCCGCCATGGCGTCCTCGAC
>KL569145.1:33098-33282 GCA_000715635.1 Streptomyces violaceus | reverse complement strand
GCCGGAGGCAGCCCCGTACGAGCCACCACTCCCGTCACCGCCCCGGAGAGAGCGCGATGAACGACTTGGGCGAAATGGACCGTCCTGGAACACCGGCCGGCCCGGGAGCAGCGGATGCCGCCTCGGAGGAGGCACTCGGCTCCGCGACCACGGCCCCCACGGCCTCACCGGCTCCGGAACCGGT
>KL569145.1:32198-32914 GCA_000715635.1 Streptomyces violaceus | reverse complement strand
ACCACGGCCCCCCCGGCCTCACCGGCTCCGGAACCGGCCGCCGACCGAGAGCCGTCCGCGAAACAGGAACCGGCCGCCGACCGCAAGCCGTCCTCCCCGCGCCGCGGTGCCGCCGACCCCGTGAAGGCACTGATGCACCGTCACCGGGAACTCTGCGAACGCGCGGTGGACCCCCTCGAGATCGCGGCGGGACTGGAAGCGCACGGCATCACCGAGCGGACCGCGGCCCGCTTCCGCCACCGGGACGTCTTCTCCCTCGCCGAGGAGATGTACGCACGAGTCACCCGAGACGGGGACGCACCCGTGTCCCCGGCACCCGTGGCCCCCCGGGCCCGTGCGGACTGGGTCCTCCTGACGCTCCTGCCGGGCGCGCTGTGCGCCGCCGCCGTGACCGCCGCGCACCTCACCCACGGCCGGTCGCGCCTGTTCGCCGTGGCAGCAGGCATCCTCGCCGTCGGCCTGGCCCTCCGCGCGGCCCTCCGCCGAGGCCCTCTGAGCCGGACCGACCACACCGCCCCCGGCGGAAGCGCCCTCTGGATCTCCTGGCTCGTCGCCTACTCCCTCCTGGGCAACGGCCTGCTCCACAGCGCCGTCACCGGCGGCCCGGACGGTCTGCCCACCGGCACGGCCGACGGCCCCTGGCCCCTCACCGCCGCCCCTGTCCTGGCCCTCGCCCTGGCTTGCGCGCCCGCAGCCTGGATCGCCCACCTCTTCAC
>KL569145.1:30517-31940 GCA_000715635.1 Streptomyces violaceus | reverse complement strand
CCTCGAGGACTTCGCCGCGGCCGTACGGCCGCTCCTGCTCGGCACAGTCGTCCTCTTCCTGGGCGCCCTGGCGGCGTTGCTCGCCCTCTGCGCGGCATTCCTCGACGAGCCCGCGGGCTACGCGGAGGTCCTCGCCCTGGGCGCCCTCCTCTTCATCGCCCGTCTCCTCACCACCCACGGGTTCGTCTACGCCCCGGCCGTGGTCCTCACCGCGACGGCCACGGTCCAGGCAGCCGCCCTCGCCGCGGTCTTCATCGCCCGCCTCCCCGGTCTCGGCTTCCTGGGCACCCCCGTGGAGACCCTCGTCACCCTCTGGGGCGCGGGCAGCGTCCCCACCCTGGCCTGCGGGGCGGCGGCCCTGGTCCTCCTCGTCCACGCGACGCGCAAGCTGACCAGGGCCTCGGCCCACGCACCGCCGGCCCCCGCACGGTGACCGCCCCGGGAGCCAGGACCGCCCGAACCCGCATCGAGCCACCGGCGATCCCGGCTCTGAAGCCTTCGGCGAGCGACTTCCGAAAGAACCGCCGCCCCCAAGAACCTTCAGCCCCGAAAGAGCCATCGCCCCCGAAGAGCCGTCACCCCGTAGCCACAGACACCGGCCCACCGCCGGAGGCACCCGCCCTTCCCTTCACCCCGCACCAAGGAGAACCCCGATGACCACCCACCCAGGAGTCCCAGCCGCCCCGGGAGCCGCGCGATGAGAGTCCTGCTGATCGGAGCCAACGGCTACATCGGGCGCTTCGTCGCCGACCGCCTGCTCGCCGACCCGGCCGTGCAGCTCACCGCTCTCGGCCGCGGCGACGACGCCGACGTCCGCTTCGACCTCGCCTCCGGCAGCCCCGGCGCCCTCACCCGCTTCCTCGACGCGGTCCACCCGGGCGTCGTCGTCAACTGCGCCGGCGCCACCAGGGGCGGTGCCCGCGAACTCACCCGCCACAACACCGTCGCCGTGGCGACCGTCTGCGAGGCCCTGCGCCGCAGCGGCTGCGGCGCCCGTCTGGTGCAGATCGGGTGCAGCGCGGAGTACGGCCCGAGCCAGCCCGGCTCCTCCACGGCCGAGGACGCCGTCCCCCGCCCAGGCGGCCCGTACGGCGTCAGCAAACTCGCCGCCACCGAACTGGTCCTCGGCTCCGGGCTGGACGCCGTCGTCCTGCGCGTCTTCTCACCTGCCGGACCCGGCACCCCCGCAGGCTCCCCGCTCGGGCGTCTCGCCGAGGCCATGCGCCGCGCCATGCAGTCCGGCGACGGCGAGCTGAAACTCGGCGGCCTGGGCGCGCAGCGCGACTTCGTCGACGTCCGCGACGTCGCCCGCGCCGTCCACGCCGCCTCGCTCTCCGCCGCGCAGGGCGTCATCAACATCGGCTCAGGCCGCGCCGTGCGCCTGCGCGACGCCGCCGCGGTCCTCGCCCGCGTGGCCGGATAC
>KL569145.1:29892-30371 GCA_000715635.1 Streptomyces violaceus | reverse complement strand
CCTCGTCCTCAAACGCCGGACGGGCTGGGAAGTGCCGGCCCGCGCCGGACTCAGCTCGTCGGCCAGGCCTCCATGAACTCGACGGCCCTCCCGGCGCCCTGCGCCCGGCCATCGGCCACCCCCGCCCCGAACCGGACCACGCCCCCCAGGTCGCGTACCCGTACCCCGACGGCTGCGGCAGCTGGCAGCAGGCCGACGTGCGCACCGCACGTGACCGGCTCGGCTGGCGCCCGCGGATCGGCCTCGAGGAGTCCCTCGCCGACATCTGGATGGAGGCGGCATGCCGCATCTGACCAGTACACGACCACGCACCTCCGGCACCGAACTCCGCCCCGGCGTCGGAGTCCCCGGCTACGCGCATCCCCTCCTCGCCCCCACCGAGTGGGGTGAACTCACCCGTCCCGGCACCCCGCTGCACTGGGTGGTCCTCAACGTGGCCGGTGGCCCCGGCGCCCGCCCCGACCCGCACTGCCTCGAGG
>KL569145.1:27871-29645 GCA_000715635.1 Streptomyces violaceus | reverse complement strand
GCCTGCGCAACGCGGGCATCCGGGTCCTCGGCCACCTCGACACCCGGTACGGCACCCGGAACTTCGGAGAGCTGATCTCGGACGCCCACCGGTTCGTCGACTGGTACCAGGTCGACGGCTTCCTCCTGGAGCGCTGCCCGGCGGACCACGTCGGGCTGCCCGAGGTGCGCCGCACGGTCGCCACGCTCCGCGTGATCCGTGACGAGGCCCACATCGTCCTCGGTCACGGAATCCACCCGCACCCGGGGTACGTGGAGCTCGCCGACCAGCTGGTCACCTTCTCCGGCCCGTGGAGCGACTATCGCTGGTCGCAGGTGGCCGAGTGGACCACCGACCACTCGCCCGAGCGCTTCTGCCACTTCGTCCACGGAGTGCCCCGCCCCTACCTGGGGGAGGCACTGCGCATCGCCCGATGGCAGGGCGCCGCGACGATCTACTTCACAGACCGCACGGACTGCGGAGGCCGCACCGATCCCTGGGAGGCCATGCCCGGCTACTGGGACGAAATCGTCTCGCGTGTCGGAACAGGTGTCTCGGAATGAAAAAGCACATGGCACTGTTACGGGGAGAACAACCGTAGTGATTGACCGACCAACGGAGTCCCCGTGTCGCTGCCACCCCTGGTCGAGCCGGCTTCCGAGCTCACCGTAGACGAGGTCCGCAGGTACTCCCGCCACCTGATCATCCCCGACGTCGGGATGGACGGGCAGAAGCGGCTGAAGAACGCCAAGGTGCTGTGTGTGGGCGCCGGCGGCCTGGGCTCGCCGGCGCTGATGTACCTGGCCGCCGCGGGCGTCGGCACCCTCGGCATCGTGGAGTTCGACGAGGTCGACGAGTCGAATCTGCAGCGCCAGATCATCCACAGCCAGGCCGACATCGGCCGCCCCAAGGCCGAGTCCGCCCGTGACTCCGTCCTCGGCATCAACCCGTACGTGAACGTGATCCTTCACGAGGAGCGGCTCGAGGCCGACAACGTGATGGACATCTTCAGCCAGTACGACCTGATCGTCGACGGCACGGACAACTTCGCGACCCGCTACCTGGTCAACGACGCCTGCGTGCTGCTCAACAAGCCGTACGTCTGGGGCTCGATCTACCGCTTCGACGGCCAGGCCTCCGTCTTCTGGTCCGAGCACGGCCCCTGCTACCGCTGCCTCTACCCGGAGCCCCCGCCCCCCGGCATGGTCCCCTCCTGCGCCGAGGGCGGCGTCCTGGGCGTGCTGTGCGCTTCCATCGGCTCCATCCAGGTCAACGAGGCCATCAAGCTGCTCGCCGGCATCGGCGACCCGCTGGTCGGCCGGCTGATGATCTACGACGCCCTGGAGATGCAGTACCGCCAGGTCAAGGTCCGCAAGGACCCGGACTGCGCGGTCTGCGGCGAGAACCCGACCGTCACCGAGCTCATCGACTACGAGGCCTTCTGCGGGGTCGTCTCCGAGGAGGCCCAGGCGGCGGCCGCCGACTCCACGATCACTCCCAAGCAGCTCAAGGAGTGGATCGACGACGGCGAGGGCATCGACATCATCGACGTCCGCGAGCCGAACGAGTACGAGATCGTCTCCATCCCGGGCGCCCGCCTGATCCCGAAGAACGAGTTCCTCATGGGCACCGCCCTGGAGAGCCTCCCGCAGGACAAGAAGATCGTCCTGCACTGCAAGACGGGTGTCCGCAGTGCGGAAGTCCTCGCGGTCCTGAAGTCCGCGGGCTTCTCGGACGCGGTCCACGTCGGCGGCGGCGTGATCGGCTGGGTCAACCAGATCGAGCCGGACAAGCC
>KL569145.1:26760-27627 GCA_000715635.1 Streptomyces violaceus | reverse complement strand
CCAGCCCGCTCAGAGATGTGTATAAGAGACAGCTTCGGGACCGACCCGTCCAGCAGATACGCGTTCACCGTGGAGTCCACGCAGTCGCTCCCGCTGCCGTACGCGCCATGCCCCTCGCCCCGCCAGGTGAGCATCACTCCGACGCCCTTGCCCAGCTCGTCGGCCATCCTCCGGGCGCCCTCGTACGGGGTGGCCGGGTCGCCGGTGTTGCCGACCACCAGGACCGGCGCCGCGCCGGGGGCGCTCACCTCCGGGGTGTCGTGCTGTCCGGGCACCGGCCAGTCGTGGCACCAGCCGGCCGTGTCCCAGCCCATGAACGGTCCGAAGACCGGCGAGATCTTCTCGAACTCCGGCAGCAGCTCCTTCGTCCGGGCCGCGGTCGGCCGCTGCCTGTCGTCCAGGCACGATATGACCCGCTGGGAATGGGTCGTCGTGCCGTAGTGCCCCGACGGGGCGCGATCGTTGTAGCCGTCGGCGAGGGTCAGCAGCTCCGAGCCGTCACCCCGCTCGGCCGCGTCGAGGGCGCTGGTCAGCGTCGGCCAGCTCTCCTTGTTGTACAGCGGCAGGGTGAGGCCGGTGACCGCCAGCGTCTGCGTCAGCTTCCGCCCGGGCGTGGCCGTCGGCAGGGGCCGGGCGTCGATCCGTCGCAGCAGGTCCGCGATCTTCCGCGTGCCCTCCTGAGGGTCCTGGCCCGTGGACTCGAGATAGCCGTTCAGCGCGCGTTGGAAGCCCCTGGCCTGGTTCCGCGCATGGCCCACGGTGTCGGCGCCCGGGTCGACGACCGCGTCCAGCGTCATCCGCCCCACGTTCTTCGGAAACAAGTGGGCATAGGTGCCGCCGAGTTCGGTGCCGTAGGAGATGCCGAAG
>KL569145.1:26003-26556 GCA_000715635.1 Streptomyces violaceus | reverse complement strand
CGCCGAGTTCGGTGCCGTAGGAGATGCCGAAGTAGTGCATCCTGTCGTCGCCGAGGACTTCCCGGATGCGGTCCATGTCGCGGGCCGAGTCGGCGGTCGAGACATGCGCCATGAGCCTCCCGGCGTCCTTCCGGCAGCCCTTACCGAAGTCGGCGGCGTCCTGGAAGTACGCCTTCTCCTCGGCCGGTGTGTCGGGGGTGACGTCCACCGACTCGGCGGCCTGGATCTCCTTGTCGCCGCGGCAGCGCACCCCCTCGCTGGCGCCCACCCCGCGCGGGTCCCAGCTCACCAGGTCGTACCGCTCACGGAGCCGGGAGACCGTCGGGGCGTACGACGGCATCATGGACACGCCCGAGGCGCCGGGGCCGCCGAAGTTGAACAGGAGCGAGCCGACGCGGTCGTCGCCGCGGGCCTTGGCGCGGATCAGCGCCAGTCCTGTCGTCTCGCCGTCCGGCTTCGACCAGTCCTGCGGCACCTTCAACGTCGCGCACTGCCAGTCGCTGCCCGGCGCGGGGGCGTCGGCGGTGGCCTTGCAGCGGCCCCAGGAGAGCCC
>KL569145.1:20282-25799 GCA_000715635.1 Streptomyces violaceus | reverse complement strand
GCCTTGCAGCGGCCCCAGGAGAGCCCGCCGCCCTTGTCGTCGTCGGACGAGCCGCCGCTGCAGCCCGCCGCCAGCAGTGCCGAAGCGACCGCCAGCGCGGTCCACCGTACGAAGCGCGACATGCGCCCAGTCCCCCCTCGCAGGCCGTCCGCACCGTGCTGCGGATGGCGGTCAGGCCATGGTAGGCAGATCCCGTGCCGGCCGTGCCGGGCTGTGGATAACCTTCTGACCAGCGACTTCAATGAGGGGCGTGGCTGTTCTCAGGTGCAGACGGTTCCTGCCTGCGGCACCTTTCCGTCCAGCAGATAGCCGTTCACCGCGCCCTGCACACACTTGTTCTTGCTGTTGTAGGCGCCGTGCCCCTGTCCCCGGTACGTCAGCTCGACACCGACACCCTTGCCCAGCGCGTCCGCCATCTTCCGGGCGCCCTCGTAGGGGGTGGCCGGGTCGCCGGTGTTGCCGACGACCAGGATCGGCGCCGAGCCCGGCGCGCTCACGTCCGGGTGGTCGGCGGCGCCCGCCACGGCCCAGTCGGTGCAGCCGATCATGCCCCACGCCAGATAGTCGCCGAACAGCGCGGACGCGGCCCGGAACTCGGGCAGCTTCCGCTCCACATAGGCGGTGTCGTAGCGCGGCTTGGAGTCGGAGCAGCTGATGGCGGTGTGGGCAGCGGCCGAGTTGTCGTACTCGCCGTTCTCACTGCGCCCGTTACTCGAGTCGGACAGCAGCATCAGGATGCTGCCGTCGCCGTCGTACGCCTGGTCGAGGCCGTCCGTGAGGTACTCCCAGAAGTCCTGCGAGTACAGCGCCTGCACGATGCCGTTGGTCGCCGCGGTCTGGGTCAGCTCCCGGGGGAAGACGCCCGGGATCGGCTTGCGGTCGAGGTCCTTCAGCAGCGTGGTGATGCGGTCCTTCACATCCTGCGCGCTGTCGCCGATGGGGCACTCCTCGGTCTTCGACACGCAGTCCTCGGCGAAGTTGTCGAGCGCGAGCTGGAAGCCCTTGGCCTGTCCGAGCGAGCCCTGCTCGGAGTTCTGCGTGGGATCGACGACGGCGTCGAACACGGCGCGACCGACCCGCTTGGGGAACAGGTGCGCGTAGACGCCGCCGAGTTCGGTGCCGTAGGAGATGCCGAAGTAGTGCAGCTTGTCGTCGCCGAGGACCTGGCGCATCAGGTCCAGGTCGCGGGCCGCGTCGGTGGTGCGCACGTGCGGCAGGACCTTCTCGGAGTTCTGCTCGCAGGCGTCGTTGAACTCCGTGGTGCTGTCCAGGAGCGCGGTGCGTTCGGCGGAGTCGTCGGGCGTGGCGTCCTGCTGGAAGTACGCGTCGAGCTCCTGGTCGTTCTCACAGATCACGGGATCGCTGCGGCCCACTCCGCGTGGGTCGAAACTGACCAGGTCGTAGCGGGTGCGCAGGGTCTCGTAGTCCTCCGCGAAGCCGGGCAGCGCGGTGACGCCCGAGCCGCCGGGTCCGCCGAAGTTGAAGATGAGCGAGCCGATGCGTTCGCTCGCGTCGCCGGTGGTCCTGACCCGGATCAGCTCGAGGCCGATCGTGTCGCCCTTGGGGTCGTCCCAGTCGAGAGGGGCCTTCATGGTGGCGCACTGCCACTCGCCGCCGTCCGGCAGGGGAGAGGGCGGGGCGCCTTCGCCCTGGGCCTCGTCCGGCGCCGGGCAGGCCTTCCAGCTCAGTTCCTGCCGCGTGAGGTCCTCGTCCTTGGCGTCGTCGTCGCCGCAGCCCGCCAGCACGGTGGTCAGCAGCACGGCGGTGGCGGTCAGGGCGGCGGCGCGCAGCCGGAGGAGGGTTGGCATGGTTCCATCCTGCGGCGGCAGGGGGGCGCACGCGCGGGACGCGTGTCGTACGAGGTAAGAGGGGCTGGTGTTGCCAAAAAGCCTGTTCGCCGGGCTGGCTCTGCCAGGGCTTCCGGGCGGGTTTTCTCAGGGCTGCCGGGCCCGTGTCGCCGAAGGGTCTCCCCGCCAGGTCGCCGGCGTCAGAGGGCTTGCTTGCGGGTGAGGTGGTTGAAGGCCAGCCAGCCCGGCAGCACGGGCAGCCACAGCGTCAGCAGGCGGAACAGCAGGACGGCCGGTGCCGCGACCTCCTTCGGGAGGCCGACGGCGATCAGACCGACCGTCAGGGTGGCCTCGACCGCGCCCACACCGCCCGGTGTCGGAGCCGCGGACCCCAGTGCGTTGCCCGCGAGGAAGACGACGGCGACGCTGGCGAGGCTGATCGAGGTGGACTCGTCGCCGAACGCGCGGATCGACGCGTCCAGGCACATCACGAAGCAGGCGGTCAGCAGCAGCATGCCGCCGATGCCGGTGACCAGCTTCTGCGGCCGCTGCAACACGTCCAGCATGCGCGGCACGACACCCGCGAACAGCGACCGCACGCGCGTGACGACGAACTTCCGCAGGAACGGCACCGAGGTCACCACGAGCACGAGCACCGCCACCGTCAGCAGACCGGCGATGACCGTCCGGGAGGGCGACAGCGACGGCGTCTTCTCCGTTCCGGTCAGATAGCCGAAGGCCAGCAGCATCAGGATGTGGCAGCCGAGCCCGAACAACTGCGACGCGCCCACGCTCGCCACCGCGAGCCCCGGCCGCACTCCCGCGCGCTGCAGGAAGCGCGTGTTCAGGGCGACACCGCCGACCGCCGCCGGGGCGACGATCTTCACGAACGATCCGGCCACCTGTGCCGCCACGGTCCGCAGGAACGGCACCCGCTCGGGCACGAACCCCAGCAGGGCCATCGCCGCCGCGAGGTAACTGCACATCGAGAACAGCACCGCAGCGGCGACCCAGCCCCACTCGGCGTTCGCGATGAGCGGCCCGAACTCGATGTGCGTGAGCTGCGTCAGCAGGAAGTACGCGCCGATCGCGCCGGCCATGAAACTGATCAGTGTGCGCGGCCGTACCCGCTCCAGCCGGGCCGGTTCGACCGGTGCCTGCGGCCTGATCAGCAGCACCTCGTGGCGGATCTGCGTGAGCAGGTCCTCCTCGCGCGCCTCCTCCACGGCCTCGTCGATGGCTCGCTTCTCGGCCCGCTGCTCCGCCCGTACGGCCTTCTTGCCGGTCTTCTCCGGGGCCGGCACGGCCTCGTCCGACGAGGACTCCTCCAGGCGTGCCTGCTTGGCCAGCCGGGACGCCTCCAGAACCGCCTCGCGCTCGCGCTGTGCCCGCTCCCTGGCCAGTTTGCGCAGCGTCGCGCGCGTGGAGCGGCTGAGCGCGATGGGCTGGAGCATCGGCAGACAGTCCGCCACCGCGTCCGGGCCGAGCACGCCCACCGCCGAGGCCACCGCCCGCTCGCCGCCCACCCGGAGGCCAAGGGTCACCAGCAGCTGGGAGATGTCCATGCGCAGCAACAGGTCGCCGGCCGCGATCTCGCCGACGCGCAGGTCGGTGAGGATCACCTTGCCGGAACGATCCACCAGAATCGCGTCACCCACCAGCCTGCGGTGCGCGATACGCCGGGACTGCAGGGCCTTCACCTGGTGCCAGGTGTCGCGCAGCAGATTGTCGGTGATCTCCTCGTCAGGCAGCGAGTCGAGGGTGTGTGCGCCGCTGTGCTCGTAGACGAGCATGACCGCGTCGGGGCCGAGTTCGGAGGTGGCGATCAGCTTGGGCGCGTTGGCACCGGCCGCGATGGCCGCGTACGCCAGCAGCGCCTCCTGCTCCAGGGCCTGGCGCAGCGACTGGAGGCTGCTGCGGGTGGCGAAGCCGCGCAGGGTCAGATTGCGCCACGCACGGTAGAAGAAGCCCTGGGCCTGCTGCTCCCGGTCGACCACAGTGACGTCCAGCGGTGGGCCGTCCTCGAGCGTGACGAAGTAGCGCCGGCCCCGGTCGCCGGTGTCCGGGTTGTCCGAGGTGTCCTCGCGTGACGCGCTGACCGGGCGGAAGCCGACCGTCCGCAGACCGGCCATCAGGGTCTGTCCGGTGGGCCGAACATTGGGCGAGCCGACCGCGTACAGCGTGCCGTAGGCCACGGTCCAGCCGATCAGCACGGTCAGGATGATCGAGAACGGGGTCGTGTACCCGGTGACGAGCATCGAGAAGGCGTCGAGCAGCAGCACGACCCACAGCACCGTGCGCCACCTGGGTCTGCGTGACATGCCGACGGCTGTCATATAGGCGATGACCGGCGCCAGATAGCCGTGCACGGGATCGGTCAGCGCGTGGATGTCCCCGGGGGAGGGCTGGGTGAGCGCCTCCTGGATCGAGTCGGGGGCGGCCCGGGCGACCCACAGGTCGGTGGCGAGTGTCACACCGTGCGCGAGGACCGCGGCGAGCACGCCGTCGGCGATTCTGAGGCCGTCCCGTTTGATCAGCCGCTCGATGGCGAAGGCGACCGGCACCAGCAGGATCGCGATGCTGGAGGCCAGTCCCGCGATCTTGATGAGCAGGTCGGGTGCCTGCCCGGTGCCCTTGTTGATGTCCTGTTCGAGGCCCGAGGTGGTGCCGTGCGCGAACGCGGCGATCCCGATCAGCACCGCGACGGCGAGCACGCCCACCAGGAGACGCATCAGATCGGACGGGCGGTGCACGCGCGCGGGGAGCAGCGGTTCGTCGCCCTCCACCTCGTCGATGTGCGCGATGTCGGGCTCCTCGCCGGCCGTCTTCGGGCGGTCGTCCGGAATGCCCGGGCGCGACGAAGCGTCAGAGGTGCCCCCCGGGTCCTCGGAATGCGCACCCTGCTGCTTCATCGTCTCTTCTTGGTCTCGTATCACCGGTCACCGCCCGCACGATGGTGGCATGCCGCACCGATACGCGGGGGCATCAGGGTGCACATGCGGGGGCGGACAGTCTGCCCGACGCGGTCCCGCCGGGCGAGGGAAACGCTCGTGGGCACGCGCGTCCCGTTGTCGGTGGGGTGGGGCAGGATGGGGCGGATGAGCGAGGAGAGCCTTCCGCGGGACGCCGGCGCGCGGGACACCCGCACGGGGGACGACGGCGCCCCTGAGGAACCCGGGGAAGCCCTGCCCGCGTACGCCGAGCGGGTCCTCGACGTCGCCGAACTGATCCCGCCGGGCCGTGTCATGACATACGGGGACGTCGCCGAGTGGCTGGAGGAGGGCGGTCCGCGGCAGGTCGGCCGTGTGATGGCTCTCTACGGGGGAGCCGTTCCGTGGTGGCGGGTCGTCCGCGCGGACGGCGTCCTGCTCCCGGGGCACCAGCAGCGGGCGCTCGGCCACTACCGCGCGGAGGGCACGCCCCTGAAGGAGGCGAGCCGGGCCGCCGAGGGCCACCTGCCGCGGATCGACATGCGACGGGCGCGGTGGGACGGCGGCGAACGCGCGGAGGGTCACACCTGACAGCTTCCGCCATCGGACGGCCTCCTGTGTGGCCCGTGATCCGGACGGGGGAATCGGGGCACGTCGGTGCCATGACGTACGTTCGTGAGGCGAGGGGCATGAGTGGCACGAGTGCCGCGAGTGACCGGCGGGAAGAAGGGGAAGCCCTGCTTCCGCCTCACCCGTCGGCGTAGCGTCGGCTGCGCGCGCCCCCGTCACCCCGCGGTCAC
>KL569145.1:18358-20089 GCA_000715635.1 Streptomyces violaceus | reverse complement strand
AGAGATGTGTATAAGAGACAGGCGGTCACCGCCCGCAACGCGCGGTGGCCCGCCAACCAGTACTTCCACCAGGACCGGCGAACCACGTGAGCTCCTCTTCCTCCACCAGCGGCCTGTCGCACCCCCGGGTGCGGCGGGGGAGCCGTGGCGCTTACCGATTGGTACGTACCCCTCCTGCCCGGGTGGATCCCCCTCTTCTGGACGCCTCGCAGCGCTCCGTGGTTGACCACGCGGCCGGCCCGCTGCTCGTCCTCGCGGGTCCGGGCACCGGCAAGACCACCACGCTCGTCGAGTCCGTGGCCGAGCGCATCGCCCGGGGCGGGGACCCCGAGCGCGTCCTGGTCCTCACGTTCAGCCGCAGGGCGGCCGTCGAGCTGCGCGACCGCATGGCCACCCGGGCCGGGGCGGCCCGCGCTCCCCGGGCGACCACCTTCCACTCGTTCTGCTACGCCCTGGTCCGCGCCCACCAGGACAGCGACCTGTTCGTGGAGCCGATGAGGCTGCTGTCCGGCCCCGAGCAGGACGTCTCCGTACGGGAGCTGCTCGCGGGCCAGGTGGACCTCGAGCGGCTCGGCCTCTCGCACGTGCGCTGGCCGGACGAACTGCGCGCCTGTCTGACCACGCGCGGTTTCGCCGACGAGGTCCGCGCGGTCCTTGCCCGCAGCCGTGAACTGGGCCTCGGCCCCGACGCCCTGGACGCCTTCGCCCGCCGCACGGGACGCCCCGACTGGCGCGCGGCGGCCGCCTTCCTGGCCGAGTACCTCGACGTGCTCGACCTCCAGGGCGTGATCGACTACGCGGAACTCGTCCACCGCGCGGTGCTCCTCGCCCGCCGGCCCGAGGTCGCCGCGTGGCTCGCCGCCCGGTACGACGCCGTCTATGTCGACGAGTACCAGGACACGGATCCCGCTCAGGTACGACTTCTGCACGCCCTGGCGGGCGGTGGCCGCACCCTCGTCGCGTTCGGTGACCCGGACCAGTCGATCTACACGTTCCGCGGGGCGGACGTGAACGGCATCCTCGACTTCCCGCACACCTTCCCGCGCGCGGACGGCCGCCCGGCGCCCGTCGCGGTGCTGCGCACGTCGCGCCGCTCCGGCGCCGGCCTGCTGGCAGCCACCCGGCTGCTGACCCAGCGCATGCCGCTGACCCGCCTGCCCGCCGAGAAGGTGCGCGCCCACCGCGAACTCGCGCCCGTGAGGGACGGCGGCCGGGTCGAGGCGTACACGTACCCGACCTCGGGGACGGAACTGGACAACATCGCCGACATCCTCCGCAGGGCCCACCTGGAGGACGGCGTCCCGTGGAGCGAGATGGCCGTGATGGTGCGCGCCGGCTCCCGCACCGTCCCCACGGTCCGCCGTGCCCTCACGGCGGCCGGCGTCCCGGTGGACGTCGACGGCGACGACGTACCCCTGCGCCACGAACCGGCGGTCGCGCCGCTGCTGACGGCGCTTCGGGCGGTGGCCGCGGCTGAGGCGTCGGGGACCGACGATGAGGCGGTTGCCGGGGTGGCCGAGGCGGCCGACGGGACGGTGGCTTCCGGGCAGCCCGAGGCGGCAGGCGCTGAGGCGGCTTCCAGCAAGCGCGAGGCGGCCGACAGAGGGGCGGCTTCCGGGCAGCCCGAGGCGATCTCCTGGCTCGGCACCGAGACCGCCCTCACCCTGCTCACCTCGCCGCTCGCGAGCATGGACGCCGCCGACCTGCGCCGTCTCGGCCGGGCCCTGCGGG
>KL569145.1:17417-18171 GCA_000715635.1 Streptomyces violaceus | reverse complement strand
TGGCCGTGCACGACCCCGCGTACGCGCGTGGCGCCCAGCGCCTCGGTGCGCTGCTCCGCAAGGCCCGCGAACGCCTGGCGGGCGGCGGTACGGCCGAGGAGGCGCTGTGGGACTTGTGGGACGGCACGCCGTGGCCCGGGCGGCTGGAGCGGGCCGCCCGCCGGGGCGGCGCGGCCGGGCGCAACGCGGACCGGGACCTGGACGCGGTCTGCGCGCTGTTCGCGACGGCGGCCCGCGCCGAGGAGCGCACCGGAGGCCGGGGCACGCTGAACTTCCTGGAGGAGATCGAGGCCGAGGACATCGCCGCCGACACCCTCACGCGGCGTGCCGTACGCCCCGACGCCGTCCGCCTGATGACCGCACACCGTTCCAAGGGCCTCCAGTGGCGCCTCGTGGTCGTCGCGGGGGTCCAGGAGGGGCTCTGGCCCGATATGCGCCGCCGCGGCTCCCTCCTGGAGGCCGACCGCATCGGCCGCGACGGACTCGCCGAACCCCTCACCCCCGGCGCGCTGCTCGCCGAGGAGCGCCGCCTGTTCTACGTGGCCGCCACGCGCGCGCGTGAACGCCTGGTCGTCACCGCGGTCAAGGCCCCGGCGGACGACGGCGACCAGCCCTCCCGCTTCCTCACCGAACTCGGCGTCGAACCCAAGGACGTCACCGGACGCCCCCGCCGCCCCCTGTCCGTCGCGGCACTCGTCGCCGAACTGCGCGCCACCACGGTCGACCCGCGCGTCTCCGACGCCCTCCGGGAAGC
>KL569145.1:15233-17270 GCA_000715635.1 Streptomyces violaceus | reverse complement strand
CCACCCTCGCCGACGAGGACGGTCGCCCCCTGGTGCCGTCCGCGCACCCCTACCGCTGGTGGGGCATGTTCGAGCCGACCCGGTCCAAGGTGCCGCTGCGCAACCGCGACCAGCCCGTCGTGCTCTCCGGCAGCGCCCTCGACCAGTTGGCCAACACCTGCGCCCTGCAGTGGTTCCTGGGCCGCGAGGTTAAGGCCGACGCGCCCGCGACCGCCGCGCAGGGCTTCGGCAACGTGGTGCACGTCCTCGCCGACGAGGTCGCCTCCGGGCACACCCCGGCCGACCTCTCGGTCCTCATGGAACGCCTCGACTCCGTGTGGAACGCCCTCGCCTTCGACGCGCCCTGGAAGTCGGACCAGGAGAAGGACAACGCGCGCGTGGCGCTCGAACGGTTCCTTCAGTGGCACGTCATGGACCGCACCGGGCGTACACCGGTCGCCAGCGAGCACGACTTCGACGTCACCCTTGCAGCGGGCGACTACCAGGTCCGCATCCGGGGCCAGATGGACCGCGTCGAGGCGGACGGTGACGGCCGCGCCTACGTGGTCGACTTCAAGACCGGCAAGCAGGCGCCCACCGGCAAGGAGGTGGAACGCCACCCGCAGCTCGCCGTCTACCAGCTGGCCGTCCGCGAGGGCGCCGTCGACGACGTCTTCGACGGCGTGCGTCCCGAGCCGGGCGGTGCCGAACTCGTCCATCTCCGGCAGGGCGCCGCCCAGCGCGACGGCGGCGAGACCGTGCCCAAGGTGCAGGCCCAGGAGCCGCTGGAGGGGGAGTGGGTCGGCGATCTGCTGGCCACCGCCGCCGGCAAGGTCCTCGACGAACGGTTCACGCCGACCGCCGGGCAGCACTGCACGCACTGCGCGTTCCGGGCCTCGTGCAGCGCGCGGCAGGAGGGCCGCCATGTCGTCGAGTGATCTATCGCACCACATGTGCTGACCTGGGCTTCTTCATCCCCGGAGGCCGGTCCGTCCGCCACTGTCAGTGGCCGCCACTAGCCTTCTTCGTTGTGCCAGCCCGTATCACCGATCCCGAACAGCTCAAGGAGCTCCTCGGTATCCCGTTCACCCCGGAGCAGACGGCCTGCATCACCGCGCCGCCCGCCCCGCAGGTGATCGTGGCCGGAGCAGGCTCGGGCAAGACGACGGTGATGGCGGCACGCGTGGTGTGGCTGGTCGGCACCGGCCAGGTCGCCCCCGAGCAGGTGCTCGGCCTCACCTTCACCAACAAGGCCGCCGCCGAACTCGCCGAGCGCGTCCGCAAGGCGCTGGTCAAGGCCGGCGTCACCGACCCCGACGCCATCGACCCGGACAACCCTCCGGGCGAGCCGGTGATCTCCACGTACCACGCCTTCGCGGGCCGTCTGCTGGCCGACCACGGTCTGCGCATCGGGCTCGAGCCCACGTCCCGGCTGCTCGCCGACGCGACCCGCTTCCAGCTCGCCGCGCGCGTCCTGCGCGAGGCCCCCGGGTCCTATCCGGCCCTGACCCGTTCCTTCCCGGACCTGGTCGGCGATCTCCTCGCCCTCGACGCCGAACTCGCCGAGCACCTCGTACGCCCGGAGGCGCTGCGCGCGTACGACGCCGAACTGCTGCTGACCCTGCGAGGCGTCAAGCTCAGCAACGCCGACCTGCGCAAGGTTCCCGACGCGGCCGCCGCCCGCCGTGAACTGGCCGAGCTGGTGACCCGCTACCGGGCCGCCAAGCGCGAGCGGGACCTGCTCGACTTCGGCGACCAGATCGCCCTGTCGGCCCGGCTCGCCGGGATCCCCGAAGTGGGCCGCATCCTGCGCGACGAGTTCCGGGTGGTCCTGCTCGACGAGTACCAGGACACATCGGTCGCCCAACGCGTCCTCTTGGCGGGCCTGTTCGGGGAGGGCACCGGCCACCCGGTCACCGCCGTCGGCGACCCCTGCCAGGCGATCTACGGCTGGCGCGGCGCCTCCGTCGCCAACCTCGACGACTTCCCCGAGCACTTCGCCCGCGCCGACGGCCGCCCCGCGACCCGCCAGGCGCTCAGCGAGAACCGCCGCAGCGG
>KL569145.1:13134-15019 GCA_000715635.1 Streptomyces violaceus | reverse complement strand
GGCCGCCTCCTCGACCTCGCCAACGGCCTCGCGGAGCCCCTGCGCGCCCTGCACGCGGGCGTGGAGGCACTTCGCCCCGCCCCCGGGGCCGAACGCGACGGCATCGTGCGCTGCGCCCTGCTGCGCACCCATGCCGAGGAGATCGACTGGGCCGCCGACTCCGTCGCCCACCTCGTGAGGACCGGGACGGCACCCGGCGAGATCGCGGTCCTGTGCCGCACGGCGACCGATTTCTCCGAGATCCAGGGCGCACTGGTGGCCCGTGACATCCCGGTCGAGGTCGTCGGCCTGTCCGGGCTGCTGCACCTGCCCGAGATCGCCGACCTCGTCGCCGTGTGCGAGGTCCTCCAGGACCCCGGCGCCAACGCTTCCCTGGTGCGCCTGCTGACCGGCCCGCGCTGGCGCATCGGCCCGCGTGACCTCGCCCTGCTGGGGCGGCGCGCCCGGCTTCTCGTGACCCACGCGCGTGTGGAGGGCGACGACGACCCGGACCGCCGCCTCGCCGAGGCCGTCGAGGGGGTCGACCCGGCCGAGGTGATCTCCCTCGCGGACGCCCTCGACACCTTCCTGGAGACGCCGCTGGACGGCCGCGGGGACGACGACGGGCTGCCCTTCTCGCCCGACGCGCGCGTGCGCTTCGCCCGCCTGGCCACCGAACTGCGCGACCTGCGCCGCTCCCTGTCCGACCCGCTGATGGACGTCCTGCACCGGGTACTCGCCGTCACCGGCCTGGAGGTGGAGCTGTCGGCGTCCCCGCACGCCCTGGCAGCGCGCCGCCGCGAGACACTCTCCAACTTCCTGGACGTCGCCGCCTCCTTCGCCGCCGGCGACAACGAGGCCAGTCTGCTCGCCTTCCTCGGCTTCCTGCGCACCGCCGCCCAGTACGAGAAGGGCCTCGACAACGCCCTCCCCGGCGGCGAGAACACCGTCAAGGTGCTCACCGCCCACAAGTCCAAGGGCCTGGAATGGGACGTGGTGGTCGTCCCCGGTCTGGTCACCGGCACCTTCCCCAGCAGCCAGGGCCGCGAGAAGTGGACCTCCCAGGGCAAGGTCCTGCCGCACGAGCTGCGCGGTGACGCCGACACCCTCCCCGACATCACCTCCTGGGACGCCAAGGGCCTCAAGGCCTTCCACGAGGCCATGAAGGACCACCAGCACACCGAGGAACTCCGCCTCGGCTACGTCACCTTCACCCGCCCCCGCTCCCTGCTCCTGGGCTCCGGCCACTGGTGGGGACCCACCCAGAAGAAGCGTCGCGGACCCTCCGCGTTCCTCCAGCACCTCTACGAGCACTGCGCGGCCGGGTACGGCGAGATCGAGGCCTGGGCGGACGAACCCGCCGAGGACGAGGAGAACCCGGCCCTGCACCAGGCCACCGCCGACCAGGTGTGGCCCCTGCCCCTGGACGAGGCGGCCCTGGCCCGCCGCCGCGCCGCCGCCGAGACCGTCCTGGCCCACCTGGAGGACCTCGCGTCCCACGAGGACGGGCACCCGGCGGCCGTGCACGACCCGGACGCGTTCGACGACCCGGACTGGCCACCGCCCCCCGAGGACGACGAGCCTCCGCATGACGAGCCGGACCCGTTCGACTTCGACGAAGGCCCCTTCGACGAAGCCCCCTTTCACGAAGGCCCCTTCGCAGCAGAGGCGGCGGACGGGGACGCACCGCCGGCGGACGGCCCCACGGTCCCCCGCCAGGCTGGGCCGCCGGACCCCCCGGACCCACACCGACACCGCAGGCAGCACCTCACCCCGGAGGAAGCCCGCACCATCGCCTCCTGGGACCGCGACCTCGACGCCCTCACCGGCGAGCTTCTGCGCGCCCGCGACAGCGTCACCGAGGTACCCCTGCCCACCTCCCTCACGGCCTCCCAGCTGCTGCTCC
>KL569145.1:11669-12897 GCA_000715635.1 Streptomyces violaceus | reverse complement strand
ACCCCAGCCCGCCGCCCGCCGCGGCACCCGCTTCCACGCCTGGGTCGAGGCCCGCTTCGAAGAGCTGACGCTGCCCCTGCTGGAGCCGGAGGAGCTGCCCGGCAGCGAAGCGGAGATCGCCGACGAACGGGACCTGGAGGCACTCAAGGACGCCTTCGAGCAGACCGAGTACGCGCACCGCACGCCCTACCGGGTGGAGGCCCCCTTCCAGCTCTCGCTCGCCGGCCGCGTCGTACGGGGCCGTATCGACGCCGTCTACAAGGAGGGCGACGGTGAGGGCACGACGTACGAGATCGTCGACTGGAAGACCAACCGCTCACGCACCGCGGACCCCCTCCAGCTCGCCGTCTACCGCCTCGCCTGGGCCGAGCAGCAGGGCGTACCCGCGGAGTCCGTCACAGCCGCGTTCCTGTACGTGCGCAGCGGCGAGGTCGTCCGCCCCGACGACCTGCCGGACCGCGCGGCGCTGGAGCGGCTGCTGAGCGAGGAGCCGCCCGGTGAGGAACCGCACTCCGAGGACGTCAGTGCGGGCCGATAGGCTCGTGACCATGAGCCAGACCCCGGACAGCGTCGTCCGTACGTACATCCAGCAGCATCGCGACGCCTTCCTCGACGACCTCGCCGAGTGGCTGCGCATCCCGTCGGTGTCCGCCCAGCCGGACCACGCGCCCGACGTACGACGCAGCGCCGACTGGCTCGCCGCCGAACTGAAGGAGACCGGGTTCCCGACGGCCGAGGTCTGGCAGACCCCCGGCGCGCCCGCCGTCTTCGCCGAGTGGCCCTCCGACGACCCGCAGGCCCCCACGGTGCTGGTCTACGGCCACCACGACGTGCAGCCCGCCGCCCGGGAGGACGGCTGGGACAGCGACCCCTTCGAGCCCGTCGTCCGCGAGAACCGTCTCTACGCGCGCGGGGCGGCCGACGACAAGGGCCAGGTGTTCTTCCACACCCTCGGCGTCCGCGCCCACCTCGCCGCCACCGGCCGCACCACCCCGGCCGTGGATCTGAAGCTGCTGATCGAGGGCGAGGAGGAGTCCGGCTCGCCCCACTTCAGGGCCCTCGTCGAGCAGCACGCCGAGCGGCTCGCCGCCGACGCCGTGATCGTCTCCGACACCGGCATGTGGTCCGAGGACACCCCCACGGTGTGCACCGGCATGCGCGGCCTCGCCGAGTGCGAGATACGGCTGCACGGCCCCGACCAGGACATCCACTCCGGCTCGTTCGGCGG
>KL569145.1:8217-11447 GCA_000715635.1 Streptomyces violaceus | reverse complement strand
GTGCCCAACCCGGCGACGGCCGCCGCCCGTCTGGTCGCCGCCCTGCACGACGAGCACGCGCGCGTGGCGATCCCGGGCTTCTACGACGGCGTCGTCGAGCTCACCGACCGCGAACGTGAACTATTCGCCGAACTGCCCTTCGACGAGTCGCAGTGGCTGCGCACGGCCAAGTCCTACGCCACCCAGGGGGAGGCCGGGTACACAACCCTGGAGCGCGTCTGGGCCCGCCCCACCGCGGAGGTCAACGGCATCGGCGGCGGCTACCAGGGCCCCGGCAGCAAGACGATCGTTCCGTCCTCCGCCTCGGTGAAGCTGTCCTTCCGGCTGGTGGCGGGCCAGGACCCCGACCATGTGGAGAAGGCCGTCCGCGCCTGGGCCGAGCAGCAGGTGCCCGCCGGGATCCGCTGCGAGATCACGTTCAGCGGGGCCACGCGCCCGTGCCTGACCCCGCTGGACCACCCGGCCCTCCAGTCGGTCGCCCGCGCCATGGGCCGGGCCTTCGAAAAGCCGGTCCGCTTCACCCGCGAGGGCGGCTCCGGACCGGCGGCGGACCTCCAGGACGTCCTCGGCGCTCCGGTGCTGTTCCTCGGCATCTCCGTCCCGTCCGACGGCTGGCACGCCCCGAACGAGAAAGTCGAACTCGACCTGCTCCTCAAGGGCGTCGAGACCACCGCGTACCTGTGGGGCGACCTCGCCGAGAACTGGCGCCATGCACCCTGAGCGCCCTGGGTCGCCCGGACCGGCCGCGCGCGAGGGGCACACTGGAAGGGCCGCCCCGCACCGCCCGAGCCCACCGGACCCGGTCGCCTCCCGCCGTACGTCCCGCTGATCAGTCCGCCGAACCCGACCGTTCCACCGGGGAGTTTGAAGTACCAGTGACCACCTGGACCGACCAGAACGCCGACCGACCCATCTCGCTCACCGCCCCGGGCGGCATCGACCGCGCCGCGCACCACCGGCTCGACGAGGCCTGGCTGGCGGCGGCGTGGAGCCACCCCTCGACGCGCTGTTTCGTGGTCTCCGGCGGCCAGGTCCTCATCGACGAGACGGCGGACGGGCGCACCGAACTCGTCATGACCCCCTCCTTCGAGGCCCCCCTCACCGAGGCACACCGCTACTTCCTCGGCATCGACGAGGACGGCGTCAGCTACTTCGCCCTCCAGAAGGACTCCCTGCCCGGGCGCATGGACCAGTCCGCGCGCCCGGCGGGCCTGCGCGAGGCGGGCCTGCTCCTATCGGCCCGAGACGTGAGCCTGATGGTGCACGCGGTGGGCCTGGAGAACTGGCAGCGCACGCACCGTTTCTGCTCGCGCTGCGGCGAGCGCACCGTCATCGCCGCGGCCGGCCACATCCGCCGCTGCCAGGCCTGCGGCGCGGAACACTACCCGCGTACGGATCCCGCCGTGATCATGGCCGTGACCGACGAGGACGACCGCATCCTGCTCGGCCGCCAGGTGCACTGGCCCGAGGGCCGCTTCTCGACGCTCGCCGGTTTCGTCGAGCCCGGCGAGTCCATCGAGCAGTCGGTGCGCCGCGAGGTCCACGAGGAGGTCGGCATCACCGTCGGCCAGGTCGAGTACGTCGCCAGCCAGCCCTGGCCCTTCCCGTCCAGCCTCATGCTGGGCTTCATGGCCCGCGCCACCTCGACCGAGATCGACGTCGACGGCGACGAGATCCACGAGGCCCGCTGGTTCTCCCGCGACGAGCTGCGCGCCGCCTTCGAGTCCGGCGAGGTGCTCCCCCCGTACGGCATCTCGATCGCGGCCCGCCTGATCGAGCTCTGGTACGGCAAGCCGCTCCCGATGAGGAGCGTGGCTTGACGGAGCCCGGCCAGGTGACGGACCCGTACTGGAACCACAACGTCCATCACCACCCCGCGGTGCTCGCCGCCGTACCGGACGGCTGCGGCAGGGCTCTGGACGCCGGCTGCGGCGACGGCCTGCTCACCCGCAAGCTCGCGGCCCGGGCGGCATCCGTCACGGGCGTGGACCGCTCGCCGGAGATGATCAAGCTCGCCCGCAAGGACGCCCACGTGCCGGGCAACGTCACGTATCTGGAGACGGACTACCTCGCCGACGGTTCCCTGCCCGAGGGCGCGTACGACTTCGTCAGCGCGGTCGCCGTGGTCCACCACGCGCCGTTCGAGGAGGCGGTCACCCGCCTCGCCCGGCTCACCGCACCCGGCGGCCGTCTGGTGATCGTCGGCATGGCGGCCAACCGGACCGTCCTGGATTGGGTCATCAGCGCGTGCGGCCTGCCCGCGAGCCGGCTGCACGCCCGTCGGCACGGCGGCAAGCGGGGCCCGGCCGGCATGCCCATGGAAGACGCGCACATGTCCTGGGCGGAGATCCGGCAGGGGGCCCACCGGCTGCTGCCCGGATGCGACGTCCGTCGCACGCTGCTGTGGCGCTACGTCGTGGTGTGGGACAAACCACGAGAAGGCGGTTCCTGAGCCGCCTCAGGAACCGCCTTCCCCGCACAACCGCGCGGCGCCTACGTGCCGACCTACGCGCCGACCTTCTGCTTCACCTGAGCCAGCGACGGGTTGGTGAGGGTGGAGCCGTCCGGGAACAGAACGGTGGGCACCGTTTGGTTTCCGCCATTCGCCTTCTCCACGAAAGCGGCGGATTCCGGGTCCTGCTCGATGTTGATCTCGGTGTACGCGATGCCCTCGCGGTCCATCTGGCTCTTCAGCCGGCGGCAGTAGCCGCACCACGTGGTGCTGTACATCGTCACAGTGCCCAGCATGTCTCTCGTGCTCCTTCGGTGGCTCGGGGCGGGTGGTCGCAGAGGTGGAACGTACGCGAAGGGGCCACCATTCCCAGGGGCCGGGCCCCGCCGGACGTGACGCCTGCCGCATTGGTACGACTATCGGGGCCCGCCTGTGGACAACCGGCACGGCCGTCTCCCGAGACCTGGCAGCATGGCTGTGTGACAGCAGCAACGCACTCCACCCTGTTCCCGCAGGTACCGGACTCGGCCGACGCGGTGCTCGACGGACTCGACCCCGAGCAGCGCGAGGTGGCCACCGCCCTGCACGGTCCGGTGTGCGTCCTGGCGGGCGCGGGCACGGGCAAGACCCGGGCGATCACCCACCGCATCGCCTACGGGGTGCGCGCAGGCGTCCTCCACCCCTCCAGCGTGCTCGCCGTCACCTTCACCAACCGCGCCGCCGGAGAGATGCGCGGCCGGCTGCGGCAGCTCGGCGCCGCAGGCGTCCAGGCCCGCAC
>KL569145.1:0-7999 GCA_000715635.1 Streptomyces violaceus | reverse complement strand
CTCCATGCCCCGGCTCGTCGATCGCAAGATCCAGCTCGTCGCCGACGCGGCCGCCGCCTGCCGCATCCGGCTCGACCGGGGCGAGCTGCGGGACGTCACCGCCGAGATCGAATGGTCCAAGGTCACCCAGACCGTCCCCGCGGACTACGCGCCCGCCGTCGCCAAGTCGGGCCGTGAGGCCCCTCGCGCCCCCGCGGAGATCGCCCAGCTCTACGCCGCATACGAGGACGTCAAGCGCGAGCGCTCCGTCATCGACTTCGAGGACGTGCTGCTGCTGACCGTGGCCGTCCTCCAGGACCGGCACGACATCGCCGAACAGGTCCGCGCCCAGTACCAGCACTTCGTGGTCGACGAGTACCAGGACGTCAGCCCCCTCCAGCAGCGCCTGCTGGAACTGTGGCTCGGCGAACGGGACAGCCTGTGCGTGGTCGGAGACGCCAGCCAGACGATCTATTCGTTCACGGGAGCAACTCCAGACCATCTGCTCGATTTCCGCACCCGCCACCCCGGCGCCACCGTCGTCAAACTGGTCCGCGACTACCGCTCCACGCCCCAGGTCGTCCACCTCGCCAACGGCCTGCTCGCCCAGGCCAGGGGCCGCGCGGCCGACCACCGCCTGGAGCTCGTCTCGCAACGTGCGCCGGGGCCCGAGCCGGCCTACACGGAGTACACCGACGAGCCCGCCGAGGCGGAGGGCGCGGCCCGCCGCATCCGTGAACTCATCGACGCGGGGGTCCCGGCCGCCGAGATCGCCATCCTGTTCCGGACGAACGCGCAGTCCGAGACCTACGAACAGGCCCTCGCCGACGCAGGGGTGCCCTACCAGCTGCGCGGCGCCGAGCGCTTCTTCGACCGCCCGGAGGTGCGAAAGGCGGGCGTCGCCCTGCGCGGCGCGGCCCGCTTCGGCGGCAACGACTCCCTGCTGGACGACGTTGTCGACCTGCCCTCGCAGGTGCGCGCCGTGCTGTCGGGCGAGGGCTGGACACCGCAGCCACCGGCCGGCTCCGGCGCCGTGAGAGAGCGCTGGGAGTCCCTGGCCGCCCTGGTGAACCTCGCCCAGGACTTCGCCGCCGCCAAACCCGGCGCCACCCTGGCGGACCTCGTCGCCGAGCTCGACGAACGGGCGAACGCCCAGCACGCCCCGACCGTGCAGGGCGTCACCCTCGCCTCCCTGCACTCGGCCAAGGGCCTCGAGTGGGACGTCGTCTTCCTGGTCGGCGTCGCCGAGGGCATGATGCCGATCACCTACGCAAAGACCGACGAACAGATCGAGGAGGAGCGCCGCCTGCTGTACGTCGGCGTCACCCGCGCGCGGGAACACCTCCATGTCTCCTGGTCCCTCTCCCGCTCACCCGGCGGCCGTCCCAACCGCCGCCCCAGCCGTTTCCTCGACGGGCTGCGCCCCGGTTCGACGGCCACCAAGGGCCGTACGGCCGGCGGTGCAGCGGGCGGCATCGAGCGCGGAATCCCCGGAACCAGGGGCTCCGCCCCGAGACGAGTGCAGCGAACCCCCGCCCGCTGCCGCGTCTGCGGCCGCACGCTGACCGACGCGGGCGAGATGAAGCTGATGCGCTGCGACGACTGCCCCTCCGACATGAACGAGGGCCTCTACGAGCGGCTCCGCGAGTGGCGCGCCGACCAGGCACGGAGCAGCGGTCAGCCCGCCTTCTGCGTCTTCACCGACAGGACGCTGGTGGCGATCGCCGAGACCGCGCCCGACGATGAGCACGAGCTGGCACGCATCCCGGGTGTCGGGATGCGCAAGCTCACCCGCTACGGAGCCGATGTCCTGGCTATCTGCGCAGGCCAGTACGCCGGAGGGGACACAGATCAGGACTGACACCAACTCGTCGAAAAAATAGTTTGCGCATGCCCCAGCAATCCCCATAGGTTCTTAGGCACGAGAGCAGCGGCCTTCTCGAAGGCCCTTGTTCCGTGTTGTACTTGCATATCCGTCGGACTGGTTCACCCAGTCCCCCGAGACGCCGAG
Organism: Streptomyces violaceus; assembly: GCA_000715635.1. Taxonomy (GTDB): domain Bacteria; phylum Actinomycetota; class Actinomycetes; order Streptomycetales; family Streptomycetaceae; genus Streptomyces; species Streptomyces violaceus. Next base: position 6,009 of record KL569145.1, on the reverse strand, counting down.
AGGAGGCGAGTCCAGTGATCAGCATCAACACCAGCTCCATCAGCACCGTGAAAATGACCGATTGCTCGGCCGTCTCCACGTGCATGCTCGGCGTTTCGAACCTGGGCACCGGTCTGTCCGGCATTCGTGCCGTCCGTCCGGCGTCCTCCTCCCTTGCTCCCGCGGGCCTTCCCGTCCGTGAGCGCAATGAGCGACCGACCAAGGCACTGGAAGCAGCAGTAAAGGCACAGGCGCGGGCCTATGCCTTTACGGCGACCGGTGCCGGATTCCGGAAGCAGACGACGCAGCACCACCAGATGTGGGCCTTCCGTGGGCCAGAACCCTGGAGTGATCCAGCCTGATCTGATCAGGCCGGCGCCTTCAGGGCCGCGGAACCCCATCCGGGATCCGCGGCCCTTCTGTTTGTCCCTGACCAGGGACGACGGACCGAAGGAGCCTCGGGACAAGAAAAGAACCCGGTACCAGCCGCCCCCGGCCAACAGGCCGGAACGACCAGACGAGGAAGACGAACCGTGCAACTCGAAGCGCACGCCCCGTCCGTACCGCCTTCCGACACGATCCCCAAGCCCGGCCCCACGGAGGACTCCGCCTTGACCCCGCTCACCGCGCTCACCGCGCTCGACGACGCCATCGAGAACCTCGGCGTACCCGTCCCGTGCCGCTCCTACGACCCGGAGGTCTTCTTCGCCGAGTCGCCGGCGGACGTGGAGTACGCCAAGTCCCTCTGCCGCACCTGCCCGCTGGTCGAGGCCTGCCTCGCAGGCGCCAAGGAGCGGCGTGAGCCCTGGGGCGTCTGGGGCGGCGAGCTGTTCGTGCAGGGTGTCGTCGTCGCCCGGAAGCGGCCGCGTGGCCGCCCGCGCAAGAACCCGGTCACGGCATGAACACCGCAGGAACGATCGACCGTCCTCTCACGCACGACCCCCAGAAGCAGGCCCCGATGAAGCCGTCCACCCACGAGCCCGCAGGCTCCGCGACTCAAGACCTCACCCCGCACGGCGCGAGGGACTCGCGCCAGAACAGGACCCGAGAGATGCAACTCATCCCAGAAGCCATGGCTCGTGCACATATGCACGAGCGACTGCAGGAGGCGGAGCGGGACCGCCGGGCCGCGCGCCTGGTGGCCGCCCGCCGGATGCAGCGCAAGGCGGAGCGCGCCTCACGGCGTGCCCGCCGGGCGCTCGCCATGGCGGTCATGCAGTAACCGATAGCACCTGAAGCTGTGGCCTCCCGGTCTGGGAGGCCACGCTCACCCCGGGGGGCCGGTCCGTGCGAACGGACCGGCCCCCGCGGTGCGTTGTGTCCGCGAAGCCGCCGGGCACGGAGATATCGTCGGCGCGTGACGAGTCCTCCCGGAGGAAACGACGACGGCGGTTCCGCCGCGGAGCCCGAACGCCTCGTGTGCGCCCGCTGCGGCATCTCGGCCGAAGCCCCGCAGCTCACCTGGACCTGCTCCGTGGAGCAGGGCGCTCGCCGGGACTTCTGCGAGACCTGCTTCCGGGAGAACCTCAGGTCGATCGAGGGGCGGCTGGACTCCGACTGGTGGTAGAGCGCGGGCAGCGGATCACTCGTGGTACCCGCCGGGGCTCATGCCTCCGCCGCCGCCTCCTCGCCGTCCGCCGGGTCCTCCGGGACGAACCCCGGCAGCCACTCCTCCAACTCCTCGCGCAGACGCACCGCCGCCCCCAGCTGGCACAGCACCCCGATCGTGCTCAGGGTCACCCGGTGGATCAGCAGATACGAAGGGGGCAGGTTGAGCTGCTTGGCGAGCTGGTAGGCGGGGGAGCGGGGGTCGGCGACGCGGGCCGCCTGGCTGCGCATCCAGCCGCGGGTGAAGGTGAACTCCTCGACCTGGGCCGGCTCGATGATCGGCAGCAGGTAGTCCAGAACCGCGTCGGGATCGAGCTCTATGGTCTCCTTGACGAAGCCCTCCGCGCACAGAAGCTCGTAGACCGCCTCGGCCTCTCCGTCGAGGGTCATCCGCAGGGATTCGCCGATGGTGGCCGGCAGACCACCCGGGAGACGGTCGACCGTGCCGAAGTCCAGGACACCCAGGCGCCAGTCGTCCTCGCCCTCCGGGCCTCCGGGCAGAAGCCGGAAGTTGCCCGGGTGCGGATCGGCGTGCAGCAGGCCGGTGCGGGCGGGGCCGGAGAACAGGAAACGGGCCAGGAGCTGGCCGGCGCGGTCACGCTGCTCCTGGGTGCCGTCCGCGATGATCTCCGACATCGGGATGCCGTCGATCCACTCGGTGACCAGGACCTGGTCGGACTGGTGCACCACCTGCGGTACGACGACGTCCGGGTCGTCCGTGAACTCCTCCGCGTGGGCCTGCTGGGCCTGCGCCTCGAGGTCGTAGTCCAGCTCCTCCGAGACGCGGTCCTTCAGTTCCGCGAGCAGCGGCTTGATGTCCATCCCGGGGATCAGCGGACCGAGCAGACGGGAGAAGCGGCTCAGCTGGTTCAGATCGGACAGCAGGGCCTCGCCGGCACCCGGGTACTGCACCTTGACCGCCACCTCACGGCCGTCGTGCCACACCCCTCGGTGCACCTGGCCGATCGAGGCCGCCGCGGCGGGCTTGTCCTCGAACTCCAGGAACAGCTCCTGCCAGCCCTCGCCGAGCCGCTCTTCGAGCACCGCGTGCACGGTGCGCGTCGGCATCGGCGGCGCCGCCTCCTGGAGCTTCGTCAGTGCCACCCGGTACGGGCCGGCCACCTCCTCGGGCAGTGCCGACTCGAAGACGGACAGGGCCTGGCCGAACTTCATCGCGCCGCCCTTGAGCTCGCCGAGCACCTTGAAAAGCTGCTCCGCCGTGCGTTGTTGGAGCTCGCGGCCGACCAGCTCCGCGGACTCGCCGACGATCCGCTTGCCGAATCCCCAGGTGGCCCGCCCGGCGATGCCGAGCGGAAGTGCGGCGAGTTTGGCGGTCCGGGTGACCGCCTTCCGGGGAAGATCAGACATGCGCCCTCCAAGTCCCAGCCGGCCGCTCCGCCTCTGCCTCACGGCACTGCTCCGACGGCCGTTGCACCGCCATTGTCTCGTGTGACTGCTCTTCCTCCGAGAGGCGCTCCCCCTTTCCTCTCTCCGCCGCAGCGCACGGGCATGCCGGATGCGCCCAGATCGGCCGAGCATGCCAGTGGAGACCAGGGACGGACACCTCCCAGCGTGCCCCCGCGCTCGACGGAACCCGGCCGTCGAGGAAAGCGAGCGCGTGGGCGGCCGCCAGTCCGGCCACGGTCGTGGCGAGTGCCAGGTCGCAGGGCGGCACCTGTCGCTGCCTGCCGGAACGCCACTGGGCGACCAGGCGCGGCCAGGTCGGGTCCCGGTCGGTGCGGCTGTTGTGCAGACAGCCCGCGCAGGCCGTCTGCCCGGGCAGGACGAGAGGGCCGACCATGCCGGTCCCCTCCACGACACCGGCGTACAGATGGGGTGTCCCGGCGGACATCAGCGATTCGGCGGCGGACGGGTCCGGCGCGTACACGGCCACATCGTCCCGCGGGGCGACGATCACCAGTGAGAAACCGGGGTCGCCTTCCTCCGGGGCCGCCTGCGCTGTCGCGGGCCGCGGCGGCCGGTCCGGAGCCGCCCGGCGGACGGCACGTCGGGCCGCCTCGTCGCGGCGGTCGCCGACGGCATCGGCGGGCAGACCGCCCGGCGCGACATCCCACGGTTCCACTCGTCCGAGGTCGCGCACATCGACCTGGCCGACGCCGGCCCCGGCCAGCAGCGAGGCCAGCACGGTGCCGATCCGGCCCGCGCCCCGCACCTGAACGCGTTGCGCGCGCCGGGCGGCCAGCTGCCTGATCGCGTCGCCGGGGGCGGAGGTGGTCAAAGAGAGGGAAGCCAGATCGGGGCGCAGCCGGTCGAGGACCTCCTTCTTCCGGCGCAGGGCGTCGGCGGCCGGTCCGCCGCCCCGCGCGTCGTCCAGGAGCCCGGCTCCCGCGAGCCGCCGCACCAGCCCGTCGACATGACCGTCGGGCAGATCCATACGGCGTCCCTCCTCGCGCAGCAGCTCCAGCCCCCGCGTGCCGTTCAGCAGGTCGAGGAAACTGCCCGTCGCCAGGTCCATCGGGCCGAGCGTCATCGCATGCGCCGGTGTCATCCCGAACTGCACCGTGTTGAGGTCACGCCAGCCGCGCCTGAGCGCGGGTTTCACCATCGGATGCATGACAGGCCCCCGTATGTCATAGATCGTCCCCGTGTGCCGGTCGAGTGTGGGAGCAGCCCGAGACCGGCCGTCAGGCCCTGCCCCGGCCCCGGACCGAACTCGCCCATCGCTTCGCCGGCAAGAGCCAGCATGCCCAAACCCGCCGCCGGCTGCCGAAAGTTGTCCACAGGCACGGGCATTCGTCGTACAAATCCGGCGGCCGGTGGGGGCATCGGCACCGAACCGTCCCGGAGCCGGGACTTCCCCGTGTGCAGCGGGTAACGTCGGGGCGTGCCCGCCGACCCACTGCACCGCGCCGGAAAGCCACAGCGCAGCACGACGAGCCAGCCGCCGAGCGGCTCGAGGGCGAGCGCGATCGAGGTCCGCAGAAGCACCCGCCGCCGCCGAACGGTCTCCGCGTACCGCGAGGGCGATCGCACCGTTGTGCTCATCCCCGCCCGGATGTCCGAGGCGGAGGAGCAGCGCTGGGTGACCGTCATGCTCGACAAGCTGGCCGCCCAGGAGAGCAAGCGGACCCTCGGCGACACCGAGCTGGCCGAGCGGGCCCGGCGTCTTTCGGACCAGTACTTCGGCGGGCGGGCCCGGCCCGCTTCGGTGCGCTGGGTGACCAACCAGAACACGCGCTGGGGATCCTGCACCCCGTCCGAGGGCAGCATCCGCCTGTCGCACCGCCTGCAGGGCATGCCCGAGTACGTCGTCGACTACGTCCTCGTCCACGAACTCGCCCATCTGCTCGTCCCCGGACACGGTCCCCGCTTCTGGGAGCTGCTGGAGGCCTATCCGCGGACGGAGCGGGCCCGGGGTTACCTCGAAGGCGTGGTCGCCGCCGAGCGGTTGCCGCACGTGCCCGGTGCGCGGGGTGAACGCCCCACGGGGTGAGTGACCGCTTTGCGCGAGCGAGCAGCCGATACGGCCCCGCGCGGGTTCTGTACCGGGTCTGTACCGACTTCGTCCGGTGTCCGATTTTGCCGTTAGCCTGGCGCGACGCAATCACGTTCTGGATGGGGGACGGTCGTTACGCATGGCCAGGGAATTCCAACGCGGCCACAAGGCCAGGATCAGTGACCTCACCGCGGGCACGGATCTGTACGTAGGCGTGCAGATCTCGGGCCCCGGACTGAGCTTCGACATCAGCTGTTTCGGCCTCGACGCCGACGAACGGCTCTCGGACGACCGCTACTTCGTCTTCTTCAACCAGCCGAAGTCCCCCGAGGAATCCCTTCAGCTCCTGGGCGCCCAGGCGGGCGACACGGAGTCCTTCCGGGTGACGCTCGACCGGATCCCGCCGCAGATCCAGAAGCTGTCCTTCACTGCGACGATCGACGGCTCCGGCCAGATGTCGCAGATCGCCCCCGGGTACATCCGCATCGTCGCGGGCGGCGAGGAGGTGGCCCGCTACTCCTTCAACGGCTCGGAGTTCTCCACCGAACGGGCCGTGATGCTGGGCGACTTCTACCTCAAGGACGTCTGGCGGTTCGCCGCCGTCGGGCAGGGCTTCGACGGCGGTCTCGACGCGCTGCTGAAGAACTTCGGCGGCGAGGTGGCCGAGGAGGAAGAAGCACCCGCGCCCGCCCCGCAGCAGCCGCAGACCGGCGCCGCCCCTGGCTTCGCCCCGCCCGCGTTCGGCGTCCCGGGCGGCACTCCGGAACCGGCCCCGGCCCCCGCACCGGCAGCGCCTCCGGCCCCCGCTCCCGCGCCGCCGCCCGCTCCCGAGCCCGCCGCGCAGGGCTTCGCGCCGCCTCCGGCACCCGGAGTGCATGGCGCCCCGACCATCGTCGCGCCCATGAACACCCCGCCCGGCGGCTCCCCGGTGCCACCCCCGGCCCCGGCCCTGTCTCTTATACACA
>KL569144.1:87673-87812 GCA_000715635.1 Streptomyces violaceus | reverse complement strand
GGCTTCCGCTACGGCTCCGCCCCCGCGGGCGGCACGACGACGGCCTCGCAGACGGTGCGCTATCCGGCGGCCCGTTTCACCTTCACCTGGTCGGACTCCCGGGACCGCTGGCTGGTCGGCATGGACGGCACGCCCGCCA
>KL569144.1:86085-87397 GCA_000715635.1 Streptomyces violaceus | reverse complement strand
CGGCTGGCGGCCGCGACGGTCGTCGTGCAGTACGTGAAGGTGCGCGAATCCGCCTTCCGCGACTTCCTCGGCAACAACACGCCGTACACCGAGACGGTGGGCTCGGGGAAGGCGAAGGTGCTGCGCGACGGGCGGGCCCACGACGTGAACTGGGAGCGCGAGGACGCCACGGACGGCACGGCGTTCACCACCGGCGACGGCACGCCCGTGAACTTCGCGAAGGGCCAGGTGTGGGTGGTGTACGCCAAGGCGCCCTGACCGGCCCACGCGGGCCGCGCCGGTCAGCGGGGCGCCACCAGGGGCTCCCTCGGATTGCGCAGGCCTTCGGCCGCGTCCGACACGCGCCGGATGAGGTCGAAGAACACCGTCTGCTCCTCGGCGGTCAGCGGCGCGAGGAAGATCTGGTTCATCCGGGCGGTGCGCACGGTCAGCTTGCGGTGGGTGCGTACGCCCTCGTCCGTGAGACGCAGCAGGAAGCGGCGGCCGTCCTGCGGGTCACGGACCTTGTCGAGCAGTCCGCGCCGGGTGAGCCGGCTGATCACCTCGGCGATGGTGGACCGGTCGAGCCCCACCCGCTCCCCCACCGTGCGCTGGTCCAGGCCGGGCTCGGCGACGAGCGCGTTGAGGACCGCGTACTGGGGCGAGGTGATCTCCTCGGAGACCATCGTGTTCCACAGCAGGTAGTGCGCCTGCTGAAGCCGCCGGGCCAGGTGCCCGGGGTGGGTGGTGAGGTCGGCCGCCGCCATGTGCACCCCTCGGTCGTTTTCGTTGGTGCACTGAACAATACCGGCCCGCTCCCGGGCTGTCTGTCGACTACACAAGGGATCAGGTGCGCATACGCCGAGGTCTTGACGCCCTGCTGTGGCGATGGCAGCGTGAGAGGAGCTTCACGGAAATACTCAGTGCGCTGACTAAATAACGTCGGGGTGCTCGGAAGAGATGGGGCTTCTCGGATGGACAAGGTGGTCGCCACAGCCCTGGAGGCGGTGGCCGACGTTCCGGACGGTGCGTCGCTCGCGGTGGGCGGTTTCGGGCTGAGCGGTGTGCCGAACGTGCTGATCCAGGCGCTGTACGAGCGCGGGGTGGCCGGGGTGTCGGTGGTCTCCAACAACTGCGGGGCGATGGAGTCGGGCCTGGCGGTCCTGCTCGCCGCCGGCCGGATCGCCCGGGTGACGGGCTCCTACATCGGTGCGAACAAGGAGTTCGCGCGGCAGTACCTGGCCGGGGAGCTGGAGGTCGAGCTGATCCCGCAGGGAACGCTGGCCGAGCGGCTGCGGGCCGGCGGCGCCGGGATCCCCGCCTTCTACACCCC
>KL569144.1:83276-85847 GCA_000715635.1 Streptomyces violaceus | reverse complement strand
CGGGCAGGGCGGTGTCGCGCTGGCCTCGCCGCCGAAGGAGGTCCGGGAGTTCGACGGCACCGAGTTCGTGCTGGAGCGGGGCATCCGTACCGACTACGCCCTGGTCCGGGCGGCCAAGGGCGACCGGCACGGCAACCTGGTCTTCAACAAGTCCTCCCGCAACTTCAACCCGCTGGCCGCGATGGCCGGGCGGGTGACGATCGCCGAGGTGGAGGAGCTGGTGGAGCCCGGCGAGATCGATCCGGACGCGGTGCATCTGCCCGGCATCTTCGTGCAGCGGGTGCTCGCGCTCACTCCTCAGCAGGCGGCGGACAAGAAGATCGAGCAGCGGACGGTGAGCAGCTGATGGCCTGGACGCGTGAACAGATGGCCGCGCGGGCCGCGCGCGAGCTGCGAGACGGCCAGTACGTCAACCTCGGCATCGGCCTGCCCACCCTCATCCCCAACTACCTGCCCGAGGGCGTCGAGGTCGTCCTCGAATCGGAGAACGGCATCCTGGGCACCGGCCCCTACCCCACCGAGGACGCCGTCGACCCGGACCTGATCAATGCCGGCAAGGAGACCGTGACGGTCCTGCCGGGCGCGTCCTTCTTCGACTCGGCGCTGTCCTTCTCGATGATCCGGGGCGGGCACATCGACGTGGCCGTACTCGGCGCCATGCAGGTGTCCGAGCGGGGCGACCTGGCCAACTGGGCGATCCCCGGCAAGCTGATCACCGGCATCGGCGGGGCGATGGACCTGGTGCACGGCGCCCGTACGGTCGTCGTCGTCATGACCCACACCGCCAAGGACGGCTCCCCGAAGATCCTCACCGAGTGCGCCCTGCCGCTGACCGGCAAGGGGTGTGTGAACCGGATCATCACCGACCTCGGCGTCCTCGACGTCACCGAGGACGGGCTCGTCCTGGTCGAGACCGCACCGGGCGTGACCGCCGGCGAGATCGTCGCCAGGACCGACGCCGAACTGAACGTGCCGGAGGGTGTGAAGTGAAGGACGTCTACATCGTCGACGCGGTCCGCACCCCGATCGGACGCTACAACGGCGGCCTGGCCTCCGTCCGCCCGGACGACCTGGGCGCGCACGCGATCCGCGAACTGCTCGCCCGCACCCCGGAGCTGGACCCGGCGCGGATCGAGGACGTGTACTTCGGCAACGCCAACGGCGCCGGTGAGGAGAACCGCAACGTCGGCCGGATGGCCGCTCTGCTGGCGGGCCTGCCCACCTCGGTACCGGGCGTGACCGTCAACCGGCTGTGCGCCTCCGGTCTGGAGGCCGTGATCCAGGCGGCCCGCGCCATCGCGCTCGGCGACGCCTCCATCGCGCTGGCGGGTGGTGTGGAGTCGATGACCCGGGCGCCCTATGTGCTGCCCAAGTCCGACAAGCCCTTCCCGGCCGGGCACACCGAGCTGTACTCCACGACTCTGGGCTGGCGGATGGTCAACCCGCGCATGGAGCCGCAGTGGACGATCCCGCTGGGCGAGTCGGCCGAACTCATCGCCGACAAGCACAAGATCAGCCGCGAGCAGCAGGACGAGTTCGCGCTCCGCAGCCATGAGAAGGCCGCACGGGCACAGGAACAGGGCCTCTTCGAGAACGAGTCGGCGTCTGTGGCGGTCCCACAGCGCAAGGGCGATCCCGTGGTCTTCGCCGCCGACGAGTGTGTCCGTCCGGATGCCTCCCTGGCGTCGATGGCCAAGCTGAAGCCGTCGTTCCGTAAGGAGGGAGGCACGGTGACGGCGGGCAACGCGTCACCGCTCAACGACGGGGCGGCGGCCCTTCTTCTGGTCGACGAGGAGGGCCTGAAGGCCACCGGCCGCGAGCCGCTCGCCCGGATCTCCGCGACCGGCGTCAACGCCCTCGACCCGGACTACTTCGGACTCGCTCCCGTCGAGGCCGTCAACCGGGCGCTGGCCAAGGCGGGCAAGGGTTCGACGACCTGTCGGTGCTGGAGCTGAACGAGGCGTTCGCGGCGCAGGTGCTGGGGTGTGTGGCCGAGTGGCCCGAGTTCGATCCCGCGATCCTCAATCCGCAGGGTGGTGCGATCGCCCTCGGGCATCCGCTCGGTGCGTCCGGGGCCCGGCTCGCCGGGACGGTTGCGCATCAGCTTGCCCGGCGCGGGAGTGGCGTCGGTGTTGCCACGCTCTGCATCGGGGTCGGCCAGGGCCTTGCGCTTGTTCTGGAACGTTAGGCCTTCGGCTGCGGGCCGTCCGTGGCTGGTCGCGCCCACGCGGCGGAGCCGCATATCGACACAGCCCCGCGCCCCTTTGGGGCGAGACCCTCAAGAACCTCAGGGAACCCCATGACTCTCACTCAGCACGACATCGATCAGGAGATCGCGGCCGAGCACGCCGCGTACGAGAAGCGTCTCGCCGACGGCGGGCCCGTCGAGCACCAGCCGCGCCGTGACTACGCGCCGTACCGCTCCTCGGTGCTCCGGCACCCCAAGCAGCCGCCGGTCACCATCGACGTCAGCAAGGACCCGGAGCTGGTGGAACTGTCCTCCCCGGCCTTCGGGGAGCGGGACATCACCGAGATCGACAACGACCTCACCCGGCAGCACGACGGCGAGCA
>KL569144.1:82114-83086 GCA_000715635.1 Streptomyces violaceus | reverse complement strand
ACGCATCACCGTCTCCGGCCGGCTGCTGGACCGCGACGGCCGCCCGGTGCGCGGCCAGCTCGTGGAAATCTGGCAGGCCAACTCGGCTGGCCGCTACGCCCATCAGCGCGAGCAGCACGACGCCCCGCTGGACCCGAACTTCACCGGTGTGGGCCGCACGCTCACCGACGCCGAGGGCCACTACCGCTTCACCACCGTCCAGCCGGGCCCGTACCCGTGGCGCCAGCACGTCAACGCCTGGCGGCCGGCCCATATCCACTTCTCGCTCTTCGGCTCGGCGTTCACCCAGCGGCTCGTGACGCAGATGTACTTCCCGAGCGATCCGCTGTTCCCCTACGACCCGATCATCCAGTCGGTGACGGACGACGCGGCCCGGCAGCGACTGGTCGCCACATACGACCCCAGCCTGTCGGTGCCGGAGTTCTCGATGGGCTACCACTGGGACATCGTGCTGGACGGGCCGCAGGCCACCTGGATCGAAGAAGGGCGCTGACCTGCCATGACGAGGATCGACACCAGCAGCCCTGAGAGCGTGCTGCCCACCCCCTCGCACACCGTCGGCCCGTTCTACGGCCACGCCCTGCCGTTCCACGGCGGCGAGGACATCGCGCCCGTCGGGCATCCGGACACGGTCACCGTGCACGGGTACGTCACCGACGGCGAGGGCGATCCGCTGCCGGACGCCCTGATCGAGCTGTGGGGTCCGGACCCGGAGGGCAACCTGGCGACGGCCGACGGTTCGATGCGCCGCGACCCGGCCTCGGGCGGCTTCCTGGGGCGCAACGGCGTGGAGTTCACGGGCTGGGGGCGCATCCAGACCGACGCGAACGGCCACTGGTACGCGCGCACGCTGCGGCCCGGCGCACGCGGGCGGAACGCCCCGTACCTCAGCGTGTGCGTCTTCGCGCGCGGGCTGCTCCTGCACCTGTACACCCGGATCTACCTGCCGGGCGATGCGGCGGTGCTCGCCGT
>KL569144.1:80843-81915 GCA_000715635.1 Streptomyces violaceus | reverse complement strand
CCGCCCCGCTGCTGTCCCGGCTGGAGGACGGGCGCCGCGACACGCTGATCGCCGTCGAGGAGACGCTCGGCACGTACCGTTTCGACATCCGCCTTCAGGGCGAAGGCGAGACGGTCTTCCTGGAGTTCCAGTGACAGCTGCGCACGGCGACACCGGCCTGCTCGCCCCCGGGTGGGCCGATTCGGCGGCCGCGTCCGCGACGAGCGACCACGCGTATCTGCGGGCGCTGCTCGACGCGGAGGCCGCGCTGACCCGGGCCCAGGCCACCCTGGGGCTCGCCCCTGTGGAGGCGGCGACGGCGGTGACCGAGGCGGCCTCCGGCGCCTTCGACGTACGCTCCCTCGCCGAGCGGGCCCGCGCGGGCGGCAACCCCGTCATCCCCCTGGTCGCGGAGCTGACGAAGGCCGTCGGCGACGAGTACGGCCCCTACGTCCACCGGGGCGCGACCAGCCAGGACATCATGGACACGGCGACGATGCTGGTCGCCGCGCGGACCCTGGACCTGGTCCTCGCCGACCTCGGCCGCACCGAGCAGGCCCTCGCCCGGCTGGCCGCCGAGCACCGTGACACGGCGATGCCGGGGCGGACGCTCACCCAGCACGCCGTACCGACGACGTTCGGGCTGAAGGCGGCCGGATGGCGGGCGCTGGTCCTCGACGCACGGGACCGGACGGCGGCCGTCCGGGACGCGCTGCCCGCACAACTCGGCGGTGCGGCGGGCACGTTGGCGGCGTTCGGGGCGTACGGCGCGAGCGATCCGACCGGACTGCCGAGGGCGTACGCCCGTGAACTCGGCCTCAGGGCACCCGATCTGCCCTGGCACACCCTGCGGACGCCCGTCGCCGATCTCGCCGGGTGTCTCGCCTTCACGGCGGGCGCGCTCGGCAAGCTCGCCGTGGACGTCCTCACCCTGTCGCGCACCGAGATCGCCGAGGTCGCGGAGGGCAGCGGCGGGGGCTCGTCCGCCATGCCGCACAAGTCCAACCCGGTACGGTCCACCCTCATCGCCTCCGCCGCGCGACGGGCCCCGCAGCTCGCGGCCACGCTGTACGGTTCGCTGGCGGCTGAGGAC
>KL569144.1:79737-80601 GCA_000715635.1 Streptomyces violaceus | reverse complement strand
GCTGCGGCTGGTCGGCGGGGCCGCCCGGGACGCCGTCGAGCTGGCGGAGGGGCTGCGGGTCAGTCCCGGCGCCATGCGCGAACACCTGGACCTCACCCACGGGTTGATCGTCTCCGAGCGGCTGTCCGCCGAACTGGCCCCCGTGCTGGGGCGCGCCCGCGCCAAGGAACTCCTCACCCGGCTGGCCGCCGGGGGACGCCCGCTCGCCGAGGCACCGGAGCTGGCGGACGTCGACCTCGATCCCACCCACTACACCGGCTCCGCCCGAGCCCTCACCGATCGTGCTCTGGAGCGACGTTGACACTCCTGAACCACCGTGCCGAAGGGCCCACTTCCGCGCCTCCGCTGCTGCTCGGTCCCTCGCTCGGCACGTCGTACGCCCTGTGGGACAAGGTGGCGCCCGAACTGTCGATCACCCATCGGGTGGTCCGCTGGGATCTGCCGGGGCACGGCGGTTCGGCGGCCGGTCTCATCCGGGCGGGCGCGACGGTCGGTGACCTCGCCGACCTGGTGCTGGCGCTCGCCGACTCGCTCGGCATCGAGCGGTTCGCGTACGCGGGTGTGTCGCTGGGCGGGGCCGTGGGCCTGCAGCTCGCCGTGCACCATCCGCAGCGGTTGTCGTCGCTCGCCGTGATCTGCTCGTCGGCGCACTTCAACGGGGCTCGGCCATGGCAGGAGCGGGCCGCTCTGGTGCGGCGGGAGGGACTGGCCGGGCTCGCGGAGGGGGCGGACGCGCGCTGGTTCACGTCCGGTTTCACCGTGCCGGAGCTGATGCGGGACCACCGGGACGCCGACCCGGACGCGTACGCCGCCTGCTGTGACGCGCTCGCCGCGTTCGATCTGCGGGACCGGCTGCCCGAGATC
>KL569144.1:77771-79550 GCA_000715635.1 Streptomyces violaceus | reverse complement strand
CTGCGGGACCGGCTGCCCGAGATCGCCGTACCGACGCTTCTGGTCGCCGGTCGCGAGGATCCGGCGACGCCGCCCGCGCATCTGCGGGAGATCGCCGACGCGGTGCCTGGCTCGGCGCTCGTCGAGCTCCCGGGCGCCTCGCACCTGGCGCCCGCGCAGTGCCCGGAAGCGGTACTGACGGCGCTGCGGGCCCACTTCGGCGGGCCCGCCGGACGCGGGATGGAGGTACGGCGCGAGGTCCTCGGCGACCCGCACGTCGACCGGGCGCAGGCCCGGCAGACGCCCTTCACGGCGCGCTTCCAGGACTTCATCTCGCGCTACGCCTGGGGCGAGATCTGGACCGACCCGACGCTCTCGCGCCGCGAGCGCAGCATGATCACCCTCACCGCGCTGGTCGCGCACGGCCACTACGACGAGCTCGCCATGCACGTCCGGGCGGCCCGCCGCAACGGGCTCACGCCCGAGGAGATCGGCGCGGTGCTGCTGCAGACGGCCGTGTACTGCGGGGTGCCGGCGGCGAACTCGGCGTTCGCGACGGCCCAGCGGGTGCTCGCGGAGGAGGGCTCTTCGTAGGCGCCGGAGGGTGATCCTGCTGGTCGTAGCCTCGGCGGTAGCTCGCTCGGGCCCGCACCGCATGCCTACGGTGGAGTCATGTCCACCATCCTGATCACCGGCGCCACCTCGGGCCTCGGCCGGTACGTCGCCTTCGAACTGGCCCGTTCCGGACATGTCGTCCTCGTCCACGGCCGTGACGCGGGCCGGACCGAACGGCTGGCCGAGGAGTTGCGCACGGAGGGGGACGCGGAGGCGTTCGTCGCGGACCTGGCCTCGCTGTCCCAGGTACGTGAGCTGGCCGGGCAGGTCACCGACGCGCATCCCGAGCTCGACGTGCTGGTCAACAACGCGGGCGTGGGCTTCGGGGCGCCCGACGCGGACCGTGAGCTGAGCGCCGACGGGCATGAGCTACGGCTCGCGGTGAACTATCTGGCACCCGTGGTGCTGACCCGGGCTCTGCTGCCCGTGCTGCGGGCGAACGCGCCGGCCCGGATCGTCAACGTCGGGTCTGCCGGACAGGAACCCCTCTCCTTCGACGATCCCGAGTTCACCCGCCGCTACAGCGGCGTCTCGGCGTACTGCCGCAGCAAGTTCGCGCTCGCCGCGCACACGTTCGCCCTCGCCGAGGAGCTGAACGGCACCGGCGTCTCGGTGAACGTGCTGCACCCGGCGACCTACATGGACACGGGGATGGTCCGCGAAGCGGATGTCACACCCTGGAACACGGTCGCCGACGGTGCGGCGGGCGTGCTGGCCCTGGCCACGCGGGAGTCGGGCAGCGGCCGGTACTTCGACGGGACGAGTCCGGCACGGGCCCATGAGGCGGCGTACGACCCGGGAGTGCGGGCGCGGCTCGCGGCGGTGACCGACCAGCTGCTCCGCGTCTGAGCTACGCCGGTCCGACGCCGGCCTCGAGCACGGCCCGCGCCCGCTCCGCCAGTCCGTCCGCTCCGCACGAGACCGCCAGGTCCAGGCCGCGTCGGAGGTCGCTCACCGAGCGGGCCGCGATGCCGTACTCGATGCGGGCCGCCGCGTGCTCGTACTGGCAGGGTGACGCCTCCAGGTAGGTGACGGCCTGGGCGGCGAGCCGGGCGGCACGGGCCGGGTCCTCGGTGCTGAGGGCCCGGGCGAGGTCGGCCGCCCAGGGGACGAGCACGGGGTTGTGGTGGCCGCGTGCTGCCGCCGCCTTCTCGGCGGCCTCCAGTTCGTTGATGCCGTCCTTGG
>KL569144.1:75732-77541 GCA_000715635.1 Streptomyces violaceus | reverse complement strand
TCCTTGGTGCGGCCGACGGCCAGCAGCAGCCGGCCGCGCACCGAGCGCGGGTCCGGCAGGACGATGGTGGAGGGGTAGGGCGGGGCGAAGCCGTACCGTTCGGCGACCTCCCAGGCCTCCTGGACATGGCCGCGGGCGAGCAGCGTGTCGACGAGGTTGCAGGTCGCGGACCAGTACAGCGGCAGACCGCGGCCGACGCGCTCGGCGAGGCGCAGCGACTCGCGCAGGGACGACTCCGCCTCCTTCAGACGGCCCCGCCTGCGATGGCCGAGCCCGACGTAGGCGTGGGCCAGAGCGAGGTGGCCGCCGCTCCAGCCGGCCGTCTCGTAGGCGCGCAGGGCCTCGTTGTAGAGGGTCTCGGCGCGGTCGAGGCGGTCGGTGAAGGCGTACGCGTTGGCCAGCATCAGCAGCAGTTCGATGCCCCACTCGGTGTCGGTCCAGCCGAGTCCGGGGGCCAGGCGGCCGTTGACGAGGGCGCGGTCGCACAGTTCGGCGACCTCCTCCGCGTTCTCGCCGTGCATGAGGGCGTCGAAGCCGCGCAGCATGAGCAGCGCGCGTTCGGAGTTGTCCCGGCCGGTGCAGGTGGCGGCGAGGTCGGCGAGCCGCCGGGAGCGGTCGGGCGAGGTGGCCTCGCCGGCGTGTATGCCCTCCCACATGAAGTGCACGGCCTGGAGCCGCATCCGGGCGGGCCCGGGCCGGAGCCGGGCGGCCTCCGCCTCGACCGTGCGGACCGCCTCCTCCAGCTGGTCGTTGTGGAGCAGCGCCTGGGAGAGCCGGAAGACGGCGTCCACCCGCTTGTCCCCGCCGAGGCCGGGCATGCCGAGCGCGGTCCGCAGATGGCCGATGGTGCGGGCCGGCGCGGTCAGGAAGGTGGCCTCGGCCAGTTCGTAGAGCACGTGCGGGAGGGACTCGGGCCGGGGCGGTTCCTCCAGGGCGCGCTCCAGGCAGCGGCGGGCGGCGTCGGGGGCGCCGACGGCGAGGTGCTCGCGGGCGGCCTCGCGCAGCTGCCCGACGAGTTCCTCGTCGTCGTCCGGGTGGACTTCGAGGAGATGACGGGCGGCTGCCGCGGCGCCGCGCCCTTCGTCGGTGACGATCCGGGCGGCAATGCCGTGCATGGCGGTGCACAAGGCGTCGGGTATGGAGTTGTAGACGGCGGTGGCGATCAGCGGGTGGACGAACTCCAGGTCGCCGTCGGCGCCGCGGCCGGCCGCGGGGTCGGGTGTGGTGAGGATGCGGGCGGTGCGCAGCAGTTCGGCGCAGCGGCGGGCCTCGTCGGGCCCCAGGGTGGCGAGCTTGGCGACCAGGCCGGTGGAGATGCCGGTGCCGAGGATGGCGGCGGCCCAGGCGAACCGGGTCGCGTCGATGCCGAGTTCCTCCAGGCGGGCGACGAGGCCGCCGCCGCGGGCCGAGCGGTTCAGTTCGCGCAGCTCCGCGGCCCGGGCCTCGACCGGTTCGAGTTCGCTGTCCTGGACCTTGGCGAGGAGTTCGACGGTCTCGTAGGGGTTGCCCGCGGTGACGGCCCAGACCTCGCGGCAGAACGCGGCGTCGGCGTGCGGGCCGAGGGTGGCGCGGGTGAGTCCGGCCGTAGCGTCCGGGGTGAGGGCGCTCAGCGTCGTGACGGGTCCGTCCGCGGCGGCGGCGACGGTGTCGAGGTGGCGGGCGCTGGTGCCGGAGACCTCGCCGGGGCGGCGGGTGATCACGACCAGCACGGACATCTCGTCGAGGCGCTCGGCGAGCCCGGCGAGCCAGCGCAGGGTCTCCTGGTCGGCCCAGTGGGCGTCGTCGATCAGCAGCACCAGCGGCCAGTCC
>KL569144.1:74378-75535 GCA_000715635.1 Streptomyces violaceus | reverse complement strand
GCACACGCCCTGCGGGTCGGCCTGCCGGTCGCCGGGATCCGCTATGCCGAGGGCGGGGCCGGCGATGTCGTACCAGTCGCCGAGGTATTCGCGTGCCTCCTCCGGGAGCATCGACACCAGTGCCGGCTGCAGCAACTGCCGTACCACGTTGAAGGGGACCGACCTGAGGGTCTCGCCGCCGCGTGCCGACCAGACCGTGCAGCCGCGGGCCTCGGCGATGCGGCGGGTTTCGGCCAGCAGCGTGGTCTTGCCGAGTCCGGCCTCGCCCCGGAAGACCAGCAGTCCGCCGGACGAGGAGCGGTCCGCGCACAGGCCGTCGACCGCCCGCGCGACGGCGGCGACTTCCTCGTCGCGCTCCCAAAGGGAAGCCGAGGCGCCGGCCGTGGGCCGTACCTCCGTCATCCCGCTACCTCCCCAAGTCGCCCGAACGACGTACAGACGTCGAGCGTAGCCGTCCGATTGCCTGAGTGGAGGGCGGTCCGGGCACCTGTTGCCGTGACGGGTGACACCGACATCGATCGGACGGCGCATCCGGCCCGTCACCAGCCGCATTCGGGTCAACAAGGCACAACGGTACGGGAGGTGACGTTCATTCACCAGGGACGGGACACACGGCGCGGCCGGCGGGCGCTGGTCGCGGGGTCGGTGGGCAATCTCATCGAGTGGTACGAGTTCGGCGTCTACGGCTACTTCGCGACGATCATCGCGGCGCGCTTCTTCACACCGGAGGGCGGCAGCGAGATCGAGGCTCTGGTGAAGACGTACGCGTCGTTCGCGCTCGCGTTCTTCTTCCGACCGGTCGGGGCGGCGCTTTTCGGCCGTCTCGGGGACCGGGTCGGCCGTCGGCCGGTGCTGGTCCTGGTGATCACCCTGATGACGGTGGCGACGACGCTGATCGGCGTGCTGCCGACGTACGCGCAGGCGGGTGCGCCGGCGCCCTGGCTGCTCACCTTCCTGCGGGTGCTCCAAGGGCTGTCGGCCGGTGGGGAGTTCGGCGGGGCGGTGTCGGTGATGACGGAGTTCGCTCCGCCGGGCCGGCGGGGGCTGTACGGCTCGTGGCAGTCGTTCACGGTGGCACTGGGGCTGCTGGGCGGTGCGGGCGCGGCGGCGCTGCTCGCCACCGTGCTGTCCGAGGAGCAGCTCGGCGCGTGGGGCTG
>KL569144.1:72864-74175 GCA_000715635.1 Streptomyces violaceus | reverse complement strand
CAGAGATGTGTATGAGAGACAGCCGGAGTTCGAGGCGGAGCGGTCGCGGGAGACGCCTCCCCCGCGCGAGGTCGCGAGGGCGATCGCGCTGGGCGCGGGGCGGATCATGGGCTGGGCCGCGGCCGGTTACACGTTCCTCGTCGTGCTGCCGTCGTATCTGCAGAGTTCGCTGGGTGCCACCTTCCAGCAGGCGCTGGTCGCCACCGTGCTGGCCAATCTGGGCTTCGCGGTGACGATCGTGCCGGCGGGGCTGCTCAGTGACCTGCTCGGCCGGAGGGTGGTGATGCTGACGGGCGCGGTGCTGGTCGTGGCGCTCTCGGTGCCGCTGCTCGACCTTCTGCAGGAGCCCGGCGTTTCGAACACCGTGAAGGGTGTGGCGGTGTGCGGCGCCGGTGCCGTGGTGGGGCTGATGGCGGGGCCGGGCCCGGCGATGCTGTCGGAGATGTTCCCGACGCGGGTGCGCTACACGGGCCTGGGACTCGCCTACGCGCTGTCCAACGCGGTGTTCTCGGGGTGCGCCGGGCTCATCATCACGGAGACGATCGAGCGGACGGGGAGCGTGGACATCCCCGCGTACTACGCGGCGGCGGCGTGCGCGGTGAGCGTACCGGCCCTGCTCACGCTGCCCTCGCGGCGGGTGCGCGGGGCGAAAGCGGTGGAGGAGAGGACTGGTTGAAGCGATGCGGGTGATCGGTCTCATGTCCGGCACGTCGTACGACGCGATCGACGCGGCGGCGGCCGAGCTGGACCTCGTCGGCGACAGCCTGGTGCTGAAGCCGCTCGGCATGGTGAGCGAGGCGTACGACGGCGCACTGCGCGAGACCCTGTCGGCCACCCTGCCGCCGGGGACCACCACGCTGGGCGAGGTGTGCCGGCTGGACACCCGGATCGGGCAGGCCTTCGCGGCGGCCGCGCTCCGGGCCGACCGCGAACTGTGCGAGGGACGGGCCGAGTTGGTGGCCTCGCACGGGCAGACCGTGTACCACTGGGTCGCCGAGGGGGAGGTCCACGGCACGCTCCAGCTGGGGCAGCCGGCCTGGATCGCCGAGGCGACCGGGCTGCCGGTCGTCGCCGACTTCCGGCCGCGTGACATCGCCGCCGGCGGGCAGGGCGCGCCACTGGTCAGCCTGGTCGACCTGCTGTGGCTGCCCGGCCGGCCGGGCCGGCCCGTCGCACTCAACGTCGGCGGTATCGCCAACCTCACCGCACCCGACGGGACCGCCTTCGACACCGGGCCGGGCTGCGCGCTGATCGACGCGGCAGCCCAGGGGTTCAGCGGCGGAGCGCTGTCCTGCGACACGGACGGGGCTC
>KL569144.1:71791-72622 GCA_000715635.1 Streptomyces violaceus | reverse complement strand
AGGAGCCGTACTACGCGCTGCCCGCGCCCAAGACGACGGGCAAGGAGCTGTTCCATCTCGGTCATCTGCGGGACGCGCTGGCCGGGTTCGGGACGCTGCCCGCCGAGGACGTCGTCGCCACCCTGACGATGCTCACGGCCCGGACCGTGGCGGACGCCGTGCGGGCGGTGGGCGCTACGGAGGTGATCGCCTCGGGCGGCGGGACGCGCAACCCGGTGCTGATGGGGATGCTCGGGGATCTGCTGCCAGGGGTGGCGGTGCGCGCCTCGGACGAACTGGGGCTGCCGTCCGGGGCGAAGGAGGCCTACGCCTTCGCCGTCCTGGGGTTCCTGACCGTGCACGGCCTGCCCGGCACCTCACCCGCGAGCACCGGTGCCCGGCATCCGAGCGTGCTGGGGTCGGTGACGCCGGGCCGGGACGGGCTGCGGCTGCCACCGCCCGCCCGCCTTCCGCCGACCCGCTTGCTCCTGGAATGACCGATCCTGGCCGGCTCCTCTCATGCCTCTTTCACCGACGCCTCATACGGTGGGGGCATGACGCAGGAGACTCCTTCCGGGTGGTACCCGGACCCCGGACAGAAAAGTGACGGGCCCGCCACCGAGCGCTGGTGGGACGGCAAGGCCTGGACGGCCCGCATCCGTCCGGCACAGCCCCCCGCCGCATGGGGTCCCCCGGACCAGCCGCCGACCCATCCGGCGACTGCGGAGAGTCCGGCCTCTGCGGGGGACTCGGGCGCGACGAAGGACTCGGGCACCGCGGGGGGCTTGGGCACCGCAGGGGACTCGAGCACTGCATGGGACTCGGGCACCGCGGACAGCCCGGCTCCTGCCA
>KL569144.1:66168-71518 GCA_000715635.1 Streptomyces violaceus | reverse complement strand
GCGGATGGTTCCGCCCCTCCGGGGGATCCGACCGCTGCCGGGCAGGGCAGCGCCGCCGGGCATCCGGGCCCTCCCGGATACCCAAGCACCACCGGACAGTCGAACGTCCCCGGACACCCGGGCACCGCCGAACATCCGAGCACCCCCGGACACCCGGGCGCCACCGCATACCCAGGCACCCCCGGCCACCCAGGCGCCCCCGGACAACACCAAGGGCCCGCCCATTACCCAAATGCCCCCGGGTACACGGGCGCCGGCTCGTATCCCGGCTACCCCGCCGCCCCCCCGACCGCCCGCGGAAGCCGGCTGCGGATCGGGATTGCCGTCGCGGCGGCCGTTGTTGTTCTCGCGAGCATAGGTGTCGGCGTCTACGCGCTGACCGGCAACGGCGGCTCGGGCGGTTCGGCCACCTCGCAGGGGCCGGGCGGCCCGGGTGGAACCGGTGGCCAGGGCGGGCCGTTCGGCGGGCCGGGCGGCTCGGGGGGATCCGGAGGTAATGGCGGCTCGGGGGGATCCGGAGGCAATGGCGGCTCCGGCGGTTCCGGTGGCCAGAGCCCGTCTCCCGAGCGGTCCGAGCCGCCGAAGATCAGGAGCGGGTCGGTGACCGACGCCGTCAGCGGGATCAGCATGCCGATCCCCAAGGGCTGGTACGGCCAGGAGATCACGGTCGGCGCGCAGGTAACGTCCGACGACTCCTACAAGTGCCCCGGCGACACCTCCTCGACCTGCACGAAGGGCGGAGCCTACTCCGCACCGGCCCTGGCCCTCGGCACCAAGGGCAGCACCGCCGAGGAGATCGCCAAGGCGGACATCTCGGCCAACGCCGAGGAGTCCTACGGCGGCAAGTCCTACGGCGGCATCACCTCGCACGACGTGCTGGCGGCCAAGGCGGTGACCGTGGCCGGGCAGAAGGGCTACCTGGTCCGCTGGAAGGCCGTCACCACCAAGGGCGCCGACGGCATCGTGGAGTCGCTCGCGTTCCCCTCCCCCGCGAACGCGAAGCAGATGGTCGTCGTCCGGTTCGGCGTGGACGCCGACCAGAAGGAGTCGGTCCTGGACGACATCGCCAAGGGCATCAAGGTGTCGACGGGCAGCGGCAACGGTCAGGACGTCTGACAGGGAACAACCGCCCCGCCCGTAAACGGTCGGCCGGGTGGTGCGCGCCGCCCCCGTCCCCACGGGTCGGCGCGGTCGGGTCACCGTCCTGTCATCCGACGGACGGCGGCCCGGGTCTCATCTCAGGCCCAGGGCCGGCAGCACGGCGGCCTCCACGAACCGGACCAGGTAGTCCGGGTCCGCGTACTCACCCTCCAGGACGGGCCGGATGCGCAGGACGCCGAACATCTGTGCCGGGATGTACTCCAGCGCCGGGTGATCGGCGGGCACCTCTCCCCGCTCGACCCCGCGCCGGATGATCTCCTTCAGCGCGGCGATCTCCGGTTCGACCAGCGCCTCGCGCAACGCGCGCTGCAGCTCCGCATCCTGGGGGGCCGCGTGGGCGAGCGCCTGGAGGAGCTTGGTGTCCCGGCCCGACAGCTCTCCCGCCGCCCGGGCGGCCTCGCGCAGGTCGTCCGCGAGTGAGCCGGTGTCGATGCAGCGCGTCCGCCGGTGGGAGCGCAGCGCCGCCGCCACGAACTGGGGCTTGGTCTTCCACTGACGGTAGAGCGTGGACTTGCTGCAGCGGGTGCTGGCGGCGATCCCCTCCATGGTGACGGAGTCGTAGCCGCACTCGCGGAGCTGTTCCAGCACGGCCTCGAAGAACTCCTGCTCACGCTCGGGCGTGATCTTGGAGCGGCGCGTGGCACCGACCGGCTCGGGTCGGTCCCCAGCCTGCGACGTCATGGGCTCTGCTCCTGGCTTGCGTCGGCGGCCGAAAAATTCCGGCCGGCAGTGTGTTCTACGTCTATCGATACGCCAGTGTACCGGAACGCGACCGTATCGGTACACTGGCGTATCGGTACGCACTCGTACCGATAACAGCACCACCGTCACCGAAGGGGCCGGGGGATGAATGCCCGCACCGAGCCTGCGCCGGCGGGGTCCGACGCGACAGCGCGACCGCCGCACGTCATAGCCCGACCGCCGCTCGTCCGGGAGCTCCTGCTCGTCGCGGGGCTCTTCCTCGTCTACAAGTTCGGCCGGCAGCTGGCCACGGGCCACACCGGCGAGGCCTTCCACAACGCACAGCGTGTGTGGGACTTCGAGCGAGCGGTCCAGCTGCCCGGCGAGGGGGCGGTGCAGTCCCTGCTGCTGCACGGCGACGGCTTGGCGCATGTCGCGAACACCTACTACGCGGCCGTCCACTTCCCGGCCACCGTCGCTTTCCTGGTCTGGCTCTATCTGCGCCGCCCGGCCCACTACGTGTGGGCCCGCCGGGTCCTGGCCGCCGTCACCGCCGCCGCACTGGTGCTTCATCTGCTGTTCCCGCTCGCCCCGCCCCGGATGCTGGCCGCGACCGGCCTGGTGGACACGGCTCGCGTGTACGGGCCGTCGGTGTACGGCAATCCCGCGACCGACTCCCTGTCGAACCAGTTCGCGGCGATGCCGTCGCTGCACTTCGGCTGGGCCCTGATGGTGGCGATCGGCCTGATCGTCGCGACCCGGTCGCGGTGGCGCTGGCTCTGGCTGCTGCATCCGCTGCTGACGCTGCTGGTGATCGTCGGCACCGCGAACCACTACTGGCTGGACGCGATCGTGGCGACGGCCCTGCTCGGTCTCGCGCTCGCGATGATCCTCCCCGGGACTTCGTCCGGGGGGACCCCCGTCTCGCTCCGCTCGCCGCACCGCACGGCGACCACGGCGCGCCGCGCGCGGGGCACGCTCGTACCGGCCCAAGGCCGATCCGAGGAGCAGGCGCTCGCGGGAGCCGGCCGATGAACGCCGTCGTCGTCGCCGTCGCCCTGTCCCTCGTCTCCGCCGTCGCCTACGCGGCAGCGGCGGTCGCCCAGGAGCGGCTCGCCTCCCGCTCCCCCGGCTCGGGCGTGCTGCGGCTGCTCGGCAGCGGCGCCTGGTGGTGGTCGGTCGGGCTGAACGCGTCGGCCGCGCTGCTGCACGTCGTGGCCCTGAGGTACGGGCCGCTGACCGTGGTCCAGCCGCTCGGCGCGCTCACCCTGGTCGCGGCGGTGCCCATGGGGGCGCGGCTCGCGGGGCGGCGGGTGAGCACGGTCGAGTGGAAGGGCACCGCACTGACGCTGCTCGGCCTGGGCGCGATCCTGGTCACGGCATCCGGCCCGGCGCCCGACGATGTGCTGAGCGTTTCCGAGGCGCTGGTGGTGGCGGGTGCCACCGCTGCCCTCATCGGGGTGCTGTCCCGGCCGGGCGCCCGACCCGGGCTGCGGCACGCGACCGCGTCCGGCATCACGTCGGGAGTCGCCTCGGCCCTCACCCAGACCGTGACGGTGGCCGCGACGGACCGGTCGGGTCCGCTGCTGAGCGTCCAGGTGGTCGGGGTGGCGCTGCTCGTGGCGGCCTTCGCGGCCGGCGGGCTGCTGCTGTCGCAAGTGGCGTACCGGGGCGGTCTGGGCGCCCCGCTCGCGATGGTGACGCTGGCCAACCCGCTGGCCGCCGCGGTGATCGGGCTGTCGCTGCTGGGCGAACGTCTCCAGGGCGGCCCGGCGGGTGTGCTGCTCGCGCTCGCCGGGGCCGGCCTGGCGTCCTGGGGCGTGGTGCTGCTCAGCAGGGCGACGCCCGTGGACCACGGCCGCCCGGTGGACGACGACGACCATCCGGTGGCCGCCGTCCTGGCCCTGGAACCCGGCTCGGCCACGGCCGAACCGGCGTTGGTGCCCCGGCCGCACGATCCGGGGCACCTCACCACGGCTACCCGGTGATGATCGCCGGGTCGCTCACACCCGGCCGGCCGTTCTCGACGTGCCCCGCGAACCGCCGCAGGAACGCCGTGTCGCCCTCGGCGGTGACGGTCAGGTCGTACCAGCGGCGGCTGCGGTCGAGGTCGACGGTCCGCCGCACCTTCGCGCCCGGGCGGACGGTGACGGTCGAGGGCCGGCCGCCGTAGCGGTCGGAGAGCTTCAGCCGTGCCGTGCCGGAGCCCTTGTTGGTGAAGGTGAGTTCGACGTCGTCACCGGTGTGGCGTGCGGTGACCTCGCAGCCGGCCGTCTTGTTCGACCCCTTGAAGACGCGCACGAAGCCGTTCGGGCCGTGCACGGTCAGGTCGTACGAGCCCGCCGAGTAGGCCGAGTTCCAGGTGTCGGAGAGAGACTTGCCGGCCTCGGTGGTGTACATCCAGGGGCCGTCGGCGCGGTTGCCGGAAGTGATGTGGAAGGCGGCGCCCGCCTTCGGCCCGGAGGCGAAGGCGAGCGTGAGCTTCCCGGCCGCCGCGTCGACCGAGGCGTCCACGTACGGTGCGTACTTCAGCGGCCGGGCGCGGCGCAGGCCGCGTTCCTGCCGGGGCATGCGCGGGTCGGCGGGCGGGGTGGGCTTGTAGTCGGGGTGGCGTTCGCGGTCCTGCGGCTCGTACGCGTCGGTGCCGGGCAGCGGGGCGGGCCGGGTGTCCTTGCGGGAGAAGTCGAACGCGGAGGTCAGGTCACCGCAGATCGCCCGTCGCCAGGGCGAGATGTTGCTCTCGCGCACACCGAATCGGCGCTCCATGAACTGCAGGATGGAGGTGTGGTCGAGGGTCTCGGAGCAGACGTATCCGCCCTTGCTCCACGGCGAGACGACCAGCATCGGCACCCGCGGCCCGAGGCCGTAGGGACCGGCCGTGTTCTTGCCGTCGCCCGGGAAGAGGTCGAGGGAGACGTCGACGGTGGACTTGCCGCGGGAGGCGTCCTTCGGCGGCAGGGGCGGCACGACGTGGTCGAAGAAGCCGTCGTTCTCGTCGTAGGTGATGAACAGGGCCGTCTTCGACCAGACCTCCGGGTTGGAGGTGAGGGCGTCCAGGACCTGGGCGATGTACCAGGCGCCGTAGTTCGACGGCCAGTTGGAGTGCTCCGAGAAGGCCTCCGGGGCGGCGATCCAGGAGATCTGCGGCAGCTTGCCGGCCTTGACGTCTGCCTTCAGCACGTCGAAGTAGCCGTCGCCGGCCTTGGCGTTCGTGCCGGTGCGGGCCTTGTCGTACCAGGGGTCGCCGGGCTTCGCGTCGCGGTACTTGTTGAAGTACAGCAGCGAGTTGTCGCCGTAGTTGCCGCGGTAGGCGTCCTCGATCCAGCCCCAGGAGCCCTTCGCGTCGAGGCCGTCGCCGATGTCCTGGTAGATCTTCCAGGAGACGCCGGCCTGCTCCAGGCGCTCGGGGTAGGTCGTCCAGCCGTAGCCGAGTTCGTCGTTGCCGAGGACCGGGCCGCCGCCGGTGCCGTCGTTGCCCGTGTACCCGGACCACATGTAGTAGCGGTTC
>KL569144.1:64524-65954 GCA_000715635.1 Streptomyces violaceus | reverse complement strand
GGGGGAGCCGATGAACGAGCAGTGGTAGGCGTCGCAGACGGTGAAGGCGTCGGCGAGGGCGTAGTGGAACGGGATGTCCTCGCGGGTCAGGTACGCCATGGTCGTGGTGCCCTTGGCGGGCACCCACCGGTCGTACTTGCCGCCGTTGTAGGCCTGGTGGCCGTCGGGCCAGGAGTGCGGCAGGCCTTCCAGGAACTGCATGCCGAGGTCGTCGGCGTCGGGGTGGAACGGCAGGATCTCCTTGCCGTCCTTCTCCTGGTGCCAGACCGGTTTGCCGTTGTCGAGGGTGACCGGGCGCGGGTCGCCGAAGCCGCGGACGCCTCTCAGGGTCCCGAAGTAGTGGTCGAAGGAACGGTTCTCCTGCATCAGGACGACGATGTGCTCGACGTCCTCGATCGACCCGGTGCGGTGGTTCGCCGGAAGCGCGGCGGCGCGCTGGATGCTGGCGGACAGCGCACTGAAGGCCGTGGTGGCACCCGCGAGTTGAAGAAAGCGGCGCCGGTTTACTTCGGACATGAAGGACAGACCTCTCATCCTGAGGTGCTGGATGGCCGGAACATGACGGAATCTGCGCGGAAGGAGTGTTTCAGGGACACCAAACGCCAAGGAAGGGGCGCGTGACACTCGTGTGAAAGTCGCCGGTACGGAAGGTGTGCCGGGGCGTTGTCAGGGGAGGGTGAGGGGCGTGACAGAGACGCAGACGGTTTCCCCGCCGACGAAACGGCCCGTCCGCCAGCTCCTCGCCGCCTCCGTGGGCAACGCCGTGGAGTGGTACGACTGGTACGCCTACACGTTCCTGGCGACCTATATCGCCGCCCAGGTCTTCCCCGCGAGCGCGGACAACTCGCTGGTGCCGCTGCTGTCGACGTTCGCGGTCTTCGCGGTGGGCTTCTTCATGCGGCCGGTCGGCGGGCTGCTGATGGGCGCGGTCGCGGACCGGCACGGGCGGCGGGCCGCGCTGACGGTCACCATCCTGCTGATGGGCGGCAGCAGTCTGCTGGTCGGGCTCACCCCGACCTACGCCTCGGTGGGCGTGCTGGCGCCGGTGGTCCTCGTCCTCGCCCGGCTGTTGCAGGGCCTGTCGGTGGGCGGCGAGTTCGCCGCCTCGACGACCTTCCTGGTGGAGTCGGCGGGCCCCGGCCGGCGCGGGCTGTTCTCCAGCTTCCAGTACGTGTCGACGACCATCGGGCAGCTCGTCGCCTCCGGCGTCGCCACCTTGTTGGTGGACACGCTGAGTGACGGGCAGATGAACGGCTGGGGCTGGCGGGTCCCGTTCGTGCTCGGGGCCGTGCTGAGCCTGGTCGGCTTCTGGATCCGGCAGGGTGCGCAGGAGACCCGCAGCGCCGAGCAGCAGCAGGCCCCGCGCCCCGGCCTGTTCGAGGCGCTGCGGCGGCACCCGCGCGAGTCGCTCCTCATCGGCGGCATCACGG
>KL569144.1:59528-64255 GCA_000715635.1 Streptomyces violaceus | reverse complement strand
TACTACACGTGGACGTCCTACCTGCCGACGTACGCCGAACTCAACGCGGACATCGAGAAGTCGGACGCGCTGCTCGCGGGCACGATCTCACTGGCCTTCTTCGCCCTGCTGCAACCGCTCGGCGGACTGCTCTCGGACCGCTTCGGCCGCCGCCCCCTGCTCCTCTTCTTCGGCCTGGGCTTCGCGCTGCTCACGGTGCCCCTGCTGCACGCCCTGCGCGACTCGTTCGCCGCGCTGCTGCTCGTGCAGTGCGCGGGCATGGTGCTGCTGACCGGGTTCACCTCGATCAGCGCCGCCGTGAACGCGGAGATCTTCCCGCCCCGGGTCCGCGCGGCGGGCATCGGCTTCCCCTACTCCCTGACGGTGGCCCTCTTCGGTGGCACGGCCCCCTACGTGGGAACCCTGTTCAAGGAGCTGGGGCACGCGGGGCTGTTCCCCTGGTACGTCGCGGTGCTCTGCCTGGTGTCGTCGGTGGTGTACCTGCGGCTGCCGGAGACGGCGCACACACCTCTGAGGCGCTGAGCGAGCGGCCGGGCGGCCGGTCAGGGCCCGCCTCGCGGTCGAGCCGCCTCCGCTCCCTCGTCCACGGGCTCTCTCGCGCGCGTCCCCTGCTGCGCCCCCTCGTGCGGTCCCGCGCCGTCCCGGAACGCGGTCGGCGGTCCGGGCGCCCCGGTCTCTCCCAGCACGTCACTCTCCTTGACCGCGGCTCTCTCGGGGTCGACCACGGCTTCGGTCGTCCTGCCCACCTCCGCCAGCGTCATCTGCGCGCGGTCGTCCACCAGCCGGGTCACCAGGTGCTGGGCGGCGCCGAAGGCAGCGGCCCAGCCGAGGACCTGCGCCCTGCTGTCGAGATCGCTGAGCCCGGGGACGAAGGCGCCCCGGATCAGCAGCAGCCCGAGGAAGGCGGACAGGGCACCGGTGGGGAACTTCAGCACCGCCGACGCCAGGGGCAGCTTGTAGGGGGAGTCGGTGCCCCGGATGCGGCGCAGTGAGGCGATGACGGTGAGTGCCGCGCCGGCGAGCCCGGCGATCTCGACGGTGAGGATGTCTCTCGACTGGGCCAGGTCGCTGGCGGGAGTTCTCGCCGGCACATTGGGATGCTCCGCGGTAGGGCACACGACATCGATCCGGCTCGCGTTCCCGGGTTCGACCTTGGGCGTGAAGCACATGCTCAGCGACTGGGGGAAGAACCAGCCGTAGACGGCGAGGCCCGCCACACCCAGCAGGACGAGGAACGTCGCGGTCCACAGGATGTTGCGCAGGCTGCGCACCCGGGCCAGCTCGTCGTCCAGGGCGTTGTACGCGGCGTCGAGCGCCCGGACCATGAGGTCACGGTCGCTCAGTGAGATCTCGCCGGAGATGATGGAACGTAGCCGCCGGCCCAGACGGACGCGTCGCGGGTCGTCCGCTGCCAGATGATCCTTGACCAGCGCCATGACCTCGCTGGCACGTCCGGCGGCTTCCTCGTCGGAGATGAGTTGCAGGAGCATCACCTCCGCGCTGCGTATGTTCGACCAGACGCCCTCACGCGCGGCCGATCCGGACCAGGCACGCCGCCATCCGAAATCCTCGTCGGCAGCCGCTCCGGCCTTTTTCAGATGGCCCCGCATTCCCTCGACGAGCGTCTTGCGGTCTTCGGAGCACGGCTTGACACGTTCGCGTTCCAGCTGGGCTTCGAGATAGGCGATCCGGGTTTTCGCCCGTGCGCGCCAAGCGGTCCGCGGTGGCCGTCCCGGAGCGGTTCCGGTCACTCGTAGACGGCTGGTACGTGCAGCCTGTTCCACGACTTCCGGCCCGGTATGCCGTCAGCGTCCTGGCCCCTGAATCCGAGTTTCCACTGCCAATTCGCGTACGACTTCCGGTCCGCTTCGCTCCAGCGCGAGTCGGGCCCGTCGGCGTACACCCCGCAGTCCTCGTCGATGAGGCGGTAGCCCATGGCCTCGATGACCGGGCTGCTCACGGAGGGCTGGAAGAAGTCGGCCCCTGGGAAGGGTTCGAACTCACCCTCCACTTCTGGGGGAGCCACGCGGATCCGCTGTGCGGGGTAAATGATATCCGGATTCGTGATCCAGGGATTCCACTCCAGAATCTGCTCCAGCGTCACGCGATGCATCACCGCGATCTTACTGAGAGTGTCGCCACGTTTCACTGTGTAGAACTCTACTGTTCTTTCCATGCACCCACAGTAAATGCATTCCCTGCCACGGGAAAGTCGAGAATTCCGTTTCGATTTCACTTTTTGATATGGAAACGACTTCCGTGGAAACCTGCTCACAGACGGACGACGACCAGGGCGATGTCGTCGTCCTGACCACCTCCGGGGACGCCCATCTCGGCCAGCAGTCCGTCGGCGAGTTGTTCCTCCACCGGGAGCGTGCCGGACCAGGCCAGGGCGTCGATCAGCCGGGCCAGGCCGACGTCGATGTCCTCGTGGCGGCGTTCGATGAGGCCGTCGGTGTAGAGCACGAGGGTGTCCCCGCGGATGCAGGACAGGCCGGCCTGGGGGCGGGGGACGTGTTCCGGCCGGGCGCCCAGCGGCGGGTCGGTGGCCTGGTCCAGCAGTTGGCAGCCGCCGTCCGGGCTGAGCAGGATCGGCGGTGGGTGGCCGGCGTTGCTGTAGATGATCAGCCGGCTGCGCGGGTCGATGAGCACCTTGGCCACGGTGGTGGCCAGCGCGCCGTCGACCGCCCTGGCGTACAGGCCCAGCACCTCCAAGGCCTGTGCGGGGCTGGGAACGGCCCGGATGGCGGCGCTCAGGGCGCTGCGCAGCATGCCCATGACCGCGGCGGCCTCCAGGCCGTGGCCGACGACGTCCCCGATGGCGACGGAGTACCGGTCGGGCGGCGGATCGACCACGTCGTACCAGTCACTCCTCGCGGGCGGTCGAGCCCGACCGCGGACTGCGCCAGCCGAATTTCTCGTCGGCTGCGATCGGGGGCCCTTTCGAGATCCCCCCGCATTCCTTCGATGAGCGTAGGGCGCTCTTCCGGGCGGGAACTGACTCTTTCGTACTCGAGTTGCGCTTCGAGATAGGCAACCCGCGTTTTCGCACGCGCGCGCCACGCCGACCGCGACGGCCCGTACGCAGGCCTGTCATTCGGCTGCGCGTACGGGCCGACCGGCTTTCGGTTCTGGTCATTCGCTGTGATACTCACCGCCCTCTCCGCCCGCTCCCCGGGGCGGGGCCACGCGAATCCGGTCGCCGGGGTGAATGAGGTCCGGATCCTCGATCTGCGGGTTCCACTCCAGAATCTCATCCAGACTCACGTGGTGCATCCGCGCGATCTTGGTGAGATTGTCACCGCGCTTCACTACGTAGAACTGCGTTCTTGTCTTTGCCATGCATCCAGCCTAAGGCAATTCTCCGCGAGTACAAAGTGCAGAATTCTGTTTCGATTTCACTTTTTGATTCGGAAACCGCTTTACCGGAAGGGACTTCGCGATCACCGACAACAGCTACAGCAAACGGGGAACGCCATGACCTCGACAGCGAGCCCCGGTCAGACCACCGGCGGCCCCACAGGGTGGCCACGGACGAAGAGCCCATCCCACCTCGTCCCCGGGCATTCAGTTCCCTCCACTCGGGCGAACACGCAGCAAAGCAGGCGAAGTAACTCGCACAGACGGGCATCAATCGCACTGAAGCGCGAACCGAGAGGACCGTACTGTGCGCAGATCCCTCGCCGTCATCGGCGTCACCCTCACCACCGCTGTACTCGGCCCCGGCTTTCTTCCTGCCGCGGCTGCCCCCGGCGCCGGCGCGGCCACCGGCACTCTGATCGTCAACGGCGTCCCGCACACCGACCCGCACGGCTGCTACCCGTCGAACGGGTTCTTGGTGTCGGTCGTCAACCGCACGGACCGGACGGCCTACGTCTACCCGAACGGCGGTTGCTTCGGCCAGTACGAGGGCTGGGTGCAGCCCGGCGGCCAGGCCACCATGAACGGCTCCTCCGTCTACATCGACTAGCCCGGACGACAGCCCGCCACTCCGCCCGTGAAGGACGTGCACATGACCCGTGTATTGGTGACAGGATTCGAACCGTTCGCCCAGGACACCTACAACCCCTCCTGGGCCGCGGCCCAGCTCCTCCGGGACAACCCTCCGGACGGCGTCGAGGTGACGGCCGTCCAACTCCCCTGTGTCTTGGGCAAGTCGCTGACAGTGCTGCGAGAGGCCGTGCTGGATTCGGATCCGGCGCTCGTCGTGTCGCTCGGCCTCTCCCCCCGAGACTGCATCTCGGTCGAGCGCGTCGCCATCAACGTCAACGACTGCCCCATCCCCGACAACGCCGGCCGCAAGCCCGTCGACGAGCCCATCGTCCCCAACGCCCCCGCGGCCTACTTCTCCACCCTCCCGATCAAACGGTGTGTCACGGAGGTGCAGAAGCGAACCGGACTGAATTCCGCGGTCTCCCAGACCGGGGGGACATTCGTGTGCAACCACGTCTTCTACGGCCTCATGCACCTGCTGGCCACCGAGGGCGAGCAGCGGCGCGGCGGCTTCGTGCACATCCCGCACACTCCGGAAATGCCCGCTGCCGCCAACCACTTCGTCCCCTCACTCCCGGTGGAGGACACGGCCAAGGGCCTGCGCGTCGTTCTGTCGACCGCACTGGCCCACGACACGGACCTCGCCGTCGCCGCCGGCGCGACCCACTGACCTCACCGCAGTTCGGCGAGCAGCCCCGCCCGAAGACGAGTCGGGGCTGCTCGCCGAGGTGAGT
>KL569144.1:57566-59345 GCA_000715635.1 Streptomyces violaceus | reverse complement strand
ACGAGTCGGGGCTGCTCGCCGAGGTGAGCCGTTCAGGAGGCTTACAGGCCGTCGATGGACCACCAGACCTTCTCGGCGTTGCTATTGGGCTCGAGAACGACGACTTCCCCGAGGCTGTTGCCGTAGTACGGGGTCATGATCTGGCCCGCGGAACGGCTGTAGATCTTGTACGCGCCGTCGAGAGCTCGCTGGGTGAGCTGCCACTGGAACTCCAGGCCGGTTCCGCAGGTGCCCTCGGTGACCCGTGGCTTGTTGAACCAGGGGGCACCGGGCTTGAGGCACATGCCCGTCTTGGTGTTGCGGATGATGTAGGTGAAGCCCGCGACGGGCTCGAACTCCCACTGGTCGGCTCCGAGGGTCTGGCCGCGGTCCCAGACGTAGTGCACCCATCCGTCCTGGAAGCCGTCGCCCCAGTTGTGCGGCAGCAGACTGCCGCCGGTCTTGATGTTGACGATGTGGGTCGTGGCCAGGGGCCGCGCGTGCGCGGTGGTGGCGGTTGCGGCTGAACCGAGCAGCGCACCGAGCATGCCCAAGACGAGTAACAGTCGGGTCAGAAAGCGTTGCATGGAAGGTCCTTCCTGCCTGCGATCCGCCGCCGGGCCGGCCTCACATACGCCGCCCGGACAGGCGAGGAACATTCCGTAGCGCAGCGCACTCGACTGAACACGGAAAGTGAGACGCGGACGGGTCCGGCCAATCCGACGCGGCAGGTTTCGAGCGCGCTTCCCCCTACCGCTCCACCGCGTCCCGCCGTCGGAACACCTCCGCGGCCACACACGCGTTCCTCGGCGTCACCCGGCCCTCCGGTCGTGACCGAAACCGTCCCTCCGCACAGCCCCCGTTCACCCTCTCCAAGGGTGAACCCACGGGCATGATGTTGACGCCTCGGCGAGGGTGAGGTGTACGGAGACCCAGGCTTCGGGATCAGGCCATACACCAAGGCTCTTCCGTGGGACGGAAGTCGCATTGTGCCCCCGTGACGGCCTCCCGGACGATGCGACCACCGCCCAGAGACGGGAGCCGCATCCATGCCTCACACCACCGCCTTCGCCAGGAACCAGTGGTACGTCGCCGCCTACAGTCAGGAAGTCGGGCGGGAGTTGCTCGGCCGGACGATCCTCGGTGAGACGCTCGTGCTCTACCGGACCGAGGAGGACGGCACGCCGGTCGTCCTGCACGACCGGTGTGTGCACCGCCGGTACCCGCTCTCCGAGGCCCCGACCCGCCTCGACGGCGACCGGATCGTGTGCGGGTACCACGGGTTCACGTACGACACGACCGGTGCGTGCGTGTACGTGCCGGGGCAGAAACGGGTGCCGCGCACCGCCCGGGTCGCCTCCTACCCCGTCGTCGAGCAGGACTCGCTGATCTGGGTGTGGATCGGCGACCCGGCGCTCGCCGACCCGCAGACCATCCCCCGGGCCAGGCACCTGGACTCCCCCGGCTGGACCACGGTGCGCGGCATGGAGCCCATCGACTGCGACTACGGTCTGCTCGTCGACAACCTCCTCGACCTCTCCCACGAGACGTATCTGCACGGCGGGTACATCGGCACCCCCGAGGTCGCCGAGACGCCGATCACCACGGAGGTCGACGAGGGCGCCGGAATCGTCCGGGTGAGCCGGCACATGGACGACGCCGAGTGCCCGCCGTTCTACGCCAAGTCCACCGGCATCGAGGGCCGGATCACCCGCTGGCAGGACATCGAGTACCACGCCCCCTGCCTGTATCTGCTGCACAGCCGCATCGCCCCGGTCGGGGTCTGTCTCTTATACACAT
>KL569144.1:56902-57371 GCA_000715635.1 Streptomyces violaceus | reverse complement strand
CCCCCCGAACGGCTTCCACACGGAGATCACCTACGCGATCACTCCGTCCGGCGACGGCAAGGTGTACGACTTCTGGGCCGTCTCGCGCGACTGGGCGACGGACGACGCCGAGGTCACCGAGTTCCTGCGGGGCAACAACCACACGGTCGTGATGCAGGACGTCACCGCGCTCAACCTGCTGCAGAAGACGCTCGGCACCGAGCGCACCGGCTACCAGGAGCTCAGCATCAACATCGACACCGGTGGTCTGGCCGCCCGCCGTATCCTCGCCCGGCTGGTCGAGGAGGGCGACAAGCCCCTGGAGCAGGTCCAGTGACATCGCCCTCTTCCTCCGGGACCGGCGAGATCTACCGCATCGACTGGCTGCCCGGCACCGACGTCCTGCACGGCACCTGCCACTGCGGCCGTGAGCACACCGCGCAGGACCCGGTCGAGATGTGGGAGTGGATGCTCGCCCACCCGCAGGGGC
>KL569144.1:56409-56714 GCA_000715635.1 Streptomyces violaceus | reverse complement strand
CCCTCACCCTGTGCCACCCGCTGGGCGAGCCCCTCCCCAACTGGGAACCGGGCGCCCACATCGATGTCGTGCTCGGCCCCGGTCTGGAGCGGCAGTACTCGCTGTGCGGCGATCCGGGCGACCGGTCGGCCTGGCGGATCGCGGTGCTGCGCGAGCCGGACGGGCGGGGCGGATCGGCCCATGTGCACGAGCAGGTGGGGCCGGGTGCCAAGGTCCGGGTGCGCGGGCCACGGAACAACTTCGGCCTGGAGCCCGCCCCGCGCTACCGGTTCGTCGCGGGCGGTATCGGCATCACCCCGATCCTG
>KL569144.1:52679-56188 GCA_000715635.1 Streptomyces violaceus | reverse complement strand
GCACCCCCCCGACCCTGCCGATGCTGGCGGCGGCCGAGGCGGCGGGCGCCGAGTGGACGCTGCTCTACGGCGGTCGCACCCGCAGGTCCATGGCGTTCGGCGAGGAACTGGGCCGGTACGGGGACCGGGTGACGATCGCGCCCGAGGACGAGACGGGGCTGCTGGACCTGCCCTCGGTGCTGGACGACGTACCCGAGGGCACGCTCGTCTACTGCTGCGGGCCCGGCCCGCTGCTGGACGCGGTGGAGGCCCGGAGCCCGTCCGGAGTGCTGCGCGTCGAGCGGTTCCGGCCGAAGGAGCGGGAGACCGGCGGCGACACCGAGTTCGAGGTGGAGCTGGCACAGAGCGGCAGGACGCTCACCGTCGCACCGGACGTGTCGGTGCTCGACACCGTGCGCGCCGCCGGGATCGAGGTGCTGTACTCCTGTGCCGAGGGCACCTGCGGCACGTGCGAGACCGACGTCCTGGAGGGCGAACCGGACCACCGCGACTCGGTGCTCACCGACGACGAACGCGCGGCGGGCGAGACCATGCTCATCTGTGTGTCCCGCTGCCGTGGGAAGCGGCTCGTGCTGGACCTGTGATCCGGACGGTCAGGGCGCTGCCCACATGCCCCGGACGTGCCCCAGGTGCCGGGTCATCACCGTCCGTACGGCCTCCTCGTCGCGGGCGAGCAGTGCGTCCAGGATCTCGAGGTGCTCCTCCGCCGACGCCTCCAGCCGCCCCTGCCCGGCGAGCGCGGTCAGCCCGTACAGCCGGGAGCGGCGTCTGAGGTCCCGCACGACGTCGACGAGGTGGTCGTTGCCGGCGAGGGCCAGCAGGCCGAGGTGGAAGCGCAGGTCGGCCTCGACGTAGGCGATGAGGTCGCCGGCCGCCGCGGAGGTGACGATCTCCTGGGCGACCGGGCGCAGCGCCTCCAGCGCCACGGGGTCGGCCGTGAGCGCCAGGGCCGCCGTCGTGGGGATCTCGATCAGCCCCCGGATGTGGGTGTACTCGTCGAGTTGCCGCTCGGAGACGGCGGTGACGCGGAAGCCCTTGTTGGGCACGGTGTCGACCAGGCCCTCCTTGGCGAGGTCGAGCATCGCCTCGCGCACGGGCGTGGCGGAGACGCCGAAGCGGGCGGCGAGACCGGGGGCCGAGTAGACCTCGCCCGGGCGCAGTTCACCGGCGATCAGGGCGGCCCGCAGCGCGTCCGCCACCCGCTCCCGGTGGCTGGGCTTCCTGCTGCCCAGCAGGGGCAGGGCGGGGATGTGCTGCGGGGCAGCCATGACGGTCGCGGTTTCCTCTCGTGGTCGGGGCTTACAGGACGAATCCGGCCGGGAACGGGTCCTCGGGGTCGAGCAGGTACTGGGCGGTGCCGGTGATCCAGGCGCGTCCGGTGAAGCTGGGCCGTACGGCCGGGCGACCGGCGACCTCGGTCGTGCCGAGCAGTCTGCCGGTGAACCGGGTGCCGATGAAGGACTCGTTCACGAACTCGGTGTGCAGCGGGAGGTCACCGCGCGCGTGCAGTTGTGCCATGCGGGCGCTGGTGCCCGTGCCGCAGGGCGAGCGGTCGAACCAGCCGGGGTGGATGGCCATGGCGTGCCGGGAGTGGCGGGCGGTGGAGCCGGGGGCGGCCAGGTAGACGTGGTGGAGGCCGTGGATGGACGGGTCCTCCGGGTGGACGGGCGGGTGCTCGGCGTTGACGGCGGCCATGAGGGACAGGCCCGCCCGGAGGATGTCGTCCTTGCGGGACCGGTCGAAGGGCAGGCCGAACTGCTCCAGCGGCAGGATGGCGTAGAAGTTGCCGCCGAAGGCGAGGTCGTACGTCACCGTCCGCCCGTCGGCGAGGGTGGCATTGCGGTCGAGGGCGACGGCGAAGGAGGGCACGTTCTGGAGCGTCACCGCCTTGGCGACGCCGTCCTCGACGGCCACCTCGGCGACGACGGGACCCGCCGGGGTGTCGAGCCGGATGGTGGTGACCGGCTCGACGACCTCGACCATGCCGGTCTCGACGAGCACGGTCGCCACGCCGATCGTGCCGTGCCCGCACATCGGCAGATAGCCGGAG
Source organism: Streptomyces violaceus (assembly GCA_000715635.1). Taxonomy (GTDB): domain Bacteria; phylum Actinomycetota; class Actinomycetes; order Streptomycetales; family Streptomycetaceae; genus Streptomyces; species Streptomyces violaceus. The sequence goes on along the minus strand of KL569144.1, from coordinate 54,138 downwards.
ACCTCGATGTAGACGACGCCCCAGTCGCAGTCGGGGCGGCTCGGCGGCTGGAGGATCGCGCCGCTCATGGCGGAGTGGCCGCGCGGCTCGTTCATCAGCAACTGCTTGATGTCGTCGCGGTGTTCGCGGAAGTACAGCCGCCGCTCGTCCATGGTGGCGCCGGGGACGGTGCCGATGCCGCCGGTGATCACACGGGTGGGCATGCCCTCGGTGTGCGAGTCGACGGCGTGCAGGACGAGTCTGCTGCGCATGGTTCCTATGCCAATCCGGCCGCTACGGCCTTCTCCGTGGCCGCGCGGACCGCCGCCTCCTGCTCGGGCAGCAGCGGCACACGGGGTGGCCGGCAGGGGCCTCCGTGGCGGCCGACGAGGTCCATGGACAGCTTGATGGCCTGGACGAACTCCACCCGCGAGTCCCACCGCAGCAGCGGATGCAGCTGCCGGTACCGTCTCCGCGCGGTGTCGAGGTCGCCGGCGACGGCCGCGTGGTACAGCTCGACCGAGGCCTGGGGCAGCGCGTTCGGGTAGCCCGCGACCCAGCCTTTGGCGCCCGCGACGGCCAGTTCCAGCAGGACGTCGTCCGCGCCGATCAACAGGTCCAGTTCGGGAGCGAGTTCGGCGATCCGGTAGGCCCGGCGGACATCGCCGGAGAACTCCTTCACGCCCCGGATGTGCCCCTCGCCGTGCAGCCGGGCGAGCAGCTCCGGCACCAGGTCGACCTTGGTGTCGATCGGGTTGTTGTACGCCACGACCGGCAGCCCGGCCTTCGCGACCTCGGCGTAGTGGGCGACGACGGACCGCTCGTCGGCGCGGTAGGCGTTCGGCGGCAGCAGCATCACCGCCTCGCACCCCGCCTCGCCCGCCTGTTCGGCCCAGCGCCGGGACTCGGCGGACCCGTACGCGGCGACGCCGGGCATGACGCGCCGCCCGCCGATCGCGGCGACGGCCGTCTCGACGACCCGGGCGCGCTCCTCGGGGGTGAGCACCTGGTACTCGCCGAGGGAGCCGTTCGGCACGACGCCGTCGCAGCCGTTCCCGACGAGCCAGGCGCAGTGCTCGGCGTACCGGTCGTAGTTCACGGAGAGGTCGTCGTTCAGCGGGAGCGCGGTGGCGACGAGGACGCCGCGCCAGGGGCGTTGATCGGTCATGACTGTCCCTCCTGGGAGTGTTGCCGTGCGAGGACGCCGAGCGGCACGGGACGGGCGAACGGTCTTCTGGCCGGGGTCGGTGGGCATCCGGCGAGACCTGCGACCGCGGACTGGCACATCCGGCCCTGGCACCAGCCCATCCCGGCCCGGGTGAGCAGCTTCACGGTGCGCACGTCTCCCGCCCCGAGGTCCAGGGCGTCGCGCACGGCACCGGCGGTGACCTCCTCGCAGCGGCAGACCACGGTGTCGTCGGTGACCTGCTCGGGCCAGTGCGCGGGCGGCGCGTAGGCGGCGTCGAGGGCGGCGGCGGAT
>KL569144.1:52197-52389 GCA_000715635.1 Streptomyces violaceus | reverse complement strand
AGCGAGGGCCGCGCCGCCGATGCCGGTGGCCTCGCCTGCCGCCCACACGCCGGGCACGTCCGTGCGCTGCTCGGCGTCGACGGCCACGGCGAGCCCGTCGAGGCCGCAGCCGAGGCCCTCCGCCAGGTCGGTGTGCGGGAGCATGCCGTGCCCGACGGCCAGGGTGTCGCAGGGCAGCTGCCGCTCGGTGCC
>KL569144.1:50321-51889 GCA_000715635.1 Streptomyces violaceus | reverse complement strand
GGCAGCAGCAGCGGCCCGCTCCCGGCCACGACGGCTCTGCGCCCCGGCACCACCAGTCCGCCCTTGAGCATGGCCTGGGCGCCCCCGGCGGTGACGACGCCCGGGAGGGTCCAGCCGGGGAAGGGCAGCACCTGCTCGTAGCCGCCGGTGGCCAGGAGCACGGCTCGGGCGTGCACCTCGGCCGGCTCCTCCTGCTCCGGCCCGAGCAGCGCGTGCACGACGAAGCCGCCGGACCCGCGCTCCACACACCACACATGATGATCGGTCAGCACCCGTACCGCGCCGGCGGCGAGTCCGTCGCGCAGCCGCTCCCAGGTCCGCCACCGGTGGTGCAGCGCTTCGGGCCTCCCGGCCCCGAGCCCGGCGGCGGGTTGCCGGTAGAACTGCCCGCCCGCCTCCGTCGCCCCGTCGACGAGCGCGACCCGCGTGCCCCGCGCGGCCGCCGCGAGGGACGCGGCGAGACCGGCCGGTCCGGCCCCGATCACGACCAGGTCAGTCCGCATGGCGCACCCCCTCATGGCCCGTCCCCTCCTGTGTGCCGATGACGTCCCCCGGCCGTACCGGCACCAGACAGGCGCGTTGGTTGGGGCGGCCGTTGACGGTCACCAGGCAGTCGAAGCAGACGCCGATCCCGCAGAACACCCCGCGCGGTCGGCCCTCGCCCCGGGTGGCGCGCCAGGAGGTGATGCCCGCCGCCCACAGCACGGCGGCGACCGTCTGCCCGGGCAGCGCCTCGACGGGCCGCCCGTCGAACGTGACCGTGAAGGCGGGGCCGGGCCTGGCTCCCGCCAGCTCCAGCGGATTCACTCGGCCTCCTCGGTGAAGCGGTCGGGCCGGAACGCGCCGAGGTCCAGGTCGGGCACCTGCCCGGTCAGCGCCTGGGCGATCAGACGGCCCGTGCCGGTGGCGAGACCGATGCCCGCGCCCTCGTGCCCGCAGGCGTGCAGAAGTCCGGGCGCCCGGGGATCCGGGCCGATCGCGGGCAGATGGTCCGGGAGATACGGCCGGAAGCCCACGTACGTGCGCAGGGCCCGGACCTCGGCGAGGAAGGGGAAGAGGTCTGTCGCGCCCGCCGCCAGCGCGCGCAGTGCCGGGAGCGACAACGACCGGTCGAAGCCGACCCGTTCGCGGCTGGCGCCGATCAGGACCGGCCCGGCGGGCGTGCCCTCCACCACCGGGGAGGTCTGCAGCGCCGCCGAGTCGCTCGCGACATCGCCCACGTAGTCGGCGGCGTACACCTTGTGCCGGATGCGGGGCGGCAGCGGCTCGGTGACCAGGACGAAGCCGCGCCGGGGCAGCACGGGCAGGGACACGCCCGCGCGGACCGCGATCTCGCCGCCCCAGGTGCCGGCCGCGTTGACGACGGCCAGGGCGTGGATGTCGCCCCGGTCGGTCCGCACCCCGCGCACCGCACCGCCGGGCCCACGCGGCACCGCGGTCACCTCCCGGCCGGTGACCAGCCGGGCGTTCGAGGCGCGCAGCAGGTGCGCCGCCGCGAGGGCGGGCATCACCTGGGTGTCCTGCGGGTAGTGCATGCCGCCCGCGAGACCGGGAGCCAGGTACGGCTC
>KL569144.1:49426-50106 GCA_000715635.1 Streptomyces violaceus | reverse complement strand
CTCGACCCCGGCCGCGCGCTGCCCGGCGGCGAGTTCCTCGAGACCGGCCAGCGCCCCGTCGGTGCCGGCGACGACCACACCGCCCTTGGCCTCGTACTCGACGGCCTTGCCCAGCCCCTCCCGGGCCAGTTCGGCCCACAGCCGGGCGGACAGCAGGGCGAGTTCGAGCTCGGGTCCGGGCTCCTTGTCGGAGACGAGGAGGTTCCCCTCCCCCGCGCCGGTCGTACCGCCGGCCACCGCGCCCCGGTCCACCACGACGACATCGAGGCCGGCACGGGCCGCGTACAAGGCACAGGCGGCGCCGACCACTCCGGCTCCGACCACTACGACATCGCAGGTCAGCGACTCGCTCACGCCAGTACTATGTCACACACCACATCGTCTGGGAATGGGGCGAGCGCCGGCCGAGCGAGGCCGGGAGCGCTCAGTCGGCCGCCGGTACGACCCTCAGGTGGGAGGCGGTACGACGCGTCCCGCGCTGCCTGGACGGGGCGCGGCGGGCCTCGCGCAGCACGAACGTGAACCGGGTGCAGCCCAGCTCCTCGAGCGTCCTGGACGTCTCGACGACGACCCGGCACTCGGTGGCACCCCGGCGCGGGTCCGGGTGCAGCAGCGGGCGTACGGCACCGTCGTGCTCGACGGCGCCCTCGCCGACCGAGCGGATCCAGTGCGGCAGGCCC
>KL569144.1:48086-49226 GCA_000715635.1 Streptomyces violaceus | reverse complement strand
TACGCGGCCTCCATGATCGGGTCCTGGGCGATGTCACGGCGGATGGCCTGGAGCCCGTGGTCGGGGCCGTGGCTCTCCACGGTGCGCGCGAAGTGCGCGAGCATCGGCAGACACCAGCTCGACTCGTGCTCGCCGAGCACGGTGGGGGCGTCGGGGTGGAACAGCACGAACCTGAGGAAGTTGTCGCCCGGCATGGCCGTAGCGTGCGGACCCACGCCACCGAAAAGTGACCGGAACGCGCTATTGGTCAGCGCCACGTCCCAGCAGTGATCGACGACGAGCGAGGGGGAGGAGACGGCCTCCAGAAGCCCGGCGTAGTCCTCCAGATAGGCCTGGGCCTCTGGAGTCTCGGCGACGGGCCGCGGTGCCGGCCGCTGCCCTCCTGCCTGATATGCCATCGGGAGGTCACCCCTCTTGCCTGTGCGGCCTTGACGCGGCGCCCCGATCCTGCTGCCCGAAGCTGAGGCGTGTCAACTATCGTGGCATTTCGTGCCTGTTGACGGCTGAAATTGGCCACAGTTGTGGCGAGACCTGGATGTGAGTTCGAAGCACCGGCTACGCTCCGGGAAGTTCACGCCGGGGAAAGTCACGGCATCCACTTGTGAGAAGCCTGTGAGAGACGTAGGAGATCTGTCGGTGACGGGTGGCTTCGTCGAAAGTCCGGGCGCCACGTCGACGGCCGTGCTACCGGCCGTCGTCTCCCGTGTCACCGCGCTTGCCGACCGACTCGGCGTGCCGCACGCCGAGGTCTTCGGCATCGGCCGGCTGTCCGTCGCCTCCGGGGTTCCGGAGCCGGTGGTGAAGGCCCTGCTCTGCGGCAGGCCCGCGGGCGAGCCCGATGTGCAGGCCCGGTTCCTGCAGCGCCTGGACCTGCTGCGCCGGACCCGGCTCAAGCCCACCGGCCGCAAGTACACCCAGCAGGAGATCGCCGACGGCGCGGGCATGTCCCGGCAGCAGGCCGGCGCCCTGATCAACGGCGACCGGCGGCCGACCATGGAGCACTGCGACGCCCTCCAGCGGTTCTTCCGGGTGCACGCCGGTTTCCTCACCGCGGAGGACCCCGAGGCGCTCGTGAGCGCCCTCCAGCACATCGAGCAGGAGCTGTTGCAGAAGCTCGCCGACCGCGAGCGGGAGGCGGCC
>KL569144.1:46920-47867 GCA_000715635.1 Streptomyces violaceus | reverse complement strand
TTGCAGGACCACGGCGTGCGCGGCATCGCCTGGCGGGCCGCTCAGCTGCCCACCGACCAGCACCGCGACAAGGTCGCGGAGTGGCTGGACATGCTCCTGGAGAGCGTCAAGCGGCCCGATTCGTGACCGTGGGGAGAACTGTGGGCATCGGTAAGGAAATGCGCCGCCTGTGCGGCGAGCTGGTCGCGGAGCTGACCCTCCCCGCGCCGGCGCGGCCCGACGAGCTGTACGCCGCGCTGTGCGACGCCATGAGCAGACGCCGTGGCCGGCCCGTCCACTTCCGTACGGCCGCCTTCCCGATCGGAACCGCCAGCGGGCTGTGGCTCGACATGGCCGAGCAGGACCTCGTCGTGATCGAGGAACGCACCGCGCCGGACCACCAGTTGGTGATCCTGGGCCACGAGCTGTGGCACATGAACGCCGGGCACTGCTCCCACCACGTCGAGGGCGCGGCGGTCGCGGCCCGGCTGCTCGACGACAACGCCGATCTCCAGGCGACGGTCCTGAAGGTCGCGGCGCGCACCCGCTTCGACCAGGACGACGAGAAGGAGGCCGAGAGCTTCGGTCTGCTGCTGGCCAGCAAGTGCCGTGCGTGGCTGGCCGGTTCGTCGTCGCGGGGGCCGGTGCAGCGGGACCATCTGGCGGGCCGGATCGAGGCGTCGCTGGGGTATCGGGGGCCGCAGGGCTGACCGGCCGTCCGGGTTCTTCCGCCGAGCGGGCGAACCGAGGGGCGACGGTGCCGGATTGTCAGTGGTGGACGGCAAGCTGGAGGTGCGCCCTTTCTGTGGGGGCGTGCGTGCCGCACCGGCGCGGGACCGATGACGCCGACACGGGGAGAGCCGACCGATGCAGACCGCCGTACTGACCGACCGTGAGCGCACCGCCGTCCAGGCCTATCTGCGACTGCTGCACACCGTCCGGGCCGCGTTCGATCTGGAGACCGGCAG
>KL569144.1:45924-46684 GCA_000715635.1 Streptomyces violaceus | reverse complement strand
CGCTCAGAGATGTGTATAAGAGACAGTGCGGAGGCGGCTCTCGAACGGGCCGGGCTGACCGGTAATGAGGAGGAGTTCTTCGGGTTGCTGCGGAGCTGGTGTCCTGAGTCGTAGCGCCTGTTCGGGGGCGGAGTCGAGCTCGGGAGTGCGGGTGGTCTTCCGGGTGCGGGCTGTTCGGGGTTGGTCACGCAGTTCCCCGCGCCCCCCGGGGGGGGGCGCGGCGCCTCAGTCGTGTGAGACAGCGACGGCCGTTGCGACCAGGCCGCGGGATGTTGTCCAGCGGCCCTCGAAATGGTCGAGGCGGCGGCCGCCCACCAGCGGCCCGGGGACGAGGAGCGCCGCGCGGAAGCCGCCGTCGACGGAGATCTCGATGTCCGCCTCCATGAAGTCCAGCCACTTCCCGGTGAGGGGGAACCACGCCTTGTAGACGGACTCCTTCGCGCTGAACAGCAGCCGGTCCCAGTGGACGTCGGGACGCTGCGCCGCCAGCCGGCGCAGCCGCTCCGCTTCGGACGGCAGGGACACCGAGGGCAGGACCCCCTCGGGCAGCGGCCCGTGGACCTCGGCGTCGATACCGAGGGAGGCCAGGTCGGCGGCGCGGACCAGGGCGGCGGCACAGTAGCCGTCGCAGTGCGTCATGCTGCCGGCCAGCCCGGCCGGCCAGCCCGGGGCGCCGCGCTCCCCGGGCAGGATCGGCTGCGGCGGCACACCGAGCTTCTCCATGGCGCGGCGGGCGCAGGAGCGTACGACGGCGAACTCC
>KL569144.1:43435-45735 GCA_000715635.1 Streptomyces violaceus | reverse complement strand
GCGCAGGAGCGTACGACGGCGAACTCCCGCCTGCGCTTGGCGACCGCCCGCGACATGAGCGCCGCCTCCTCGGGGTACAGCGGGGTGTCCGCGCCGTCCTGGCCGTAGGCCTCCACGGTGACCACGCTCGCGGGCAGCAGTTCCTCGATCACCTCTCCTCGCCCTCCCTCGGCAGGATGCGCCGCAGCCGCCCCGGCGGCTCGGACCGCTTGCGCCACTCGCGGGGATAGCCGACCGACACCTCTTCGAAGCGCACGCCCTCGTGCCAGGTGGTGCGGGGGATGTGCAGGTGGCCGTAGACCATCGTGTGGACGCGGAACCTGCGGTGCCAGTCGGCGGTCAGGCCGGTGCCGCACCACATGGCGAACTCGGGGTGCCACAGGACGTCCATCGGATGCCGGTCCAGCGGGTAGTGGTTGACGGGGATCACGGGCAGGTCGCCGGGCAGCTCGGCGAGTCTGCGTTCGGTCTCGGCGACCCGGGCCCGGCACCAGGCCTCCCGGCTCGGGTACGGGTCGGGGTGCAGCAGATACTCGTCGGAGCACACGATCCCCGTGCCGTGGGCGTACTCCAGGCCCTGCTCCTTGGTCGTGCACCCGGCCGGCAGGAACGAGTAGTCGTACAGCAGGAACAGCGGGGCGACGGCCACCGGGCCTCCGGGGCCGTCCCAGACGGGGTAGGGGTCCTCGGGTGTCGTCACGCCGAGTTCCCGGCACAGCTCGACCAGGTACTCGTACCGGGCGACGCCGCGCAGGGTGACGGAGTCGCTCGGATGGGTCCACAGCTCATGGTTCCCGGGCACCCAGACGACCTTGCGGAAGCGGCCCGCGAGCGTCTTGAGGGTCCAGCGGATGTCGGCCACGGTCTCCGCGACATCACCGGCCACGAGCAGCCAGTCGTCGTCCGTCACGGGCGCCAGGCGCTCGACCAGGGCGCGGTTCTCCGGGTAGCCGATGTGCAGATCGCTGATGGCCAGCAGTTGCCCGGCACCACCGGCCGTCGATGTCACCCTTCGTCCCCCTCCGCACACACGAACGCCACCAAGAGATCACATCTCGGCGCCCGGGGACAAGAGCGGCCGGATGGCCGCGACGGGAGGAATCCTTCACACGCGCGTTGCACGAGAGAGCCCGCCGAAGCCGTATGATCGGCCCCAACACCACCGCTGAGAAATTCCCTTCACAGGGGCGGTTTGGTGTACCCACATTCATCCTGCCCGGGCACGGGCTGCTGAGCCCTGCCCGCGAACCGTGAAAGGCGGCCTGCATGGTCTCTCGCGTACGCGTCTGGCTCAACCGCACGTACGCGGAGAACGTGTTCTTCATGGATCAGCTGCGGAGAAATCCCAGCGACCGGGCCGTCGAGATCCATGCCACCCACGGCGACCCCGACTCCCCCGTGCTGGCCGCCGCCGACACCGCCGAGCTGGAGCCCGAGGGTCTGTCCCCGGCCGGGTACGTCGAGTACGCGCTGGTGCAGTGCGCGCGACGCGGTATCGATGTGTTCGTGCCCCGGCTGCACCAGTCGGCGATCGTGGCGCACCGCGCCGAGTTCGAGGCGGCCGGTACGGCGGTGCTGGCACCCCCGCCCGAGGCGGTGGCCGTCTTCCACGACAAGGTGATCGCCTACGAGGCGGTCCAGGCGATCGGCGTGCCGGTGCCGCCGTGGTACCGGGTCCGCTCGGAGGGCGAACTGGTCGCCGCTGTCGAGGAGTTGGAGGCCGGAGGGCACAAGGCGTGCTTCAAGCCGGCGTCCGGAGCGGGCGGGGTGGGCTTCCGCGTGATCACGCGCTCACCCTTCTCGCTGTCGCAGCTGAACGGGTTCCCCAGCCCGTACGTGCCGCTCGATCTGGTGCTGGAGGCGCTGCGGCAGGCCGAGGAACCGGTGGACTGGCTGGTGATGCCGCGCCTGGAGCAGCCCGAGGTGTCGGTGGACTGCCTGACCGGTCCGGACAACCGGCTCCGGATGGCGGTGGGCCGCACCAAGAACGGCCGCCGCCGGGGCTTCACGCTGCACGAGCAGTGGCTGGACCCGGCCCGGCGGATCGCGGAGGGCTTCGGTCTGCACTACCTGTCCAACATCCAGTTCCGGATGTTCGGCGACCGGCCGGTCCTCATGGACGTCAACACCCGCCCGGCCGGCGGCCTGCACCAGCTTTCCCTGTGCGGCGTCAACGCCCCGTGGGCGGCCGTGCGGCTGGCGCTCGGCGAGGACCCGGGCGAGGTGGTTCCGCCGTTCCTGGGCCAGGACTACTCGGTGGTGTCGGGGCCGCGCCCGCTGCGTCCGGTGTCGCTGCCGCA
>KL569144.1:35133-43242 GCA_000715635.1 Streptomyces violaceus | reverse complement strand
CGATGCCGGTCGACTCCGTCGGGGCGGCCCCGCAGACCGCGGTCGGGGCCCTGCCCCTTTAGGCGCTGTACCCCCACGCCTGGGCCAGTTCTTTCAGGCGTGGGGGCAGTTCGACGTCCGGGTCGGCAGCGCGGGCTGTCTGGATGCGGCCGGACTTGATGGTGCTGGACCAGTCGCCGAGCTGGGGGCGGAAGGTGCCGTGGTCCTTGCTGCCGTAGTCGAGCATGCCGGGCTCCCAGGGCACGCCGAGGTGGTCGCAGATGCCCCGGGTGACCTTCTCCGGTTCGGCGGTCAGCTCCTCGTACGTGATCACGTGCGGGTCGAGGTTCCGGCGGGCCTCCTCCAGCTTCTCGCTGTACTCGAGGACCTCGGCACGGACGGCCTCGTGATCGGGGTCGGTGCGGCGGCTGGTGAGGGAAGCGACGACCGCGCCGGGGTGGCGGAGCAGCAGGATGTAGCGGGCGTTCGGCCAACATCGGCGCAGGCGGGGCCAGATGAGGGTGTTCGGCGGCGTCTTGTCGACGATGACGTCCTTGCCGCTGCGGGTGAGTTCGAGGTGCATCACCCGGTCCCACAGCACGTGTTCCAGCTCGTCCTTGTCGAGGTGGAGTGCCTGCATGGCGTCCGCGGTGAAGTCGCGGGACAGGCTGACGTGCACGGTGCGCAGGTGCATCTCGTGCGGGGCGCGGACACGGCTGTGGCTGTTGAGCAGGACGCGCAGCAGGGTCGAACCGGAGCGCACCGACGACAGCACGAAGACGGGCGAGTCCACCAGCCGGGGAGCGGTCGGGGCGGTGTAGGTGTCGGCTGCCGGGCGGGGGGCGGGGATCGCCTCGAGGTTCCGGCGCGGGGGACTGACCGCCTCTATCACCAGCCTTCCGCGACGCTTCAGTCCCTTGCCGATGGCGGACATACGCGGGTCTCGCACGGTGACACCTTTCTTTCGCTGTGCGTTCCGATCCCAGGGGGACGGGGCGAACCGCAGGTGTCGCACAGGCGAACCGGCCTGCTCACGGGCGTCCACATACCGCCCGTGAGCAGGCCTTTTGCCACTTTCTTAAACTTTCGTCAGAACCGGCCCGCGCCGCGGTACAGCTCCAGTTCCCCTTCCAGTTCGACGGCCAGCACCGTGGCGTACGGGTCGAGGTCCGCCGCCGCCGGCGGTTCGATCCAGAGGACGCCCGGTGTCTCGTGCAGGCCGCCGGTGACGCGGTGGGGCAGTTCCGTGCCGCTGCCCAGGACCGAGACTCCGCGCACCTTGCTGAGCAGGCCTCGGACGTTGATCTCGGCGCGTGGGGCGTCGAACAGGGTCAGGTAGAGGGTGCGGCGGTCCTTGGACAGGGTGCTCGGGCCGTAGTGGTGGCCCGGCGGGAGTCCCCGGACGGTGCCGTACACCGCTTCCGCGTGCTTGGCGATCCAGATGCCGAGTCCTTCCAGCCGCTCCACCTGCTCGGCCGGGATGGTGCCGTCCTCCCGCGGGCCGACGCTGAGGAGCAGATTGCCTCCGCCGCCGATGGTCTCGGTGAAGTAGCGGATCAGCTGGTCGACCGACTTGTGGTTGTGGTCGTGGTGCTGGTGGCCCCAGGAGTCGTTGACCGTGAGGCAGAGCTCCCAGGGGCCCTCCGGCGGGATGACGGGTGCGCCCTGTTCCGGGGTGGCGTAGTCGCCCTCGCTGAGCATGCGGGCGTTGAAGACGACGTCCGGGACCTCGGAGCGGATGAGGGCGGCGAGTTCGGGGATGCGCCACTGCTCCTCGCTGCGGTCCCACTCGCCGTCGAACCACAGCAGGTCGGGCTTGTAGCGTGACACCAGCTCCCGCATCTGGCCGTCCCGGTAGGCCAGGAAGCGTTCCCAGGCGGCCAGGTCCTCGAACTCGGCGGCGACCTCGGAGTAGCGGTTGTCCTCCAGCTCCGGCGGGCGGCCGGGCTTGCGGGTGGAGGCGTAGTCGGGGTGACTCCAGTCCGAGTGCGAGTAGTAGAGGCCGACCTTGAGGCCCTGCTCGCGCAGGGCGTCGGCGTAGCCCGCGATCAGGTCGCGGCCCACGTTCAGTTCGCCGTGGGCGCTGTCCCACAGGGCGACACCGTCGTGGTGGCGGCTGGTCAGCACGGCGTACCGGGCGCCGGCCCGCACGAAGAGCTTCGCCCAGTCGCGCGGGTCGTAGCGGGAGGCCGTGAAGCGGTCGAACTGTGACATGTACTGGTCGTAGGGGACGATGTCGTCGTAGAACGACCATGATTCCTGCACGCCGTCGACGGCGTAGATGCCCCAGTGGATGAAGATCCCCAGCTTGGCGTCGGTGAACCAGGGTTGCATGGCCATGGGTCAGCCCCTGCGCAGACGCAGCGTCAGGATCTGGAACGGCCGCAGGGTGACGGAGACACCGCCGTCGGCGAGGTCCGCGTCCTCGAGCGGTCGCTCCAGCAGGTCGGTGATCTGGGCGCCTGCGAGCGGGAAGCCGGTGCGCAGGACGCCCTGGGCGCGGCCGCCGCGGGACTCGTAGAGCCGTACGACGACGTCGCCCGAGGTGTCGTCGGCGAGCTTGACCGCCTCCACGGTCACGCCCTCGCCCTCGACGGAGACGACCGGTGCGGGGGCGCCCGCCGCTTCGGCCACTCGGAGCGGGAGGTTGAGGGCGTAGCCCTCGGCGACGGCGTCCTCGATGCTCGCGCCGGGCAGCAGCGCGTAGGTGAAGCGGTGGCGGCCCTGGTCGGCCTCGGGGTCCGGGATGCGCGGGGCGCGGACCAGGCTGAGGCGGACGGTGGTCGTGGTGCCCCCGTCCTCGCGGACCGTGCGGGACACGTCGTGGCCGTACGTCGAGTCGTTGATGACCGCGACGCCGTAGCCGGGCTCGCCGAGGTGCACCCAGCGGTGGCCGGAGACCTCGAAGCGGGCCGCCTCCCAGCTGGTGTTGGTGTGGGTGGGCCGCTGGATGTGGCCGAACTGGATCTCGGCGGAGGAGTGCGGGGCGCGGATGTCGACCGGGAAGGCCGCCTTGAGGATCTTCTCGGTCTCGTGCCAGTCGATGTCCGTCTCGATGTCGATCCGGGGGCTGCCGGCGCGGACGGTGATCGTCTGGGTGATCGTGGAGCCCTTGCCGAAGGACCGCTCGACGCGGATCGCGCCGACCAGCGGGTCCTGCTCGACGACCGTGACGGACGAGGCGTCCAGCAGGTCCGTGTAGCGGTTCTTGTAGTGCTTGTCGATGTCCCAGGCGTCCCAGTAGTTGGGCAGGTCGGTGTGCAGGCGGAGCAGGTTGCCCTGGTCGGCCAGGACCTCGCGGTTCGCGCGCAGGTCGCGCACGGACGACAGGGTGCCGTCCTCGGCGACCTCCACGCGGACCAGCCCGTTGTCGAGCACCCGGCCGCTCACCGTCACGGGCTGCGGGGGCCGGGCGTCGGCGAGGGGCGCGGAGCCGCTCGCGGGCACCTCCACGTACACCGGCGTGCCGTCGGCGGTGCGGACCACCTCGGCGCGGTCGTAGGGGCTCGTGTTGAAGGCACGGGGCCCGCCGGCGCCGAGGGCGGCGAGGGCCTCGGCCGTGAGCTCCTTGAGTTCACCTGCCACGCGGGCGTACTCGGCCTCGGCCTCACGGTGCACCCAGGCGATGGAGGAGCCGGGCAGGATGTCGTGGAACTGGTGCAGCAGCACCGTCTTCCAGAGCCGGTCCAGCTTCTCGTGGGGGTACGCGTACCCGGGTGCGTGCAGCGCGGCCGTCGTCGCCCACAGTTCGGCCTCGCGCAGGAGGTGCTCGGAGCGGCGGTTGCCCTGTTTGGTGCGGGCCTGGGAGGTGTAGGTGGCGCGGTGCAGCTCCAGGTAGAGCTCGCCGACCCACACGGGCGCGTCCGGGTACTCCTCGCGGGCCTTGGCGAAGAACTCGTCGGGGTGTTCGACGACGACCTTCGCCGAGCCCTCCAGGTCCGCCAGCCGGCGGGCGCGTTCCATGATCTCGCGGGTGGGGCCGCCACCGCCGTCGCCCCAGCCGAAGGGGGCCAGGGAGCGGCTGGCGCCGCCCTTCTCCTGGTAGTTGCGGACCGCGCGGGACATCTCCTCGCCGCTGAAGCGGGCGTTGTAGGTGTCGACCGGCGGGAAATGGGTGAAGATGCGGGTGCCGTCGATGCCCTCCCACCAGAAGGTGTGGTGGGGGAACCTGTTGGTCTGGTTCCAGGAGATCTTCTGGGTGAGGAACCACTCGTTGCCGGCGAGCTTTGCGATCTGTGGGTAGGCCGCGTTGTAGCCGAAGGAGTCCGGCAGCCAGACGCCCTTGGTCTCGATGCCGAAGTGCTCGATGAAGAACCGCTTGCCGTGAATGAACTGGCGGGCGACGGCCTCGCCGCCGGGCAGGTTGCCGTCGGACTCGACCCACATGCCGCCGACCGGCGCCCACTGGCCCTTCTTGACCGACTCCTGGATGCGGGCCCAGACCTTGGGGTAGTTGTCGCGCACCCACTCGTACTGCTGGGCCTGGGAGCAGGCGAAGATGAAGTCGTCGTACTCGTCGGCCAGGGACGTGACGTTCGAGAAGGTGCGGGAGGTCTTGCGCTTGGTTTCGCGGATGGGCCAGAGCCAGGCGGAGTCGATGTGGGCGTGGCCGACGCCGGAGACGGTGTGCGCGCTGGCGTGCGCGGGGCGGGACAGGACCGGCTGGAGCGCCTCGCGGACCGCGGGTGCGGAGCCGGAGACGTCGTCCAGGTCGAGCAGGTCCATCGCCCGGTCGAGCGCGTGCGCGATCTCGTGCCGGCGCGGGTCGTGCTCGCCCAGCTCCAGCATCAGCTCGCGCAGCACCTGGACGTCGAGGTCGAGGTGCCAGACGTCCTCGTCGAGGATCGCGATGTCGGCGCTGCGGAAGGTGTAGATCGGCTGGTCGCCCGCGGTCAGTTTGTCGCCGAGCGGGGTGATCTTCGAGAAGTTGTCCGCCAGGATGTCCGGGTTGGAGGCGGCCTCGACCAGGTAGTCGACGGTCTCCCCGCCCGTCGCCGGGTTGGCGATCGCCACGTACTGGTTGAGCGGGTTGACGGCCTTCAGCGGGGTGCCGTCCGTGAGGTGCACCAGGGCCTCGGCCTGGTTGCCGGGCCAGTCGCCCACGAACCCGAGGTCGATGACGGCCTCGACGCGCTTGCCGGCCCACTCGGCGGGCACCTCACCGCGCATGCGGAACCAGGTGGTGCCCCAGGGCGGGCCCCAGGGGGTGCCCATCGCGAACGGCTCGTACGAGGCGGCGGCGGCCTCCTCGAACGGGACCGGCTCCCCCGGCGCCTGCCAGGCCTCCACCTCGAAGGGAACGGTGGCCGCGTAGATCGCGGTCTTGATGCGCTGGTCGTGAAGGCGCTGCACGCGCTCCTCGATGCGGCTGCGTTCGTCGTGCATGAAGTGTCTCCAGAAACGGGAAGAGCGGGAGGGAAAGCGCTTACCGATCGGCGCTCACCTAAGGTACGCCAGCCCGGGATGGACCTCGGTGTAGCCCTCGACCAGCCGGCGGGCCACATTGACGGAGTCGACGAGCGGGTGCAGCGCGAAGGCCTTCACGGCCGTCGCCTGCGAGCCGGAGTCGGCGGCGGACAGCACCTCGCGCTCGACGGCCTTGACCGCGCAGACCAGTCCGGTGGCGTGGTCGGGCAGCGGCTCGACGGTGACGGGGTGGGCGCCGTTGGCGTCGACGAGGCAGGGGACCTCGATGACGGCGTCGGTGTCCAGGACCGACAGGGTGCGCCGGTTGCGGACGTTGAGGATCAGGGTCGTGCGCTCGTCCCGGGCGATGGCCCGCATCAGGGCGAGGGCCACCTTCTCGTAGCCGCCGGACAGATCGTCCTCGTCGCGTTCGCCGGCGCCCGCCGTCTCACGGTTCTCGGCCATGTAGGTGGCCTCGCGTTCGGCGCGGGTGTCGTCCCAGACCTTCAGGGCGGGGGCGTCCGGGTTCTTCATCTCGGCGTAGAAGCGGGCCTGCTGGTCGTGCAGGAAGGCACCGCGGGTCTTCTCGGCCTGCTGGTACGCCCGTACGGCCTCACGGTTGAAGTAGTAGTAGTGCAGGTATTCGTTGGGGATCGCGCCGAGGGACCGGAGCCAGTCGACGCCGAAGAGCTTGCCCTCCTCGAAGGAGCCGAGCAGGTCGGGGTCGCCGAGCAGACGCGGCAGTTCGTCCCGGCCGGCGACGTGCAGACCGCGCACCCAGCCGAGGTGGTTGAGACCGACGTAGTCGATCCACGCCTCCTTCGGGTTCGCGCCGAGCACGCGGGCGATGCGGCGGCCGAGGCCGACCGGGGAGTCGCAGATGCCGATGACGCGGTCGCCGAGGTGGCGGGACATCGCCTCGGTGACCAGGCCGGCCGGGTTGGTGAAGTTGATGACCCAGGCCTCGGGCGCGAGCCGGGCCACCCGCCGCGCGATGTCGACGGCGACCGGGACCGTGCGCAGGCCGTAGGCGATGCCGCCCGCGCCGACCGTCTCCTGGCCGAGAACGCCCTCGGCCAGGGCCACCCGTTCGTCGTTCGCGCGGCCCTCGAGGCCGCCGACGCGGATCGCGGAGAACACGAAGTCGGCGCCGCGCAGGGCCTCGTCGAGGTCGGTGGTGGCGCTCACCTCGGGCGCGTCGGGGACGTCGGCCGCCTGCTCGGCGAGGACACGGGTGACCGCCGACAGCCGCCCGGCGTCCAGATCGTGCAGGACGACGTGCGTCACCCGGCCCTCGGCGTGGTCCTGGAGGAGCGCCCCGTACACCAGCGGCACGCGGAATCCTCCGCCGCCCAGAATCGTCAGCTTCACGTCTGCACCCTTCCCGCCACGACGACCTCGACGCCCGCCTCCTGCAAGGAGGCCCGCGTCGCCGTGTCGACCGGCGCGTTCGTCACCACCACGTCCAGGTCCTCGGGACCGCAGACCTTCGCCATCCCGTGTCCGGGGAACTTCGCCGTGTCGGCGAGCAGGGCGACCTTCTCACTGGCGTTGATCATGGCCCGTTTGACCGGCACCTCCACGACCGTCGTGTCCATGACCTGCCCGCCGGGCCGCACACCGCTGGTGCCGAGGAAGAGCCAGTCGGCGTGCAGCTGGCGCAGGTTGTCCTCGGTGAGGAAGCCGACCAGGGAGCGGTACTCGCGGCGGACCATGCCGCCGAGCAGGACCAGCTCGATGCCCTCGTCGTCGGCCAGTTCCTCGTAGACCACCAGGTTGCTGGTGATCACGGTGAGCCGGCGGCCGTGCAGCTGCCGGGCCAGGCGGTAGGCGGTCGTCCCGATGTCCAGCAGGATCGACTGGCCGTCCTCGATCATCGCCGCCGCGCGCTCCGCTATGGCGTCCTTCTCGGAGACGCGCACCTCGGCGACCTCGGCGAAGGGCTGGTCGCCCTCCTCGACCACGGCGCCGCCGTGGACGCGAGTGAGAAGCCCGTCTTCTTCCAGTTTGACCAGGTCACGCCTGATAGTGGCCGGGCTCACACCCAGTCGCTCGGAGAGGTCGGTCACAGCCGCGGGGCCTCCGGAGCGAAGGGCCCGCAGGATGAGTTGGTGTCGTCGTTCTGCCAGCACGGCCGGAACACTACTCGTCATCTTCAATCATTTCCATGCTCAGTTCTGCTCGGGTATTGACCAATCTCTCCGAGCAGCGCACGATTCCGGTCACGGAAATGAAGAGTTTTGACGATCTCCGTCAAACTCGAGCGAGAGGACACCTCCGTGGACGACGACCGGCCCGATGTGCTGCTGACCGGGCTGCTCTTCTACGACCTCGTCCTCACGGGGCTCGGCAAGCCGCCGACGCCCGGCGAGGAGATCTGGACCGAGGGCATGGGCTGCGGCCCGGGCGGCATCGCGAACCTCGCGGTGGCGGCCTCCCGCTTCGGCCTCAGGACCTCCCTGGCCACCGTGTTCGGCGACGACTTCTACGGAGAGCACTGCCGGGACGTCCTGTGCGACCAGGAGGGCATCGACCTCTCGCCCTCCCGGACGGCGGACGGCTGGCCGACCCCGGTCACCGTCTCCGTCGCCTTCGGCCACGACCGCGCCCTGCTCACCCATGGCCAGGAGCCGCCGTACTCGCAGGACGTGCTGATGGGCGACCCGCCCGAGGCGCGTACCGCCCTGGTGCACCTCGAGGCCGAGCCGCGCGAGTGGCTCCCCC
>KL569144.1:34560-34903 GCA_000715635.1 Streptomyces violaceus | reverse complement strand
AGGCCGCCGCGAACGGCACGCAGGTCTACGCCGACGTCGGCTGGGACCCCACGCAGGAGTGGCCGCCGGCTCTCCTGGAGCAGCTGGCCCTGTGCCACGCCTTCCTCCCGAACGAGATGGAGGCCATGGCCTACACCCGCACCGACAGCGCGGTGGCCGCGCTCGGCACACTGTCCGAGCTGGTGCCGGTCGCCGTGGTCACCCGGGGCGGGGACGGCGCACTGGCCGTCGACCAGATCACCGGCGAGTACGCGGACGTGCCCGCCCTCGACGTCGACGTGCTCGACGCGACGGGTGCCGGGGACGTCTTCGGCGCCGCCTTCGTCACCGCCTCGCTCGACGG
>KL569144.1:32994-34339 GCA_000715635.1 Streptomyces violaceus | reverse complement strand
TGGCCGCTGGCGGAGCGGCTGCGGTTCGCGGTGCTCGCGGCCGGGCTGTCCGTCGGACACCACGGCGGGGCGCTTGCCGCCCCCGGCTGGTACGGCGTGCACCGCTGGTGGCACTCCCTGACCGATCCCGAACTGAAGCGGTCGTACGGCTTCCTGGCCGACCGGCTCCCGGCGGATCCCGGGCCGGCGGTCGCATACGCCCCCCTCACCCCGCCGGCCCCTCACACGTCCGTCGGCCCACGCGCCTCCGAACGGCGGCACTGATCCCCGCACCCCTCTCCACGTCGAACAGCAACAACAGGAGTGACCCCGTGGACCTTTCCCGCAGACGCTTCCTCCAGGCCGCCGCGTTCACCGCGGCCGCCTCCGGTCTGACCGTGGCATGCGGCAACGGCTCGGATTCGGCCGGCGGCAAGAACGGCAAGAACCTCACCTTGTGGTACTGGGGAGGCGCGCTCAGCGACAAGGTGGTCGCCGAGGCGAAGACGCACTTCAGCAAGGAGGTGAAGCTGACCGTCGCCTCCATCGGCGGGGACTTCAAGTCGAAGCTCACCACCACCCTCGCGGCGGGTACCTCCGTGCCCGACATCACCGGCATCAAGGGGGAGGACATGGCGTCCTTCCTGCCCAACGCGAACCGCTTCCTCGACCTGAACGACCTGGGCTTCAAGGACATCTCGTCCCAGTACCTGGACTGGAAGACCAAGCTCGCCCGGACCGAGGACGGCAAGCAGCTCGGTTTCCCGATCGACATCGGCCCCACCGCGCTCTTCTACCGAGTGGACCTGTTCGACAAGGCCGGACTGCCCACCGACCCCGACAAGGTCGCGGCTCAGGCGGGGACCTGGGAGGACTACTTCGCGCTCGGCACCGAGCTGAAGAAGAAGGTGTCCGGCACCTACCTGGTCAACAACATCGGCTCGGTGTTCAACATGGTGGTCGGGCAGGGCACCGAGCGGTTCATCGACAAGGACAACCGCTTCATCGGCGACCAGGACCACATCCGCAAGGCGTGGACCACGGCGGTCCGCCCCTACACCCTCGGCCTCGACGCCAAGATCAACGACAACACCTGGAACGCCGCCGTCGGCAAGAGCCTGAGCACCGAACTCGGTGCGGCCTGGCATGCGCTGGACATCGAGCAGGCGGCCCCGAAGACCAAGGGCAAGTGGCGGGTCTGCGCGATGCCTGGCGGCCCGGCCAACCAGGGCGGCTCCTACCTGGCCCTGCCCAGGCAGTGCCGGAACCCCGAAGAGGCATTCAAGATCATCAGCTGGATCCTCAGCCCGGCGAACGACGCCCGCGGCTTCGCCGACGCCGCGATCTTCCCCGCCGCGCCGGCGGC
>KL569144.1:28840-32795 GCA_000715635.1 Streptomyces violaceus | reverse complement strand
TCTTCCCCGCCGCGCCGGCGGCGTACGCCATGCCGGCCATGACGGGCGGCGACCCCTTCTTCGGCGGGCAGAAGGTCATCGAGGTGTTCGGCCCGGCCGCCAAGGCCATACCTGCCAGTTACGAGGCACCCGCGGACGCCGCCGTCATGGCTCCCTTCATGACCGAGCTGAGCAGCATCGAGGCCAAGGGCAAGAAGCCCGACGCCGCATGGCAGGACGCGGTCAGCCAGGCCAAGCAGATCGCCCGCCGCCAGGGGGTGAGCTGAGCGATGGCCTCCCCTCCGGTCACCGGACCCGCCGCGGTGCCCCGGCGCCACGGCGGGCCGGGCCCGGCCCGCTTCCGTCCCCGGCGCACGCCGCCGGCGGGCGCCGTACGGCCGAGTCGTCGCCGGGTGCTGTCCCACTGGCGGCAGTACCTGGCGATCTCGCCCTTCTTCCTGATCTTCGGCGCCTTCTCGTTCTTCCCGGTCTTCTATTCGCTGTACCTGGCCTTCCAGCGCTGGGACGGCCTGGGCACCATCCAGTTCGTGGGCCTGCAGCAGTTCCGGTTCCTGTGGGACGACCCGGTCTTCTGGATGTCGATCCGCAACACCCTGGTGATCTGGGTCCTGTCCACCGTCCCCACGCTGTTCGGCGCTCTGGTGCTGGCGACGCTGCTGCATTCGGTGCGGCGCTTCAAGGGCTTCTACCGCATCGCCCTCTACATACCGAACGTCACCTCGATCGTCGCCGTGTCGATCTTCTTCGGCGCGGTGTTCAGCAACAACTTCGGTCTGGTCAACGCGATCCTGGGCACCGTCGGCATCTCACCCGTGCCGTGGCTGAGCAATCCGTGGCTGATCAAACTGGTCATCGCGCTGCTGATGACCTGGATGTGGACCGGCTACAACATGATCATCTACCTGGCCGGCCTCCAGGCCATCCCCACGCAGATCTACGAGGCGGCCAGGCTGGACGGCGCGGGTCCCATCCGCACGTTCTTCCAGATCACCATGCCGATCATGCGGCCCATCATCCTGTTCACGGTCGTCATCTCGACCATCAACGGCCTGCAGAGCTTCAGCGAGCCCCAGGTGCTGTTCGGCAGCAACGCCGCCAACCCGAACCTCGGCGGCCCGGGCCAGGCGGGCCTGACCACGCTGCTGTACTTCTACCAGTCGGCCTTCGTCAACAACGACTACGGCTACGGCGCGGCCATCGTCTGGGCCTTCTTCGTACTGATCATGCTGCTGGTCGTCGTCAACTGGCGCGTCGTCCAGCGCGGGAGGAAGTCATGACCGCACTGGTCAAGAGGCGGTCACGGCGCCCCAAGGGGCTGACCGCGCACATACTCCTCGGCCTGGCCGTGCTGATCTCGGTCTTCCCGTTCGTATGGACGATCGTCATGGCGACGAACACCACCGAGGACATCTACAAGAGCCCGCCGAAGCTGACCTTCGGATCCCACCTGCTGGAGAACGTCCGGCACGTGCTCGACACCATCGACTTCTTCGGGTCGATGCTGAACACCCTTGTCGTCGCGACCGTCACCACCGTCCTGGTGCTGTTCGTCGACTCCCTGGCGGCCTTCGCCTTCGCCAAGTTCGACTTCCCCGGCCGCAAGGTGCTGTTCGCCATGCTGGTGGGGTTCATGATGCTGCCGCTCCAGCTGGCAGTCCTGCCGCAGTTCATCCTGATGTCCGACATCGGCTGGGTCGGCACGCTCAAGGCGCTGGTCCTGCCCGCCCTCGCCAACGCCTTCGGCATCTTCTGGCTGCGCCAGTACATCGAGAACGGCGTGCCGGACGAACTCCTCGACGCCGCGCGCATCGACGGCGCGGGGTTCTTCCGCCAGTACTGGAACATCGTGCTGCCGATGATCAAGCCCGCGTTGTCCTTCCTCGCCATCTACGCCTTCGTCGGCGCCTGGAACGACTACATCTGGCCGCTCATCGTGCTCACCGACCCCGGCCACCTCACGCTCCAGGTGACGCTCGCCCAGCTCCACGTCGGCCACACCACCGACTACAGCATGGTCATGGCCGGTGTGCTCATGGCGTCGGTTCCGCTGGTCGTGGTGTTCACCATCTTCGCCCGCGGGTTCATCGCGGGCGCCACCGAGGGAGCGGTTCAGGGGAGCTGACCGGACAGCCGCGCCCCGACAGGGGCGCGGGGCTGTGTTGATATGCGGCTCCGTCGCGTGGGCGCGATCAGCCACAGGGGACGCGCAGCCGAAGCAGCCGGTCCCGTCCCGAGCTCTCAGCAGCCACACAAGAGAGGCACCCAGTGACGGACGTCAACTCCGAGGCCCCACGCGCCAAGGTGCTCGTCGTCGGCATGGACGGGCTGCGCTTCGACCGGCTGGCCCTCTCCGCGTCCGCGGCACCCGTGCTGCACGGCCTGATGGCCGCGGGCGCCCACGGCACGAGCCTGCTGCCCTACGGGGAGGCCGACGGCCAGGCCGGGAACGGGCCGTCGACCAGCATGGCCTACACCGACTCCGGGCCGGGCTGGTCGAGCGTGCTGACCGGGGTGTGGCCCGACCGTCACGGGGTGACCGGCAACGACTTCACCGGCGCCGACTACACCCGCCACCCCGACTTCCTGAGCCGCGCCGTGGCAGCCCGGCCGGGTCTGCGCACCGCGGCCGCGGTGTCCTGGCCGGAGCTGGTCCGCCGCGGTGTCCTCGGCCCCGTGATCGGCCGACGGGTCCACTACGACGGCGAATCCGACGGCTACGCGAGCGCGGACCGCCGCGTCGCCGACACCGCGGCACGCTGGCTCACCGAGGACGACCCGGACGTGGTGTTCGTGTACTTCGGCGCCACCGACGAGGCGGGCCACGCCACGGGCCCCCTCTCCCCCGCCTACGATCGCGCCCTCCTCGCCCAGGACGCGCACCTCGGACGGCTGCTGGGGGCGATCGACGCCCGGCGCTCGGACCCGGCGCACGCCGGGGAACGCTGGACCGTGCTGGTGACCACGGACCACGGTCACCTCGACTCCGGCGGCCACGGCGGTGACACGCGTGCCGAGCGGGAGGTCTTCGTCGTCCTCGCCGAGCCGGGCGGGCCCGCGGGCACCCGGCTCGACTCGCCCCGCCTCATCGACATCGCCCCCACCGTCCTGGACCGTCTGGGCATCCCCGTCGACCCCGCCTGGGGCCTGCGGGGCCGTGTCCTGACCGGGCCCACCGCACCGACTTCGAGAATGGTCATGAACGACGCACCCCTCGATCCCCTGATCGCCCTGCGCCCCTGGGAGTCACCCGAGGTGACCTCCTGGGGGCGTCTGCCCATGAACGCCGTCGACCGGCGGGCCGGGGCCCATTCCCTGGACGGCGACTGGCGCTTCCAGTTGCTGCCCGCGCCGGACGCCCCGCTCGGGGAGGTCTGGTCGTCGTCGTACGTGCCCGGTGTGTGGACCATGCAGGGCACGGACGACCTCCCGCGGTACCTGAACATCCGCATGCCGTTCGCCGAGTTCCCGCCTCAGGTGCCCGCCGCCAACCCGACGGGGGTGTACGAGCGGGCGGTGGACGTGCCGGCCGAGTGGACCGGGCGGCGGATCGTGCTCCAGGTCGGGGCCGCCGAGAGCGTGCTGCTGGTGCACGTGGACGGGCGGCCGGCCGGGATCTCCAAGGACTCCCATCTGGCCGCCGAGTTCGACCTGACGGGACACGTGCGCCCCGGGGAGCGGGCCACCCTGCGCCTGACCGTCGTGAAGTGGTCGGACGCCTCACACATCGAGGACCAGGACCACTGGTGGCACGGCGGGATCACCCGCTCGGTGCTGCTGTACGCGCGGGACCCGCTGCATCTCGCGGACGTGGCCGTGCGGGCCCGGCGGGACGGCGACCTGCGGGTGGACTGCCGGGTGCGGGACACGGACGGGGCGCTGCCCGAGGGCTGGTACGTCAGCGGGGAGCTGGACGGGCACCTGCTCACGCAGGACACGGAGTTCGACCGCGCCAACG
>KL569144.1:27395-28652 GCA_000715635.1 Streptomyces violaceus | reverse complement strand
GCTGGACGGGCACCTGCTCACGCAGGACACGGAGTTCGACCGCGCCAACGCCGAGGACGAACGCGTCTCCGACTTCCTCGGCGAGGCCCGGCTGCGGACGGCCGTACCGGACGTGCGCGCCTGGACCGCCGAGACGCCCGAGCTGTACGGCCTGACCGTACGGCTGCACCGCGCCGACGGCACGGTCGCCGACACCTCGCACCACCGGATCGGTTTCCGTGACGTCGAGATCTCCGGCCGGGACCTGCTGGTCAACGGCGAGCGCGTGTTCATCCGGGGCGTCAACCGGCACGACTTCCATCCGCTGACCGGCCGGACGGTGTCGTACGACGACATGCGCGCGGACCTCGTCCTGCTGAAACGGTTCGGCTTCAACGCGATCCGCACCGCGCACTACCCGAACGACCCGTCCCTGTACGACCTGGCCGACGAGCTCGGTTTCTACGTCGTCGACGAGGCCGACCTCGAGTCCCACGACCACGCGCACGAGATCGCCGACGACCCTCGCTATCTGGGCGCCTTCGTCGACCGGGTCGCGCGGATGGTGCTGCGGGACAAGAACCACCCGTCCGTCATCATCTGGTCGCTGGGCAACGAGTCGGACTACGGCGCCAACCACGACGCGGCGGCGGGCTGGGTACGCCGGCACGACCCGGCCCGGCGGCCGGTGCAGTACGAGGGCGCCGCCAAGCTCGGCTGGGCCGATCCGGACCTGTCCTCCGACATCGCCTGCCCGATGTACGCGCCGCTCCAGGAGTGCCTGGCGCACGCCATGTCCGGGACCCAGACCAAGCCGCTCATCCAGTGCGAGTACTCGCACGCCATGGGCAACAGCAACGGCACGCTGGCCGACCATTGGGAGGCCATCGAGGCCACCCCGGGTCTTCAGGGCGGGTTCATCTGGGAGTTCTGGGACCACGGCATCCTCCAGCGTGTGAACGACGGCAGACCGGCCGGGCGTGGGGGCGCCGGGCTCTATGACAACGGTGTCGCCGCGCCCGGGCATCGCTGGGCGTACGGCGGCGACTTCGGGGAGACGGACCACGACGGCGCCTTTATCGCCGACGGGGTCGTCTTCCCCGACCGCACCCCCAAGCCCGTGATGTTCGAGCACCGGGAGATCGCCGCGCCGCTGCGCATCGAGTGCTTCCGGCACGAGGGCGTCGTCCTGGGCAACCACCAGCACTTCCGGGGCCTGGACTGGCTGTCCGGCGCGTGGGAGCTGTCCCTCGCCGACGGCGGCACCCTCACCGCTCC
>KL569144.1:26458-27077 GCA_000715635.1 Streptomyces violaceus | reverse complement strand
GGCTGCGGGCGGCGGAGCCGGTGCGGCACATCCCGGTCACGGACCGCCCGGTGGAGGTCGACGAGGACGGGCTGCTGGTCCATCCGCTGCTGGCGGCCGCGCCCACGCTGTCCCTGTGGCGGGCGCCCACCGACAACGACGAACTGGGCGGCATGGCGGGCCGGTGGCGGGACTGGGGGCTGGACGCGCCCACCCGGAAGGTCGTCGCCGTACGGCGTGATCCGGGACGGGTGGCCGTCGTCGCCGACCATCTCTGCCCGGGCGGGACCGTCCGGCACGAGCAGGTGTTCACGGCCGTCGAGGGCGGGCTCCTGGTGGAGGAGAGCGCCGAGCTGCCCGAGGCGCTGGACGACGTGGCCCGGGTCGGGTCCGTCTTCGAGACGGTCGCCGGGCTGAACCTGCTGGAGTGGTTCGGGCAGGGCCCCTGGGAGTCGTATCCGGACCGGGGGGCGGGCGCGCCCGTCGGCCACCACGGTCTGCCGGTGGACGAGCTGTTCACGCCGTATCTGCGGCCGCAGGAGAGCGGCGGGCGGCACAGCGTACGGCGGTTCACGCTGTCCGCGCCGGACGCCACCGGGCTGGCGGTGCGGCTGGGCCGGCCCTGCCAAGTGTCCGTGAC
>KL569144.1:25862-26275 GCA_000715635.1 Streptomyces violaceus | reverse complement strand
GGCCGGCCCTGCCAAGTGTCCGTGACCCGCCATCGCGCGGCCGACCTCGCCTCGGCGGCCCATCACGACGAACTGGTGCCGCGTGCCGGGTGCGTGGTGCACATCGACGCGGCGCACCGCGGGCTGGGCACGGCGTCCTGCGGGCCCGACACCTTCGCTTCCTACCTCGTCGCGGCCGGCGTCCATCGCTGGAGCTGGACGCTGCGCGTTCTCTGAGTTCCTCCCCTCTCAGTCACCTCATGGAGCACCTGTGTGCACTTCGCATGACCACGACCTGGGCGAGGCGCCCCAGGCCGGTGCCGGAAGACGCAGTTTCCTTCGTGCCACGGCGCTGCTCGGCGCGACCGCCGGGGCGGTGGCCGCGCTGCCGGCCGTCACCGCCGTGGCGGCGCCGTCGAGCTGGCGTCCCGATC
>KL569144.1:23803-25654 GCA_000715635.1 Streptomyces violaceus | reverse complement strand
GAGCTGGCGTCCCGATCCGCACAGCCGCCGCTTCACGCTCGCCGTGATGCCGGACACCCAGTACCTCTTCGACGGGCCGAGCATCGACAAGGCACCGGTGGAGGCGTCACTGCGCTATCTGCTGGAGCACGGCAAGGAGGAGAACCTCGTCTTCCTGTCGCATCTCGGGGACCTCACGCAGAACGGCGCGAAGGAGGAGTTCGCGGCGATCGGCGAGGCGTTCCGGCTGCTGGACCGGCGGGGCGTCGGCTACAGCGTCCTGGCCGGCAACCACGACGTGAAGTCGTCGACGACCGACCAGCGCGGGTCGACGCCGTACCTGGACGCCTTCGGTCCGCGGCGGTTCAAGGGGCAGCGGACGTTCGGCGGTGCCTCCCCGGACGGCTACAACACCTACCACCTGTTCACCGCGGGCGGCCGGGAATGGATGGTGCTGGCGCTGGACTGGCGGCTGTCGCCGCAGGGCTACGCGTGGGCGAAGGAGGTTCTGGCGAAGCACCCGAAGACGCCGGTGATCCTCACGACGCACGAACTGGTCGTCGAGGACGGCTCCCTGTCGGAGTACGGGCAGCAGCTGTGGGACCAGCTGGTCGAGGACCACGACCAGATCTTCCTCACCCTCAACGGGCACTACTGGCCCGCCGCCCGGGCGACGCGGAAGAACGCGGCCGGGCACGACGTCCAGCTGCATCTGACGAACTACCAGAACCGCTACTTCGGCGGCGCGGCGATGATCCGCCTCTACCGCTTCGACCTGGACCGGAACGTCATCGACGTGGAGACGGTCTCCCCGTGGATCCTGGGCCGGGCGAAGAAGGGGCTCAACGAGCTGGAGCGACAGGAGATGGAGCTGAGCGGCGACGCCGACCGGTTCTCCGTCGAGATCGACTTCCAGCAGCGCTTCTCCGGCTTCGCCCCGGTGCCCGCGCGGCCGGCCAGGCCCGCCGCGAAGCTGCTGGTCCCGGGCACGATGGCGTACTGGCGCTTCGAGAAGCCGGTGGACGGCACGGTCCGGGACCTGTCCGGGCGGGGCAACGACCTCTCGCTCGTCACGGTGGGCGGCGGCGCGCTGGGCTGGTCGGCGGACCACCACCCCGACCAGCCGTGCCACGGCAGCCTGGAGTTCCAGGGCTTCAAGTCGCCGCTGAAGGGCGCCTATCTGCGCACCGTCGACGGCGCACCGCTCAACTCGGCCACCTTCGAGGACGGCTACACCGTCGAGGCGTTCTACCGTCTGCCCGCCGACTGGGACCCGGACCACAACGCCTGGTCGGGCCTGGTCTCGCGCACGGGCACGGGCGGCGCCGCCGGCAAGACCGCCGACGACCCGGACGAGCCGCTGGCCACCCTGTCGCTGTCCAACGACCGTGAACCGCAGTGGGCGATGCGCCCGCTCAACCAGCAGGGCATCGCCACCAACTGGGCCCAGGAGACCCCGCTGGAGACCTGGTGGCACCTCGCGGTCGTCAACGACGGCAGGCACAGCACGCTGTACGTCGAGGGCTGCCCGGTACTCCGTAATCCCAAGGCGGCCTCCGTCGGCATCACCTCCGTGGGGCTGCCGTGGCTGCTGGGCGGCTACGAGTACGGCGGGAAGATCGACCAGATCCTGCACGGACGTCTCGGTGACGTCCGCATCGTCGAACGGGCGCTGCCCGTCACCTCCTTCATGACGCACTGACTCCCTTCTCGAGGATCACCATGACCGAGCAGCAGCTGCCCGACTGGGCCGACCCCTCCGTCTCGCCCTCCGCACTCGATCCGCAGGGCCTGTCCAGGCGCGGACTCCTGCGCCGCGCGGGCCTGTTCGGCGCCGCCTTCACCCTCGGCTCTGTCTCTTATACACATCTC
>KL569144.1:22635-23581 GCA_000715635.1 Streptomyces violaceus | reverse complement strand
CGCGGCTGGCGTATCTGGTGGGCGACCACCACGTCCACTCCGTCTACAGTCACGACGCCAAGTACACGTTCTCCCAGCAGGCGAAGGCCGCCGCCAAGTACGGCCTGGACTGGATGGTGTTCAACGAGCACTCCAACTTCGGGCACGCCTACTACGGCGCGCAGCTGGAGCACGAGGAGATCCTCAAAGCCCGTGCGGAGAACCCGCGTCAGCTGATCTTCCAGGGCCTGGAGTGGTACATCCCGGCCGCCGAGCACTGCACGGTGTTCGCGGCGCCCGGCCCCCACGAGGTGGATCTGCTCACGCAGTTCGAGCTCGCCTACGACGGCAAGCTGCTCAACTACACCGAGGGCTCGGCCGGCGCGACCGACACGGCCCGCAACGAGGCGCACGCCGTCAAGGCGATCAAGTGGCTGGCCGAGCAGCGCCGTTCGGGCTATGTCGACGACGTCCTCGTGCTCGCCAACCACCCGCTGCGGCTCGGGATCGACTCCCCGCACGAGATGCGCAACTGGCGGGACGCGGCTCCCGAGATCATGATCGGCATGGAGGGTGCCCCCGGTGCCCAGGGTGCCGCCATCCCCGGCTGGCGCGGCACGACCTCGATCCGCGGCGAGTACGAGAACAAGCCGTCCACCCAGTCCTGGTCCGGCTACCCGGCGGACGCCTATCTGACGTACGGCGGCTTCGACTGGGCGACGGCGACCGTCGGCGGGCTGTGGGACGCGCTGCTCGCCGAGGGCAGACTGTTCTCGATCACCACCAACTCCGACAACCACCGGACCGTCTTCGACACCTGGAAGAACGGCGACTGGCCGACCGGACAGAACTTCGACAACACCGGCAAGCTCCCCGACCCGGTGAACACCGACACCCCACAGCCCGGCAGCGACTTCTGGCCCGGCCAGTTCAGTCGCACCCACGTCGGTGTCACCCGCTACGGCTA
>KL569144.1:16998-22410 GCA_000715635.1 Streptomyces violaceus | reverse complement strand
CGGGCCGCGTCTGGCTGGACCACGGGCATCTGCTCGACGGGCTCGACGTCCGGGTCAAGCGGGACCGCGACGCCGGTCGCGGCGTCACCCTGGGCGGCCGGCTGCGCGTCCGCAAGGGCGAGAGGATCAGCCTGTACGTCACCGTCACGACCGCCTCCCGCCCCAACGCGCAGGGCATCCTGCCCGAGCTCCGGCACGTCGACGTGATCCGGGGTGCGGTGCGGGGCCCCGTCACCGACCGGGACACCTGGAAGGCGCCGGACACCAAGGTCGTACACACCAAGGACGTCAGCGGCCGCAAGGGGACGTACACGCTGCGCATCCCGCTCACCGCCGGGGACGAGTCCTTCTACGTCCGGCTGCGCGGCAGCGACGGCAACCGCAACGGCACCGGCTACCTCGGAGCCTCGGTCGACCCGCACGGTCCGGTCCCGCACGCGCCCGGGGACGGTGACCCGTGGGCGGACACGTGGTTCTATGCGAACCCGGTGTTCGTCGATGTCGAGGGTTCCTGACCCCGGGTACCAGCAGGTCATGGACTGATCCGACGGAGGTACGGTGGGCCGCGTGACCGGTGAAGAGTCGCTGCGGCCCCAGTCCCTCATGCTGACGTTCCTGGGCGACCAGGTGCTCGGGCGTGATGTCTGCGTGTACTCGGGCAGCGTCATCGACGTGTTCTCCCGCGCCGGGATCGGCGAGCAGGCGACCCGCTCGACGCTGACCCGCATGGTGAACCGGGACCTGCTGCGCCGCCAGCGCGAGGGCCGCCGGATGTACTTCGGGCTGACCGAGCGCTCGGAGGCCGTGCTGCGCGACGGTGAGCGGCGCATCTGGCAGACCGGCGCCGTCAACCGGCACTGGGACGGCACCTGGACCCTGCTCGGCTTCTCCCTGCCCGAGTCCTGGCAGCGCCAGCGCCACGACCTGCGCTCCCAGCTGACCTGGAGCGGCTTCGGCCCGCTGTTCAACGGCCTGTGGATCGCCCCGGGCGAGGTCGACGTGTCGGCACTGGTCGCCGAGCTCGGCCTGTCCGCCCATGTGAAGGTCTTCCGGGCCCACGCGGACACCGGCATGGACATCGGTCAGATGATCGAGGAGACCTGGGAGCTGTCCGACCTGGCCGGCCACTACGAGGCGTTCGTACGGCGCTGGCAGCCGTGGGAGGACGAGCTGCCGGACGCCGACGACGCTCTCGTCCTGCGCCTGCGTCTCCAGACCGAGTGGCTCCGGATCGTCCGGCGCGACCCGCGCCTGCCCGTCAAGCATCTGCCGGACGACTGGCCGGCGGACCAGGCCGAGAAGACGTTCCGGGCCGTGCACGACCGGCTCTCACCGCTCGCGCGCGACGCCTCGGAACGCCTGCTCGACCTGGTGCCCGCGCGGCCTCAAGCGTAGAACCGCGACAGGCTCTGCAGCACCGCCGCCGGCTTGGCGCCGCCCTCGATCTCGATGGCGCCCTCGACGGTGATCTGCACGCCGCCCGGCACGTCCTCGACCTCCGCGAGCTTGGCCGTCAGCCGGATGCGGGAGCCCACCTTCACGGGAGAGGGGAAACGCACCTTGTTGAGGCCGTAGTTGACCTTCGTCGTCACGCCCTGGACGTCCAGCAGCTCGGTGAACAGCGGGATGAAGAGGGAGAGCGTGAGGTAACCGTGTGCGATGGGGGCGCCGAAGGGGCCCTCCTTGGCCTTCTCGGGGTCCACGTGGATCCACTGGTGGTCCCCGGTCGCGTCGGCGAAGGTGTCGATCCGCTCCTGCGTGACCTCGATCCACTCGCTGGTGCCGAGGTCGCTGCCCGCGAGCTTCTTCAGTTCGTCGAGACCGTTGACGGTGATGCTCATACAGCTGTCCTTCGTTAGGAGTTGGTGCCGTAGCGCTTGCGCACACGGGACTTGAGGAGCTTTCCGGAGGCGGTGCGCGGCAGTTCGTCCGCGACGACGACCGACTTCGGGATCTTGTACTTGGCGAGGCGTCCCGCGAGCGACGCGAGCACCTCGTCGGGGTCGAGTGCGGCGCCCTCGCGGGGGACGACGACCGCGCGCGGCACCTCACCCCACTTGTCGTCCGCCACGCCGATGACCGCGCACTCGACGATGTCCGGGTGGGCGAGGAGCTGGTCCTCGATCTCGGCGGGGTAGATGTTCTCCCCGCCGGAGATGATCATGTCCTTGATGCGGTCGACGATGTGGACGTAGCCGTCCTCGTCGACCTGGGCCGCGTCACCGCTGCGGAACCAGCCGTCCGCGAAGGACGCGGCCGTCTCCTCGGGCAGCCCCCAGTAGCCGGGCATGACGTGCGGTCCGCGCACCACGACCTCCCCGACCTCGCCGACGTCGACCGGCCCGAGGTCCGGCCGCACGACCCGCACGTCGCTGAAGAAGTGCGGCACGCCCGCCGAACCCGCCTTGCTGACGGCGTGCTCGGCGTCGAGGAACAGCGTGCCGGGCGCGGCCTCGGTCATGCCGTAGCCCTGCAGGAAGGTCAGTCCGCGCTCCTGGTAGGCCGCGATCAGCGGGGTGGGGACCGGGGAGCCGCCGCAGGTCAGGATCCGCAGCGAGGAGAGGTCCGCCCCCGGCCAGCGCGGGTGCCTGGCCACCTGGTCGAACATCGTCGGCACGCCGAACATGAAGGTGATCCGGTGCCGCTCGATCAGGTCGAAGGTGGCGTTCGGGTCGAAGGCCTCGACCAGGACGCAGGTGCCGCCCTTCAGCAGGACCGGGAGCGTCAGCATGTTCAGGCCGGCGGTGTGGAACAGCGGGGCGGAGACCAGGGCGCGTTCGTCGGCGAGCAGATCGTGGTCGATGAGGACGTTGACCGCGTTCCAGGTGAGGTTGCCATGGGTGAGCATGGCGCCCTTGGGGCGGCCGGTCGTGCCCGAGGTATACATGATGATGCAGGTGTCGTCCGGGGTGACCGGTGTGTCGATGGACTCCTCGGAGGCCGAGGCCAGCGCCTCCTCGTACTCGGCGCCCACCTCGGCGTACGTACGGACGTCCGTGCTGCCGGGCAGTCCCGCGACCAGACCGGAGTGCGAGGGGCCGTAGACGAGGGCCTTGGCGCCGGAGTCGGCGAGCTGGTAGGCGATCTCGGGGCCGGCCAGGCGGGTGTTGAGAGGGACGAAGACCGCGCCGAGCGTGCCGGCCGCGAACAGGGTCTCCAGATAGGAGGGGTGGTTCGGGCCGAGGTAGGCGATGCGGTCGCCGCGCCGGATGCCCCTCTCGCGCAGGGCGTGGGCGAGGCGGGTGGTGCGCTCGTACAGGCCGGCGTAGGTGCGGGTGGTGTCGCCGTGGATCAGGGCGGTGCGGTGCGGGGTCTTGCGGGCCCGGCGTGCGGGCCATGACCCCAGTCCCTCGTTGCGCATGTCACGCCCCTTACGGTTTCGTCAGCCCGAGCAGACGGGCGGCGTTCTCCTTGAGGATCTTCGGCCGGACCTCTTCCTTGATCGTCAGCTTGTCGAAGTCGGCGAGCCAGCGGTCCGGGGTGAGGACGGGGAAGTCGGAGCCGAAGAGGACCTTGTCCTTCAGCAGGGTGTTCGCGTACTGCACGAGCTGCGGCGGGAAGTACTTCGGCGACCAGCCGGACAGGTCGATGTGCACGCCCGGCTTGTGCGTGGCGACGGCCAGGGCCTCGTCCTGCCAGGGGAAGGACGGGTGCGCCAGGATGATCTTCAGATGCGGGAAGTCGGCGGCGACGTCGTCCACGTGGAGAGGGTTCGAGTACTTGAGGCGGATGCCGCCCCCGCCGGGGACTCCGGCGCCGATGCCCGTCTGGCCGGTGTGGAACAGGGCGATGGTGCCGGTCTCCTCGATGACCTCGTAGAGGTCGTAGGCCACCGAGCGGTCGTTGGGGAAGAAGCCCTGGATGCTGGGGTGGAACTTGAAGCCCTTCACCCCGTACTCCTCGACCAGGCGGCGGGCCTGCTTGACGCCCGCCCTCCCCCGGAAGGGGTCGATGGAGGCGAAGGGGATGAGGACGTCGGCGTTGGCGGCGGCCGCCTCGGCGACCTCCTCGTTGGGGACGGGCGGGGTGCCGGTGGCGGACTCGGCGTCGACCGTGAAGATCACGGCGGCCATCTTCCGCTCGCGGTAGTACGCGGCGGTCTCCTCCAGGGTCGGCTTCCGCTTGCCCTCGACCTTGAAGTAGGCGGAGGAGGCGTCGTGCAGGTCGTCGTCCAGGGAGGAGTGGCCCTTGGAGGACACCTCGGCGTGGGTGTGGACGTCGATGGCGACGAGGTCGTCCGGGTTCATGGAGAGGTCCATCACGCCTCCGGGAACTTCGGCGCCGGGATGCCGACCGGCTGGAGTTCGGCACCGACCGAGGTGGGCCAGGCGTCGGCGAGGGCACCGGGGGTCCAGCCGCCGTCGGCGTACGCCGCCCTGATCTCCTGCGGATGCGACCAGAGTGCCACCTTGTCGCCGCCGATGCCGACGCACTGGCCGGTCACGCCGCGCGCCGCCTCGGAGGCGAGGAACGGGACCAGGGCCGCGCAGTCCTCCGGGGTGCCGAAGCCCTCGCCCTTGCGCAGGAAGTCCGGCAGGGGCTCGCCGCCGCGCATGGCCTCGATGTACGGGGCGAAGGCCGGGATCGTCTCGGTCATCGCGGTCGCGGCGACCGGCACGATCGCGTTGACGGTGATGTTGGCCCGGCCCAGCTCCATGGACCAGGTGCGGGTCATCGCCGCGATGCCGGCCTTGGCTGCGGCGTAGTTCGTCTGGCCGAAGTTGCCGCGCTGCCCGGCCGGGGAGCCGACCAGGATCAGCGAGCCGCCCTCGCCCTGCTCGCGCATCCGGACGGCGGCGGCGCGGGCGCAGGTGAAGGTGCCCTTGAGGTGGGTGGTGATCACCGCGTCGAAGTCCTCGTCGGTCATCTTCCACAGCACCTTGTCGCGCAGGATGCCCGCGTTGGTGACGAGGACGTCCAGCCGGCCGAACTCCTCGACCGCCCGGTTCACCAGCCGCTCCGCGGCCTCGGAGCTGCCGACCGGGACGACCTCGGCGACGGCCCGGCCGCCCGCTTCCTCGATGGACTTCACGGCCGCCTCGGCCACGGCCTCGTCGACGTCGTTGACCACCACGGACGCGCCGTGGGCGGCCAGGGCATGCGCGTAGGCGAGGCCGAGGCCCCGGCCGCTGCCGGTGACGACGGCGACCTTGCCGGAGAGATCGATGCTGGGCACGGGTGGGTCCCTTCACGAGCTGATGCGGGTGGTGCGGCTTCGAGATCGAAGCTAAGAGCAATAATTGTTGACGTCAATAGTTGTTGATGACCCACGGGGTGCGGGATGCTGGAATCCCAGGAAGCACCGAGCACAGGGAGCCCGTCATCACACGCCAGAACGTCACCCCGAAGCCCATCGACGCGCACGAGCCGTGGATGCGCGGGCTGCACGCCGACACGGGCTACCTGCTGTAC
>KL569144.1:16549-16771 GCA_000715635.1 Streptomyces violaceus | reverse complement strand
GGGCTACCTGCTGTACCGCCTGGGCCTGCGCTCGGGGCAGCTCTTCAACGCCTGCCTCCAGGAGTCGGGCCTGCGCCTGCGCCACTACGCGGTACTGCGCTTCCTCGCCACCACCGAGGGCACCCTCCAGCGCGAGCTGAGCACCCGGCTCGGCTACGACCCGAGCGCCATCGTCGGCCTGGTCGACGACCTGGAGAAGCAGGGCTTCGCCGAGCGCCGCCC
>KL569144.1:14842-16414 GCA_000715635.1 Streptomyces violaceus | reverse complement strand
ACTACGACCCGAGCGCCATCGTCGGCCTGGTCGACGACCTGGAGAAGCAGGGCTTCGCCGAGCGCCGCCCCTCCCCCGACGACCGCCGCAGCCGGATCGTCGTCCTGACCGAGAACGGCCGCGCGTTCCTGCGCGACACCGACGAGGCCGGACTGCGGGTGACCAACGAACTGCTGGGCCCGCTGGAGGAGGCCGAGCGGGAGGCGCTGCACGCACTGCTGCTGCGGATCGCGGAGGACGGCCTGAACTGATGTTGTGCAAATGATTGACTGCTGCACGATGGATGCATAACTTCACGGGCTATCCGAGACCCGTCCCCAGGGAGCTCCCCGTGCAGCCATCCCCCTCAGCCGCTCAACCCGCCCCCGATTCACGCCAGTTGCGCCGCGTGGCCATCTCCGGCCTGCTCGGCACGACCGTCGAGTTCTACGACTTCCTCGTCTACGGCACGGTCGCCGCGCTCGTCTTCGGCGACCTGTTCTTCCCCCAGGCCGACCCGGCCGTCGGCACCATCGCGGCGTTCGGGACCTTCGCGGCGGGCTATCTCGCCCGTCCGCTCGGCGGCATCGTCTTCGGCCACTTCGGCGACCGGATCGGGCGCAAGTCGATGATGCTGCTGACCATGGTCCTGATGGGTCTGGGCAGCTTCCTCATCGGCCTGCTGCCGACCTACGACGCCATCGGCGTCTGGGCCCCGGTGCTGCTCGTCGCCCTGCGTGTGGTGCAGGGCATCGCGATCGGCGGTGAGTGGGGCGGCGCGATGCTGATGGTCGTCGAGCACGCCGAGCAGACGCAGGGCTCCCGGCGCGGGCTGTGGTCCAGCTTCACCCAGCTCGGCGCCCCGCTCGGTTCCGTGCTGTCGGCCGGTGTGGTCACCCTCGTCGCCGGCCTGCCCGACGACGACTTCCGCTCCTGGGGCTGGCGGGTGCCGTTCCTGCTGAGCATCGTGCTGCTGGCCGTCGGACTGTTCGTGCGTCTCAAGGTCGCCGAGAGCCCGCTGTTCGCGCAGGCCAAGCGGGAGCCGGTGGACAAGCCGCCGATCGTGGAGCTGCTGCGCCGCCCGAAGCCCGTGCTGCTCGCCGCGTGCGTCGGCATCGGCGCCTTCACCACCCAGTCGCTGCTGACGAGCTTCATGATCTCCTACGCCGTCGACGAGGGATACACCCGGCCGCAGGTGCTGACCGCGGTGACCGTCGCCTCCTGCGTGGCCCTCGCCGTCCTGCCCGCCGCGTCCGCGCTGTCGGACCGGGTCGGCCGCCGGCCCGTCGTGCTCGCCGGCGCCATCGCCTCGGCCGCGCTCGCCTTCCCCGTACTGGCCCTGGTCGACTCCGGTTCGCCCGGCCTGCTCATCCTCGCCCTCGCCCTCGGTCACGGTGTCGCCCAGTCCACGATGTACGGCCCGCTCGGCGCCCTGCTCACCGAGATGTTCGGCACCCGCGTCCGCTACACCGGCGCCTCCCTCGGCTACCAGGCGGCCACCCTGGTCGGGGCCGGATTCTCCCCGCTGATCGCCGGCAGCCTCCTCGCCTCGTACGGGGGTGGCAGCACACCCGTCTCCCTGCTGCTGTGCGC
>KL569144.1:12663-14664 GCA_000715635.1 Streptomyces violaceus | reverse complement strand
CAGAGATGTGTATAAGAGACAGGCCCTGGACTCCCCCGCCGCCACCCCCACCCTGGAAGGAACCCCGCGTTGAGGATCCGCCTTGCTCTCCTGACCACCTGCCTGTCCGTGGCGACCGCGCTGCCCGCGCAGGCCGCCGACGCCACCGACGCCCACCTGGAGGGCGAGCTTGCTTCCGGCGCCGTGTACGTGATGGACGTGCCTGCGTCCTGGAACGGCACGGTGCTGCTGTACAGCCACGGCTACGCCCCGGCCGGATCCCCCAAGCGGGCCCAGAACACGCCGAGTACGGCCGCCCGGGACAAGCTGCTGGCCGAGGGCTACGCGCTGATCGGCTCCTCGTACGCGACGAACGGCTGGGCGGTCACCGAGGCAGTGCCCGACCAGCTCGCGACGCTGGACCTGTTCACCGAGAAGTTCGGACCGGCCCGGCGGACGCTGGCCTGGGGCACCTCGTACGGCGGATTCGTCACCTCCATGCTCGCCGAGCGGCACGCAGACCGCTTCGACGGCTCGCTGTCGATGTGCGGGCTGGTGCAGGGCGGCGTGGCCAACTGGAACAGCACCCTGGACCCGGTGTTCGCACTGCGCACACTGCTCGCCCCGGATTCCGGCATCCGGCTCGCCGGGTTCACGGACCAGGCCGAGGCGGTCGCCGCCGCGAAGAGCCTCACCACGAAGGTCGACGCCGCCCAGCAGACCCCCGAGGGTCGGGCCCGCATCGGCCTCGCCGCCGCCCTGCACAACGTCCCCGGCTACAACGACGCCTCGCAGACGAAGCCGGGCCCCACCGACTGGGGAACCCAGCAGTCCAACCAGTTCGCCGCCGTCCGAGGGCTCATCCAGAGGCCCGCCTTCAGCTGGCGACAGGAGGCCGAGAGCCGGGCGGGCGGCAACCCGTCCTGGAACACCGGCGTCGACTACACCGCCATGCTCGCCCGGTCCCCGCTGTACAAAGAGGTGACCGAGCTCTACAAGGAGGCGGGTCTGTCCTTGCGTACCGACCTCTCGGCCCTGGGCCGGGCACCCCGGATCTCGGCCGACCCGAAAGCCGTCGGGTGGATGCGAAACACCAGCGTGCTCACCGGCCGGCTCACCGACCCCCAGCTGAACATCCACACGACGGGTGACGCGCTGATCCCGGTGCAGGCCGAAAGCGCCTATCGGCGGGCGGCCACGGCCGGGGGCTCCGCGGGGCTGCTGCGCCAGGCGTACGTCGACGGCCCCGGCCACTGCACCTTCACCACCGGCGAGACGCTGGGCGCCCTGGACACCCTGGAAGACCGCCTGGACACGGGCCGCTGGGACGTGTCGCCCGGCACGCTCAACTCCCGTGCGGGGCAGGAGGACCCGACGACCGAAGCCCGCTACGTTCCCTACCGTCCGACCGCCTACCCTCGCCCCCACGACCTCGCCCACCCGGGAGACAACCGGCCATGACCGGCCCCACCGCGCCCGACCGGCTGCTGTCCGTGCTCGCGGCCTTCGACCACGAGCACCCGGCCCTGTGCCTGACGGACATCAGCCGGCGGGCCGGGCTGAGCCTGACCACCGCCCACCGGCTGGTGGGCGCGCTCACCGAATGGGGCGCCCTGGAGCGTGACGAGTCCGGGGTCTACCACGTCGGGCTCCGGCTGTGGGAGCTCGCGGCACTGGCGCCGCGCGGCCTCGCCCTGCGGCAGATCGCGCTGCCGTACCTGGAGGACCTGTACGAGGCGACGCACGAGAACGTGCAACTGGCCGTGCGGGACGGGTCCGACGTCGTCTACATCGAGTGGCTGTCGGGCCGGTCGGCGGTCGGCGTGCACATCCGCGTCGGCGCCCGCTGGCCGCTGCACGCCACCGGCGTCGGACTCGCCCTGCTGGCCCACGGCGACCCGCGGTTCCAGAAGGAGTACTGCGCGGGCGAACTCGCGTCCTTCACGCCGTACACGATCACCGACCCGGCGCGGCTGCGGCGGGAACTGGCCGAAGTGCGCCGCACCGGCGTCGCGGTGAGCG
>KL569144.1:9889-12484 GCA_000715635.1 Streptomyces violaceus | reverse complement strand
GCTGCGGCGGGAACTGGCCGAAGTGCGCCGCACCGGCGTCGCGGTGAGCGTCCGTCAGATCACGGAGGACGCCCTGTCGGTGGCCGCGCCGGTACGCGGTGCCGACGGCACGGTGGTCGCCGCCGTGTCGATCGTGGTGCCGCACGCCGACGCCCAGGTACCGGTGCTGGTCCCGGCGGTGCGGGTGGCGGCCCGGGGGATCTCACGGGCCCTGGGGTGGCAGCCGGAGCGGCCCTGAACCGTTCGGTGTCGCGAAGACGCACGGCGAAGATCTGGTCGAACGTCGGCTTGCGGATGAGGGGGAAGGTAAGGCGGGCGGACGAAGTTCTTCGTAAAGTTGGCAGGCCGTCACTGACCAAGGGGGATCTGTGAGCTCAGCCAGCGAACCGTCCGATTGTCCAAAGCTGCCGTTCTGGGTGTCGTCCGACGATCAACTCGGCTTCATCGGTAGCGCGCAGGTGCGGCGGGGCAATGACATCGCACTGATCTTCAAGCACTGAACCTGTTATGGGTCGGTACAGAGCGTTGCTCATCGGGGCAAGTGACTACGAAATGCGCGGCGTGTCGGCGCTGCCCTTCATACCTGACGATCTTGCCCGTCTGGGATCGGCACTTCAGGCCAGGGGTTTCGACGAAGTCCAGGTCCTGGCCGGGCGGGAAGGCGGCAAGCAGGTCTCGGCGAACTATGTGAACGGCCGCGTGAACGGCTTCCTCAGACGTGCGCGCGCCAACGACACGTTGTTCATCCTTCTGAGCGGACACGGTGTGCACGCCAAAGGCGTCGACTACCTCGTGCCGGAGGACATCGACGAGGACACGCACCCTTTCGAATCGGGGTGCGTGGCCATCGATTGGCGCGCTCGTCTCGATGAGACCCATGCTCAGCACGTCGTCTTCTTGATCGATGCCTGCAGGGAGGGAATCGACCAGGAGTCGATGGGGCTCGCGAGCATCAAGCAGTGGAGCCGACAGAAGGTCAGCGCCGCACTGCGCCGCAAAGTGGCTTACGTCTATGCCTGCTCACCGGCACAGCTCTCACTGTTCGTTCGCCCGCACGATGCGCTCGCCGACCCCCTGAGCGGTGTCCGCCCCGGCGAGTCGTTCAGCCTCTTCTCCCGGTCGGTGTCGGACGTCATCACAGCCCACCCCGACAGCGCGGCACTGACCTTGGCGGAGTTCAAGGATGCGGTGCAGGAACGCATGACCCAGCTGCACCACGCGTATCGCAAGCACGGGCAGCCCCAGACTCTACGGATCGTCACCGACATCGAGTTGGACGACTTCGCATTCCTGCCCCCACCCGGCAGGCGCTCGCCTCAAGTCTCTCAGCCCCTGCCCACTGGTGATGGGGCCCGGACGGTGAGGTTCGAGAACACGGCTATGAACATCAGTGCGCCCGCACCGACGCGTCCTTCCCCCAGCATCCGGCACCTGTCCGGTCAAGGCAGCCGTCAGTCAAGCCAGGCGTCGAGGCCGGCGGCAACAAGCAGAGCCGCAACCTCGCACGAAGACACCGGCCTGGACAGCACATCGGTCCGGGCCGGCAAGGGACACTCCCCCGACCAAATCCTTCGGGACCTGGAACGGAGCAGCAAGAACCTGGACCGGGCGATGCGCGGCCTGAACCGCCGCCCCGGCATCCGATGGGCACGGATCGCCCTGTTGATCGTCACCGGAGCAGCCTGCGTCGGCGGGGTGGGGTACGCACTCTGGGCATCCTGGCCCGAGGGAAACCGACGAACCGATAGCTCCGCGACCCCATCCGCATCAGCGCAAACCAGCAGCCGGAAGACCACCCCACCGACGCGTCAGGACACGTCGCCCGACCTGGGCGACCAGGCCGTGAACACAAAGGCCGTCATGCGCCTGCCCAGCTGCGCGGACACCGACTCCGTGGTACCCGTGACGCTGCAATTGAGGTCCGAGCGCAACAGCTACGATCCGAAGGACATTCCGGTCCTCACCCTCAAAATCAAAAGCACATCCGCGTGCAGAATCAACGCCACACCCAAGCTGGTCCGGCTCACCGTCACATTCGCCAGTGAAGACAAGCCACTGTGGCACTCGGCATCCTGCACCACTCGGCCTCCTGACCGATGGGTAGCCGTATCACCCAGCGCCCCAGCCACCGTCACCTACCGATGGAACCGCCGCCCCAACGCCTCCTGCACCAACACAAAAGCAGCCCCGACCGGCACCTACCTCGCCACCGGCTCCTTCAACTCCCTATTCGTGCCAGAGGTGCACACCAGCTTTGTCCTCAACTCCGGCTAGCCAGGCCACGCAGAACCGCACTGTCACATCCATGCCGCGAGAGGGGGGCGGGCACCCCACGGCCCGCCCCTCGCCGTACCCCTCAACGCGCCTGTCCTTCCGGCTTGTTCAGGCCGTGCACTCATCGACCGGCGCCGCACTTTTCCGGCTTCACCTCTTGACGACCTGGATGCGGTGGAGCACATTGGCGGCACTTTGAGAGCGCTCTCACCCCTCCACTCGAGAGGCATCCCCCCATGAGCGATACCTCCCGCACCTCCCACAGACGCCGCCCCCTCCGGCGGGCGTTCGTCGCCGTTGTCAGCACTCTCGGCCTCGCGG
>KL569144.1:8219-9701 GCA_000715635.1 Streptomyces violaceus | reverse complement strand
GTCAGCACTCTCGGCCTCGCGGCGGCCGCCACCACGGCCGCCAACGCCTCCGCCCCGCCGCCCCCGTCGGGCTGGACGCAGGTGTTCGTGGACGACTTCAACGGCGCCGCCGGCAGCGGCGTCAACACGTCCAACTGGCAGTACGCCACCGGCAAGGGCTACCCGGGCGGCCCGGCCAACTGGGGCACCGGCGAGATCGAGACGATGACGAGCAGCCCGGACAACGTCTCGCTCGACGGCAACGGCAACCTCCGCATCACCCCCCGGCGGGACGCCGCGGGGAACTGGACCTCCGGCCGCATCGAGACCAATCGCACCGACTTCCAGCCCCCGGCCGGCGGCACCCTCCGCGTCGAGTCGCGCATCCAGGTGCCGAACGTGACCGGGGCCGCGGCGAAGGGCTACTGGCCCGCGTTCTGGATGCTGGGCGCCCCCTACCGCGGCGACTACTGGAACTGGCCGGCCGTCGGCGAGCTGGACATCATGGAGAACACCCAGGGCATGAACACGGTGTTCGCGACCATGCACTGCGGCACCTCGCCGGGCGGCCCCTGCAACGAGACCAGCGGTATCGGCAGTTCGACCACCTGCCAGGGCACCACCTGCCAGGCCGGTTTCCACACCTACCGGATGGAGTGGGACCGCTCGACGAGCGTCGAGGAGATCCGCTTCTACCTCGACGGCACCAACTTCCACACCGTGCGCGCCAGCCAGGTCGACGCGACGACCTGGCGGAACGCAACGGACCACGGCTTCTTCGTCATCCTGAACGTCGCGATGGGCGGCGGCTTCCCGGACGCGTTCGGCGGCGGCCCGGACGCCGGGACGCAGCCGGGCCACGCGATGGTCGTCGACTACGTCCAGGTGCTGTCGTCCGGCGGCGGCACCACGCCTCCGCCGACCGGCAACCGCGACGCCTACGGCACCATCCAGGCCGAGTCCTACGACGGCCAGTCCGGCGTGAGCACCGAGACGACGGCCGACTCCGGCGGCGGCCGGAACGTCGGCTCGCTGGCCAACGGCGACTGGCTGCACTTCAAGGGCGTCGACTTCGGCTCCACGGCGGCCCGGCAGTTCAGCGCCCGGGTCGCGAGCGGTGCGACGGGCGGCGTCAGCGGGCTGGTCGAGGTGCGGCTGGACAGCCGTGGCAGCGCGCCTGTGGGGAGCTTCTCGGTGGGCGGCACCGGGGGCTGGCAGTCGTGGCGGACGATTCCGGCGAACATCAGCTCCGTGACGGGCACGCACGACGTGTATCTGACCTTCACCAGCGGTCAGCCGCAGGACTTCGTGAACGTCAACTGGTTCACCTTCGGGCGCTGACAACGCCCGCAAAGGGGGCTCCACGCGCGCGTGGGGCCCCTTTCCGCTGCCCTCAGCGCAGTTCCGCCCGGAACGCCGCCGGGGTCTGATCCGTGTGCTGGTGGAAGAACTTGGAGAAGTTCGCGGCGTCGGGGAAGCCGACCGCCGCGCCGACCCGGCCGA
>KL569144.1:6366-8005 GCA_000715635.1 Streptomyces violaceus | reverse complement strand
CGCCGCGCCGACCCGGCCGATCGGCAGGTCGGTGTGGGCGAGGAGCCGTTTGGCCTCGAGGACCACGCGCTTGTCGATGAAGGCCTTGGGGGTCTCGCCGGTGGCGGCGCGGACCGCGCGGACCAGGGTGCGGCGGGAGTAGCCGAGGGCGTCCGCGTAGGCGCTGACGCTGTGGTTGGTGGCGAAGTCCCGCTCCACGGCGTCCCGGAAGAGGGTGAAGGTGGAGTCCGACTGCCGGCGCACCGACTCCGCCGAACTCGCGGCGAGATGGGCGAGCCGCAGCAGAAACGCCGTCAGCGAGTGGCGCAGGACGGCGGTGTGCAGGCTGAGCGGCAGCGTGGCCGTGTCCTCGTACTCGCGCCGCAGGTGTTCGAGCGCGGCGCGCAGCCCGGCGAGCTCCGCCGGGTCGGGACGCAGCAGCGGCGGCAGGTCGTAGCGGTAGAGGCCGGTGGCCTCCACGGTCGCGCGCGGCAGGAAGCCCGGCTGCATGGTCAGCACCGTTCCGCGGTACTCGCTCGTCCGCGAGAAGCGGTGGACCTGCCCCGGGCGGATCCACAGCAGGTCCCCGGCCGTGGCCTCGTGCTCGGTGAAGTCGACCATGTGCCGGACCGGGCCCTCGGCGAACAGCATCACGACATGGAAGTCGATGCGGTGCACGCGCTCCAGCGGCGCGTCGGCGTGCCAGGTGCGGCCGGTGCCCATCGGGCCGACCTGCATGCCGACACCGCCGACGCTCAACTCGACCGGGAAGGGGAACGTTCTGATCCCGTCGCCGCCTTGGATGGTTCTGTCTGCCATGTCCGTCTCGTACCGCCCCGTTCGCGTGCCGTGCTGCCGGTGGGTGTCCCACTTTCACCACAGGCTGGCACACGGCGACCTTCCGTCGAAAAAGTCAGACTTTTAGTTTTGAAGACGTCAGACCAGCTACTTCGCTCCTATCGAGGACTTCTTGAAGATGAGCACGCAGACAGCGGACAGCTTCGAATGGACCGAACTCGACCGGCGTGCCGTAGACACCGCCCGTCTTCTGGCGGCGGACGCCGTCCAGCGGGTCGGCAACGGCCATCCCGGCACCGCGATGAGCCTGGCGCCGGCCGCCTACACGATCTTTCAGAAGGTGATGCGGCACGACCCCGCCGACCCCGAATGGGCCGGCCGTGACCGCTTCGTCCTGTCCCCCGGCCACACGTCGCTGACCCTGTACACGCAGCTGTACCTCGCGGGCTACGAGCTGGAGCTGGACGACCTGAAGGCGTTCCGCACGCACGGTTCGAAGACGCCCGGCCACCCCGAGTACGGGCACACCGCGGGCGTGGAGACCACCACCGGTCCGCTGGGCCAGGGCGTCGCGAACGCCGTCGGCATGGCGATGGCCGCCCGCTACGAGCGCGGCCTGTTCGACCCGGACGCCCCGCAGGGCGAGTCGCCCTT
Organism: Streptomyces violaceus; assembly: GCA_000715635.1. Classification (GTDB taxonomy): domain Bacteria; phylum Actinomycetota; class Actinomycetes; order Streptomycetales; family Streptomycetaceae; genus Streptomyces; species Streptomyces violaceus. The sequence continues at coordinate 6,574 of KL569144.1, read as the reverse complement.
CGACCACACCGTCTGGGCCATCGTCTCCGACGGCGACCTCCAGGAGGGCGTCTCCGCCGAGGCCTCCTCGCTGGCCGGCCACCAGAAGCTCGGCAACCTGGTCTTCCTCTACGACGACAACCACATCTCCATCGAGGGCGACACCGCGACCGCCTTCTCCGAGGACGTGCTGAAGCGGTACGAGGCCTACGGCTGGCACGTGCAGCGG
>KL569144.1:5385-6168 GCA_000715635.1 Streptomyces violaceus | reverse complement strand
GTGCAGCGGATCGAGCCGCGGGAGGACGGCGACGTCGACGTGCCCGCGCTGTACGCGGCGCTGAGGGCGGCTCAGACCGAGACCGGGCGCCCCTCGATCATCGCGATGCGCACGATCATCGCCTGGCCCGCCCCGAACGCCCGGAACACCGAAGCCTCCCACGGCTCGGCGCTCGGCGAGGACGAGGTGGCCGCCACCAAGCGCATCCTCGGCTTCGACCCGGAGCAGAGCTTCGAGGTCGCCGATGAGGTGCTGGCCCACACCCGCAGCGCCCTGGACCGGGGCGCCGAGGCGCACACCGCCTGGGACAAGCGGATCGCCGCCTGGCGCGCCGACAACCCGGAGCGGTCCGTCACTTTCGACCGCGTCAGCAAGGGCGAGCTGCCCGAGGGCTGGGAGGACGCCCTGCCGGTGTTCGAGCCGGGCAAGGCGGTCGCCACCCGGGCCGCGTCCGGCAAGGTCCTCCAGGCGCTCGGCGCGGTCGTCCCCGAGCTGTGGGGCGGCTCGGCGGACCTGGCCGGTTCGAACAACACCACCATCGACAAGACCTCGTCCTTCCTGCCGCGGGGCAACCCGCTGCCGGAGGCCGACCCGTACGGCCGCACCCTCCACTTCGGCATCCGTGAGTTCTCCATGGCCGCGGAGATGAACGGCATCGCCCTGCACGGAAACACCCGGATCTACGGCGGCACCTTCCTGGTGTTCTCCGACTACATGCGCAACGCCATCCGGATGTCGGCCCTGATGCAGCTGCCGGTGACGTACGTGTGGACGCACGACTCC
>KL569144.1:2619-5185 GCA_000715635.1 Streptomyces violaceus | reverse complement strand
TGCCGGTGACGTACGTGTGGACGCACGACTCCGTCGGCCTGGGCGAGGACGGCCCGACCCACCAGCCGGTCGAGCACCTGGCCGCGCTGCGGGCCATCCCGGGTCTCAACGTCGTACGCCCCGCCGATGCCAACGAGACCGCGATCGCCTGGGCCGAGATCCTCAGGCGGCACACCACCGACCCGGCCCCGCACGGTCTCGCGCTCACCCGCCAGGGCGTGCCGGCGTACGAGCCGAACCCGGACGCGGCGAAGGGCGGCTATGTCCTTGAGGAGTCGTCGAAGGAGACCCCGGAGGTGATCCTCGTCGCCACCGGTTCCGAGGTGCAGCTGGCCGTCGCCGCCCGTGAGGCCCTGGAGGCCGAGGGGGTCGGCACCCGGGTGGTGTCGATGCCGTCCGTGGAGTGGTTCGAGGAGCAGCCGCGCGAGTACCGAGAGCGGGTGCTGCCGCCGTCCGTGAGGGCCCGGGTCGCGGTCGAGGCCGGTATCGGTCTGACGTGGCACCGGTTCGTGGGGGACGCGGGACGCATCGTCTCCCTGGAGCACTTCGGCGCCTCCGCCGACGCCAAGACCCTGTTCGCCGAGTTCGGCTTCACCCCCGAGAACGTCGTCGCCGCCGCGCGTGAGTCCCTCGCCGCGGCCCGTGGCTGATCCGACCGCCCGAAAGAAGATGATCACTGTGACCGAAGCGACCGCGAGCGCGGGAGCACTCAAGCGCCTGTCCGACGAGGGCGTGTCGATCTGGCTCGACGACCTGTCGCGCCGGCGGATCGAGTCCGGCAACCTGGCCGAGCTCGTCGCCACCAGGAACGTCGTCGGCGTCACCACCAACCCGTCCATCTTCCAGGCCGCCATCGGCTCCGGCGAGGGTTACGAGGCGCAGCTCGCCGACCTGGCGGTGCGGGGCGTCACCGTCGACGAGGCCGTCCGGATGATGACCACCGCCGATGTCCGCGCCGCCGCCGACGTCCTGCGGCCGGTGTACGACGCCACCGGCGGCCGGGACGGCCGGGTCTCCATCGAGGTCGACCCGCGTCTGGCCCACGACACGACGGCGACCGTCGCCGAGGCCCGGCAGCTGGCCTGGCTGGTGGACCGCCCCAACGTGATGATCAAGATCCCGGCGACGAAGGCCGGCCTGTCGGCGATCACCGAGGTGATCGGCGCGGGCATCAGCGTGAACGTGACGCTGATCTTCTCGCTGGAGCGCTACCGCGAGGTCATGGACGCCTATGTCGCCGGCCTGGAGCAGGCCCAGGCGGCCGGTCTCGACCTGTCGGCCATCCACTCGGTCGCGTCCTTCTTCGTCTCCCGCGTCGACGCCGAGATCGACAAGCGGCTGACGCTGCAGGGCACGGACGAGGCCCTCGCCCTGAAGGGCAGGGCGGCCCTGGCCAACGCGCGGCTCGCCTACGAGGCGTACGAGCAGGTCTTCGCCGGGGCGCGCTGGCAGGCGCTGGGCGGGGCCCGTGCGAACCGGCAGCGCCCCCTTTGGGCCTCCACCGGTGTGAAGGACCCCGCATACAAGGACACCCTGTACGTGGACGAACTGGTCGCCCCCGGCACGGTCAACACCATGCCGGAGGCCACGCTGAACGCCGTCGCCGACCACGGCGACGTCCAGGGCGACACGGTCACCGGCGGTTACGCCCAGGCCCGCGCCGACCTGGCGGCCGTCGAACGGCTCGGCATCGCGTACGACGAGGTGGTGCGGCAACTGGAGAACGAGGGCGTGGCCAAGTTCGAGGTGGCCTGGCAGGACCTGCTGGACGCGGTCACCAAGTCCTTGAACAGCAAGGGAGTTGACGCGGAATGAACGAGGGCATCCCTCAGACGGCCGATCAGGAGACCATAGGGACCAAGGAGGACAAGGAGGCCCGGGCGGCCCAGGAGGCGGCCGGGGTCGAGCAGACCGGGGTGAGCGGCAAGGCCGAGGCCGCCCCCCGCGCGGTGCACGCCGACGCCGATTTCGCCAATCCCCTGCGCGATGCGCGCGACCGCCGTCTGCCCAGGATCGCGGGCCCGTCCGGCCTCGTCATCTTCGGCGTGACCGGCGACCTGTCCCGCAAGAAGCTGATGCCGGCCGTGTACGACCTGGCCAACCGCGGCCTGCTGCCGCCGGGCTTCTCGCTGGTGGGCTTCGCCCGCCGGGACTGGGAGGACCAGGACTTCGCGCAGGTGGTGCACGACGCGGTCCGTGAGCACGCCCGGACCCCGTTCCGCGAGGAGGTCTGGCAGCAGCTCGCCGAGGGCATGCGGTTCATCCCGGGCGACTTCGACGACGACACGGCGTTCAAGCAGCTGCGCTCCGCCGTCGAGGAGCTGGACGCCTCCCGGGGCACCAGCGGCAACTACGCCTTCTACCTCTCCGTGCCGCCGAAGTTCTTCCCGAAGGTCGCCCAGCAGCTGAAGAAGCACGGGCTGGCGAACGCTCCCGAGGGCTCCTGGCGCCGCGCGGTCATCGAGAAGCCGTTCGGGCACGACCTGGAGTCGGCCCAGGAGCTGAACACGATCGTGCACGACGTGTTCGACCCGGAGCAGGTCTTCCGGATCGACCACTACCTGGG
>KL569144.1:1161-2433 GCA_000715635.1 Streptomyces violaceus | reverse complement strand
CCGGAGCAGGTCTTCCGGATCGACCACTACCTGGGCAAGGAGACCGTCCAGAACATCCTGGCGCTGCGCTTCGCCAACCAGATGTTCGAACCGATCTGGAACCGGTCGTACGTGGACCATGTGCAGATCACCATGGCCGAAGACATCGGCATCGGCGGCCGGGCCGGGGTACTACGACGGCATCGGCGCCGCCCGTGACGTCATCCAGAACCATCTGCTCCAGCTGATGGCGCTCACCGCGATGGAGGAGCCGGCCGCCTTCGACGCGGCGTCGCTGCTCACCGAGAAGCTGAAGGTGCTCCGCGCCGTGCAGCTGCCGCAGGACCTGGGGCTGAACACCGTGCGCGGACAGTACGCGGCGGCCTGGCAGGGTGGCGCGAAGGTCGGCGGCTATCTGGACGAGGACGGCATCGACGCCTCGTCGAAGACCGACACGTACGCCGCGATCAGGCTCCAGGTGGACAACCGGCGCTGGGCGGGCGTCCCGTTCTACCTGCGCACCGGCAAGCGGCTCGGCCGCCGGGTGACGGAGATCGCGGTGGTGTTCCAGCGGGCCCCGCACTCCCCCTTCGACTCCACCGCGACCGAAGAGCTGGGCTCCAACGCGATCGTCATCCGCGTCCAGCCGGACGAGGGCATGACGGTGCGGTTCGGCTCCAAGGTGCCGGGTACGTCGATGGAGATCCGGGACGTGACGATGGACTTCGCCTACGGCGAGTCGTTCACCGAATCGAGCCCGGAGGCGTACGAACGGCTGATCCTTGACGTCCTCCTGGGCGACGCCAACCTGTTCCCCCGTCACCAGGAAGTGGAAGAGTCCTGGAAGATCCTCGACCCGATCGAGCAGTACTGGGCCACGCACGGCAGGCCGGCGCAGTACGCCTCGGGCAGCTGGGGACCCGCGGAAGCCGACGAGATGCTCGCACGAGACGGACGGAGCTGGCGCAGGCCATGAAGATCGACCTGACCGACACCACGGCAAGCAAGATCAACAAGGCGCTGGTACAGGGGCGCCGCGCCATCGGCACGCCCGCTGTGGGCATGGTCCTGACGATGGTGATCGTCACGGACGAGGAGAACGCCTACGACGCGATCAAGGCGGCCGAGGAGGCCTCGCACGAGCACCCCTCGCGCACCCTGGTCGTCATCAAGCGGCACGCGCGCACCCCGCGTGACCGCACCCAGTCCCGGCTGGACGCCGAGGTCCGGGTGGGCGCCGACGCGGGCACCGGCGAGACGGTGGTGCTGCGGACCTACGGCGAGGTGTCCGAC
>KL569144.1:0-889 GCA_000715635.1 Streptomyces violaceus | reverse complement strand
CGCCGGTGGTGGTGTGGTGGCCGATGGACGCCCCGGAGGTTCCGTCGAAGGACCCGCTCGGGGCACTGGCCCAGCGGCGGATCACCGACCTGTACGCCGTCGCGAACCCCCTGGAGGTACTGGAGAGCCGGGTCCGCGCCTACGCGCCCGGTGACACCGACCTCGCCTGGACCCGGCTGACGCCCTGGCGTTCGATGCTGGCGGCGGCGCTGGACCAGGCCCGGGTGCCGGTGACCTCGGCGGCCGTGGAGGCCGAGGTCGAGAACCCCGCCGCCGAGCTGCTGGCCCGCTGGCTGGAGGCACGGCTGCACGTCTCGGTCGACCGCGTGGTCACCGCCGGGCCGGTCGTCACCGCCGTCCGCCTGGGCACGGAGACCGGCGAGATCGTCATCGACCGTCCCGAGGGCCCGCTGGCCACGCTGACCCTGCCGGGCCAGCCCTCCCGCACCCTCGCGCTGAAGGTCCGTGCCACCTCCGAACTCATCGCCGAGGAGCTCAGGCGCCTCGACGCCGACGAGATGTACGCCATCGCCCTGAACGGCGAGGCCACCGAGGAGACCCCCGCTCATGTCTGACTCCCCCTCCGGCTCCCCCGAGCTGACGCGGCGGCCCGAGTGGACCGCCTTGGAGGACCACCGCACGGACGCCCTGCCGCAGCCGGACCTGCGTGAGCTGTTCGCGGCGGACCCGGGGCGTGCCGAGCGCTACGTCGTGCGCGTGGGCGACCTGCGCATCGACTACTCCAAGCACCTGGTCACCGACGAGACGCTGGCCCTGCTCCAGGAGCTGGCCGCCGCCATCGACGTGTTCGGGCTGCGCGACGCGATGTTCCGCGGCGAGCGGATCAACGTCACCGAGGACCGGGCCGTGCTGCACACCGCGCTGCGCG
>KL569143.1:54194-54940 GCA_000715635.1 Streptomyces violaceus | reverse complement strand
GGCCACCCCCGGCGTGCGAGCCGTACCCGTCCGTGGCCGGCGGCAGCGGGGTGCCGTACGGGCCGGTGACCGGGGGCAGTTGGGAGGCGTCGGGCGGAGTGCCGTAGCCGGCGTACGGGTTCGGGGGCGGGGTGCCCTCGTGGGGGAGCGCGCCCGGCGCGGAGTGCCGGTCGTTCCACGCCGGAGGCTCCGGGGTCGTCCACTGCTGGGACTGCGGGGACTGCCAGCTGTTGTCCTGCGGCGGGGGCGGGGTCTGCTGGTCGGGGCCCCACGGCTGGCCCCAGGTCTGGCCCTCGGCGGGAGCGGAGGCCGGGGCCTGGCCGGTCGGGGCCGGGCCGGGCCGACGGCCGGCCGGGGCGTCACCGGGTCCGCCCGTCATCCCCGGCAGCAGGGGTTCGCCACCGTCGGAGGGCAGCACGATGCCTTCGCGCGCTTGGCGCGCCGAGGGCTCCTCGCCCTGTCCACTCTGCGTCACCGGGACTCCTACTTATGGGGGACCTTGTGAATCGTCGGGTCACGCTACCGGGTCCCCAGAGCCCCGTGCCACGCAGCACAGGGCCTGACCTCAAGCCCTGTGAGCGCGGTAACACAACCGGGTCACGGCACGCTGGTCATGTCACCTCCTGCGCGCACAGCGGCCGTTTCCCACACGTTCACGCATCCGCAGACCCTGTGTTCACGCCGCGGCCTGCAGGTCCAGCCGCGCCCCGAACTCCCTGACCACCGCCTCCTCCCGGTACGGCTCC
>KL569143.1:51279-53956 GCA_000715635.1 Streptomyces violaceus | reverse complement strand
GCTCCAGCCGCTGCTGGAAGTCCTCCAGATACTCGGCGCCCCGGTTGGACCGCAGCCCCTCCAGCAGTTCCACGGCCTTCATGCCCGTACTGCACGCCTCTTCGACCTCGCGCTGCTGCACCTGCGCCGTGGCCAACAGCACATAACCGATGGCCCGGCGGCGCGCCCGCGTCTCGGGATGCCCGGCCAGCGACTCCTGCGCGCACCGCGCCGCCGCGTCGGCCTGCCCCAGGTCCCGGTGGCAGTGGGCCAACTCGTCGGCGAGATAGGCCTCGTCGAAGTGCGCGATCCACACCGGGTCGTCCCCGGCGGCCGGGTCGGCCGCCTCCAGGGCGCTCACCGCGCGCCCGGCCGCCGACTGGGTGGCGCGCACGTCGCCCATCAGGGCGTGCCCGCGCGCCTCCGCCGCGTAGAACATCGACTCCGCGCGCGGTGACACGCGCCCCCGCGCCCCTTCCTGCGCCGCCCTCGCCAACTGCGCGATCTCCCGCGGGTTCCCGAGCTGCGCGGCGAGATGGCTCATGGAGGCGGCCAGCACATAGCCGCCGTAGCCGCGGTCCCCGGCCGCCTGGGCCAGCCGCAGCGCCTGGATGTAGTAGCGCTGCGCCAGACCGGGCTGCCCGGTGTCCACGGCCATGTACCCGGCGAGCTCCGTCAGCCGGGCCACCGCGGCGAACAGGTCCCGCCCCACCGCCTCCCGGTACGACCCCGCAAGCAGCCCCGAGACCACGCTGTTGAGGTAGTGCACGACGACCGGGCGCACATGCCCGCTGCCGTACTGGTGGTCGAGATCCACCAGCGCCTGCGTCATGGCGAGGACCGCCTGCACATCGGACTGCCCCACGCGCGGTCCGGCCGTACGCGACACCTGGCCGTCGGGCGCGGAGATCAGCCAGTCACGGCTGGGCTCGACCAGCGCGGACGCCGCGACGGAGGAGCCGGACAGGAAGTCCCGCCGCCCCACGTCGCTGCGCCACAGCTCGCAGACCTGCTCGATGGCCCCCAGTACCGTCGGCGAGAACTGGAGACCCACGCCCGAGGCGAGGTTCTTGCCGTTGGCCATGCCGATCTCGTCGATCGTGACCGTACGGCCGAGTTTGCGGCCCAGCGCCTCGGCGATGATCGCCGGGGCCCGGCCCCGCGGCTGCTGCCCGCGCAGCCAGCGCGCCACCGACGTCTTGTCGTAGCGCAGGTCGAGGCCGTGCTCGGCACCGCACATGTTGACCCGGCGGGCGAGGCCGGCGTTGGAGCATCCGGCTTCCTGGATGAGCGCCTGGAGCCGTTCGTTCGGCTGCCGAGCGACGAGCGGCCTTGCGGCCATGGCGTACCCCCTGTGGCTGCGGTGCCTGCCCACGCACCGAGTTGACGTGTCTTCCGCGGCCGAACCCCTCACGTCCCAGCGAAAAGATCCGGCCGTGAAGATCAATGCCCCGCCGACCAGGCGAAAATGCGAGGCATGTGAGGAATGCCGGGGTAACGGCTGTTGCCGGCCCCACTCGTGGCTACCCAGCTCCGGCCACCGATCCTCCTGCGCGCCCCCGCACATGCACCCATGCGCCCCGAGGACAGGGGCGGTGCTCCTCCCCGCGCACGGCGGCGGGCGTAACCCCTGGTGACGACCAGAGTTGTGTTCATCGTGGAAGAGACGATCGCCGGCACCGAAGCCGCTCAGATCCCGAAGCAGCGCGGGGAATCGCTGCTGGAGACCGCTGTCCGCTACGCCGAGGAGCGCCACTGGGACGTGTTCCCCGGCACCTGGCTGGAAGCCGTCGACGGAAGTCAGCAGTGCTCCTGCGGTGACGCCGCGTGCCCCGCACCCGGATCGCACCCGGCGCGCCCTGACTGGGCGACGCAGGCGACGGGCAGTGCGACCGTCGCGCGACGGAGGTGGCAGAAGCAGCCGACGGCGTCGATCCTGCTGCCGACGGGGCGGACGTTCGACGCGATCTCCGTGCCGGAGACGGCCGGGTTCCTGGCGCTCGCGCGGATGGAGCGGATGGAGCTGACACTGGGTCCTGTGACGCTCACGCCGGATCGGCGGATGGAGTTCTTCGTGCTGCCGGGGGCCGCGGTGAAGATCCCGGACCTGGTGCGGAAGCTGGGGTGGTCGCTGTCCTCGCTGGATCTGGCCGTGCTGGGTGAAGGGGCGTATGTGGCGGCGCCGCCCACGCGGTTCGGGTCGCGGGGGGCTGTGCAGTGGGCCTGCCGGCCGACCCCGGCCAATCGGTGGTTGCCGGATGCGGAGGAGTTGATCTCGCCGTTGGCCTATGCGTGCGGTAGGGATCGATAGGCACCCATTCGTCTGCCCGGTTGCCGTTGTGTGGCGGCTGCGGGCTGTCCGTGGTCGATCGCGCAGTTCCCCGCGCCCCTAAAAGAAGGACGTTTCCCCACCGTAGGGTTCTGGGTGACGGAGGGAGACGCGGTGGGAACCAGCGCTGTACGCGTGCAGGGGCTCTGGAAGCGGTTCGGGCAGCAGGTCGCTGTTGCCGGGGTCGATCTTGAGTTGCCCGCGGGCAAGTTCATCGGGCTTGTCGGGCCGAACGGGGCCGGGAAGACCACCACCTTGTCGATGGTGACCGGGCTGCTCAGGCCCGATCATGGGACCGTCGAGGTGGTCGGGCACGACGTGTGGCGGGACCCCGTCGAGGTGAAGGCCCGGATCGGGGGGCTGCCGGAG
>KL569143.1:50093-51095 GCA_000715635.1 Streptomyces violaceus | reverse complement strand
AGATGTGTATAAGAGACAGGGACGGGAACTCCTGGCGTACAGCGGGCGGTTGCGCGGGCTGCCCGGTGCCGAGGTCGACAAGCGGGCCACGCAGCTCCTCGACGTACTCGATCTGGCCGGCAGCCAGCACAAGCTCGTCGTCGACTACTCGACCGGCATGCGCAAGAAGATCGGGCTCGCCACCGCCCTCCTCCACAATCCCGAAGTGCTGTTCCTGGACGAGCCGTTCGAGGGCGTCGATCCCGTCTCCGCCCAGACCATCCGGGGCGTGCTGGAGCGGTACACCGCCTCGGGCGCCACGGTCGTGTTCTCTTCCCACGTCATGGAGCTCGTCGAGTCGCTGTGCGACTGGGTGGCCGTGATGGCCGCCGGGCGGATCCGGGCCACCGGGACCCTCGCCGAGGTGCGCGGTGACGCGCCCTCGCTGCAGCGGGCGTTCCTCGAACTCGTCGGGGCGCAGAGCCGGGACGCCGGGTCCGACCTCGACTGGCTGGGCGGCGGGGCCCGGTGAGTGCCCCCGCCCTCACCCCCGTCGTCGTACGGCTGAAGCTGTCGCTGCTGCGCAACGGGCTGCGGCAGTCCGGCGGGCGCAAGGCCGCCTACATCGCCTCGGCCGTCTTCGCCCTGCTCTTCGCCGCGCTGCAACTGCTCGGCCTGATCGCGCTGCGCGGGCAAGCGCACGTCGAGGCGCTGGCCGTGCTGGCCGTCGCGGTACTGGGGCTGGGCTGGGCGGTGATGCCGCTGTTCTTCCCCAGTGGTGACGAGACGCTTGACCCGACCCGGCTGGTGATGCTGCCGCTGCGGCCCCGGCCGCTGGTACGCGCCCTGCTCACGGCGTCGCTGGTCGGCATCGGGCCGCTGTTCACGCTGTGCCTGCTGGTGGGATCCGTGATCGCTGTCGCCCGGGGCGGGGCCGCGTTCGCGGTGGGCGTCGTCGCGGTCGCCCTGGCGCTGCTGGTGTGCGTGGCCTTCGCGCGGGCCGTCGCCGCCGCCAACGTACGG
>KL569143.1:48873-49904 GCA_000715635.1 Streptomyces violaceus | reverse complement strand
CAGCCGCAAGGGCCGCGACCTCGCGGTGCTGAGCGGGCTCGTCATCGCCGTCGGTGCGCAGGTCGTCAACTTCGGTGCTCAGCGGCTCGGTTCGGCGGGTCTTGGCGAGCTGGACCCGGTCGCGGACGTGCTCCAGTGGGTGCCGCCGGCGTCGGCGATCGGCGCCGTGCACGCGGTGGGCGAGGGGTCGTACGGTCGCGCCGCCGTCCAACTGGCACTGACCGCCGGCGCGCTGGTGGCGCTGGTCGGGGTGTGGACGCGGCATCTGACCCGGCTGATGACCTCGCCCGACGGGTCCACGCTGCCCAGTGCCGAGTCGGCCGGCCGCGAGCGGTCGTCGAGCGGGCTCGGGCGGCTGCTGCCGGCGGGCCGCACCGGCACGGTCATGGAGCGCAGCCTGCAATACGTGTGGCGCGACCCCAAGACCAAGGCCGCCTGGGTGACATCGCTGGCCATCGGGCTGATCGTGCCGGTGTTCAACGCCTGGCAGGGCACCGGGTCCGTGTACGTCGCGTGCTTCGCCGCCGGGATGCTCGGCATCCAGATGTACAACCAGTTCGGGCAGGACACCTCCGCGTTCTGGATGGTCGCGATGACGATCTCGTCGACCCGTGACGCCTACGTCGAGCTGCGCGCCCGCGCGCTGGCCCTGCTGCTGATCACCCTGCCGTACGCCACGCTCGTCACCGTGGTGACGACCGCGATGCTCGGCGACTGGCGGCGGCTGCCCGAGGCGCTGGGGCTGTCCTTCGCGCTGCTCGGCGCGATGCTCGCGACCGGGGCGTGGACGTCCGCCCGCTTCCCCTACTCCATCCCGCAGGAGGGCTACAAGAACGTCGCGCCCGGGCAGACGGGACTGGCCTGGATCTCCATCTTCGGCGGGATGATCGCCGCCGCCGTGCTGTGCGCGCCCGTCATCGCGCTCACGATCTGGCTGAACGTGAGCGCCGAGGGCGACGACTGGACGTGGCTGCTGCTGCCGGCGGGCACGCTCTACGGGGCCGCGATCACGGCGGTGGGGCTGCGGCTGG
>KL569143.1:45898-48647 GCA_000715635.1 Streptomyces violaceus | reverse complement strand
CCGCTCCGCAGACGGCCCGGCGGCTGCCGGAGATCCTGGGGGCGGTCAGCAAGGGGTGAGCTGTCCGTCCCGGTTCAGGATGACCTGTCCGTCTCAGTTCGCGCTGAGGGCGTCCAGGAACGGCTCGATCGCCGCGCGCCAGGCCTCCGGCTGGTCGTAGTGCACCAGGTGGCCGGCGTCGGCCACCTCCGCGTACTGGCCGCGGGGCAGGACGCGGACCATCTCCTGGGCCTCGGCGCGACCCAGCTCGCCGTCGAGGCCGCGCACGACCAGGGCCGGGCACCGGACCTGGGCCAGTTCCTCCCAGTGCGCGTCGTACACCCAGGTCTCGCGGGAGCGGAGCATCTGTTCCGGTTCGAAGACGGGGCGCCAGCCGTCCGGGGACTCGGCCATCACCTCGGCGTAGAACGCGCCGCGGGCCGGATTGGGCCGCTCCACCCAGGGGTCGTCCTCGCCGAACCACTTGCGGACGTCGGCGAGCGTGGCGAAGGGCAGCGGCCAGGACTGGAACCACTGGTCCCACTCCCGCTGCGACGCCGCGCCGAGCGCGGAGGCCCGCATATCGCAGATGATCAGCCCACGGACCAGGTCCGGGCGCTTGGCGGCGAGCTGCCAGGCGGTCAGCGCGCCCATGGCGTGGCCGATGAGGACGACCGGGTCGAGCCCGAGCTGTTCCAGAGCGGCCTCGACGTCGTCGACGTAGGCGTCACGGGAGAAAGCTCCCTGCGGGGGCTTGTCGCTGCGGCCGTGGCCGCGCTGGTCGAGAGCGACGGCGCGGTACCGGCCGGAGAGCCATCGGGCGGTGGACGCCCAGTGCGAGGCGCGGCCCATCAGGCCGTGCAGTAACAGCACACCCGGGGAGCCGTTCGGTGCGGTCCGCGCTTGGGGCGTGCGCTGCGGGTCGTGCGGATCATGCCGGTCGTGCGGGTGCTGCGGGTCGTGCGGGTCGTGCGGGTCGTGCGCCGGATCGGTCTTGGGCGGGTCGCCGAACTCCCAGGCCGCGAGGCGTACGCCGCCCGTCCCGGTCACGTCGATGCGTCGCGCCATGCCCTGGCACCCCCCAAGCTTCGCGCGGACCGTGGCCTCTCCGGCTGTTCGGTCCTGTGAACCGTGTTCTGCCTGCTGCGCCTTCTTGCTGTGCCTTGCCGCTGTGCTTGTCGCTGTACTGGTCGCTGCGCCTTGCCGGCTGTGACCGCTGGTGAGTCTGTGCCATGCGCCACCCGCAGACTATCGAATGCCCATTCGAGGATGCTGTTCTCGCGGGCAACACCCCTCGTTCGAGTGACCATCCTCAGGGATTGATCGCCGCTGCCGAGGGGAGATCTTCAGCGGGAGGCGGACCGCTCGGGGAAACCGGTCCGAGGGGAATGACCCTGAGAGCTCGGGGCTCCGGGTCAGCACAGGGGAGGACAGGCCCCGGCGCCACAAGGCGCCGGGGCCCTCCACATCTCCACGGCACATCCTTCCGCCCCCTCCCCGGCCGGGCGACATCGCTGTCGGGCCACGGCCAAGAGCCCTCAGGTCATATGCCTCACGCGACAGCGTCGCACGGGGAAGCGGACGAGCGCTGCCCTTCGACGGACTGAGTCCTGGATACGACGGGATCACGCCAACGCCACCGGCCCGGCGGCCCGTTCGGGCTCAGGGCTTGGCGACGAACACGTGGGAGGCGACCTCCGACTCCAGCTCGGCCGCCTCGCCGCCGCTGCCCACCAGCACACCGCCCGGCGACTCGGTCACGCTGACCACCGAGCCGGGCTGCACGCCCGCCCGGCGCAGCGTGTACATCAACTGCGCGTCCGTCTGGATCGGCTCGCCGATCCGGCGCACCACGACCGTCTTGCCCTCGGCGCCCGGGCCCAGACTGGCCAGCGACACCATCCCCTCGTCCAGGAACGGGTCGGCGCCGTCCTTCTCGCCGAGCTCCTCCAGACCAGGGATCGGGTTGCCGTACGGCGACTCGGTCGGGTGCCGCAGCAGCTCCAGCACGCGGCGCTCCACGGCCTCGCTCATCACGTGCTCCCAGCGGCACGCCTCGGCGTGGACCTGCTCCCACTCCAGACCGATCACGTCGACGAGCAGACACTCGGCGAGCCGGTGCTTGCGCATCACGCGCGTGGCGAGACGGCGGCCCTCGTCGGTGAACTCCAGGTGCCGGTCGCTGGCGACGGACACCAGGCCGTCGCGCTCCATCCGCGCCACGGTCTGGCTGACGGTCGGCCCGCTCTGGTCCAGCCGCTCGGCGATACGGGCGCGCATGGGGACCACACCCTCTTCCTCCAGCTCGAGGATGGTGCGGAGATACATCTCCGTGGTGTCGATCAGTCCGGACATACGTGCCCCTCGAATGAGTTCTGCCGGAGGCTGGACTGCTCACCGGCGCGTGCGCTGGCCCTGCACCCAATTCTGCCGGATACCACCGGCAACCGTGCCGCGGGAGGGAAAGCAGGGGATTACGCGGCCCGGCGGAAGGGTACGAACTTCTCCTTCGGGGACCCAGGAGCCCCTCGGAACACGCCGGACCCGGCCTTCACGACCGTATTGACACCGCACTGGTCCAGACCGCACCGTGATGCGCGACATGCGCCCACCGAGGCCATCCTGAAGGGACCCCGTATGAGCGACCGCGCGCCGGCCGGCCAGTTCCTCGACGCCGCGATCGACCTGCTGCGGCGGGTCCGCGACGAGGAGGCCGACAGCATCACGGCGGCCGGCACGCTCCTCGCCGACACCGTCGAGAGCGGCGGCC
>KL569143.1:44669-45703 GCA_000715635.1 Streptomyces violaceus | reverse complement strand
CTCCTCCCTCGCCGCGCAGGACCTCGTCTACCGCGCCGGCGGTCTCGCCCTCATGAACCTGCTCGCCGTGCCGGGCGTCGTCGGCGTCGACGTCATGCCCGCACCGCTCGGCTCCGCCCTGGAACGTGTCGACGGCCTCGCGAGCGCCGTCCTGGACAGCTCCCCGCTCCGCGTCGGCGACGCCCTGCTGATCATCTCCCTGTCCGGGCGCAACGCCCTCCCCGTGGAAATGGCCATGCACGCCCGCGCCCTGGGCGTGCGGGTCATCGGCGTGACCTCGGTCGCCTACGCCTCGGAGACCAAGTCCCGGCACGCCTCAGGGACGTATCTCAAGGACCACTGCGACCTCGTCCTCGACTCGAAGATCGCGGTCGGCGACGCCGAACTCACCCTCGACAACGTCCCGGCCCCCTTCGCCCCCGCCTCCACGGTCGTCACCTCGGCCCTCCTCCAGGCCGTCATGGCCACCACGGCCGCCACCCTCGCCGACCGCGGCCTCGAGCCCCCGCTCCTGCGCTCCGGGAACGTCGACGGCGGGCACGACTGGAACGGCCGCGTGATGGAGCGGTACCGGGACCGGATCTTCTACCGGCACTGACCGGAACTTCTCCCGGCACTGACCGGATCTTCTCCAGGCACCAGGCGACGGGCCGGGTTCACCCCTGCTCGTCGGACAACCCCGCGAGATCCAGGGCCGCCGCGATCCGTACCGCCACGTCCTCCGCGTACATCGCGTCGGACCGCTCGAACGCGCTGCGCCCGGCCCCCCGCAGGAACGTCACCACACCCAGCGTCCGCCCCCGGCTGCGCAGCACCGCGCACAGCGCGTGCACCGCGTCCGGCGGCCACTGCCGGGTCTGTGCCCACAGCCGGGCCTCCTCGGGCGACGCGGCCCCCGCACTCGCCCGCAGCGCACCGACCCGCTCCACGCACTGCAGGGCCGGATGCCCCTCGGCGTACCGCGCGGGCAGCCCCGCGTGGCCGGAGAGCTTGCTCGGCCCCGGGGCGCCGGACGGAGTGGCGGCGACCCGCAC
>KL569143.1:44206-44455 GCA_000715635.1 Streptomyces violaceus | reverse complement strand
GACCCGCACCAGCCGTACCGGCCCCTCGGTCTGCGCGTCGGTGAGCGCGCCGCCCGCCACCCGGTCGATCAGCGCGTGGTCGGCGAACCCGGCCAAGGCGAAGTCCAGGTGGACCGTCGCCGCCTCCGCCGGGTCCTCGCACTCGGCGGAGGCCCGCGAAGCCCGGTGCAGCTGCTGCGCACGGAACCGCAGCAGCGACGCCTCCTGCTCGCTCTGCTTGGCCTCCGTCACGTCCTGGAACAGCCACCC
>KL569143.1:35752-43878 GCA_000715635.1 Streptomyces violaceus | reverse complement strand
CTCGGCGGGCGCGGGCGGCGCACCCTCCGCCAGCACATGCTGCAGCGCGCTCTCCAGCTCCTCCACGCCCTGCGACAGCAGATCCCCGAGCGGCCTGCCGAGCACGGACGTACGCCCCGTGCCCAGCGCCTTGGCCGCGTGCGCGTTCACCACGGCCGGCCGCAGATCGACATCCACGAGCACGACGCCCCAGCTGGCGTCCTCGAACAGCGCCTCGCTCAACGCGATCGACCGCTCCAGATCGATCTGCGTGTGCACCTCGCTGAAGGCGCAGTACACACCCGCCGGCTTCCCGTCAGGCCCTCGTACGGCCGCCGACTGGGTCCGTACGAGCACCCGCCCGCCGTCCTTCGTCAGCAACGCGAACTCGTGCACCTGCCGGCCCGGGGCGTGCATCGCGGACAGCAGCCGGCTCTCGACCTCCTCGGCGTCCGCGCTGCGCACGGCCCATCCGGCCAGGCCCCGCCGGCCCACGGCCTCGTCCGCGCTCCACCCCAGAATCCGCTCGGCCTCACGGTTCCAGTGCGTCACGACACCGTCGGCATCGAAGGCGCACAAGGCCGCGTCCATCCCGTCCAGCAACGCGGCAAGCAGATCCGAACCATCCGAACTGTCCCGCTCGGGCTCATCGGGCCCCAGCTCGTCGGTGGTCCCACTACGCCGGGAAGCACTCACCTGGACCCCCTGCAGGCTGCGTCCGCACGTACGGCACGTCGGTTCGCTACTTGCAATCATTCAACTGGAACGTGACCCAGCGCACACCGTGTTCCCGCAACATTGAAGGAATCGTTGTACGAGGGCATTCCCCACGTCGACGCCCGGCAGTCGGCCCGGCACCACATCATCCGCTCCCCCGCCGCGCGTACACCTCGATCTCGATCTTCATACGAGGGTCCGCCAGCCCGCACACCAACATCGTCGCGGCCGGCCGCACCTCACCGAAGCACTTCCGCAGCACGGGCCAGCACGGCTCGAAGTCCTCCCGCTCCGGCAGCAGATACCGCACCCGCACCACATCCGCGAACGAACAGCCCGCCTCCTCCAGCGCGGCCCCTATGTTCCGCAGACACTGTTCGGCCTGCTCCACCACGTCCTCGGAGATCGTCATGTCCGTGTAGTCGAACCCGGTCGTCCCCGACACGTGCACCCAGTCCCCGTCGACCACGGCCCGCGCGTACCCGATCCGCTCCTCGAACACCGAACCGCTGAGAATCGCCCTTCGCTGCGTCATGGGCGGAACGGTAGGTGGCCTGCGGTCATACGTTCAATGGCGCGTAGCACGAAGATCGGCTGCGCGTTCGGGGAACTGGCTCTCTTCGCACAGATGAGCGCTTTCGGGCCCCTGAGGCTGTTGACGATGATCGTGACCAGTAGCGTCGCGCTCACCGAAGAGGGGAGGTCACTCGCTCCCCGACTGCGAGGTCGTCGAGTGACCAGCCCTAGTCATCATGATCCGCGGGATCAGGGAGGTGCACCCGATGACTACGTTTCCTGTGGGCAAGCAGACCCACCAGGCTGTGCTTCCTCAGCAGCCTGCTCTGGAATCCGTGGGAGCAGACACCCCTGGGAGCAGGGACGAAACGGCTCACAGACACTCCGCCACCGCGCGGAGCACCGGCAGGGAACATGGGCGAGGGGAGACCGGCGGGCGAGGCACTCCAGCCCGTCGGCGTCACGCCAAGAGCGCCGTCACGGTGGCGCACACGGCAGAGAACGGGAGCGGTGACGCTCCCTGCAAGACCAGAGTGACCCGTCGTACGCAGGTCGGGTCGGCGCTAGCAGGGTCTTCGTGCTGTCCAAGGACGGGAGCCCCCTCATGCCCTGCCATCCCGCCCGAGCCCGTGAACTCCTGAGCAGGGGCCGCGCCGTCGTCGCCAGGCAGGTGCCCTTCATGATCCGGCTGAAAGACCGTACAAGCGCCGAGTCGGAAGTCGAGGGCGTGCAGTTACGCATCGATCCCGGTTCCAAGGGCACCGGGATCGTTCTCACCGATGAGAAGAAGGAAACCGGTGATCGAGGGGCCGTCGTGACGGTTCGGCGTGGCTTGATCTCGGTCGAGCTACAGCATCGCGGCGACCAGATCCGCGCTGGCATGCGTAAAAGAGCCGGACACCGACGCAGAAGACGCTCAGCCAATCTCCGCTACCGGATGCCACGGTCGAATAACTGCGGTCGCCCGGAAGGCTGGCTGCCGCCGTCTGTACGCCACCGCGTCGACACCACCTTTTCACTGACCTCCCGCCTGTGCCTCTACGCGCCTGTGACCGAGATTCACGTGGAACACGTCGTCTTTGACACCAACTCGCTGAGTGCAGGCAGACCCCTCAAGGGCACTGAGCACCAGCAAAGCCCCCTCGCTGGAACGACCGCCCGCGCACATCTGCAAGCAAAGTGGAACAGCGCCTGCGCATACTGCGGTGTCACGGGCGTGCCCTTGAACATGGAGCACCTCCGGCCTCGCAGCCGAGGGGGCTCAGACCGGATCTCCAACCTCGTCCTCGCCTGCGTTCCGTGCAACAAGGCCAAAGGCAGCAAGCCGGTAGAAGTCTTCCTGGCCCATCGACCCAACTGTCTCAAGCAGTTCCTTCAGCAGGTCAGGAACCCTCTCGATGACGCCGCCACCATGAACGCGACTGGCCGGGCATTGGGATATGCACTCGGCTCCATCGGCCGTCCCGTACACGCCTGGTTCGGCAGGCTCACCAGCGCAAACCGCAGCGCCATGGGCCTGGACAAGACCCACACGTTGGACGCGCTCTCCATCGGGCCTCTTGATCACGCAACCGGCGATCGGATCGTAAGGCTCCCCGAACGAGTCCTCATCGCCAAGGCCACCGGACGCGGCTCCTACGCCCGCACCACCCCAGACCGGTACGGGTTCCCGCGCCTTCTACGCCCTCGAGCCAAACAGCACCACGGATACGTGACCGGAGACCTCGTAGGCGCCGTCGTGACCGCAGGTAAGTGGGCAGGAACTTGGACCGGGCGCGTTTCCGTCCGCAGCAGCGGGCAGCACAGCTTGGCCACGGCTTCAGGCCGATTCAACTGCTCCCACCGAAACCTGCGGCTCCTGCAACGGGGCGACGGATACGGCCACAGCAGCCGACGGGAGCCGGCGGGGTCAACATCTCGAAAAAACAGTTGAGCGGCCGAGAGCTGCTGCCTAGGGTAGCTATCACTTCAGAAGGGAGGTGGTTCGGCAGATGTATGCATACCGGACGGAAGAGGTGGCTGCGGGCTAGCAGCCCGACACCACACTCAGTGCGGTGCCGGACCAGCGCGTGAGCGAAGCGCGCAGCCGGCCCAATCTCCAGCAGTCACCCGACCCGCGAGCCGCCGGTACGTCCGGCCGGCCCTCCTTTGGAGGACCAGGCTCGCGGGTCGTCTGCGTTGTGGTGCGAATCCGCCGCCGGTCCGAGCTGCCGCGGGCCTCAGGGACTGAGCCGCTCCACCCGCCAGCTCCCATCCGGCCGCTCCACATACCGCAACCGGTCGTGCAGCCGGTTCTCGCGGCCCTGCCAGAACTCCACCGTCTGCGGGGCCACCCGGAAGCCTCCCCAGTTCGGCGGTACGGGCACCTGCTCGCCCTCCGGATAGCGGGCGGCCAGTTCGGCGTACGCGTCGTCGATGTCGGCACGGGTGGAGATCACCGAGGACTGGGCGCTGGCCCACGCGCCCAGCTGTGAGCCGTGCGGCCGGGTCCGGAAGTACGCCGCCGTCTCGTCCCGGCCGGTGCGCCGCGCGACACCGGTGACGAGGACCTGCCGGGCCATGGGATGCCAGGGGAACAGCAGCGAGACGTACGGGTTCTCCGCGAGGTCGCGGGCCTTGCGGGAGTCGTAGTTCGTGTAGAAGACGAAGCCCTGCTCGTCGAAGTGCTTCAGCAGAACGGTACGGGCGCTGGTCCGCCCCTCGGCGTCGGCCGTCGAGACGATCATGGCGTTCGGCTCGAACAGCCCGCCGTCCGTCGCGGCCTGCTTGAACCAGCGCGCGAACTGCTCGACGGGGGTGGCGGCCAGCTCGGTCTCGGAGAGCCCCTCGGCCCGGTACTGCTTGCGCATCGAGGCCAGATCGAAGGGGACGGCGTCGCGGTCGGTCACCCGGTCATCTTGCCGTATCGACGGTGTCCTTCGTCACTGAGTGGCACTGAGTGCCGTGAACCCTCCCCAACGGTGGCACTCGGGGATATCGTTTCTGTGCCGTTCCGGTTGGGTGACCGCCAGCCGCACGGGGCATCACAGGGGAGACCGTCCAGGGACCGCGAGTCGCCGCAACGACCGTGGATCCACCGGACGGCCGCCCGCTTCGCAACGCTGACTGACACATGGTTCACCCGTCTCACCCCACCAGACACCATCTGTCACTTACATCACGAGGAGCCGCCTGATGTCCGACTTCGTACCCGGGCTCGAGGGAGTAGTCGCGTTCGAGACGGAGATCGCCGAACCGGATAAGGAGGGCGGCGCACTCCGGTACCGGGGCGTCGACATCGAGGACCTCGTCGGGCATGTCTCCTTCGGCAACGTCTGGGGCCTGCTCGTCGACGGCGCCTTCAATCCCGGCCTGCCGCCCGCCGAGCCGTTCCCCATCCCCGTCCACTCCGGTGACATCCGCGTCGACGTCCAGTCGGCCCTGGCCATGCTGGCCCCGGTCTGGGGCCTCAAGCCGCTCCTCGACATCGACGAGGAGCAGGCCCGCGCCGACCTGGCCCGCGCCGCCGTGATGGCCCTCTCCTACGTCGCCCAGTCGGCTCGCGGCCAGGGCCTGCCCATGGTCCCGCAGCGCGAGATCGACAAGGCCCAGTCCGTCGTCGAACGCTTCATGATCCGCTGGCGCGGCGAGCCGGACCCCAAGCACGTGGCGGCGGTGGACGCGTATTGGACGAGCGCGGCCGAGCACGGCATGAACGCGTCCACGTTCACGGCCCGCGTGATCGCGTCCACGGGCGCGGACGTGGCGGCGGCTCTCTCCGGCGCCGTGGGGGCCATGTCCGGCCCGCTGCACGGCGGCGCCCCCTCCCGGGTCCTCGGCATGATCGAGGAGATCGAACGCACGGGCGACGCCGAGGCCTATGTGAGGAACGCGCTCGACAAGGGCGAGCGACTCATGGGCTTCGGCCACCGTGTCTACCGCGCCGAGGACCCCCGCGCCCGGGTCCTGCGCCGCACCGCCCGCGAACTGGGTGCCCCCCGCTTCGAGGTCGCCGAGGCCCTGGAGAAGGCGGCCCTGGCGGAACTCCACGCCCGCCGTCCCGACCGCGTCCTCGCGACGAACGTCGAGTTCTGGGCGGCCATCGTCCTGGACTTCGCCGAGGTCCCGGCGCACATGTTCACGTCGATGTTCACCTGTGCCCGCACGGCCGGCTGGTCCGCCCACATCCTCGAGCAGAAGCGCACGGGCCGTCTGGTCCGCCCCTCGGCCCGCTACGTCGGCCCGGGCACCCGCGACCCCCGCGAGATCGAGGGCTACGGGGATATCGCCCACTGATCCAAGTCATCGACGGCCATCGCGCGGCGCTGTCAGCACCGCGTGATGGCCGTCCGGCCGCTTCCTCAGATACTTCCCCAGACGTACGCCGTACGGTGGCCGTCCAGCAGCCCGGCGAGACGAGTGCGGAAGTCCTCGGTGAGGTCGGGCCAGTTCCAGAACTCGAAGCCGAGGTGGCCGAAGGCCAGGGGGGAATCGTCCCAAGACCATTCCGGGACGGCGACGGTCGCGGCGCAGGCGGGGCACGCGACGGACGCGGCGCCTTTGTCGTGCCAGGTCTGCATGGCGGCGTAGAACCGGGGCCCAGTCTCGTCGTCCAACGGCGTGGCCGATGCGCAGCGCGGGCAGACGGCCGCACCCGGCATGTCAGCGCCGCTGGTGAAGCCCGTACGGCGCGTGTGAACGGCGAGTCCGTCCCAGGGCTCCCGGTCCCAGTCGTCGGTCACGGCCCGTTCCCAGTGGGGGCCGGGGGGATGGCCGAGGGGTTGGCCGAGGACGCACTCGGTGCGCTCGCCGAGGACGACACCCTCCGCCACGAGCCACTCCACCACCCGTCGGGCAAGCGGTTCGGCGTCCGACGCGGTCGCGTCGAGGTCGACGATCGTCTGGAAGTGATCACCCATGTCTGAACCGTAGAGCCCGGCACTGA
Source organism: Streptomyces violaceus (assembly GCA_000715635.1). Taxonomy (GTDB): domain Bacteria; phylum Actinomycetota; class Actinomycetes; order Streptomycetales; family Streptomycetaceae; genus Streptomyces; species Streptomyces violaceus. The sequence continues at coordinate 37,742 of KL569143.1, read as the reverse complement.
CACCGGCCTCAGCCCAGCGTCTCCTCCAGCAGTCCCGCCCACTGCGCCACGACCCGTTCCCGGCGGGGCGTGTCGTCGGTGAGGAGGTTGGCGAGGCCGAGGCCGCGGGCCATGTCGAGGAGGCCCTGGACCGTTTCGCGGACGCCGGGGACGGATTCGTCGGCGGCGAGGAGGTCGACCGCTATGCGGTGGGTCTCGCGGCCTACGCGGGATTCGAGTTCGGTGACGCGGGGGCGGAGCTGGTCCTCGTTGGAGGCGGCGACCCAGAGGTGGAGGGCGGCGCGGAAGAGGGGGCCCGTGTAGAGGTCGACCAGGGCGGCGACGACCGCGTGGCGGTCTCCTGACGCGCCCTCGGGGAACAGGGCCCGCAGGGCCGTCGAGCGTTCTTCGGCGACGTACTCGACGGCCGCCGTGAAGAGGTCCTCGCGGGTCGGGAAGTGGTGCTGGGCGGCGCCGCGGGAGACGCCGGCGCGTTCGGCGACGACGGAGACGGTGGAGCCGGCCCAGCCGTGTTCGGCGAGGCAGGCCACGGCGGCTTCCAGGAGCCGCTGCCGGGTGGCCCGGCTGCGGTCCTGCTTGGGGACTCTCTCCGCACGGTCGACCGTGCTCACACCGCCCATGCCGCATCCCGTCGTTCGAGGAAGGCCGTCATCCCCTCGCGGGCCTGCGGGGAGGAGAACAGCCGGGCCGAGAGCGCGGTCAGGTCGGCCGCGTCCCGGTCGAAGGTTTCCAGCACCCTAGCCGTGAGCAGCCGTTTCGTCTCGGCCAGGGCGTCGGGGGCGGATTTGCGCAGGCCGTCCAGGATGGGGGCCAGGGTGGTGTCCACGTCTGCGCCGTGCGTGGTGAGCAGGCCCGTGCGGGTTGCCTCCGCCGCATCGAAACGCTCGCCCGTGAGGTAGTAGCGGGCCAGGGCGCGCGGGTCCGTGCGCGGGAGCAGCGGCAGGGAGATGACCGCGGGGGCGACGCCGATGCGGACCTCCGTGAAGGCGAAGGTGGCCTCGGCGGAGGCGGCCGCGATGTCGCACGCGGCCAGCAGGCCGAGGCCGCCCGCGCGGACGTGGCCGGTGACGCGGGCGACGACCGGCTTGGGCAGTTCGATGATCTGCCGCAGCAGGGCGACGAGTGCGTCCGGGGGTGGGGGGTCCTTGAGGTCGGCGCCGGCGCTGAAGGTGTTGCCGGTGTGGGTGAGGACGATCGCGCGGACACCGGTGTCCTTGCCGGCGTCCGTGAGCGCTTCGGCGAGTTCGCCGACCAGGGCCGTCGACAGGGCGTTGCGGTTGTGCGGGGAGTCGAGGGTGAGGGTTTCGACCGCACGTGCGTGCGTGCACGTCACGAGGCTCATGCGCGCTCCCTGAGCTGTCGGCGGAGGATCTTTCCGGAGGCCGCGCGGGGGACGCCGACGGTGAAGGTGACGTGCCGGATCCGTTTGTAGGGGGCGACGCGTTCGGCGACGAACATCATGATCTCAGCTTCCGAGAGGTCGGCGGCGGACGGCTGGCGGACCACGTACGCGTGCGGGACCTCGTTGCCGTCGTCGTTGTACGTGCCGATGACGGCGGCGTCGGCGATGCCGGGGTGGGTGAGGAGGAGGGCCTCCAGTTCGGCGGGGGCCACCTGGAAGCCCTTGTACTTGATGAGTTCCTTGACGCGGTCGACGACGAAGAGCCATCCGTCGTCGTCCACGTGGCCGACGTCTCCGGTGTGCAGCCAGCCGTCGGTGTCGATCATCGCGGCGGTGGCGTCGGGGCGGCCGAGGTAGCCCTTCATGACCTGGGGGCCGCGGATGAGGATCTCTCCGGACTCGCCGGCGGGGAGGTCCTTGCCGGGGTCGTCGAGGGAGACGATGCGCATCTCGGTGCCGGCGATGAGCTTGCCGACGGTTCCGGGCGGCGCGTCGCGCATCGCGTCCAGGGGGACGACGTGGGTGCCGGGCGACAGTTCCGTCATGCCGTAGGCCTGGCCGACGGGCGGCAGGCCGAGCCGCTCGGAG
>KL569143.1:32381-35583 GCA_000715635.1 Streptomyces violaceus | reverse complement strand
TGTGTATAAGAGACAGGCTCGGAGCAGGCGGCGGCGAGGCGGGCGTCCAGGGGTGCGGCGGCGCTGAGGATGTACTTCAGGGACGACAGGTCGTACTGCGCGACGGCCGGGTGCTTGGCGAGGGCCAGGACGATCGGCGGGGCCACGTAGAGGCCGGTGATGCGGTGGTTCTGGATGGCCGCGAGGAACTGTTCCAGGTCGAAGCGGGGCAGGACGACGACGGTGGCGCCCTTCCTGAGGGGCGCGTTCATCAGGGCCGTGAGGCCGTAGATGTGGAAGAACGGCAGGACGGCGAGGATGCGGTCGCCGGGGCCGGCGGGTATCGCCCCGTCGAGCTGGGCGAGGTTGGTGGCGATCTGCCGGTGGGTGAGCAGCACGCCCTTGGGTGTGCCGGTGGTCCCGGAGGAGTACGGGAGGGCCGCCACGTCCTCGGCGGGGTCGATGTCGATCACCGGCTCGGGGGCGGCGGAGGCCAGCATGTCGATCAGGGAGCGGTGGCCGGTGGCGCTGTCGCACACGAAGATCTCGCGTACGCCGCCGGCGAGTTCGGCGGCCCGGCGGGCGATGTCGAGCAGCGGTGAGACGGTGACGATCCAGCGGGCCGCCGAGTCCGTCAGCTGCTTGGCGAACTCCTGGGCGGTGGCGAGCGGGTGCACGGTGGTGACGGTGGCGCCCGCGCGTGTGGCGGCGTAGAAGGCGGTGGGGAAGGCGATGGTGTTGGGGCTGTGCAGGGCGAGGACGTCGCCCTTGCGCACCCCGGCCTCGGCGAGCCCGGCGGCGACGCGCCGGTGGAAGCGGTCCACCTGCTCGTAGGAGAGGGTGGTGCCGTCGGTGCCGTCGATCAGCGCCGGGATGCCGCCGAACTCCGCGGCCCGGGCCAGGACCGCGTCGTGGATGGGGAGCTCGACGGGCGGGACGTCTGCGTACTCGCTGCGGAACATGGTTCCTCCTCGCGCGCGGGCCGTCTCAGTACGACTTCAGTACGACTTGGGCAGGCCCAGAGTCTGATGGGAGACGTAGTTGAGAATCATCTCCCGGCTCACCGGTGCGATACGAGCCACGCGCGCGGCCGTTATCAGCTGCGCCAAGCCGTACTCGCGGGTGAGGCCGTTGCCGCCGAGGGTGTGCACGGCCTGGTCCACGGCCTTCACGCAGGCCTCCCCGGCCGCGTACTTCGCCATGTTGGCGGCCTCTCCGGCGCCCGTGTCGTCACCCGCGTCGTACAGGTGGGCGGCCTTCTGCATCATCAGGCGGGCGAGTTCGAGCTCGATGTGCGCCTGGGCGAGGGGGTGGGCGATGGCCTGGTGGGCGCCGATGGGGGTCTTCCAGACCTGTCGGTCGCGGGCGTACTCGACGGCTCGCGCGAGCGCGTAGCGGCCCATGCCGATCGCGAAGGCGGCCGTCATGATGCGCTCGGGGTTGAGGCCGGCGAAGAGTTGCAGCAGGCCCGCGTCCTCGTCGCCGACGAGGGCGTCGGCGGGCAGCCGTACGTCGTCGAGGGTCAGCTCGAACTGCTTCTCGGCGGCGTTGAGTTCCATGTCGATGAGGCGGCGGCCGAACCCGGGTGTGTCGCGCGGGACGATGAACAGGCAGGGCTTGAGGCGGCCGGTGCGGAAGTCTTCGGTGCGGCCGACGATGAGGGTCGCGTCCGCGATGTCGACGCCGGAGATGAAGACCTTGCGGCCGGTGAGGATCCAGTCGCCGGTGTCCTGGTCGCGGCGGGCGGTGGTGGTGATGCGGTGGCTGTTGGAGCCGGCGTCGGGTTCGGTGATGCCGAAGGCCATGAGGCGGGAGCCGTCTGCCAAGGCGGGGAGCCAGTGTTGTTTTTGGGCGTCTGTGCCGAAGCGGGCGATCACTGTTCCGCAGATTGCTGGTGAGACCACCAGCATCAGGAGGGGGCAGCCTGCGGCGCCGAGTTCCTCAAGGACTAGGGAGAGTTCGGTTATGCCGCCGCCGCCTCCTCCGTATGCCTCGGGGAGGTTGACGCCCAGGTAGCCGAGTTTGCCGGCCTCGGACCAGAGTTGTGTGGGGTCGGATCCCCGGCCGTGGCGCTTGCCCAGGGCGGAGACGGCTTCTCGCAGTGCTTTGTGGTCTTCGGTGTCCATGGGAATCCTTTCGGGTGCGGGCCGTATGTGGCTGGTCGCGCAGTTCCCCGCGCCCCTAAGGGGTCTCCTTCACCACTGCCAGGAGCGCGCCCGGCTCTACCTGTTGGCCTGGTACTGCGCACAGCTCGCTCAGCGTTCCCGTCACGGGGGCTGTGATCTTGTGCTGCATCTTCATCGCCTCCAGCCAGAGGAGGGGGTCTCCGGCCTTGACGGGGGTTCCTGCGGTGAGGCCGTCGGCTACTCGGACTACCGTGCCGGGCATGGGAGCCAGGAGGGAGCCAGGGGCGTGCTGGGCGGTCGGGTCGGGGAAGCGGGGCAGGGCCGTCAGGGTGGTGGTGTTGACGTGGCGCTGGTCGCCGTAGCGGGACACCTCGAACCTTCGCCGTACGCCGTCCACTTCGAGGATGACCAGACCGGCGTCGGCGTGCACGACGCTCACCCCGTCCGCCTCCAGGCCCGTGCGGGTGTGCCGGTAGTGGGCCTCGTGTTCCTCGCCCGCCATCTCGTAGCGCTTGGTCTGCGGCTGTGAAGGGACGTTGCGCCAGCCGCCGAAGCGGGAGCGGGGGCCGGTGCGGGCGTCGGCGAGGGCCGCGGCCAGGGGGGCGTGCGGGTCGGCGGCGGAGGCGGTCAGTTCCGGCAGGTGGCGGTCGTAGAAGCCGGTGTCCATGCGGGCCGCGGTGAACTCGGGGTGGCGCAGGGAGCTGACCAGGAGGTCTCGGTTGGTGACGGGGCCGTGGATCACGGCCCGTTCCAGGGCGGAGGCGAGCTTGCGGACCGCCTCCGCGCGCGTGGGGGCGTGCGCCACGACCTTGGCGAGCATGGGGTCGTAGTGGACGCCGATGTCGTCGCCGTCGGTGTAGCCGGTGTCCAGGCGGACGCCTTCCGCTACGGACAGCCGGTGCAGGCGGCCGGTCTGCGGGGTCCAGTCGCCGTACGGGTCCTCGGCGTACAGGCGGGCCTCGACGGCGTGGCCACGCGCGCGTGGAGGATCGTTGTCGAGGGGGTGGCCTTCGGCGACGCGGATCTGCTCCGCGACCAGGTCGAGGCCGAACACCGCCTCCGTCACGGGGTGTTCCACCTGGAGGCGGGTGTTCATC
>KL569143.1:26070-32225 GCA_000715635.1 Streptomyces violaceus | reverse complement strand
GTCACGGGGTGTTCCACCTGGAGGCGGGTGTTCATCTCCAGGAAATGCGCCCTGCCGTCGGCGACGAGGAACTCGACCGTGCCGGCGCCCACGTAGTCGACGGCTCGCGCGGCCCGTACGGCGAGGGTGCTCAGCTCCTGCCGGAGTTCCTCGGACAGTCCGGGTGCCGGGGCCTCCTCGACGACCTTCTGGTGGCGGCGCTGGAGGGAGCAGTCGCGGGTGCCGAGCGGCCGGATCGTGCCGTGGGTGTCGGCGAGGATCTGGACCTCGACGTGGCGGCCGTTCTCCACGTACGGCTCGACGAAGACCTCGCCGTCGCCGAAGGCGCTCGCGGCTTCGGCGCGTGCGGAGGCCAGTTCGGCGTCCAGGTCCGCGAGTCGTCGTACGACGCGCATGCCGCGTCCGCCGCCGCCCGCCGCCGCCTTCACCAGCACGGGCAGGTCGGCTTCGGTGACGTGGGTGAGGGGCTGGATGCCCATGAGCTGCTTGGCGCGGGTCTTGGAAGCCATCGCCTCGATGGCCTCGGGGGGCGGGCCGATCCAGAGCAGGCCCGCGTCCTGGACGGCCCGGGCGAAGTCGGCGTTCTCGGAGAGGAAGCCGTATCCGGGGTGCACGGCGTCCGCGCCGGCCGCGACGGCGGCCTTCACGATCAGGTCGCCGCGCAGATAGGTGTCGGCGGGCGCCTCCCCCGGAAGTCGTACGCTCGCGTCGGCCACGCGCGCGTGGAGGGCGCCCTCGTCCGCGTCCGAGTGGACGGCGATGGTGCGGATGCCCAGCTCGCGGCAGGTGCGGAAGACACGGCAGGCGATCTCGCCCCGGTTGGCCACCAGCACAGAAGTGATCACGGAAAGGTCCCTCACGGCATCGGTCACTGGTTCCCTCACATCCGGAAGACGCCGAAGCCGCCGCGCGAGCCCTCGTAGGGGGCGGTGTGCAGGGCGGACAGGCACAGGCCGAGGACGGTGCGGGTGTCGCGCGGGTCGATGACGCCGTCGTCGTACAGCCGCCCGGACAGGAACATCGGCAGCGACTCGGACTCGATCTGCTGCTCCACCATGGCGCGCAGTGCCGCGTCCGCCTCCTCGTCGTAGGGCTGTCCCTTCGCCGCCGCCGACTGCCGGGCGACGATGGAGAGCACGCCCGCGAGCTGCTGCGGGCCCATGACGGCCGACTTGGCGCTGGGCCAGGCGAAGAGGAAGCGGGGGTCGTAGGCCCGTCCGCACATGCCGTAGTGGCCGGCGCCGTAGGAGGCGCCCAGCAGCACCGACAGATGCGGGACCTTCGAGTTGCTGACGGCGTTGATCATCATCGCGCCGTGCTTGATGATGCCGCCCTGCTCGTACTCCTTGCCGACCATGTAGCCGGTGGTGTTGTGCAGGAAGAGCAGCGGGATGTCGCGCTGGTTGGCGAGCTGGATGAACTGGGCGGCCTTCTGGGACTCCTCGCTGAACAGCACGCCTTGGGCGTTCGCGAGGATGCCGACGGGATAGCCGTGCAGGGTGGCCCAGCCGGTGGTCAGGCTCGTCCCGTAGAGCGGCTTGAACTCGTCGAAGTCGGAGGCGTCGACGATGCGGGCGATGACCTCGCGCGGGTCGAAGGGGCTCTTCAGGTCGCCCGGGACGATGCCGAGGAGTTCGTCGGCGGCGTACTTGGGCGGCTCGGCGGGGTCCGGATCGTCGTACGCCTTGCGGTGGTTGAGGCGGGCGACCACGCGCCGCGCCTGGCGGAGCGCGTCGGGCTCGTCTACGGCGAAGTAGTCGGCGAGGCCGGACACGCGCGCGTGCATCTCGGCGCCGCCCAGCGACTCGTCGTCGCTCTCCTCCCCCGTGGCCATCTTCACCAGCGGTGGGCCGCCGAGGAACACCTTGGCCCGCTCCTTGACCATGATCACGTGGTCGGACATGCCGGGGATGTAGGCGCCACCGGCGGTGGAGTTGCCGAAGACGACCGCGAGGGTCGGGATCCCGGCGGCGGACAGCCGCGTCAGGTCCCGGAAGATGGCGCCCCCGGGGATGAAGATCTCCTTCTGGGACGGCAGATCGGCTCCGCCGGACTCCACCAGGCTGATGCACGGCAGCCGGTTGGCGAGCGCGATGTCGTTCGCGCGCAGGGCCTTCTTCAGCGACCAGGGGTTGCTCGCTCCCCCGCGCACGGTCGGGTCGTTGGCGGTGATCAGGCACTCCACGCCCTCGACGACACCGATGCCGGTGACGAGGGAGGCGCCGACGGTGTAGTCGCTGCCCCAGGCGGCCAGCGGGGACAGCTCCAGGAACGGGGTGTCCGGGTCGAGGAGCAGCTCGATGCGCTCGCGGGCGAGGAGTTTGCCACGTTCGCGGTGCCGCGCCACGTACTTCTCGCCGCCGCCCGCGAGGGCCTTGGCGTGCTCTTCGGTCAGCTCGTCCAGCTTGGCGAGCATCGCCTCGCGGTTGTCACGGTAGTCGGGGCTCTTGGGGTCGAGCGCGGAGGTCAGGACGGTCAAAGCAGGGCCTCCGGTATGTCCAGGTGGCGGGAGCGCAGCCATTCGCCGAGGGCCTTGGCCTGCGGGTCGAAGCGGTGCTGAGCGGCGACGCCCGCGCCGAGGATGCCCTCGACGACGAAGTTGAGGGCGCGGAGCCCAGGCAGGAGGTGCCGGGTGACCTTCAGCTCGCGGCTCTCGGGGATCAGCTGCTGGAATCTGTCGGTCGTCAGCTCGTGTGCGAGCCAGCGCCAGGCGTCGTCCGTGCGAGCCCACACACCGACGTTGGCGTTGCCGCCCTTGTCGCCGCTGCGGGCGCCGGCGACGAGGCCGAGGGGGGCGTGCCGGGTGGGCCCGGGTGCCGGAGGTTCCGGCAGGGGCGGCTCCGGTACGGCGTCGAGTACGGCGGTGTCGTGGGCCGGGGGCACGGGGACTCGGCGCCCGTCATGGAGGACCGCCACATGGTCGACGGCCCCATGGGGGACGTACACATCCTCGAAGACCCCATACGGCGAACCCTTTCCAGGTGGCGCAAGCACATGGAAGCCGGGGTAACTGGCGAGCGCCAGCTCCACGGCCGCCCCGCTCAGCGCCCGCCCGACGGTCTCCTGGTCCGGGTCCCGTACGACGAGCCGCAGCAGAGCGCTCGCCGTCTCCTCGGTGCTCGCGTCGGGCCGGTCTGTGCGGGCCAGCTCCCAGCGCACGTCGGCGGCCTTGCCGAGGGCGGGTTCCAGCTGCTCCCGCACCAGCGCGGCCTTGGCCTCGATGTCGAGGCCGGTGAGCACGAAGACGACCTCGTTGCGGAAGCCGCCGAGCTTGTTGAGCCCGACCTTGAGAGTGGGCGGGGGCGCCTCTCCGCGCACGCCGTCGATCCGGACCCGGTCGGGCCCGTCCTGGGCGAGCCGTACGGTGTCCAGCCGGGTGGTGACGTCGGGCCCCGCGTACCGGGCGCCGGCCGTCTCGTACAGCAACTGGGCGGTGACCGTGCCGATGTCGACGAAGCCGCCGGTGCCGGGGTGCTTGGTGATGACGCAGCCGCCGTCCTCGTGGAGCTCGGCGAGCGGGAAGCCGGGGCGGCGGATGTCGCCGTCCCGGAAGAAGGCGTAGTTGCCGCCGGTGGCCTGCGCCCCGCACTCCAGGACGTGCCCGGCGACGACGGCCCCCGCGAGCCGGTCGTAGTCCGTTTCCCTCCACCCGAAGTGGGCGGCGGCGGGCCCGGTGACGAGGGCCGCGTCCGTCACCCGGCCGGTGACGACGATGTCCGCGCCCTCCCGCAGACACGCCGCGATGCCGAACCCGCCGAGGTAGGCGTGGGCGGCGAGGCTGCCGGGGTGGCCGGCGGTGAGGTCGTCGCCCTCGACGTGTGCGACGCGTACGGGAATGCCGAGCCGGTCGGCCAAGTGCCGTACGGCGTCGGCGAGTCCGGCCGGATTGAGCCCGCCGGCGTTGGTGACGATCCGGACGCCCCGCTCGTGGGCGATCCCCAGGCAGTCCTCCAACTGCCGCAGGAACGTACGGGCGTACCCGGCGGCCGGGTCCTTCAGCCGGTCGCGTCCCAGGATCAGCATGGTGAGCTCGGCGAGGTAGTCACCGGTGAGGACGTCGAGTTCGCCGCCGGTGAGCATCTCGCGCAGGGCGTCGAAGCGGTCGCCGTAGAAGCCGGAGGCGTTGCCGATGCGCAGGGTCACCCCGCTTCCCCCTTCGGCTTCGGCGTACGGCCGCTGCCCGGCGGTCCGGCGAAGGCCTGGGCGAGGTCCAGCCAGCGGTCGGCGTCGGGGCCGTCGGCGCGCAGGGCGAGGTCGGCGCGATGGGCGCGCTGGGTGACCAGGAGGCAGAAGTCGAGGGCGGGGCCGGTGACGCGCTGCGGGGCGTCCTCGGGGCCGTACGCCCACACGTCGCCGGACGGTGCGCGCAGTTCGACGCGGAAGGGGTCGGCCGGCGGAGTCAGCCCGTGCACGCTGTAGGCGAAGTCCCGGGTCCGCACCCCGAGCCAGGCCACATGCCGCAGCCGGTCGGTGGGTGGGCGCACCACACCCAGAGCCTCGGCCACGTCCTGGCCGTGGGCCCAGGTCTCCATAAGACGGGCCGTCGCCATGGAGGCGGCCGACATGGGTGGGCCGTACCAGGGGAAGCGCGCCTTGGGCAGGGCGGCCCGCAGTGCCCACTCCAGCGCTGTACGGCCGTCACGCCAGCGTGCGAGCAGTTCGGCGGGCGGGAGCGCGGCGCCCTCCTCGGCCCCCTCGTCGACGAAAGAGCCCGGTGCCGCGAGGGCCTTCTCGACCAGGGCCCGGAAGCCGTCGGCGTCCGTGACGGCGAGCAGGGCCGAGCGGTCGGTCCAGGCGAGGTGGGCGATCTGGTGGGCGACGGTCCAGCCGGGGGCGGGGGTGGCCAGCGCCCAGCGCGGCGTGCTCAACCCGGCCACGAGGCGGTCGAGTTCCTCGCTCTCCTCGCGCAGGTCGTCGATCACGGACGTCGGATCGGACACGGGCGCTCCCTGGGGCACGGCGGTGTGCGGGGTGGTGCGGCGTGCTGAGGAGCATGGCAGCGGAGTCAGAAACAATCAAGCATGCTTGCATGAAAATATGGGGTGGCTGAAAGCGTGCCCTTCGGCGGCGCGATCAATACACTCCCAGTCACGCTCGTTCCATTGGTCGGGCATCGGGGTCGAAACCAGAATGAGCACCTGGTGTGGGTGCTGCCGTTCGTCATCTGGGGCATCGGCCTCGCCCTGGTCCACGTGTTCCGCACCGCCGACATCCACCAGACCGTGCCGCCGCTGCTCGCGATGACGCTGGTGTGGGAGATGACCCTGATCGACGTGTTCACGGGGGCGTACGCGGGCGGGCCGGGGCCGGTGCGGGTGGTCTTCCTGCTCGGGGCCCCGGTGTCCGTGACGGCGGTGGCGCTGTGGGAGCTGCGTCGGCTGCGGGTGCGTTACGGGATCACCGTCGGCGGGATCCTGGTGCGCTGAGGCGGCTCGCGGACCCGGTCGGTCCATGCCCCGGCCGGTCTATCCGGTGATGTCGAGCGCCGTCCCGTACAGCCGGTCCACCTTCAGCCGGACGACCACCCGACGTTCGGCGACCAGCTCCTCCAAGAACGCGTCCTCGTCCTCCGGCTTCGCGGCCTGCGGAATCATCCCGAGCAGTTCCCGCCCGACCGCGTCACCGGGAACCGTCGTGACCTCGGAGACCTCGGCCTCGCCCTCCGCGACGGCGAACGACCACACGTCCCCGCCCTGCACATGCAACGCCGCACGCGGGTCGCGTCTCAGATGCTTGACCTTGACGCGCTCGGCCGTCGTCGAGAACCGCACGATACGAGCCTCGGGATCCCAGCTGTAGACCATGGTCGTCAGATGGGGACGGCCATCACGCTTGACACTGGCGAGCGTGCCGAACTGCTGCTTGCCGAGGAGGTCGGAGAGGGCTTCGTCGGACAGGGGGCGGGGGCCGGGGCGTTGAGTCATGGCCGGGTCAACTTCGGTGTCGGCTTGGATATTTCATGGCGGGCGCCAATAGGCTCACCCCGCATGGGAGTTGGCGTGGGCGTGGAGAACGAGATGGTTGCCGTCCCGGCCGGGGCGGTGACGCTGTCCGACCGGCGGACTCAGCGCAGTTGGACGACCGAGGTCGCGCCCTTTCGGATGTCGGCGTTCCCTGTGACTCAGGAGTGGTACGCCCAGGTCACCGGTGAGCGG
>KL569143.1:25165-25842 GCA_000715635.1 Streptomyces violaceus | reverse complement strand
GGGTACGCCTGCCGTGCCGGCAGTGCCGGGCCGCGCTATGGCCGGCTCGACGAGGTCGCCTGGTACCGGGGGAACTCGGACGAGCGGGTCCACACCGTGGGCGGCAAGCAGGCCAACGCATGGGGCCTGTACGACATGCTGGGCAATGTCTGGGACTGGTGCTGGGACCTCTACGACGCCGAGGTCTACGGCACGTACCGGGTGCTGCGGGGCGGCGGCTGGTCCGACGAGCACTGGAGTTGCCGGGCCTCGGTGCGGCGCCGCAGCCATCCGACGTTCCGGATCGACGACGTGGGGTTCCGTGTCGCGCGCTCAGGTGTGTCGTGAGGAGTGCGGCGCCGAGCAGTGGTTCGGTGTACGGTTCTCGGTCACGCCTTCCGGTTGAGGTGGTGCCGCGACCGGAGTGATTGCGTTGCACAGTTGGAGAGTTGGGGCAGCACTCAGGGGAGAGGGACCGGGCGACGATGCAGGCGTCAGAGGTGCGGCGTGCGGTGGCCGCGGCCATGTCGACGGCCACCGCACTCGGCCTGACAGCCGACGACGCGGTCGTCCTTCATGACTCGAACAAACTCACTCTGCGGCTGCTGCCCTGTGACGTCCTGGCCCGGGTGGCACCGGTGGCGGATCAGGTCGCCCAGTTCGAGGTCGAGCTGGCTCAGCGGCTCGACGAAGCCGGG
>KL569143.1:22399-24991 GCA_000715635.1 Streptomyces violaceus | reverse complement strand
AGAGATGTGTATAAGAGACAGAGCCACGCCCGTATGAGCGTGACGGCTTCGTCATCACGCTGTGGACCTACTACGAACCCGTGACGCCTCGCGAGGTCTCACCGGCCGACTACGCCCACGCACTCGAGCGGCTGCACGCCGGTATGCGCGGACTCGACGTCCCGACGCCGCACTTCACGGATCGGATCGAGCAGGCACAACGGCTCGTGGCGAACCGCGACCGCACTCCGGCGCTCGCCGACGCGGACCGGGAGCTGCTCGGCGACACCTTGCGACGCATGAGGCGCGTGATCGGCGAGCGCGGCGGCGCCGAGCAGTTGCTACACGGCGAGCCGCACCCGGGGAATCTGCTCAGCACGGGGAACGGGCCGCTGTTCATCGACCTTGAGACGTGCTGCCGTGGGCCCGTCGAATGGGACCTCGCGCATGCGCCCGAGGAAGTCGGCGAACACTATCCGGGTGTCGATCAGGACGTGCTGCGCCAGTGCCGGATCCTCGTGCTGGCGGTGATCACGACGTGGCGCTGGGATCGAGGCGACCAGCTCCCGAACGGGCGCCGGCTGGGTACGGAGTGGCTCGGCCAGATCCGAGCGGCACTCGATCGCGAGCCCTGACCCCCGGCCCTAGCCCTCCAGCCCCGTGCTCTCCAGCGCCGCCGTCTTCTTGCGCCCGCGGCCCACCTGCGTGCGCACCGCCCCCATGCTCGCCGCGACGACGAGGGCGATCGCGGCGGCCTCCATGGCGGAGAGTGCCTGGTCGAGGATGAGGAAGCCGGCCGTCGCGGCGATGGCCGGCTCCAGGCTCATCAGGATCGCGAAGGTGGAGGCGGGCAGGCGGCGCAGGGCGAGGAGTTCGAGCGTGTAGGGCAGGACCGAGGAGAGCAGGGCCACCGCCGCGCCCAGCCCCAGTGTCACCGGGTCGGCCAGCTTCGCCCCCGACTCGGCGATGCCCAGGGGCAGGAACAGCACCGCACCGACCGCCATCGCCAGGGCCAGCCCGTCCGCCTGCGGGAAGCGGCGGCCCGTACGGGCGCTGAAGACGATGTACGCCGCCCACATGGCACCGGCGCCCAGGCCGAAGGCCGCTCCTGTGGGGTCGAGGCCGCTGAAGCCTCCGCCGCCGAGGAGGAAGACTCCGGCGAGGGCGAGTGCCGCCCACACCAGGTTGATCGCGCGGCGTGAGGCGAGGACCGAGAGGGCGAGCGGGCCGAGGACCTCCAGCGTGACCGCGGGGCCCAGCGGGATGCGGGCGACGGCCTGGTAGAAGAGGCCGTTCATCGCGGCCATGGTGATGCCGAAGACGACGACCGTGCCCCAGTCGGTGCGCGAGTGGCCGCGCAGTCGCGGACGGCAGACCAGCAGCAGGACGACCGCCGCCACGAGCAGGCGCAGCGCCACCACCCCGAGGGCACCCGCCCTCGGCATCAGGGTCACCGCCAGCGCGCCGCCGAACTGCACGGAGATGCCGCCCGCGAGCACCAGACCCACGGGCCCGAGGGATCCGAGTCGGCCGGGGCCGCCGCCCGGGGAGGGCGTGGCGGCCGTCGCGTGCTGGGGCGTGGTGGCGCTGGCGGGGGTGGTCACGGGCGGTCCTGTGCTGGTCGGCTCGGGGTGCGGGCTGTGTGTACACCGGCCTGCACTCCACGTACACCCCGATGTACTTCCCGGTCCAGATTAATGGACTCGGTCAGGTGCGTGAAGCTCTTTTGCCTCTGTCTTGGTCAGTGAGACGCCGGGTGGGCCGGATGCGCCTCAGCGCCGGGAGAGGTAGAGGCCGAACGCCTTGTACAGCAGCCGGTTGAGGGGGTACTCCCATTCGCCGAGATACTCGACGGCCTCGCCGCCGGTGCCCACCTTGAAGCGGAGCAGGCCCAGCAGGTGGCTGGACTCCTCCAGGGTGTCGGTGATGCCGCGCAGGTCGTAGACGGCGGCGCCGAGTTCATGGGCGTCGGTCATCATGCGCCACTGCACGGCGCTGCTCGGCTGGACCTCGCGCCGACGGCTGGTGGAGGCGCCGTAGGAGTACCAGACGTGGTCGCCGACGGTCAGCATGGTGGCGGCGGCGAGCACCTCGCCGTCGTGGTACGCGAGGTAGAGCCGCATACGGTCCGGGTGTTCGGCGGTGAGCACGCTCCACATGCGCTGGAAGTAGGACAGCGGGCGCGGGATGAACTGGTCCCGCTCGGCGGTCTCGCTGTACAGCTCGTGGAAGGCCGGCAGATCCTCGAGGTCGCCGCGTACGACCTTCACGCCGGCCTTCTCCGCCTTCTTGATGTTGCGCCGCCACTGCTGGTTCAGGCCGCTGTGGATGTCGTCCAGTGACCGGCCGGCGAACGGCACCTGGAAGACGTACCGGGGCTGCCCCGCGGCGAAGCCGCCCTCGCCGCCGGCCTCGGTCTGCCGCCAGCCCATGCGGCGCAGATCGCCCGCGATCCGGCCGGCACGCGGGTCGTACGACGTCGCCCGCACGTCGTTCAGCCGCCCGGCGGCCGGGTCCGCGATCCCCGTCTTGACCGCCTCGGCGCTCCAGCGGCGCACCGCGACCGGCGGGCCCATCCGCACCGCGAAGGCGCCCCGCCGTCTCAGGTGCGCG
>KL569143.1:21137-22226 GCA_000715635.1 Streptomyces violaceus | reverse complement strand
CATCGGCTCCAGCAGCCGCTCGAGGCCGGGCTCGTACCAGTCGACGAGCGGGCCCTCGGGCAGGTACGCGAGGTATCTCCGCAGCCCGGGCAGCCGCGGCCCGGGCAGCGGGCGCAGCAGTACGAGCCCCGCGCCGACGAGCCGGCCGACCGCGTCGAACCAACCCAGACTCTCCGCCCGCCAGTCGGGCTTCACCTCGCCCCACGACGGGACCTGTGTGTGGCTGACGGAGGGGCGGGCCGCGACGAACGCGAGGTGCTCGTCACGGGTGATCGGTTTGACGCGGATGCTCATACGCGGGGCTCCTTCGAGTGGCTCGTCCCGCGAGCGTAGGAGCGGCCCGGCCCACCTCCGGCTCAGACACTCGGGTCCGCCCGTCACGTGGTCCGAACGCCTCAAGCAGCCCGCTTCACCGCTCGCCCTCCGGCACGGCCCTTCCCCCTCCGGCCTCGTCCCCCGCCCCCTCCAGCGCCGCCGCCAGGACCTCTGCCAGATGACTCCCCCGCACCCCCGCCAGCTGTTCCAGCTGCGTGCGGCAGGAGAAGCCGTCCGCCAGGACCACCGTGCCGTCCGGGGCGTCCCGTACCGACGGCAGGAGGTGTTCCTCCGCGCAGGCCGTGGACACCTCGTAGTGGCCCTTCTCGAAGCCGAAGTTTCCCGCGAGACCGCAGCAGCCGCCGCTCAGTTCGCCGGAGAGCAGAGCGGCTTGGCGCAGCCGGCGGTCGGCGGCGTCGCCCAGCACCGCGTGCTGATGGCAGTGGGTCTGGCCGGCCACCGGGCGGTCCACGCGCGGCGGCGTCCAGCCGGGGGCGTGGCGCTCCAGCGTCTCCGCGAAGGTGAGGACCTTCGCGGCGAGGCGGGCCGCACGCGGGTCGTCGTGCAGCAGCTCGGGGACGTCGGTGCGCAGGGCCGCGGCGCAGCTCGGCTCCAGGACCACGACCGGGGCGTCGGTCTCCAGCACCGGTTCCATCAGGTCGAGCGTGCGGCGCATGACCGCCCGGGCGCGGTCCAGCTGGCCCGTCGACACATACGTCAGCCCGCAGCAGACGCGGCCCCGGCCGCGCAGCACCGACAGCGGATCCATCGCGA
>KL569143.1:19920-20851 GCA_000715635.1 Streptomyces violaceus | reverse complement strand
AGCCCCACCCGCAGCCCGGCCGCCTCCAGCACCCGCACGGCGGCCTGCCCCACAGCCGGCGAGAGGTGCTCGGTGAAGGTGTCGGGCCAGAGCACGACGAGGTCGCCGGAACCGACGGCCCTCTCACTCCGCCGCCGCTCCCACCACCGGCTGAACGTGCGCCTCGCCACCCGCGGAATCTCCCGCTCGGGTGCGATGCCGCCCAGTCGTTTCGCCGCCCACGCGAAGGGCCGCATCGCCGAGAGCGCGTTGACCAGCCGTGCCGTGCGCGTGCGGGACACCGCCCGGAGCCACTCCGGCAGCCTGCCCATCGCGTAGTGCGCGGCCGGCCGGCGCCGCCCGGCGTAGTGGTGGTGGAGGAACTCCGCCTTGTACGTGGCCATGTCGACCCCGACCGGGCAGTCCGAGCGGCAGCCCTTGCAGGACAGGCACAGGTCCAGCGCGTCCCGTACCTCGGTCGAGCGCCAGCCGTCGGTCACGACCTCGCCCGCGAGCATCTCGTGCAGCAGCCGGGCCCGCCCGCGTGTGGAGTGTTCTTCCTCGCCGGTCGCCCGGAAGGACGGGCACATGACGGAGGAGCCGGACACCGACGTCGTACGGCACTTGGCGACGCCCACGCAGCGCCGCACCGCCGCCGAGAAGTCACCGCCGTCCGAGGGGTAGCCGAAGGCGACGTCGACCGGTTTGCGGGGCAGGACGGAGAAGCGCAGGTCGGCGTCGAGGGGGGCCGGGCGTACGAGCATGCCGGGGTTGAGCAGGTCGTCCGAGTCCCACACCCCCTTCGCCCGCTCGAACAGGCCCACCATCTCCTGCCCGTACATCCGGGGCAGCAGCTCCGCCCGTGCCTGCCCGTCCCCGTGCTCGCCGGACAGTGACCCGCCGTGCGCCACCACCAGCTCCGCGAGCTCCTCCGAGAAGCGGCGGAAGCGGG
>KL569143.1:15141-19664 GCA_000715635.1 Streptomyces violaceus | reverse complement strand
CCCGCCTGCGTCAGCAGGTCGAAGTCGATACGGACGTGGATGCAGCCGTCCCCGAAGTGCCCGTACGGCGTGCCGCGGAGCCCGTGCTCGGTGAGCAGCCCCCGGAAGTCCCGCAGATACGCCCCGAGCCGGGCGGGCGGCACCGCACAGTCCTCCCACCCCGGCCACGCCTCACTGCCGTCCGGCATCCGCGTCGCCGTACCGCTCGCGTCCTCCCGGATCCGCCACAGGGCCCGCTGTTCCGCCGGGTCGGTGACCACCAGGGCGTCCACGACGTCGGCCGCCCGCACGATCGCCTCCGCACGCGCGCGTGCCTGAGCCGCCGACTCCCCGCCGGTCTCCACGAAGAGCCAGGCCGCGCCCCGCGGCAGCGCGGCCGCGGACGGCACCAGGTCGGCCGACATCCCCTCCACCGTCAGAGGCCCGAACGGCAGCAGCCCCGCAGCGGCCTGAGCCGCCGCGCTCTCGTCGGCGTACGCCAGCACGGCCAGCGCACGCGCGCGTGGCGCCTCGACCAGTCCTACGACCGCCTCAGTCAGCACGCCCAGCGTGCCCTCGGAACCGCAGAAGGAGCGGGCCACGTCGGCGCCCCGCTCGGGCAGCAGGGCGTCCAGCGCGTACCCGGAGATGCGGCGGGGCAGCTCCGGGAAGCCCGTACGCAACCGGGCCAGGTCACCGTCCACCAGCTCCCGCAGCCCGTCCGGCGCCCCGGCCCAGTCCTGCCCGAGCCGCAGCCGCCGTCCCCGCGCGGTGACCACGTCCAGCTCGCGGACGCTGTCGGCGGTGGTCCCCCACGCCACCGAGTGGGAGCCGCACGAGTTGTTGCCGATCATGCCGCCGAGCGTGCAGCGGCTGTGCGTGGAGGGGTCGGGGCCGAAGCGGAGCCCGTGCGGGGCGGCGGCCTCCTGGAGCCGGTCGAGCACCAGCCCGGGTTGCACGACGGCCGTACGCGCCTCGGGATCCAGGGACACCAGCCGGTTCATGTACCGGGTGAAGTCCAGCACGACGCCCGTGCCCGTCGCCTGCCCCGCGATCGACGTCCCGCCGCCTCTCGCCACGACCGGCACCCCGCGCTCCCGGCACACCTCCAGGACGGCCGACACGTCGTCGGCGTCACGGGGAGCGACCACACCCAGCGGCACGCGCCGGTAGTTGGAGGCGTCCATGGTGACCAGCGCCCGGGAGGTGACGTCGAAACCCACGTCACCCCGGACGACCCGGCTCAGCTCGGCCTCAAGGGCAGGGAGATCCCCGGCATCCGTCATGCGTCCAGCATGCACCCGATCACTGACAGTGACGTATCGGGGCGCCCCCTTGAGGCCTCAGCCCTTGACGGCGGAGCTGGCCACGCCCTCGACGAACCAGCGCTGGAAGAACGCGAAGACGATCAGCACGGGCAGGACCAGCAGCACGCCGAAGGCGAGGATCTGGCCCCAGTCCGGGGGCTGCTGCCCCTGGAAGACGCTCATCTCCAGTGGGAGGGGACGCACCGCCGGGTCGGACACCATCAGCACCGGCCACAGGAAGGAGCCCCACTGGATGAGGAAGGTGAGGATCGCGACCGAGGCGAACACCGGCCTGGACATCGGCACGATGATCGCGAAGAAGGTGCGCCAGGGCCCCGCCCCGTCCAGCCGGGCCGCTTCCTCGATGCTCGGCGGGATCTTCTTGAAGAACGTGTGGAACTGGTAGATCGCGAAGGCATTGGCGACGAACGGCAGCGCCTGGATGAACAGGGTGTTGCGCTGGCCGTTGAACATGTAGAACAGCGGCACCGCCACCGACTCGAACGGGATCAGCATCAGCAGCAGGACGAGGGTGAACACCGCGTTCTGGCCCCGCCACTTCAGCCGCGTCAGCCCGTACGCGGCCATCGAGTTGACGATCAGTCCGCCCGTCACCACGACGAACGACAGCAGCACCGACACGCCCATGAACTGCCAGAAGTAGCCGGTGCTGTCGGAGCTGAGGCTGTCGAGGACGGCGGTGTAGTTGTCGAAGGAGAGATGGGTGGGCAGGAAGCCGGACAGGCCGTTCAGGACCTCGTCGGACGGCTTGAGGCTGCCGAGGAAGAGGTAGAGCGCGGGGAGGGCGAAGACGAACGCCAGGACACTCAGGACGGTGTAGTCGAGGACGCGGCGTACGGGCGTACGGGTCATGGCCATGATGGAGTCAGTCCTCGTTGTCGGGCCGGACGACGCGGCGCTGGACGATCGTCAGGGCGACGACGATCAGGAAGAACACCACCGTGACGGCCGAGGCCTGGCCGATGTTGTTCTGGTCGAAGGCCGTGGTGACGGCCTGGTACATCACCGTCCGGGTGGCGTCCTCGTCCAGGCCGCCGCCGCGGATGAGGATGTACACCTGGTCGAAGACCCGGAAGGACAGCACCGAGGTCAGCATCGCGACGAAGACGAGGGTGCCGCGGATGCCGGGCAGGGTGACGTGCCGGAACTGCTGCCAGCGCGAGGCCCGGTCCAGCTCGGAGGCCTCGTAGAGCTCGCCCGGGATCTGCTGGAGGCCGGCCAGCAGGATGACCATCTGGAAGCCGACGCCCTGCCACACCGACAGCACGATGATCGAGCCCATCGCGGTGAACCCGTCGCCGAGCCAGTCGAAGGCGCCCCAGTTGCCGAAACTCACCGTGTCCAGCAGGGAGTTGAGCATGCCCTGCTCACTGCGGGCGAGGATCAGCCGCCAGATCACGGCGACCAGCGCCATCGGGAAGACCACCGGCATGAAGAAGAAGGACCGGAACAGCCCGATGGCCTTCAGCTTGCGGTTGAGCAGGATCGCCAGCGCCAGCGCGAGGCCCGTCTGGAGCGGTACGACGACCGCGGCGAAGGTCAGGTTGTTCAGCAGCGCCCGCAGGAACGGGCCGGACAGGTCGGGGTCGGTGAACAACCGCCGGTAGTGCTCCACGCCGAAGAAGGTGGGCTCCAGCGGCGAGCCGAGGCGGACGTTGTAGAAGGAGAGCACCACGGCGTAGCCGAACGGGATGCCGACGAAGGCGATCAGCCCGCCGACGGCCGGGGCTGACATCAGCAGCCCGTGCAGCAGGTCGCGGTTGCCGCGCGACGGACGCGAGGGCTTCGCGGAGGGCGTGGACGAGGCGGCCTGCGCCCGGCCAGGGGCCGCGGGGTGCGCGGGTTCCACGGTTTTCACGGGAGGGTCCTCTTCCCGGCGGGGCGGGCTCGGCCGGTACGTGGCTGCGCCGTTGCGTGGCCACGTCGCCGACGGCCCGCCCGGGCCGATGCGTCCTGCGGGTTACGGGATCTCGTAGCCGGCGTTGTCGGTGAAGTCCCGGTCGATGGCGCGGGCGGCCTTCTGCAGGGCTTCCTTGGGGTCGGCACCGCCGTAGATCGAGTTCAGGGCCGTGTTGAACTTGGCGGTGACCGTGGGGTATCCGGCGCTCACCGGGCGGGTGACGGCGACGCAGGAGGCGCTGATGTCGCTGTCGCCGCAGGGCTGGGCGAGCTGGTCGGCGAAGAGCTGGAGCGGGCCGCCCTTCTTGTACAGCTCGCTCTTGGCGAGTGCGGACTCGGTGGCGGGCACCGCGCCGTTGGCCTTCGTCATCGCGCCGACGTTGGTGTCGTTCAGCAGGTAGTCCAGGAAGACGCCCGCGGCCTTGCCGTTCTTGCCGGCGGCGCCGATGCCCCAGGCCCACGAACCCTGGCCGGTCTTGGGGCCCTTGCCGAAGTCCGGCAGCGGCAGGACGACGAGGTCGTCACCGAGCGCCTCGCTGTACGCGGGGTAGTTCCAGTGGCCGACCCAGCTCAGCGCCACCTTGCCCTTGGCGAAGGCGTTGCCGTCGGTGTTGGGGTCGACGTACGTCTTCCAGGACTGGAACGTCTTCATCGCGGAGACGACCTTCGGGCTGTCGAGGGCGCCCTCCGCCTTGCCGTCCTTCAGCAGGCCGCCGCCGGCCGACCAGACGATCGGGGAGAAGCCGAAGGTGCCCCACTCGGTGGCCAGGCCGTACTGCTCCGATATGTCGAGGACCTTGCCGTCGGAGTCCTTGCCCTTCAGCGCCTTGAGCGCCTTGCCGAACTCCTCGGCCGTCCAGGCGTCGTTCACGCTCGTCGGGTACTTCACGCCGGCCGCGTCCAGCAGCTTCTTGTTGGCGTACATGCCGAGCCCGGCGTCGAACATGCCCAGGCCGTAGTGCTTGCCGTCGATCTCGCCCTGCGCCTTGATCGCGTCGGTGACGTTGCCGAGGGTCTTGGCGGAGACGTGGCCGTCGACCGGGGCGAGCTTGCTGTTGTAGACGAAGTTCGCCATCGTCGGGCCGTCGAACTCCAGCACGTCCGGGAGTTGGGAGGCGTCGGTGGTGGTGATGGTCTTGGTGTAGTCGTTCTCGGGGATGAGCTTCAGCTCGGCCTTGACGTCGCTCTGCGAGGAGTTGAAGGACTTCACCGCGTTCTGCAGCGCGGCCGCCTCGCTCGCCTGGCCCTGGTGGGCCCAGACGCTGATGGTGCCCTTGCCGCTGCCGTCTTCGGCGGAGGTGTCGCTGCCGCCGCCCC
>KL569143.1:14635-14964 GCA_000715635.1 Streptomyces violaceus | reverse complement strand
TGTGTATAAGAGACAGGCCAGGGGCAGCAGGGCGAGGGCCGTCAGGCCCGTACGACGGTGTTTTCTGTTGCCGATGATCATGATGGTGCCTCCGTGCGGGTGTGCGGGTGGGTGCGCGGACGGTGAGGAGGGTCCGGGGGCCGGAACGGCGCCCCCGGTCGCGGGCGGGGAAGAGGAGGGGTGGCGCTATCGCTGCCGGCCGGTGTGGGGACGGGGGCGCTATCGCTGCCGGCCGGTGTGCGGCGGAGCGGTGGTCTCGCGGAGGACGAAACGGATGGGCATCTCGACGGGGGGCGGGGGCCCGGCGTCCGGCTCGTCCAGCCGCGCCA
>KL569143.1:13646-14433 GCA_000715635.1 Streptomyces violaceus | reverse complement strand
CCAGCAGCAGCCGGGCCGCCTCCCGGCCCTGGGCCGCGACCGGCTGGGCCACGGTGGTCAGCCCGACCACCTCGGACAGCTCGTGATCGTCGAAGCCGACGACGGACACGTCCTCCGGAACCCTCAGCCGGTGCCGGCGCAGGGCGCGCAGCGCGCCCATCGCCATCTCGTCGGACTGGGCGAACACGGCGGTCGGCGGGTGGCGCAGCGCCAGCAGCTCGGTCATGGCCCGCTCGCCGCCCTCGACGGTGTAACCGCCGTCCGCCTCCAGGGCGGGGTCGGGCTCGATCCCGGCGTCGGCCAGCACGTCCAGGTAGCCCTGCCGACGGTCCAGGGGCGTGGTCCAGTGCAGCGGCTCGCTTGCGCCGGAGATCATGCCGATCCGCCGGTGACCGAGGTTCACGAGATGCCGTACGGCGCTCTCCGCGCCGCCCCGGTCGTCGATGCCGACCACCGTGAACCCGGGCCGCGCGCCGCCGACCGTGGTCGCCAGCGGCACGTCGAGGGAGCGCAGGGCCGCGGCCTCCTCCGGGTCCGGGATCAGCAGGGACAGCACGGCGTCGACCCGCTTGCGGATCGGCAGCTTGGTGAAGAAGCGCTTGCGGGCCTCCGGTGAGCCGAGGTTGTACAGCAGGACGTCGTAACCGGCGGCGCTGAAGACCTTCTCGGCGGAGTCCAGCACGGTGCCGAAGAACCAGCGGCCCACGTACGGGACGACAACGCCGATGGTGTAGGTGCGCCCGCTGGCCAGGCTGGACGCCGAGCGCGAGGCGGTGTAGCCCAGCTC
>KL569143.1:12558-13422 GCA_000715635.1 Streptomyces violaceus | reverse complement strand
CCCAGCTCGGCGGCGGCCGCGACGATCCTGGCCCGCATCTCCTCCGACACTCCGGGACGGCCACGCAGGGCGCGGGACACGGTGGACGCCGAGACCCCGGTGGCCTCTGCGACATCGGTGATGCTGACCGTCACGGGACGCTCCTTGATCGGGTGCACGCCGCGGGTCAGGGGGCCCGGAAGCACGTCGGCGTGAGGGGGAGTGACGAGACCGTAAACCCGCCCCTTCTATTGCGCAAGCGTTTGCGTTCAGATTTACTTCGGCTGACTCTCAGAAGAACTCTCGCCAGCCAGAGCACAGCGCACGCGTTTGAGTGCCGCTGTCGGCAGACAGGACCCGTCCATGCGATACGCGCCGCCCGGCCTCTGTGTGAACGACTTCGACCTCCTTCGCCACGCGGACGGCACCTACACCGCGCTGCACCTGCAGGGCCCGTGGACGGCCGAGTTCGACCACCTGCGCATGGAGACGTCCTACGGCCGGGCGACCTCCACCGACCTGGTCCACTGGGAGCCGCAGGGCACGGCCTTCGGCAACGGCCTGCCGGGCCGCTTCGACCAGCAGGCGGTGTGGACCATGCACGCCTTCCCGCACGGCGCCGGCATGGCGATGCTCTACACCGCCGTCTCCGGACTCACCCCCGACGGCTGGCCCCTGCAGTCGGTCGGCCTGGCCCACTCCGACCGCGCCGACGGCACCGGCTGGCGGCGCCACGGCACGGGGCCGGTCGTCGAGGCGGACGGGCGCTGGTACCGCACCGGCGAACGCATGGGCTGGCGCGACCCCTTCGTCGTACGCGACGACGAGTCCGACGGCTGGGTCATGGTGGTCTGCGCCGCCGACGCCTCCCTGCCGGTCGAGGTC
>KL569143.1:10945-12357 GCA_000715635.1 Streptomyces violaceus | reverse complement strand
GCGTCGCCTGGGCCACCTCCGACGACCTGGAGCACTGGACCGTCCACCCGCCGCTCATCTCCCCCGGCGATGTCGACGAGCTGGAGTGCCCGGTCCTCGAACGCCTCGACGACGGCAGCTGGTTGCTGCTCGGCTCCATCGGCGCCACCCGGGGCTTCGAGGCGTGGACCGCCCCGCGCCTGCGCGGCCCGTGGACCCGCCGCGGCCCGCTCGGCCCGACGGGCGCGTACGCCCCGCGCGTCGTCACCGCCCCCGACGGCTCCCGCGTCGTGCTGCACACCACCCCCCGCCGCGTCGGCCTCACCGACACCGGCGACCGCTGCCGCGGCATGCTCGCCCAGCCCAAGTCCCTCGTCGTACCCAAGGACGCGGCGCCCCGCCTGGAATGGTGGCCGGGCCTCGACCCCTGGCTCGGCGAAGAGACGTACGACGCCCCCCTGCACGCGGTCGGCGACATCGGCCTCTCCGGCCGCACCGAGATCACCCTGCGCACACATGCCTCCGACGCGGACCGCCCCGCGCTCACCATCGCCTGCGACGGCAAGGGCCTCCGGGTCACCGGCCCCGACGGCGTCCCGCTCGGCGAGACCCTCCTGCCGGAACCCGCCGCCTCGCTGCGCATCCTCACCGTCGGCGAGTACGTCGAGGTCTACGCCGACGGCGTCTTCGTCCTCACCACCCTGTGCTACTCCGGCCGCCCCGCCCCCTGGACGGCCACCACCGAGGACGGCGTCCGTCCCGTACCCGTCCGCCCGGTCCGGCTGCCCGCCCCCCACCGCGACGACGCCTCGGCCGTCTGGCCCGGTCCGTCGCTCGGCTGACCGGCCACCGGACACCGTCTCACCCGACGGACGACGTTTCGCCCAGGTTTCCGGAAACGGCTACGCTCCCCTGCGTGGCTGAGATCCAGATTCCCGCTGACATCAAGCCCGCCGACGGACGTTTCGGCGCGGGTCCCTCCAAGGTGCGGACAGAGGCGCTGGACGCCCTCGCCGCCACCGGCACCTCCCTCATGGGCACCTCCCACCGGCAGGCCCCGGTCAAGAACCTGGTCGGCAAGGTGCGCGAGGGCGTCCGTGAGCTGTTCCAGCTCCCCGACGGCTACGAGGTGGTCCTCGGCAACGGCGGCTCCACCGCGTTCTGGGACGTCGCGACGCACGGCCTGATCGAGAACAAGTCGCAGCACCTCACCTTCGGCGAGTTCTCCTCCAAGTTCGCCAAGGCCGCCAAGCTCGCGCCGTGGCTGGCCGAGCCGGACGTCATCTCCTCGGACCCGGGCACGCACCCCGAGCCGGTCGCCGAGGCGGGCGTGGACGTCTACGCCTTCACGCACAACGAGACCTCGACCGGTGTCGCCGCCCCCGTCAAGCGGGTGCAGGGCGCCGACGAGGGTTCCCTCGTCGTGGTCGACG
>KL569143.1:8850-10831 GCA_000715635.1 Streptomyces violaceus | reverse complement strand
CCCCCGTCAAGCGGGTGCAGGGCGCCGACGAGGGTTCCCTCGTCGTGGTCGACGCCACCTCCGGCGCCGGCGGCCTGCCCGTCGACATCGCCGAGACGGACGTCTACTACTTCGCCCCGCAGAAGTCCTTCGCCTCCGACGGCGGACTGTGGATCGGCGTCTTCTCCCCGGCGGCGATCGAGCGCGCGGAGCGCATCCACGCGTCCGGCCGTCACGTCCCGGAGTTCTTCTCGCTGCCCACGGCGATCGACAACTCCCGCAAGAACCAGACGTACAACACCCCGGGCCTCGCCACGCTGTTCCTCCTCAACGACCAGCTGGAGTGGATCAACGGCCAGGGCGGCCTTGACTGGTCGGTCCGCCGCACGGCCACGTCCGCGCGCACGCTGTACGGCTGGGCCGAGGACGTCAAGTTCGCGAACCCGTTCGTCGCCGACCCGGCCAAGCGCTCGCAGGTCATCGGCACGATCGACTTCACCGACGAGGTGGACGCCGCCGCCGTGGCCAAGGTCCTGCGCGCCAACGGCATCGTCGACACCGAGCCGTACCGCAAGCTCGGCCGCAACCAGCTGCGTGTCGCGATGTTCCCGGCGATCGACCCGGCGGACGTCGAGGCGCTCACGAAGTGCGTCGACTACGTGATCGAGAAGCTCTGACCTTCTCTCGTACGTGAGTCACGTACGTCATCGAGGGGCGCCCGGCGGATCACCGCCGGGCGCCCCTCTCGTCACTACGGACGATGCTCAGACGGGCATGTTCAGCCGCCGTGGCCCAGGATCCCGCTCAGGGTCTTGCCGACCGTCGCGACGGTCGACCCGGCCGCGCCCGGCGTCTTCTCCGCCGTGGCCTGCGGCTTGGGGTCGGCCAGCTTCTTGCAGACGGCGTCGGCCGTGCCGCTGCCGTGCGGCACCTTGCCGTTGGTGAGGTACGTCGCCAGGTGCTTGTCGAGGCAGGCGTTGCCGCCCAGCGTGATGCCGTGGTTGCCGCCGCCCTGCTCCACCACCAGGCTGGAGCCCTTCAGCAGGCGGTGCATGGTGACGCCGCCCTGGTACGGCGTGGCCGCGTCGTCCGTCGCCTGGAACAGCAGGACCGGCGGGAGCTTGGAGTTGGCGACGTTCACCGGCTTCAGCGTCTTCGTCGGCCAGAACGCGCACGGGGCGTTGTACCAGGCGTTGTTCCAGGCCATGAACGGGGCCTTCTCGTACACGGCCCAGTTGTCCTTGCGCCACTGGTTCCAGTCGCGCGGCCAGGAGGCGTCACGGCACTGCACCGAGGTGTAGACGCTGTAGCCGTTGTCGCCGGAGGCGTCGATCGCGGCGATGTCGTCGTACGCCTTGACCAGCGCAGCGGTGTCGTGGTCGTTGACGTAGGCCGCGAACGTCTTGGCGAGGGTGGGCCAGTAGGCGTTGTTGTAGCCGCCGGGTATGAAGATGTCCTCCAGTTCGGAGGCGCCCACCTTGCCGCCCGCCGGCTTCTTGGCGAGGGCCGCCCGCATGGCGTACCACTTGGCCTCGATCTTCTTCGGATCGGTGCCGAGCTTGTACGTGGAGTCGTACTTGGCTGTCCAGGCCATGAGCGCCTTGTGGCGCTTGTCGAAGGCGTAGTCCTGCTTGATGTTGGCGTCGTACCAGACCCCGGTCGGGTCGACGATCGAGTCCAGCACCAGGCGCCGCACCCGCTGGGGGAACAACTTGGCGTAGACCGCGCCGAGATAGGTGCCGTACGAGTAGCCGAAGTAGTTGATCTTCTTGGCGCCGAGGGCCTTGCGGATCGAGTCCATGTCCTTCACGGCGCTGACCGTGTTGATGTACGGCAGGACGTCGGCGTACTTCTTGCCGCAGGCCTGGGCGAAGGACTTGGCGCGCGCGAGGTTGGCCTTCTCGATCGCGGGCGTGCTGGGCACGGAGTCGGGGCGCACCGGGTCGAAGTGGCCCGGCTTGCAGTCCAGGGCGGGCTTGCTCGCGCCCACGCCGCGCGGGTC
>KL569143.1:5031-8616 GCA_000715635.1 Streptomyces violaceus | reverse complement strand
GGGCAGGGAGGACGCGACGAAGCCGGCCAGCGACAGACCACTGCCGCCGGGGCCGCCGGGGTTGACCAGCAGCGGGCCCTGGTACGTCGAGGTGGTGTGCGGCACGCGGGACAGCGCCAGCGTGATCTGCTTCCCCTGCGGTTTCGCGTAGTCGAGCGGCACCTTCACCGACGCGCACTGGAGCGTCGGGGAGTCGTCCGTGGCGCACTTCTTCCACGTGACCTTCGCGGCCCGGGCGGTGTTCGCGGAGTGCGACGCGTCGGCGCTGGCGGGAGCGGCGGTGAGTGTCCCGGCCAGTACGACGGTCGCGCCGCACAGTACGGCTGCGCTTCTTCTCATGGAGTCTCTCAGAACGGTGAGGGGGGTCAGGCCCGCGTGTCACACGGGCCGTGCCGCATCGTTTCGGAAGAGCACGCCATGCACATACATATTCGACCAAGACTTGACCGAATCGAGTCCCCCCATACGCCCAAACCCCTTTAAAAGAGAGGCATTTGGACCTTCGGTAACCAGACGCCCCTCTCGTCGCACAGGGCAGGGCCTACAAGGAGTGGTCAGGAACCCGAGAGGGGCCGAAGGAGACCTCTGGCCCCCTCCTGCTCTCTCTCAGCCGTGTCGCCGTCGCACCGGGTCTCCGTCGTGGTCTTCTGAGGCCCGAACAGGGCAGACCAGACGATGCCATCGAGTCCCTGGCTCTGCCTGCGGGACGTGTAGCACGAGGAACTCTGACCTTCGTCACGGTCAGGCGGCGGAGCGGCGTGGGCCGCGACAGGTGCGGTGGAGGTCAGGGCCGCCGCGAGGATGATGACGGCCGCACCAGCCGAGTGCGCCAGAGATCGCGGCATACGGTACAAACGCGGAGTTTTCATGATCACACCTTGAGCGGGAAAGCGCCCAGGAGGAAGGCTGACGACCCCTCGGCCGGGCAACTCAACCCGATCGGCCTCCCGCACCGTACGCCGCAGCGGCCGCTCACGTCCGGCGGGTCGAGGGCTGCGGAGGCAGCACCACGTCTCCACTGCGCTTGAGCCGCTGCCAGGGCAGCCGGTAGCCGTTGATCGCGGTCAGGCATGCCTGGGTGAGGACCAGATACATCACCTGGCGGTAGACGACCTGTTGAAGAGGGAGCGCCCACAGGGGCCGGAGCCGCTCGCCGTCGAGGTGGAAGGCGTACGCGGCGCAGACGGCCTGCACCGCCAGCACGCCGCACCACGCGAGCACGGTGGTGAGCGGGTTCCCGAACACCAGGCCGTAGAGGGCCAGGATGTCGATCAGCGGGGCGAGCAGCGGGGTGAAGATCTGGAACACGGCCAGCAGGGGCAGGCCGCGGCGGCCGAAGCGGCCCGCGGGGCCCCGCTCGAGCAGCGCGTGACGGTGTTTCCACGCGGCCTGCATCGTGCCGTAGCTCCACCGGTAGCGCTGGCGCCACAGTTCCCGCAGCGAGGACGGTGCCTCGGTCCAGGCCAGTGCGTCCGGCACGTAGCGGATCTCCCACCCGGCCCGGTGCAGGGCCATGGTGAGGTCGGTGTCCTCGGCGAGGGTGTCCGCGCTCACCATTCCGGCGTCCCGCAGGGCCTCGGCGCGAAAGGCCCCGACGGCACCGGGAATGGTGGGCATGCAGTGCAGCAGGTCGTACATGCGGCGGTCGAGGTTGAAGCCCATGACGTACTCGATGTGCTGCCACCGGCCGAGCAGCCGCCGTCGGTTTCCGACCTTGGCGTTGCCCGCGACGGCCCCGACGCGGGGGTCGGCGAACGGCTGGACGAGGCGGCCGACGGTCGAGGAGGCGAAGACGGTGTCGGCGTCCAGCATGACGACGAGGTCGTGGGAGGCCCGCAGGACACCGGTGTTGAGGGCGGCGGGTTTGCCGCCGTTGGGCTGTCGGACGACGGTGACGTTCTCGAGGGCGAGTGACTCCGCGAGGTCGGCGGTGCCGTCGCGGGAACCGTCGTCCACCACGATGACCTCGACGGGATGGTCGCTCGCGGCGAGGGAGCGGAGCGTCTTGGGGATGCACAGCCTCTCGTTGTAGGCGGGGATGACGACGCTGACGGGCCGGGTGACGGGCCGGTGCCCGCCGGGGTCGGGGCGCCGGCGACGGGCGTGGTGACGGGCCAGGACGATCAGCAGCACACACCGGGCGAGGACGAGCGAACCGACCACCAGCAGCAGCGCGCTGACGGCCGTGACCGCTGTCGCCGACACGGTGACGGCGGCCACGAAGATGCGGCCGCTCCACAGGTCCGCCGTGTCGACGGGGCTGGTGAGGGTGTCGATGCCGACGAGGTCGGCGATCGTGGTGAAGCGATAGCCCTGGGCCTGCAGCCGGGGGATCAGGGTCTCGAGGGCCTCGACCGTCTGGGACCTGTCCCCTCCCGCGTCGTGCAGGAGGACGACCGCACCCCTGCCCGCGGTCGGTGTGGCCGCGTCGGCGACCTCCCGGGCGCCCGGCCGCCGCCAGTCGTTGGTGTCCTGGTCGATGAACGCCAGGACGTAGCCCTTCTCGCCCAGGCTCCGGGCCAGGGACCACTCCGGGGCGTCCAGGGCGGAGGGAGTCGAGGAGTAGGGCATCCGCATCAGCGAGGTGTGGATGCCCGCGGCCCCGGCGAGGGCGAGTTGGGTCAGCGCCAGCTCACGGTCGACGTCGCTCGCGGACCGGGTGGTCAGGTCCGGATGGGAGAAGGTGTGCACGCCGATCTCGTGGCCGGAGCGGACCACCCGGCGCAGCACGTCCGGGTACCGGGCGGTCTGCTGCCCGGTGACGAAGAAGGTGCCGGGCGTGCCGTAGCGGTCGAGAACGGCCTGGATGCGGGGCGTCCAGGTGGGGTCGGGGCCGTCGTCGAAGGTCAGGACGACGGTCTTGTCCGGCGTGCGATAGGTGCGCAGGTGATCGTTGGTGGTGTCGACGACCGGGCCGCCGTCGGCGATCGAGCGGGGGACGCCGGTGGCCGGTCGTCCGCCGCGCCCTTCCTGGTCACCGGCGAAGCCCCTGGTGGTGTAGCCCTCGACGAGGAGGACCGAGGCGACGAAGGCCAGCAGGACCAGGGGGACGACGATGCGGAAGCGATGCCGGGGCGCCAGGGGCGCTCGCGTCCGCCGCGGACCGGACGGCCTCGATGGACGGTCGGGTGACCGGTCGGGGCGCCGCCGCATCAGGGGGCCTCGGCCACCGAGGGGTCGGCGGGCGGGGGCGTCTCGGCGACACCGGACGGTGCCGAGGGGCCGGTCGCCGGCCCTGTGGGCTCAGGTGCCGGTGGGGTGGGTGGGGCAGTGGTGGGCGGAGCGGGTGAGGGCGGGGCCGGAGGCGAGGGCGTAGTGGTGCCCGTGCCCGGTTCAGGGGCGGGAGCGGCGGGATCATCGGGGTCGGCGGGCTGCTCCGGTGAGGGCGGCTCCTGTGTCGGTGGTGCCTGCGGTTCCGGTGTGTCGGAAGGTGCCGGTGCGCCGGGCGGCGGGCTCCCGGGCACAAGGGGCGGGACGAGGGAGGGGCCGGGCCCGGTGAGCCCCGGGACGAGCAGGGAGCTGGGGCCGGCCGCGTCCGAGGCGTCGTCAGGCGGTGCCAGGGGCGTCCCGCCCGGGGCCTGGGCC
>KL569143.1:2815-4835 GCA_000715635.1 Streptomyces violaceus | reverse complement strand
TGGGCCCTCGGTGCGGCGGGCGCCGCCACGTCGCCGGGCAGCAGCGCCCCAGGCGCGAAGGGCGTCGCTCCCATCAGGCTCAGCCCCAGCACCGCCATGTAGGCCGCCGCACAGCCGGCCAGTCCGTAGCCGGCGCGCCGGAGATTACGCGCACGCCGGCCGGAGGAGTCGACGAACACCGGGAGGCGCGGATCGCTCGACGGTTCCTGCCCTGTTTGCTCCCTCTTGGCACGGTAAGGCGCCATAAATGACAGCGTACGCCGCCGTGGAGCCGTCGGTCGGACGAGGCGCCCGGCGAGCACCGGACGCCACATCTCACCCCGACGTCAGGTCGCCGTACAGCTCACACCCGGCACCGCTCCGCCCCCGGGAGCGCCGCCGAGGCCGAGGCTCGCCGAAGACCCCACCGGCACGCTCCCGTTGTGCGCGGCGTTCACAGCCGTCACGCTCGCCCCGCTCTGCGTGTACGAGGCGTTCCACATGCTGGTGACCTTCTGCGTGCCGCTCCACGTCCAGGCGACCTTCCACGACGTCAGCGGCGTAGTGCCGGTGTTGGTCACCTTCACCTCGGCGTTGAAGCCGCCGCCCCAGTCGCTGCTCACCGTGTAGGCGGCGGTGCAGGCGGCCGGGCCGCCGGGGTCACCCGGGCCGCCTGGGTCAGGTCCGGAACCGCCTCCCGCGAAGCCCGGCGCCTTGATCGCCTTGAGGTATCCGTCCTTCGCGGTGTCCACGCTCTGCCAGTCGTCCTTCAGGATGCCTCCCGTGTCGCCGGAGTTGGGGTTCCAGGACCAGAACGTCCAGTGGAAGCTGTCGGCACCGTTCGCCGAGGTCGACCGCAGGTAGGTCACCAGCGCGGACAGCCACCTCTGGTCCACCGTCGGCTGGAGCGTCGTACCGAACTCGCCGAGCCACACCGGGGCGATGTTCTGCTTGAAGATGTAGCCCCAGTACTTGTCCCAGATCCCCGGCATGTTGGCGGGGAAGGACGGGTCGCTGAACCACGACTGCTGGGCCACCGACGTGGCGTAGTCATGGGCCGAGTACACCAGCCGGTTCGGCACGTCCAGCTGGACGGGGTACTGGGCCACGCCCATGAGGTTGCCGCCCCACCAGCCGTTCGTGCCGTTGTACGACTGCACGCCCTCGACCATGATCAGCAGCTCGGGGTTGACCGACAGCACCGCGTTCCCCGCGCGCTGGGCGGCCAGCCGCCAGTCCCTGCTCGTGTCGCCGCAGCCCCAGCAGGCCGGGTCGTGGGGCTCGTTGTGCAGGTCGATGCCGACGACGGTGGAGTTGCCCTTGTAGCGCGTGGCCAGGGACTTGAGATTGGCGATCCAGGTCGACTCGGGGACCGACGCCGTGTACCAGAGGGCCGACTGGCCGGCCGCGTCCGGGCGGTGCCGGTCGAGGACGATCTTGAGTCCGGCCTGTCCGGCGTACGCCACGATCCGGTCCAGGACCTGCAATGACGTCAGCCCTCGCAGGTCGGTGTTCTTGCCGTCGTAATTGATGCTCTCGGGCATGGCGCCCGGCTTGAGGATGTCGTCACTGAAGGGCATCCGGATGGTGTTGTAGCCCAGCGACTTCATCTGGTCGATCATGCTCTTGTAGTCGCGGGCCCACAGGCCGTGGACGACGCGGATGTCGGTCTCGAAGCCGAACCAGTTGACGCCGGCGATCCGGACGGGCCGGCCCGCCGCGTCGAGGATCTGACGGCCGCTGGTGTGCCAGTAGCCGTCGCCCGCGGCCTTCGTGCCCACGTCGGCCTGTGCCGACTGCGTGCCGGCCAGCGGTAACAGGAGCGCCGCGGCAACACACAGCGCTCTGCGCAGAGTGCGGAACATGTGGCTGCTTCCTCTCGGGGAGGCGCGGCCCCGGAATCGAATGGGAGCGCTCCCATAATGCCGCGCACCTCCCAGGAAACTGACGCACCATGAGCACGTCAAGTCTCCGGGAGGTGCGCGTCGCTCCCGCTACCGGCTCAGCTTCTTGAACCGCCGTACCGCGAGCGGCAGGAAGA
>KL569143.1:0-2618 GCA_000715635.1 Streptomyces violaceus | reverse complement strand
CAGGATCACCGGCCACACCCCGGCCATCAGCAGCGCGTGCTGCTCGACCCAGGTGTCACCGCCGACCGGCGTGCCGAACAGCTCGCGGGTCGCCGCCGCCGTGGAGGAGATCGGGTTCCAGACCGCCACCCAGCCCAGCCAGTCGGGCATCAGCTGCGGCGCGACGAAGATGCTGGAGATCATCGTCAGCGGGAAGGCGACCGCGAAGAGGCCGCCCGCCGCCTCCGGGTTGGGCACGATCAGGCCGAGCCACACGCCGATCCAGATCAGCGAGAAGCGCAGCCACAGCAACAGCCCGAACGCGCCGAGGAAGCCCAGGCCACCGTCCGGCCGCCAGCCCATGGCGAGCGCGGTGAGCATCATGATCGCCAACTCGGCGCAGGCGACGATCAGATCGGTGACCCCGCGCCCGGCCACCACCGCGGAGGACGCCATCGGCATGGAGCGGAAGCGGTCGATGACGCCCTTGGTGGAGTCGTAGACCACGACGGTCGCCGTGTTGATGAAGCCGAACGCCATGGTCATCGCGAACATGCCCGGCATCAGGAAGTCCTGGTAGTCCCCGCCGCCCGGCACCTTCATCGCGCTGCCGAAGACATAGCCGTAGAGCAGCACGGACAGGATCGGGAAGCCCAGCTGCCAGGCGATGTTGACGGGCTGGCGCTGGTAGTGGGTCAGGCCGCGGCGGACGATGTTCCAGCAGTCGGCGAGCAGCCAGTACGTACCGCCCCGCGTGCTCGGTGTACTCAGGTCGATGGCACTCACGCCGCGGCCTCCTTCTCGGTCCGGTGTCCGGTCAGGCGCAGGAACACGTCGTCGAGGCTCGGCCTGCGCAGCCCGATGTCCTCGACGCGGACGCCCTCGTCCTGCAGGGTCCGCGCCACCTCGGTGAGCGCCGTGACCCGGTCGGCGACCGGGGCGTGCACCCGCAACTCGGTCTCGTCCGCCTCAGGTTCGCCGTCCGTGACCCTGGCGACCACCTTCACCACCCGCGGGATCTCGGCCCGCTCGGCGACCACGACCTCGATCCGGTCGCCGCCGACCAGGTCCTTCAGCCCGTCCGGGGTGTCGTCGGCGATGGCCCGCCCCTGATCGATGACGGTGATGTGCGAGGCCAGCTTGTCGGCCTCCTCCAGGTACTGCGTGGTCAGCAGCACCGTCGTGCCGCCCGCCACCAGCGCCCGTACGGACTCCCAGACCTCGCCCCGGCTCCGGGGGTCCAGGCCCGTCGTCGGCTCGTCGAGGAAGAGGACGGCCGGCGCGAGGATCATCGACGCGGCCAGGTCGAGGCGGCGCCGCATGCCGCCGCTGTACTTGCCCACGCCCTTGTCGGCGGCGTCGGCCAGGTCGAACTGCTCCAGCAGCTCGCCGGCCCGGAGCTTGGCCCGCTGCCCGCCCAGATGGAACAGACGGCCGAACATCTCCAGGTTCTGCCGGCCGGTGAGCACCTCGTCCACCGCCGCGTACTGCCCGGTGAGCCCGATCCGGGCCCGGACCTCGCGCGGCTGCCGGGCCACGTCGAGACCGGCGACCGTCGCCCCGCCCCCGTCCAGCCGGATCAGCGTGGACAGGATGCGCACGGCCGTGGTCTTGCCCGCCCCGTTCGGCCCGAGCAGACCGTGCACCGTGCCCTCGCGTACGGCCAGGTCGAAGCCGTCGAGGGCGCGCTTCTCGCCGTACCGCTTCTCCAGCGCCTCGGCCCGTACCGCGTATCCGTCCATACCGCCCCTCCCGTGTGCGTCCCCGCCTTAACTGAGTACACCGTACCCTATTGCGCGTACAGCGTACCCAGTTTTTGGGCGGCCCCCTAAGCTGGGCCCATGACGAGCGGTACGAGTGGTGCGGGCAGTACGGAGACCAGCGGCAGCGGCGATATCGCCCGCACCCTCGAACTGCTGTGGGACACCGGTCGCCGCCCCAGCCGGGGCCCCAAACCGACCCTGACCCTGGACCGGATCGTGGAAGCCGCCGTCCAGGTGGCGGACGCCGAGGGACTGGGCGGGCTGTCCATGCGCCGCGTCGCCGCCGAACTCGGCACCGGCACCATGTCGCTGTACCGGTACGTCCCCGGCAAGGGCGAGCTGCTCGATCTCATGCTGGACCGGGTGCAGCGCCGTTCCGACAACCCGTCCGACCTCGGCGACGGCGGCTGGCGCGCCGCCTTGGAGGCACTGGGCCGCACGACCCTCGCCCTCTACCGCCGCCACCCCTGGCTGCTCCACGTCAACCAGTCCCGCCCGGTTCTCGGCCCGAGCGCCGTCGACGGCATGGAGAAGATCCTCACCCGGATCCGCCCGATGGGGCTGACCGACCCCGAGCTGGTCTCCGCGGTCATCATGATCGACGGGTACGTCGTCGGAGCCGCGCGCACGCAGCTGTACGAGCGGGAGGCGGAGCGCCGGACGGGCCTGACGGACGCCGAGTTCTGGCAGGCGCAGGTGCCGGTCCTGGAGAAGGCCATGGCTTCCGGCCGCTACCCGGTGATGGCCTCGCTCTCCGAGGACAGCTTCGGGTCCGACTTCGACCACTTCGAGTTCGGGTTGCAGCGGATCCTGGACGGGCTTGAGGTCCTGGTGGAGCGGCGCGGCCAGTCGGCCACATAGGCCGTGTCCGCAAAC
>KL569142.1:32369-33009 GCA_000715635.1 Streptomyces violaceus | reverse complement strand
CCCCTGGAGGGGAGGCCCGCCGTACGGGTTCTCAGCGGCCGAGAGCGCGCCGTCCGCGGCCCTGGGAGAGGACCGGGAGGTTGCGGGACGACGGCGCGCCCTGGGAGCGCGTGTCCTCCTCCAGGCGCAGGGCCAGCGCCGGGCAGCGGCGCACCGCGCGTAGAGCCTTGGCCTCGGCGTACCGCGGTACCTGCGCCTGCGCCACGGTGGGGAAGCCGTCGGCGCCCAGCTGGAACACCTCGGGGAGGATGTCCGCGCACAGGCCGTGGCCCCGGCACAGCGTCCAGTCGACGTAGATCTTCTGGCGGCTGGGGCTGTTCTCCTCGGACTCGCCGCCGCCCGGGATGCCCGTAGGGGCCCTGCCGCCCTCGAAGAGCGGCAGAACGCCCTCCACGGGCCTGCCGCAGCCGTTGCCGAGGACATGGGCGGCCAGGTCGTCCGTGAACGCCTTGATGGTCGACTCGAGGAACATCGCGGAGCCGTCCGGGTGCGAGCACGCGCCGCGCCGCTTCACGTTCTTGGCGACCTGCTTGACCGCCTCCAGGGCGGCCGGTCCGCCGCCGTTGAGGATGTCCTCCAAGCCGCGTGCGGCGGCCGGCAGGCCGAGGTAGCAGGGGCCGCACTGGCCCGCGCTCTCCTT
>KL569142.1:29529-32124 GCA_000715635.1 Streptomyces violaceus | reverse complement strand
CGCCCTGGGGCACCGGCGGTGCGCCGGCGAGCTGCAGGACGTAGCGCAGCGGCACGCCCGTCGGGACCTCGATCACCATGGGGCGGGCCACCGCCCCGGAGACCGTGAGCATGACGGTGCCCGGCTCGTCGTACAGGCCGGTGTTGCCGTAGCGCTCCGGGCCGATGCGGGCGGCGATGGCCAGCTGGGCGAAGGTCTCGGCGTTGGACAGCAGCGTGGGGGCGCCGCCGACGCCGTTCTGCGAGGCGCTGACCTTGCGGCCCGGAGGGACGGCCGGGCCGCCGTCGATCGAACGGATCAGCGACGCGGCGGCACCGGTGACCATACGGACCGGGTTGCGCTGCACGCGCGCGCGTAGTGCCGACCGGCGGCCGTTGTTGAGACCGCGTTCGGCGAGCGCGGCCTCCATGGAGCGCTGTGTCGACTCACGGGTGACCCCCACCACGAGCGTGCGGGCACCCAGAGCTTCCGCGCACAGCAGCGCGCCGTCCAGGATCAGATGCGGGGCACGGTTGATCAGCACCGTGTCCTTTCGGCAGGCCGGCTCGTCCTCGCTTCCGTTCACGACGACGACCGGCCGGATGCCGCGCTTGATCGCCGACTCGGCGACCGAGCGCAGCTTTTTGTGGAAGGGGAAGCCCGCGCCGCCGCGGCCCTTCAGGTTGATGCGTTCGGCGAGTTGCGCGAGCTGCTCGCCGCCCATCGGCTCGAGCGGCCCGTGCACCTTCAGATGCATGGGCAGATCGAGCCGATCGACAAGGTCGAAGCCCGACGTGAGCTGAGGAAGTCCGACCACACGGACTTCTGGTACGTCGGGCAGAGCCTCGTTCACTTAAAGCCTCCGGAAGGCGTGTTCCAAGGTTCGCCCGATCCCGGTGCGTCGAAGTCGTAGGACGCGCCGGGCAGTGTTTCAGTGGCGGGACCGCTGTTGTACGTGTCGTTCGGGTAGTACGTGTCGAAGGCGGCGTTCGACTCACCCGTGTCGTACACGTCACTCGATCCATAGCCGGAGGAGCCTGGATTGCCGTAGGCCGGGATGCTTTGTCCGGTGTCCTGGAGGGGGTCGTAGGGCGGGATGTTGAAGCCCGTGTCCTGGAGTGGGTCGTAGGCCGACGGCGGGGCCTCGCCGACCGGGGGCGGGGACGGGATCGGCCAGTTGCCCGAGGTGCTTGAGGGGCCGTCCACGAACGGAATGCTCTCGGTGGGCTGCATGTCCAGCGGCAGTTCCATGCGGGTGCTCGGCCCCGGCGCGAAGGCCTGCTGGCCCGAGGGAGGGCCCGAGACGGCCCGGTAGGCGGCCGCGAATCCGTTGGCGGGCTCCCTTGCCGCGGGGCGTTCCGCCTTCTCGTAGAGCGGCCCCGACGGGGACGCCGCGGCCCCCCGGGGCGCGTCCCGGCTCTCGTAGCCGGGCAGCGTGGAGCCGCCGGCCGCCCGGGCCCGGCTCTCCTCCAGGTCCCTGCGGGCCGTGGGCTCCCCGGGGCCTATGAGGCTGGAGAACTTGTCGGCGATCTTGCGCTTGACCGGGCGCGGAGCGGCGCGCAGGGCGAGGGCGCCGGCCACTGCGACCAGGGACAGGCAGTACAGGATGACGAAGATCGGCTTGGCCGCGCGACCCGCGT
This sequence comes from Streptomyces violaceus, assembly GCA_000715635.1. Classification (GTDB taxonomy): domain Bacteria; phylum Actinomycetota; class Actinomycetes; order Streptomycetales; family Streptomycetaceae; genus Streptomyces; species Streptomyces violaceus. The sequence continues at coordinate 30,505 of KL569142.1, read as the reverse complement.
AGAGCCCGTGGACCAGGGCGGCGCACCAGGCCGGGTAGGCCAGCATGTGCATGGCCCGCCAGCGGGCGGCGACGGGGGCGGGGGAGGCGAAGCGGTTGCGCAGTGCGCCGGTGACGCCCACGAAGATCATGAGCGTGCTGGCCAGGGTGCCGAGGCCGATGAGGAACGCCCTGCCCGTGACGGCCTCTTCACCGGTCAGGAGCAGCCCGAAGGGGACCACTGCGGCGACCCAGGAGGTGTGGGACAGCGCCAGCTTTACCCCGATGTGCACCAGGAGGAAGACGATCGAGGCGACCGCCGTGGTCCGGTGCACGGCCTGCGCCAGGATGCGCCTGCGCGCGTCGAGGAGGACTCGGTCCTGGGCGACCAACCCCCAGATCACCGAGCAGGAGAGGCATACGAGGGACAGCACGCCGGCGCCGAAGTTGAGGAACTCGGCGAACGAGTCGTCCGCAGTGGAGTCGTAGGGGTTCACGGCCTGCCTCCCCACATCCCGGCGACCGGGGGTAGCGAGGTGTTACTGCGATGAGGGTTCATGGGGGCAACTCCGAGCGGTTCGGGAAAGCGGTCCCGCTGCCGCACTCTAAGCGGAGCCATACCGATGGGTACGAGGTTTGAGTTATTGCGTTGTTATCAAAGGACAATATGGATGTTGTGATGTCCCTTAGTGACTATTACGCGAAGTAACCTTTGACCCTGGTTCAGCTTTTCGGGTACCGAACGACCCTCCAGAAGCGCGTCGCGGCGTGCTGGGGGCCTGCGGTACCCTAACGCCATGCGTGCCGTACGCCTTCTGCTTAGCGGGCCGCGCTGATCAGTCCCGGCCACCGGACGAGTCGAGTGGCCGGAATCGGCGCGGCGTCCCCTCCTGTGCGAGGGGATTTTTCGTTTCTCGAACCCACAGCCGCAGGCAGAGACGATCGATGGAGCTTTGAGGATCATGAGCGAGACGAACCCCGCTGCCGCCGCCGAGGTG
>KL569142.1:27289-29282 GCA_000715635.1 Streptomyces violaceus | reverse complement strand
CCGCCATGGCAGCCGAGATCGAGGCACGCTGGCAGGACATCTGGGACGTCGACAACACCTACGGCGCGCCCAACCCGAAGGGTGACCTGGCGGGCGAGACGGAGACCGTCGCCAAGCCCAAGAAGTTCATCATGGACATGTTCCCGTACCCCTCCGGCGCGGGCCTGCATGTCGGTCACCCCCTGGGCTACATCGCCACGGACGTGTTCGCCCGCTTCCAGCGGATGACCGGCCACAACGTCCTGCACACCCTGGGCTTCGACGCCTTCGGCCTGCCCGCCGAGCAGTACGCGGTGCAGACCGGCACGCACCCGCGCGTGTCCACCGAGGCCAACATGGAGAACATGAAGTCCCAGCTGCGCCGGCTGGGCCTGGGCCACGACAAGCGCCGGTCGTTCGCCACGATCGACCCGGACTACTACAAGTGGACCCAGTGGATCTTCCTGCAGATCTTCAACTCCTGGTACGACCACGACGCCGGGCGGGCCCGCCCCATCGCCGAGCTGATCGAGCTGTTCGCCTCGGGTGAGCGGCCCGTTCCGGGCCACACGCGCGCGTGGAGCGAGCTGAGCGCCGCCGAGCAGGCCGACGTCCTGGGCGAGTTCCGGCTGGCCTACGCCTCCGACGCGCCGGTCAACTGGTGCCCCGGGCTGGGCACCGTGCTGGCCAACGAGGAGGTCACCTCCGAGAACCGCTCCGAGCGCGGCAACTTCCCGGTCTTCAAGGCCAAGCTGCGCCAGTGGAACATGCGCATCACCGCCTACGCCGACCGGCTGCTGGACGACCTGGACGCGCTGGACTGGCCCGAGGCCATCAAGCTGCAGCAGCGCAACTGGATCGGCCGCTCCGAGGGCGCCCGCGTCGACTTCCCCATCGACGGCGAGCGCATCACCGTCTTCACCACCCGCCCGGACACCCTGTTCGGCGCCACCTACATGGTGCTGGCCCCCGAGCACCCGCTGGTCGAGAAGTTCACCCCCGCCGCCTGGCCGGAGGGCACCCACGAGGTGTGGACCGGCGGCCACGCGACCCCCGGTGAGGCCGTCAGCGCCTACCGCGCGCAGGCCGCCTCGAAGTCCGACGTGGAGCGGCAGGCCGAGGCCAAGGACAAGACCGGCGTCTTCATCGGCGCGTACGCCACCAACCCGGTCAACGGCAAGCAGGTCCCGGTCTTCATCGCCGACTACGTGCTGATGGGCTACGGCACCGGCGCGATCATGGCCGTCCCCGCCGGCGACCAGCGCGACTTCGAGTTCGCGCGCGCCTTCGAGCTGCCGATCCACTGCGTCGTCGAGCCGACCGACGGCCGTGGCACGGACACCTCGACCTGGGAGAACGCCTTCGGGTCGCACGACGCGAAGATCATCAACTCGTCGAACGACGAGGTCAGCCTGGACGGCATGGGCGTCGCCGAGGCCAAGGCGCGCATCACCGAGTGGCTGGAGCAGTCCGGCACCGGCGAGGGAACCGTCAACTTCCGGCTGCGCGACTGGCTGTTCAGCCGCCAGCGCTACTGGGGCGAGCCCTTCCCGATCGCCTACGACGAGGACGGCATCGCCCACGCGCTGCCCGAGTCGATGCTGCCCCTGGAGCTGCCCGAGGTCGAGGACTACTCGCCGCGCACGTTCGACCCGGACGACGCCGACACCCAGCCCGAGACGCCGCTGTCCCGCAACGAGGACTGGGTCAACGTCACGCTGGACCTGGGCGACGGCCGTGGTCCGCGCAAGTTCCGCCGCGAGACCAACACCATGCCCAACTGGGCCGGTTCCTGCTGGTACGAGCTGCGCTACCTGGACCCGCACAACAGCGAGAAGCTGGTCGACCCGGAGATCGAGCGCTACTGGATGGGCCCGCGCGAGGGCCAGCCGCACGGCGGTGTCGACCTGTACGTCGGCGGTGCCGAGCACGCCGTACTGCACCTGCTGTACGCGCGCTTCTGGTCCAAGGTGCTGTACGACCTGGGGCACGTCTCCTCGGCCGAGCCGTTCCA
>KL569142.1:25315-27122 GCA_000715635.1 Streptomyces violaceus | reverse complement strand
AGGTGCTGTACGACCTGGGGCACGTCTCCTCGGCCGAGCCGTTCCACAAGCTGTTCAACCAGGGCATGATCCAGGCCTACGTCTACCGCGACAGCCGCGGCATCGCGGTGCCGGCCGCCGAGGTGGAGGAGCGCGACGGCGCGTACTGGTACCAGGGCGAGAAGGTCACCCGACTGCTGGGCAAGATGGGCAAGTCCCTGAAGAACGCGGTCACTCCGGACGAGATCTGCGCCGAGTACGGAGCCGACACGCTGCGCCTGTACGAGATGGCCATGGGCCCGCTGGACGTCTCCCGGCCGTGGGACACGCGCGCGGTGGTGGGCCAGTTCCGGCTGCTGCAGCGGCTGTGGCGCAACATCGTCGACGAGGCGACCGGCGAGGTGACCGTCGTCGACGCGGAGCCGGACGAGGAGACGCTGCGCGCCCTGCACAAGGCGATCGACGGGGTGCGCGGTGACCTGGAGGGCATGCGGTTCAACACCGCCATCGCCAAGGTCACCGAGCTGAACAACCACCTGACCAAGGCGGGCGGCGCCGTCCCGCGTCCGGTCGCCGAGGCCCTGGTGCTGATGATCGCCCCGCTGGCCCCGCACGTCGCCGAGGAGCTGTGGCGCAGGCTGGGGCACGCGGACTCGGTGGTGCACCACGACTTCCCGGTGGCCGACCCGCAGTACGTGGTCGACGAGACCGTGACGTGCGTCGTGCAGATCAAGGGCAAGGTCAAGGCGCGGCTGGAGGTCTCGCCGGCCATCTCCGACGACGAGCTGGAGAAGGTCGCGCTGGCGGACGAGAAGGTCGTCGCCGCGCTGGGCGGGGCCGGGATCCGGAAGGTGATCGTGCGGGCGCCGAAGCTGGTGAACATCGTCCCGGCGTAGGCGCGGGGCCTGACAGGCCTCCATCGGGGTGCTCCCCTACGGGCAGGTTAGGGGTTCTTCCGGAACTCCGGACCTGCCTGTTGCGTTTACCGTTGAAGAGCGACGTGAGGTGTGCCGCGATGTCCTGAGGAGGAGCCGGTGGAAGCAGTGATCGCAGTATTCGCCCTGCTTTTCGTGCTCTTTGTCGGGCTCGGCGTCTACGCGACCGTGAAGGTGGTCGGTGCCGCCAAGCGCGGTGTGGACCGCGGCCTCACCCAGGCCCGCCGCACCGTCGAGGACCACACGCTGCGGGCCAAGTCCTTCGCCCAGCCCGGCGCGGCGGGTGAACTCGCCCAGCTCCGGCTGAGACTGCGCACCTCGATGCGTGCCACCCAGGACGCGCTGCAGGCGGCCGTCGCCGAGGACGCGTCCCTGAAGGAGTCCATCGGCCTCTTCGAACGGCTCAGCGCGCACGGCCACGAGCTGGACGACGAGCTGAAGCGCCTGGAGGCCGAGCCGGACCGCGGCGCGCTGACCGAGCGGCTGCCCGGGCTGCGCGAGCGCACCGAACGCATCACGCAGTCCGCGGACGCTCTGCGCTGGGCGGCCCGCGACCGGGCCCGCCGCTTCGCCGAAGACGACCTGGACACCCTCAGCGCCCAGATCGACGTGGAGGCCGGGGCGCTGCGGCACTGGACGACGCCGGAGGGCGAGCCCGCCTCGCAGCCGTGGCCCGAGGCACCCGCCGCCGATGCCGCCACAGCCGGGCAGACCTGGCCGGAAACCCCGCAGCCGAGCCCTGAGCAGGAGCCTGCACAGCCCGCCATCACCCCGCCGGGACCGCGCCCCACCTACCCCTGGCAGAAGAAGGCCCGCCCCGAGAGCACCACTTGATCCGGCCACTCGCGCCACGGGGCACAGGGGCCGGGCTGCCGCACGGGCACTACGGCAGG
>KL569142.1:24536-25106 GCA_000715635.1 Streptomyces violaceus | reverse complement strand
AGAGATGTGTATAAGAGACAGACTCATGTCCCGCCATGTCGCGATCGTCACCGATTCAACGGCCTACCTGCCGGCCCGGACGATGGAGCGCCACGGCATCACAGCGGTACCCCTGACGGTGGTCCTCGGTGACCGGGCGCTCGAAGAAGGCACCGAGATCTCGACCCGTGCTCTCGCCCAGGCTTTGCAGAAGCGGCGTCCCGTGACGACCTCGCGGCCCAGCCCCGCCGTCTTCGAGGAGACGTACCGCAAGGTCGCCGAGTCCGGCGCCACCGGCATCGTCTCCCTCCACCTCTCAGCCGAACTCTCCGGCACCTACGACGCGGCCGTCGTGGCCGCCCGGCAGGCGCCGGTGCCGGTGCGGGTGGTGGACACCGGCATGATCGCGATGGCGCTCGGGTTCTGCGCGCTCGCCGCGGCGGAGACCGCGGAGTCGGGCGGCACGGTGGACGAGGCCGTCACGGCCGCGGAGAAGAGGGCAGCCGGCACGTCCGCCTACTTCTACGTCGACACCCTCGACTACCTGCGCCGCGGCGGCCGTATCGGCGCCGCGCAGGCCCTGCTGGGCTC
>KL569142.1:23259-24366 GCA_000715635.1 Streptomyces violaceus | reverse complement strand
GCGCAGGCCCTGCTGGGCTCGGCGCTCGCGGTGAAGCCGCTGCTGCAACTGGCCGACGGCCGCATCGAACCGCTGGAGAAAGTGCGGACGGCGTCCAAGGCGATCGCCCGCCTCGAGGAGATCGCGGCCGACCGGGCGGGCAGCGCGCAGGTCGATGTCGCCGTCCACCATCTCGCCGCCCCGGACCGGGCGTCGGCCCTCACCGACCGGCTGCGGACGCGGTTGACCGGGCTGGCCGATCTGCATGTCAGCGAGGTCGGGGCGGTGATCGGGGCGCATACGGGGCCCGGGCTGCTGGGAGTTGTGGTTTCGCCGCGGTGAACGTTGCTGCGGGGCTTTGAGTACCGGCTCCGATCACCCGTGTGAGTGGCGGAGTTGTCCACAGCCGGGCGGTTGTCCCCGGGAATCGACCAAGATCATCGCGGGTGGGCCGAGGTGGCCGATCCTCGTCGCATGGCACTTCGATCAGGTTCACGTACAGCGACTGCGACCAGTGGCCCGGGGCGTGGCCCCATGTCCGACGGCCGCATCCGGCACCGTCGCCGCCGCCCGCCTGCCGCACGAGGCCGGGCCCGGCACCGCCACGCATCCGCGGAGGAACTGCGCCGGCGGGCGGAGGTGCTGTTCGGAGAACATGGCGAACGGGCTGGGCGGGCTGAGCGAGCCGCGCCTGCCGAACGGGCCGGGGAGCGGCGGGAGTCGGGGCAGGGACCGCCCGGTCGAGGGCGGCCTTCCTGGGCGCTCGGGGAGACGGCTGCCGGGGATCACATCGAGGAAGGGCCCGATCGGCACGAAGCTGTGGTGGAGCCCGGCATGGAACCCGTCGCCGTCCCCGCCGGGCCGGACCGTGGGATCGGCCGCGTCGAGGCAGGGGCCTGGCGGGAGCGGGCCGGGCTCGCGCTGCGGGAGCGCCTGCCCGTGTGGTTGCAGGCCAGGTGCGGGCTGGAGCGGCGGAGCGTACTCGCTCTGACGGTCCTGCTCGTCGTCGCCGCGGGGTTCGCCGTGCAGCACTTCTGGACCGGCCGGACCCAGTCCGTGCGGCCGCCCGAGGTGGTGCGAGCGGCGGCACCGTTCGGGGAGCGGGACCAGGGCGGGCAGGTGCAGGAG
>KL569142.1:22726-23048 GCA_000715635.1 Streptomyces violaceus | reverse complement strand
GGACCAGGGCGGGCAGGTGCAGGAGGAGCGAGAGCCGGGCGCGCCCGCCGGGGCGGCGAGAACCGCAGGCGCCACGGGAGCGCCCGAGATCGTCGTGGACGTCGGCGGCAAGGTCCGTGATCCAGGGATCCATCAGCTGCCGGCCGGCTCGCGGGTCGCGGACGCCCTGCGCGCGGCGGGCGGCGTGAAGCCCGGGACGAACACCGACGGTCTCAACCGTGCCCGCTTCCTCGTGGACGGCGAACAGGTCGTCGTCGGGGGACCGGCCCCCGTCGCGGGAAACGGGGCGGGCGGTACGGCCGCCGGAGGCACGGCCGGTGGG
>KL569142.1:22054-22532 GCA_000715635.1 Streptomyces violaceus | reverse complement strand
CGCCGGAGGCCCGGCCGGTGGGGCGGCGGGCGGCGCGATGCCCGCGGCTCCGGTCTCCCTCAACACGGCCACCACCGACCAGCTCGACACCCTGCCGGGTGTGGGCCCGGTGCTGGCACAGCACATCATCGACTACCGCACCCAGCACGGCGGTTTCCGTTCCGTGGACGAACTGCGCGAGGTGAACGGCATCGGCGACCGCCGCTTCGCCGACCTGCGGAATCTCGTACGGCCATGAGGACGGTCCCTGACCCGCCGGTGCGGAGGGACGACGCCGCTCCCGGGGCCGGCCTCGCCGTGCCGGGCGGCGAAAGCCCGGCCGCGCGGGGAGGCGCCGGCGCGCCTGAGCCGGCCCGGTCGTCCGTACACGCCTCGTCCGGGCAGCGGCTCGGCACCGCCCGCCCACGGCAGGAAGGGCCCACGGACCTGCGGCTCGTGCCCCCCGCCCTCGCGGCCTGGGGCACGGCGGCGCTGGCGC
>KL569142.1:21651-21833 GCA_000715635.1 Streptomyces violaceus | reverse complement strand
GTGCTGCTCTGCGTCGCCGCTGCCGCCGCGTCGGCTGGGCTGCACGGGGCGGATCTGCGCCGGGGGCCCGTGCCCGGCCTGGCGCGGGAGTACGTGACGGTGACCGCCGAGGTCGAGCTCACCTCCGACCCCCGGCTGACCCGTCCCAAGGTCCGGGGCGATCACGTGGCGCCCACCGCCGT
>KL569142.1:13255-21391 GCA_000715635.1 Streptomyces violaceus | reverse complement strand
CGAGGTGCGGCGGGTCCACGAGGCGGGGGGCACGACAGTGGTGACGCGGGCGCCGGTGCTGATGATCGTCGACGTGAGGTCGGCCCGTGGGGGCACCGGGGGTGGGCTGCCGGGGTCGGCGGCCGGCGAGCGGGTGCGGTCGCCGTGGCTCGGGCTGCTGCCGTCGACGCGACTGAGGGTGAGCGCGCGGCTGGCACCCGCGATGACGGGCGGTGACCGGGTCGCGGCCGTGCTGCGCGTCCGCGATCAGGGCGTACCGGAGGTGGTGGGAGAGCCCTCGGGAGCTCAGCGGCTCGCCGGGCGGCTGCGTGCCGGGCTGCGGGAGGCGACCAGCGGGCTGCCGGCGGATGCTCGGGCCCTGTTGCCGGGGCTGGTCGTGGGGGACACCTCGCGGATCACCCCGGAGCTGGAGGAGGCCTTCAAGGAAACCGACCTCACGCACACACTCGCTGTGTCAGGGGCCAACTTCACGATCCTCCTCGCCCTGCTGCTCGGGCCGCCGGGACTGGCGCAACACGTCGAGCGGCGGGGCCTCGCGCCTCGTCTCGGTATCTCCCTGCGGGGGACGGCGGTGCTCGGGGGTGCGCTCTCCCTCGGGTTCGTCGTGGTCTGCAGACCGGATCCGAGCGTGCTGCGGGCGGCGGCCTGCGGAGCCGTCGCGCTGCTCGCCCTCGCGACCGGCCGCCGGAGGTCGCTGATCCCGGCGCTGGCGACGGCGGTCCTGCTGCTGGTGCTGTACGACCCGTGGCTGGCGCGGAGTTACGGGTTCCTGCTGTCCGTCGTGGCCACCGGGGCGCTGCTCACGCTCGCGCCGCGGTGGAGCGCCGGGCTGCGGCGGCGCGGGGTGCCGCCCAGGCTCGCCGAGGCACTGGCCGCCGCTGCCGCCGCGCAGGCCCTGTGCGCGCCCGTGGTCACCGTCTTGTCGGCGCGGGTGAGCCTGGTCGCCGTGCCGTGCAATCTGCTCGCGGAGTTCGCGATCGCGCCCGCCACCGTGCTGGGCTTCGCGGCACTGGCCACGGCACCGGTGGGGATGCCGGTGGCCAAGGCCCTGGCGTGGTGTGCGCAGTGGCCCGCCGAGTGGATCGCGGAGATCGCCCGGACCGGAGCGGCGCTGCCGGGGGCGGGGGTGGACTGGCCGGGCAGCTGGGCGGGCGCGGCGCTGCTCGCGGCCGTGACCCTGGTGGTGCTGCTCGTGGGGCGGCGGCTGCTCGGGCATCCGTGGTGGTGCGCGGTCTGCGGGCTGCTGCTGGCGCTGGCGGTGGTGCAGCCGCCGCCGCTGGCCCGGGTGATCACGGGCTGGCCGCCGCCGGGCTGGCGGCTGGTGATGTGTGACGTGGGGCAGGGCGACGCCATGGTGCTCGCGGCGGGTGAGGGCGCCGGAGTGGTGGTGGACGCCGGGCCCGATCCGCAGCTCGTCGACCACTGCCTGCGCGCACTCGGCATCACCAGGATCCCGCTGGTCGTGCTCACCCACTTCCACGCCGATCACGTGGCGGGGCTGCCCGGTGTGCTGCGCGGACGGGCCGTGGGCGCGATCGAGACGACGGGCTTCGAGGAGCCCGCGGACCAGGCCGCGTTCGTGCGGAGACAGGCGGCGGCCCGGCGGGTGCCCGTGACGAGCGCCGCCGCCGGGGAACAGCGCCGCGCGGGCGGGTTGTCCTGGCAGGTGGTGTGGCCGCCACCGAGCCCGCCACCGCCGTCAGCGAGCTCGCCGCCGGGCTCGCATCCGCAGGTGCTCCCGGCCCACCCGGTGCCGGAGGGGCCGAACGACGCCAGTGTGGCCATGCTGGTCCGGTCGGCCGGGTTGCGGCTGCTGCTCCTCGGGGACCTCGAACCCCCGGCCCAGCGGGCGCTGGCCAGGTCGCGGGCGGCCGAGGCACTGGAGGGCGTGGACGTGCTGAAAGTCGCCCACCACGGCTCGGCCTACCAGGACCCCGGCCTCATACGCCGGGCGGCCCCGCGGCTGGCCCTGATCAGCTGCGGGGCGAACAACACCTATGGGCATCCGGCGCCCGGCACGGTGGCGGCGCTGCGCGCCGGGGGTGCGACGGTGCTGCGGACGGACCGGGACGGCGCACTGGCGGTCGTAGGAGGGGGCGAGGAGCTGAGGGTGGCGCGAGACTGAGGGCATGAACTCAGCACAGGTTGATGCCTATCTCCGCCGCCTGGGGGTCGAGCCCCCGGCGTGGCCCACCGTCGACGCGCTGCGCGAGCTGCACCTGCGGCATCTGCGGACCGTGCCGTTCGAGAACCTCTCGATCCATCTCGGCGAGGAGATCGTGCTGGAGGAGAAGCGACTGCTGGACAAGGTGGTGGGCGCCCGGCGGGGCGGGTTCTGTTACGAACTCAACGGAGCCTTCGGGGCGTTGCTCGCCGCGCTGGGCTACGAGGTGGCACTGCTCGCGGGGCGGGTGTACGGGGACGAGGAGCGGCTCGGGATCCCCTACGACCATCTCGCGCTGCGGGTGCGGACGGTGGACGGGGGCGACTGGCTGGCCGACGTCGGGTTCGGGGCGCACAGCCACCTTCCCCTGGAGTTCGGGGAGCGGGGAGAACAGGAGGACCCGGGGGGCACGTTCCGGATCGTGGAGGCGGGGCCGGACGCGGCCGGGGTGCGCGGTGGACACGACACGGTGGAGGCGGCGGACCTGCACGTGATCCGTGACGGCAGACCGCAGTACCGCCTGGAGGTGCGGCCGCGGGCGCTCGGTGACTTCGTGGCCGGGGCCTGGTGGCACAGCACGTCGTCGGTGTCGCACTTCACGCGGTCGCTGGTCTGCTCGCGGGTCACGGAGGACGGAGGGAGGATCACGCTCAGCGGACGCAAGTTCACGGTGACGGCGGCCGACGGGACGCGGGAGGAGAGGGAGCTGGGAACGGACGAGGCGGTGCTCGGGGTGTACCGGGAGCGGTTCGGGATCGAGCTCGGCGCGGTGCCGGTGGTCCGGGGCACCGGCCGGGAGGGCTGATCCGGCCCGGCCGGTGGTGCTGATCCGGACCAGAAGGGGCACATCGTCCACACATGGTTCACATCGTTCTACTGGTGTGTAGTCCCATCACATGTGCTGGATTCCCGTGATGTGGTCGCGTGTTGCCTCGAAAGCCTCATCGGTGGTCGAATGCGTCCTCGGTGAACAGTGATCAAACCGCTGACTTCGAGTCGCACGAGGGGTCCAGATGATCGGCCGCTGGCTGGGAAGCCGAACCAACCGGGTACAACGGACGAGCCCCCTGGCGGCGGTGCCGACGCCGCCGAGTGCGGGGGTGCTGAGCTGCCGGGTGCTCGATCCGGTCAACGAGCCGGTCAGACACGCTGAGTTCGCGGTCACCGACGCCATGGGGCGTTCCGTGGTCAGCGGGGGAGCGGATCCGTTCGGGTCGTTCGTGACGACGGTGCCCGCGGGGGAGTACCGGCTCGCGGTGTCGGCGGAGGGGTATACGCCGTACCGGGCGACCACACAGGTCGCCGAGAACACACTCGCCTCGCTCGGCGATGTGACGTTGCAGGTGGCCCGGCCGCCGGAGCTGCCCGAGCCCGGCGACTGGGAGATCGAGTCGGCGCACTCATCGCTCGCCTTCACCGCGCGGCACATCGGACTGGCCCGGATCCATGGGCAGTTCAAGTCGTTCGCGGGTGTCATACGGGTCACCGACCCGCTGGAGCAGTCGGCGATGCATGTGGTGATCGACGCGGCGTCCATCGACACCAATGTGAAGATGCGTGACGACCATCTGCGGTCGGCGGACTTCCTGGACGTCGCGAAGTTCCCGACGCTCGAGTTCTACAGCGACCGGTTCGTGCACAAGGGTGCGAACCGGTGGGCCGTGACGGGTGCGCTGTCGCTGCACGGCGTCACGCGGACGGTCACGCTGGACACGGAGTATCTGGGGCTGGGCAACGGCATGGAGGGCGAGGTGCGGGCGGCCTGCCGGGCCACGACCGAGCTGCACCGGGACGACTTCACCGTGAGCTGGCAGACGATGCTGGCGCGCGGCATCGCGGTGGTCGGGCCGAGCATCAAGATCGACCTCGATGTGCAGGTCGTGCGCAAGGGCTGAGCCGGCGGATCCGGCGGATCGGGCCGCGACGCGGTGTCGGACAATGTCCGGCGTGAGTGATGTGCGACATGTGCTGGTGCTGCCCGACCGTGATGCGGCGGAAGAGGTGGTCGAGGCGCTCGGGGAGCGGTTCGGGGTCGGCGAGGAGCCGAGGCTCGTGCGGGACGCGCTGGCCGGTGAGGACGACGCCGAGGACGCGCAGTGGCTGGTCGTCCTGAGGGACGAGGACGGGCGGCTGGACGCCGGGGAGCTGGACCGGTTCGCCGGGGAGTGGGACGGCTGGCGGGAAGAGCCGTAGGGTCCCGGGCCGCTGTCCGCGTACGCCTCCGTCCGCGCAGGCACCTGTCCGTCCGAGCCGGCCGCGGTCCGTCCGGCCCCGTTGTCAGTGCCGCGTGGGATGCTTGTCGCGATGGCCAGGAAGAATGCGAATGACGACCCTCTCGCCCCGGTGACGCTCGCCGTGGGCCAGGAGGACCTGCTGCTCGACCGTGCGGTGCAGGAGGTGGTGGCCGCGGCGAAGGCCGCCGACGCCGACACGGACGTACGGGACCTGACTTCGGACCAGTTGCAGCCCGGCACGCTCGCCGAGCTGACGAGTCCGTCGCTCTTCGCGGAGCGCAAGGTCGTGGTCGTACGCAACGCGCAGGATCTCTCGGCCGACACGGTCAAGGACGTCAAGGCGTATCTCGGGGCGCCCGCCGAGGAGATCACCCTCGTGCTGCTGCACGCCGGAGGGGCCAAGGGCAAGGGGCTGCTCGACGCGGCGCGCAAGGCCGGGGCGCGCGAGGTGGCCTGTCCGAAGATGACGAAACCGGCGGACCGGCTGGCGTTCGTGCGGAGCGAGTTCCGGGGGACGGGACGGTCCGCCACGCCGGAGGCGTGCCAGGCGCTCGTCGACGCGATCGGGAGTGATCTGCGGGAGCTGGCGTCGGCGGTCTCGCAGCTCGTCGCGGATGTCGAGGGGACGGTCGACGAGGCGGTCGTCGGGCGGTACTACACCGGCCGGGCCGAGGCGTCGAGCTTCACGGTCGCCGACCGGGCGGTCGAGGGGCGGGCGGCGGAGGCGCTGGAGGCGTTGCGCTGGTCGCTGTCGACCGGGGTGGCTCCGGTGCTGATCACCAGCGCGCTGGCACAGGGCGTCCGGGCGATCGGCAAGCTGTCCTCGGCGCGCGGAGGCCGGCCGGCCGATCTCGCGCGCGAGCTGGGGATGCCGCCGTGGAAGATCGACCGGGTGCGGCAGCAGATGCGCGGGTGGACTCCGGACGGGGTGTCGGTGGCGCTGCGGGCGGTGGCCGAGGCGGACGCGGGCGTGAAGGGCGGCGGAGACGACCCGGGGTATGCCCTGGAGAAGGCGGTGGTCGCCATCGCGCGGGCGGCCCGGTCCAGGGGACGAGGCTAGCGGCCCCTCCTCAGCGGACGGGCTCGCCGATGCCCAGCATGTTCCCCTCGCTGTCGCGGAACCAGGCGCCGCGTTCACCCCGGGCGCCCTTGCTCGGGTAGTTCCCCTCGATCTCGGCGATCCCGTCCCGCGTGCGGAAGCCGGGCAGGTCGACCTCCTCGAACACCACACCGCGTCCCTTCAGCTCCGCCACGGCGGCGTCGATGTCGTCAACCTCCAGCGCCATCTGGGTGAAGGTGCCGGGTGAGGCGCCCGTCGAGCGGAACAGGACGAACTCCCCGCCGCCGCACCGGTAGAGCAGCCCGCCGGGCCGTTCGTCGATGGGCTCCAGACCGAGTTTCTCGGCGTAGAAACGCCGCGCCCGGTCCAGGTCCTGGGCGGGCAGCCGGGTCGCCACGCGTGCCCGGGCCAGCACGTCTGAGTCGTCTCCGTTCATCTCTCCACTGTGCCGCGATCGACGGCCGGAGGGAGAATCGGATGTATCAGCCGTACGTCGCCAAGAGACGGAGAGGTGGCGAAGGTCATGGCTGAACACCCGCACGCAGCGCTCGTCCGCAAGGGATTCGAGGCCTTCTCGCGAGGTGACATGGACACCTTGCGTGGACTGATCGCGTCGGACGCCACCCACCACGTACCCGGAGATCACCCGTTGTCGGGTGACTTCAAGGGAGTGAACGCGATCATCGAGATGTACGAGCGGCTCGGCATGGAGACCAAGGGGACGATGAACGCCGAGCTGATCGGCATCTGTGTCGACGGCCGGGGCCATGCGGTCGGGATGACCCGCTTCACGGCCGAGCGCAACGGCAAGCACCTCGACGACACAGGCTGCATCATCTTCAGGATCGTCGGCGACAAGGTCACCGACCTCGACGAATGCGTCGAGGACATCGACGTGAACAACGCGTTCTGGTCCTGAACAGGCCGAAGGCCGGATGCCCTCCCATGGGGAACAGGAGAGGCACCCGGCCTTCGGTGCAAGCTGCTGGATCCGCGCCCGCGTGGCGAACGCAGGCCGCGCGCGGATCCGAGGGGTGCCGGAAGGGAGCGGATGAGAGAGGGCCCGCTCGATTCCCCCCGGCGTCACATCAGATGTCAGCCCTTGAGCGCGGCGACCTTCTGAGCCAGCGCCGACTTCTTGTTGGCAGCCTGGTTCTTGTGGATGACGCCCTTCGAGACGGCCTTGTCGAGCTGACGCGCGGCAACGCGCTGGTACTCGTTGGCCTTCTCGACGTCACCCGCGGCCGCAGCCTCACGGGCCTTGCGGATCGCGGTCTTGAGGGAGGACTTGACGGCCTTGTTGCGCAGCCGCGCCTTCTCGTTGGTCTTGATCCGCTTGATCTGGGACTTGATGTTCGCCACGAAGAGCCTTTTCAGGTTCTGGCACGGGACCGCACGGGACCCGCACCGATGATTTCTTGAGGTTGTGCCTCCTGCTGAGAGGGCATGAGGCACAGCCCCCCACGGTACCAGCGGGCCCATCCACGGCCCAAACCCGTCCATGGTCCCCACCCGTGGGACCATGGAGGCTACGTATCGATCCGACCCGAGACCGCAGACACTGCGGACGCCTCAAGAATCAGGACCCTGCGTGCCCGCGATCCCTAGCCATGTGCCCGAACCGAGCCGTACCGACCCGGCTCTGATCCGCAACTTCTGCATCATCGCGCACATCGACCACGGCAAGTCCACGCTCGCCGACCGGATGCTTCAGCTGACCGGAGTGGTCGAGCAGCGGCAGATGCGCGCTCAGTACCTCGACCGCATGGACATCGAGCGTGAGCGCGGCATCACGATCAAGTCCCAGGCGGTGCGTCTGCCGTGGGCTCCCACCGAGGAACCAGGCAACACGCACATCCTCAACATGATCGACACCCCGGGGCACGTCGACTTCACCTACGAGGTCTCGCGGTCGCTCGCCGCCTGCGAGGGCACCATCCTCCTGGTCGACGCCGCCCAGGGCATCGAGGCCCAGACTCTCGCCAACCTCTACCTGGCGATGGAGAACGAGCTCACGATCATCCCGGTGCTCAACAAGATCGACCTGCCGGCCGCGCAGCCCGAGAAGTTCTCCGAGGAGCTGGCCAACCTCATCGGCTGTGACCCGGACGACGTGCTCAAGGTGTCCGCCAAGACCGGCATGGGCGTCGAGGCGCTGCTCGACCGGGTCGTCAGGGAGGTCCCGGCGCCCGTCGGGGTCAAGGACGCGCCCGCGCGCGCCATGATCTTCGACTCCGTCTACGACTCCTACCGCGGTGTCGTGACGTACGTCCGTGTCATCGACGGCCAGCTCAACAAGCGCGAGCGGATCCGGATGATGTCCACCGGCGCCACGCACGAGCTGCTGGAGATCGGCACCAACTCGCCGGAGATGAAGGCGGCCGACGGTATCGGCGTCGGCGAGGTGGGCTACCTGATCACCGGCGTGAAGGACGTCCGCCAGTCCAAGGTCGGTGACACCGTCACCAGCATGCACAAGGGCGCCGAGGAGGCGCTCGGCGGCTACAAGGACCCGAGGCCCATGGTCTTCTCCGGTCTGTATCCGCTGGACGGCTCGGACTACCCCCTGCTGCGCGACGCGCTGGACAAGCTTCTGCTCAACGACGCCGCCCTGGTCTACGAGCCGGAGACCTCCGCGGCCCTCGGTTTCGGCTTCCGCGTCGGTTTCCTGGGGCTGC
>KL569142.1:12181-13018 GCA_000715635.1 Streptomyces violaceus | reverse complement strand
GGGGCTGCTGCACCTCGACGTGATCCGCGAGCGGCTGGAGCGCGAGTTCGGCCTCGACCTGATCGCCACCGCGCCCAACGTGGTATATCGCGTGATCATGGAGGACGGCGTCGAGCACACCGTCACCAACCCGAGCGAGTTCCCCGAGGGCAAGATCAACGATGTGTACGAGCCGGTCGTGCGCGCCACGATCCTCGCGCCGACCGAGTTCATCGGCGCGATCATGGAGCTGTGCCAGACCCGGCGCGGCACCCTGCTCGGCATGGACTACCTCTCCGAGGACCGGGTCGAGATCCGCTACACCCTCCCGCTCGCCGAGATCGTCTTCGACTTCTTCGACCAGCTGAAGTCCAAGACCCGGGGGTACGCCTCGCTCGACTACGAGCCCACCGGCGAGCAGACCTCCAGCCTGGTCAAGGTCGACATCCTGCTGCACGGCGACAAGGTGGACGCCTTCTCGGCGATCACCCACAAGGACCAGGCGTACGCGTACGGCGTACGGCTCGTCGCCAAGCTGCGCGAGCTCATCCCGCGCCAGGCCTTCGAGGTGCCCATCCAGGCCGCCATCGGCTCCCGGGTGATCGCCCGCGAGACCATCCGCGCCATCCGCAAGGACGTCCTCGCCAAGTGCTATGGCGGTGACATCTCCCGTAAGCGGAAGCTGCTGGAGAAGCAGAAGGAGGGCAAGAAGCGCATGAAGATGGTGGGTTCCGTGGAAGTTCCGCAGGAGGCGTTCATCGCCGTCCTGTCGAGCGATGACAGCGCGGGGTCGGGCAAGGGCAAGAAGTAATCACGGTTACCGTGGGTCACGCCGCAAACCGGGTAGAACAGGGGCCC
>KL569142.1:11750-11894 GCA_000715635.1 Streptomyces violaceus | reverse complement strand
GTGCATACGGGGGTAGCTCTCGGTACGAAGTGACAGGCCGCAGACCCTTACGCAGGGGGCGGTCGCCCTTTACTCTGATCCCTGCTCGATAGTTACTCGCGAGTTAAACAACGGCTCGCGAGTAAACCCAGCCGCACCTGAGCC
>KL569142.1:10894-11564 GCA_000715635.1 Streptomyces violaceus | reverse complement strand
CGAGTAAACCCAGCCGCACCTGAGCCAGCCGCCTGACGCGGGCCCCGGAGGATGTCGTGAGCGACACACAGACCCTGATCGAGAACCGTCCGCCGTCGGTGGCGGGCCTTTTCCTGGAGCGCGTGGCGGCCACGCCGGACGCCGAGGCCTATCGGTATCCGGTCCCATCGTCCTCCGGGCAGGGGCCGGACGAGTGGAAGTCGCTGAGCTGGGCGCAGGCCGCCGAGCGGGTCTACGCCATCGCGGCGGGACTCATCGAGCTGGGCGTGCGGTCCGAGCAGCGCGTCGCGCTCGCCTCGAGCACCCGCATCGAGTGGATCCTCGCCGACCTCGGCATCATGTGCGCCGGCGCCGCGACCACCACGGTGTACCCGCAGACCAACGCCGAGGAGTCCGCCTACATCCTGTCGGACTCCGAGAGCCGGGTGCTCATCGCGGAGAACGTCGACCAGCTGGCCAAGGCGAAGGAGAAGCGCGCCGAGCTGCCCGAGCTGACCCATGTCGTGGTCGTCGACCCGGCGGGTCTGGCGAACGAGGAGAGCGCCGACTGGATCCTCACCCTCGACGAGCTGGAGAAGCGCGGCGCGGCCCGCCTGGAGAAGGACCCCGACCTGATCAAGGAGCGGGTCGGCGCGATCACGAAGGACCAGCTGGCCACCCTCATCTACAC
>KL569142.1:10155-10678 GCA_000715635.1 Streptomyces violaceus | reverse complement strand
GGTGTGCGCCTCCCGCACGACAACTGGTCGTACATGGCGAAGGCGATCGCCGCGACCGGCCTGGTCAGCAGTGAGGACGTGCAGTACCTGTGGCTGCCCCTCGCGCATGTCTTCGGCAAGGTGCTCACCTCCGGCCAGATCGAGGTCGGGCACGTCACCGCCGTGGACGGCCGCGTCGACAAGATCATCGAGAATCTGCCGGTCGTGCAGCCCACGTACATGGCGGCCGTGCCGCGCATCTTCGAGAAGGTCTACAACGGCGTCGCCGCCAAGGCCCGTGCGGGCGGCGGGGCCAAGTACAAGATCTTCCAGTGGGCGGCCGAGGTCGCCCGCGAGTACGCCAAGGTCGCGCAGGACAACTTCCGGCGTACCGGCACGATGTCCGTGCCGTTCGGTCTCGGCGCCAAGCACAAGGTCGCCGACGCGCTGGTGTTCGCCAAGATCCGTGAGGCCTTCGGCGGCAACCTGCGCGCCTGTGTCTCCGGGTCGGCCGCCCTCGCGCCGGAGATCGGGTACTTCTTCT
>KL569142.1:9313-9951 GCA_000715635.1 Streptomyces violaceus | reverse complement strand
AGATCCTGCTGCGCGGCCCCGGCATCATGGAGGGCTACCACGGGCTGCCCGAGAAGACCGCGGAGGTGCTGGAGTCGGACGGGTGGTTCCACACCGGGGACATCGGGGAGCTGTCGGCCGACGGGTATCTGCGGATCACCGACCGCAAGAAGGACCTCATCAAGACCTCGGGCGGCAAGTACATCGCGCCGGCGGAGGTCGAGGGGCAGTTCAAGGCGGTGTGCCCGTATGTGTCCAACATCCTGGTGCACGGGGCCGACCGGAACTTCTGCACGGCGCTGATCGCGCTCGACGAGCCGGCCATCGTCGAGTGGGCGAAGGAGAACGGGCTCGGGGGGAAGTCGTACGCCGAGATCGTGGCTGCGCCCGCGACGGTGGAGATGGTCGACGGGTATGTGAAGCAGCTCAACGAGGGGCTTCAGCGGTGGCAGACCATCAAGAAGTTCCGGTTGCTGCCGCGGGATCTCGATGTCGAGCACGGGGAGATCACGCCGAGTCTGAAGCTGAAGCGGCCGGTTGTGGAGCGGGAGTACAAGCATCTGATCGAGGAGATGTACGAAGGCTCTCGCGAGGCGTAGGGGATGGCGGGGGCTGCGTGGCGGGTGCGGGTCCGTTGTGGCTTGTCGCGCAGTTCCCCG
>KL569142.1:8790-9129 GCA_000715635.1 Streptomyces violaceus | reverse complement strand
GGCTTGTCGCGCAGTTCCCCGCGCCCCTAGGGGGCATCGCCCACCCGGCGTCGCAAGTTCTGGATCTCCGTGCGCAGGCGTTCCACCTCTCTGCCCTTGCGGTAGAGGTCCAGGAAGACGCTCACCTTCGCTCGTAGGACCCATGGGTCGAAGGGCTTGGTCAGGTAGTCGGCGGCGCCCGTCGCGTAGCCGCGGAAGGCGTAGCCCGAGTCGTCGTCCGCTCCTGTCAGGAAGATGATCGGGACGTCGCGGGTCTGGTCGAGGCGTTTGATGTGGGCGGCTGTCTCGAAGCCGTCCATGCCGGGCATCCGGATGTCGAGCAGGACCAGGGCGATCGGC
>KL569142.1:6425-8555 GCA_000715635.1 Streptomyces violaceus | reverse complement strand
CAGCAGGGCCTTCATCGCCTCCTCGCCCGAACGGGCGCGCACCAGCGGTTCGTTGAGGGAGGCGAGGACGGCCTCCAGGGCGGTCAGGTTGTCCTCCATGTCGTCGACGAGGAGGATTCCGGCGCGGTCGGTGCTCATGACGGTCGGGTCTCCTCCGCCGGGTCCTCTGCGTCCTCTGCGTTCTCCGGGTCCAGCAGTTCGCACACGACCGTCAGCAGCCGGTCGATGTCCACCGGCTTGGGCACGTAGTCGTTGGCGCCGCGGGCGATGGACTTCTCCCGGTCGCCCGGCATCGCCTTGGCGGTCAGCGCCACGATCGGCAGGCCGGTCCAGCGGGGTGTGCGGCGGATGGCGGAGATGGTCTCGTAGCCGTCCATCTCCGGCATCATGATGTCCATCAGGACCAGTTCGACGTCCGCGCTGCGCTCCAGGGTCTCGATGCCCTCGCGGCCGTTCTCCGCGTACAGCACGGTCATGCCGACCCGGCCCAGGACATGGGTCAGGGCGAACACGTTGCGGATGTCGTCGTCGACGATCAGCACCCGGCGCCCGGCCAGGATCCGGCCCGGCCTGCCGGACGTCCACGCCTCCAGTTTCGTCGGCGCGGGCCAGGCGTCGTCCGTGTCGTGCGCGGCCGGGTACGGTCCCACCGTCGGCTGGAGGGGCAGGGGCAGCGCCGCGCGCTCCTCCGGGACCGGCGCGGGCGCCGTGTGGCCGGGGCTGACGACCGGGACGTACAGGGTGAACCTGGAACCCCTGCCGGGCTCGCTCTCGGCGATGATCCGGCCGCCGAGCAGGCCCGCGATCTCCCGGCTGATCGACAGGCCGAGGCCGGTGCCGCCGTACTTGCGGTTGGTGGTGCCGTCGGCCTGCTGGAACGCCTCGAAGATCACCGGGAGTTTCTCCGGCGCGATCCCGATGCCCGTGTCGGACACGGCGAACGCGATCACGTCGTCGGTGTCCCGGACCGGGCGGTGCTCGTCCTCCTGCACCCGGTCGACCCGCAGCTCGACCTTGCCCGACGCGGTGAACTTGATCGCGTTGGACAGGAGGTTGCGCAGGATCTGCTGGAGCCGCTGTTCGTCCGAGTACATCTCGCGCGGTACGTCCTCGCCGACCGCGACCTCGAAGGCGAGCCCCCGGTCGATGGTGAGGGGGCGGAACGTGGCGTGGACGTAGTCGAGCAGCTTGATGAGCGGGAGCCGCTTGGGCCGTACGTCCATCCGGCCGGCCTCGATCTTCGACAGGTCCAGGATGTCGTTGATCAGCTGGAGCAGGTCCGAGCCCGAGCGGTGGATCGTCGTCGCGAACTGCACCTCCTGGTCGGAGAGACGGCCGTCCGGATTGTCGGAGAGCAGCCGGGCCAGGATCAGCAGGGAGTTCAGCGGGGTGCGCAGCTCGTGCGACATGTTCGCCAGGAACTCCGACTTGTACTGGGAGGACGTGGCCAGCAGGGCGGCCTTCTCCTCCAGTTCGGCGTTGGAGCGCTGCAGCTCGCCCTGCTGCTTCTGGAGTTCGTCCGAGCGCTCCTGGAGCTGCATGGCGAGGCGCTGGGACTCGCCGAGCAGGGACTCCGTGCGGGAGTTGGCGATGATCGTGTTGATGGCGACGCCGATGGTGTTGACGAACTGGTCGAAGAAGGCCAGGTGCACATCGGAGAAGCGGGAGAAGGAGGCGAGCTCGATGACACCGAGGAGCTTGTCCTCGAAGAGGATCGGGATGATGACGATCGTGGTGGGAGCCGCCTCGCCCAGGCCGCTGTTGATCTTGATGTAGTCGGGCGGGGCGCCCTCCACCAGGATCCGCTTCTTCTCGCGGGCCGCCTGAGCGACCAGGCCGTGCACCGGGAGGGCCCCGGTCTCGACGGTCGCGTCCTGGGCGGCGCCGTAGCCGGCGATGAAGGCCAGGCCCTTCGTCGGCACGGCGGTGCGCAGGGTCGCGCCGTCCTCGTCCGGGTCGGCCAGGTAGAACGCGCCGTACTGGGCGTTCACCAGCGGGGTCAGCTCGCGGAGTATCAGGTCGGCGACCTCCATCAGGTCGCGGTGGCCCTGCATCAGGGAGGCGAGGCGGGCCAGGTTGGACTCCAGCCAGTCCTTCGCGCGGGTCGTCTCGCGCAGGTTGGCCACCATC
>KL569142.1:2229-6177 GCA_000715635.1 Streptomyces violaceus | reverse complement strand
GCGCGTCTCGACCGTGATCGAGCGGGACATGTCGCCCTGGGCCACCGCGGAGGCGACCTCGGCGATCGCGCGGACCTGGGTGGTGAGGTTGAGCGCGAGTTCGTTGACGTTCGTCGTCAGGCGCTTCCAGGTGCCGTAGACGCCCTCGACCCGGGCCTGGCCGCCCAGTTGACCCTCACTGCCGACCTCGCGGGCCACACGGGTGACCTCGGAGGCGAACGAGGACAGGGTGTCGACCATCGTGTTGATCGTGGTCTTCAGCTCCAGGATCTCGCCGCGCGCGTCCACGTCGATCTTCCGGGACAGGTCGCCCTGCGCCACGGCCGTCGCCACCTGGGCGATGTTGCGCACCTGGGAAGTGAGGTTGTCGGCCATGTAGTTGACGTTGTCCGTCAGGTCCCGCCAGACGCCGGAGACGCCCAGCACCTGCGCCCGGCCGCCGAGCCGGCCGTCGGTGCCGACCTCGCGGGCCACGCGGGTCACCTCGTCGGCGAAGGCGCGCAGCTGCTCCACCATCGTGTTGACGGTGTCCTTCAGCTCGAGGATCTCGCCGCGGGCGTCGACCGTGATCTTCTTCGACAGGTCGCCGTTGGCGACGGCGGTGGTGACCTGGGCGATGTTGCGGACCTGGGAGGTCAGGTTCAGCGCCATGAAGTTGACGTTGTCGGTGAGGTCCTTCCAGACGCCGGAGACGCCCCGGACCTGGGCCTGACCGCCGAGGTTGCCCTCGGTGCCGACCTCGCGGGCGACGCGGGTGACCTCGTCGGCGAAGGCGGAGAGCTGGTCCACCATCGTGTTGATCGTGGACTTGAGCTCCAGGATCTCGCCCTTGGCCTCCACCGTGATCTTCTTGCCGAGATCGCCCTGGGCGACGGCGGTGGAGACGAGCGCGATGTTCCGCACCTGGGAGGTGAGATTGTCCGCCATGAAGTTGACGTTGTCGGTGAGGTCCTTCCAGACACCGGAGACGCCCCGCACCTGAGCCCGGCCGCCGAGGTTCCCCTCGGTGCCGACCTCGCGGGCGACGCGCGTGACCTCGTCGGCGAAGGCGGAGAGCTGGTCCACCATCGTGTTGATGGTCGACTTGAGCTCCAGGATCTCGCCCTGCGCGGCCACTGTGATCTTCTGGGAGAGGTCGCCGTTGGCCACGGCCGTAGTCACCTGGGCGATGTTGCGGACCTGCGAGGTCAGGTTCGACGCCATGAAGTTGACATTGTCGGTGAGGTCCTTCCACACCCCCGACACGCCCCGCACCTGCGCCCGGCCGCCCAACTGGCCCTCGGTGCCGACCTCGCGGGCGACGCGGGTGACCTCGTCGGCGAAGGCCGAGAGCTGGTCCACCATCGTGTTCACGGTCAGCTTCAGTTCCAGCAGCTCGCCGGTCGCCTCCACCGTGACCGTGCGGGTCAGGTCGCCGCGCGCCACCGCCGTCGTCACCGCCGCGATGTCCCGCACCTGGGCCGTCAGCCGGGACGCCATGGTGTTGACGGCCTCGGTCACGTCCCGCCAGCTGCCCGACAGGCCCCGCACATTGGCCCGGCCGCCGAGCCGCCCCTCGGTGCCGACCTCGCGCGCGACCCGCGTCACCTCGCCCGTGAACAGGGACAGCTGGTCCACCATCGTGTTCACGGCCCGGCCGAGGTGACGCAGATCGCCGCGTAACTGCCGGGTCCCGTCGTGCAGATCGACCCGCTGGGTCAGATCGCCGCCGGCCACCGCGTCCAGCACGCGCGTGGCGTTCGCCGCCGGGGCGACCAGGGCGTCGAGCAACTGGTTCACGTCGTTGACGCGGGAGGTCCACAGGCCCTGGCCCGGGCTGGCCGAGAGGCGCTCGTCGAGCCGGCCGTGCCGCACCAGCTCCCGTCTGACGCGCTGCACCTCGGTGGTGAAGTGGACGCTGCGGTCCATGATCTGGTTGAAGACCGCGGTGAGTTCGGCCACCATCCCGTGGCCGGTTTCCGGCACCTTGGTGAAGTCGCCGTCGCGTGCGGCGGTCATCGCGGCGAGCAGTGGACGCAGATCGGATGTACGAATCTGACCGTCTTCGTACCGGTCTTCGACCACAGGAGTAGCACTGTTCTCACTCATGGCGGCCCACTTCGGTAACTCGGCGCTTATGGGCGTGGTCAGTCTGTCACTCTGTCGGCATCGACTGTGGCGTATTCGTACGAACTGCCCGGGGAGCCGTCCATGGGGGCCATTCCGACGCAACGGGAGACCGCCTCCCGTGCCTCGCAGGCGCCTGCACACGCTTCGGAGACGCCTGCGTCCGGTGAGGACGAGCTTGTTTCCGAGGAGCCCGCACCGACTGCCGAGACGCTCACGCCCGACGCGTGCGCCCCGGCCTGCGCGGCGCCCGCCCCCATATCCCAGGCGCCCGCACAGGAGTGCGCGCGGGCGCACGCGACCCTGTCCGGCAGCTCACTCGCGCCGGGCACCGCACGCGCCCTTGTGCGCTCTGCGCTCGCCGAGTGGACCCGGCTCGGCCTGCCCGGCACCGAGC
Organism: Streptomyces violaceus; assembly: GCA_000715635.1. Taxonomy (GTDB): domain Bacteria; phylum Actinomycetota; class Actinomycetes; order Streptomycetales; family Streptomycetaceae; genus Streptomyces; species Streptomyces violaceus. Next base: position 3,674 of record KL569142.1, on the reverse strand, counting down.
ACCTCACCGACCGCCTCGCCGACGACGCCACGCTCGTCGTCAGCGAACTCGTCACCAACGCCGTCGTGCACGCCGGCACCGACGTCGAGCTGGCGTGCCGGCTGGAAGGCGCCGACGGCCTCGACGGCGACGGCAACGAGACGGTCGCGCTCGTCGTCGAGGTCTGCGACCACCACCCCTCACGCGCCCCGCGCGGCGGCGAGCCGGAGACACCGCACGACATGCCCGAGTACGGGCGCGGCCTGCGGCTCGTCGGCGCGCTCTCCGAGGCCTGGGGCATCACGTACCGCACGGGCCGGAAGACCGTGTGGGCGCGGTTGCCCGCCGGGGGGTGCGCGACGGGCGAGCAGATCGAGGCGTACGCCGAGGAGCAGGCGCTGGCGCGCGGCCTGCGGGTGGCGGAGATCCTGGCTCCGGAGCCGCGCCGGGGCCGGGAGGCCGGGGAGCCTGGTGAGGCGGCCGCGGGGGAGCCGAGGGAGGCCGGACGCGGCCGGCGTGACGGGCGGGACCGGCAGGACGCACAGGACTCCCGCGGCCTACGGGACAGGCAGGGCCCACAGGACTCCCGCGCCATGGCGGACCGGCAGGGCCCGCAGGACCCGCAGGACTCCCGCGGCCTACGGGACTGGCGTGACTGGAACGACGTACGGGACTGGCGAGACCGTCACGAGGGCGGTAGCGAGGGACGCGACGGTGCCTGGCTGGGCCGCGGCGCCCTCTCCTTCCTCGCGGAGGCCTCCGACCTGCTCGCCGGGCAGCTCGACGAGGACCTGGTCGCCGCCCTCGCCGGGCAGCTGATCGTGCCGCGGCTGGCCGACTGGTGCGCGGTGTGGCTGGAAGACGAGGCCACCGGCGGCGGCTGGGGCGGCGGGGCCGGAGCGGGCGGGCCGCGCCTGGCCCGGGTCTGGCACGGCAGCGAGAACCGCATCGAGGAGCTGCGCCAGGCCCTGGAGAAGGACCCGCCGCACCCGTCCGACCCGCCCGGGTCCTGGCCCGTCGACTACCCCTGGCCGGGCGAGGCGCTCGGTGACGCGCCGGGCGAGCCGGGGTCGGCACTCGCGTACCGGCTGGTCGCCGGGGGACGCCCGCTGGGCACCCTGGTCATCGGCCGGTCGGGGGCCGCCGGCTTCCCCGACGAGATCACCGGCCTCGTGGAGGACCTGAGCCGCCGCGTCGCCCTCGCCATCGGGGCCGCCCGCCAGTACGCCCGCCAGGCCACCATCAGCGCCGTACTCCAGCGCGGACTGCTGCCCGGCGCCGTCGCCGAGATCCCCGGGGTGCGCAGCGCGCTCGTCTACGAGCCGTACGACAAGGGCGGACCCAGCGGCGACTTCTACGACCTTTTCCCGGCCGGTGACGGCCGCTGGTGCTTCGCCGTCGGCGACGTCCAGGGCAAGGGACCCGAGGCGGCCGTCGTGATCGGCCTGGCCCGGCCCTGGCTGCGG
>KL569142.1:1611-2040 GCA_000715635.1 Streptomyces violaceus | reverse complement strand
CCGGGTCGCCGACGTTCTCGACCGCCTCAACCAGCTCCTGCTCGACGACGCCACGGAGGCCGCCGACGCGGCGGCCCGGGCGCTGGTGGCCGCGGGCGCCCGGCCGACCCCGCCCGGCGACGGCCCCCAGACACGCTTCCTGTCCCTGCTCTACGGCGAACTGGTCCCCTTCGACGGCGGTGTCCGCTGCACCGTCGCCTCCGCCGGGCACCCGCTCCCCCTGCTGCTCGGGGCGGGCGGCGAGGTCCACACGACAGCGCAGCCGCAGACCCTCCTGGGCGTCGTCGAGGACGCCACGTACACCAGCGACACCTTCGAGCTGCGGCCCGGCGACACGCTGCTGTGCGTCACCGACGGCGTGACCGAGCGCCGCTCCGGCACCCGTCAGTTCGACGACGAGGACGGGCTCGCGGCGGCGCTGGCCGGGTG
>KL569142.1:0-1452 GCA_000715635.1 Streptomyces violaceus | reverse complement strand
ACGCCGAGCTGATCGCCGAGCGGATCAAGCGGCTGGTGCACGAGTTCGGGGCGCGGCCCCCGGCCGACGATCTCGCGCTGCTGGTGCTCCAGGCGGAATGAGCAGGCGGAGCGACCGCGCGCGTGCTGGACAATGGAAGGCATGCCTTCCGCACTTCCCGACGGCGAGCCCGTCCCCGACGACGGCGCGCTCCCCGCGTCCGCGCTCGCCGGGGCCGCCGACCGTCCGCTCGGGTTCTATCTGCACGTCCCGTACTGCGCGACCCGCTGCGGCTACTGCGACTTCAACACCTACACGGCTACCGAGCTGCGCGGCACGGGCGGTGTGCTGGCCTCCCGCGACAACTACGCCGAGACGCTGGTCGAGGAGGTCCGCCTGGCGCGCAAGGTGCTGGGTGATGATCCGCGGCCCGTTCGCACTGTGTTCGTGGGCGGGGGGACGCCTACGCTGCTGGCCGCCGGGGATCTCGTACGGATGCTGGGCGCGATCCGTGACGAGTTCGGGCTGGCGCCGGACGCCGAGGTCACCACGGAGGCGAATCCGGAGTCGGTGGATCCGGCGTATCTGGCCGCGCTGCGGGACGGCGGCTTCAACCGGATCTCGTTCGGCATGCAGAGCGCTCGGCAGCATGTGCTGAAGGTGCTGGACCGTACGCACACCCCCGGTCGCCCGGAGGCGTGCGTGGCGGAGGCGCGGGCGGCGGGCTTCGAGCACGTCAACCTCGACCTGATCTACGGCACGCCGGGGGAGAGCGACGACGACTGGCGGGCCACGCTGAGCGCCGCGCTGGGCGCGGGGCCGGACCACGTCAGCGCGTACGCGCTGATCGTCGAGGAGGGTACGCAGCTGGCTCGCCGTATCCGCCGGGGCGAGGTGCCGATGACGGACGACGATGTCCACGCCGACCGCTATCTGATCGCCGAGGAGGCGCTGTCCTCGGCGGGCTTCGAGTGGTACGAGGTGTCCAACTGGGCTACCTCGGAGGCGGGGCGGTGTCTGCACAACGAGCTGTACTGGCGGGGGGCCGACTGGTGGGGGGCCGGGCCGGGGGCGCACAGCCATGTGGGCGGTGTGCGGTGGTGGAACGTGAAGCATCCCGGTGCGTATGCGGGGGCGCTGGCGGTGGGGCGGTCGCCCGGGGCCGGGCGTGAGGTGCTGTCGGAGGAGGACCGGCGGGTCGAGCGGATTCTGCTGGAGCTGCGGTTGCGGGAGGGGGTTCCGTTGGCGTTGCTGCGGGAGGAGGGGCTGGCTGCGTCGCGCAGGGCGCTGTCGGAGGGGTTGCTTCAGGAAGGGCCGTACGAGCAGGGGCGTGCGGTGTTGACCTTGCGCGGGCGGTTGCTGGCGGATGGGGTGGTTCGGGACCTCGTGGACTGAGGGGCTCGGGGTTGGGGCTGAGGCCGGAGGGTTGCGCAGCCCGGCGTAGCGGGGTGCCTCCCCCACTCTCGGCTTCGC
>KL569141.1:54311-56469 GCA_000715635.1 Streptomyces violaceus | reverse complement strand
GGTCGGAGGGCGAGCGGCGGGGTGTCGGGACCTCGTGCTGTGTTGCCGGGAATGCGTGCTCCTGCGCCGCTGCCGGGACCTCGTGCTGCGCCGGTGCCCGGACCTCGTGCTGTGCCGGTGTGTGTGCCTCGTACGCATCCCCTGCCGGGCCCGGTGCCGCAGCGGTCGCCCTTTCCTCCCGGCGCCTCGCCCGAACCGCCCTCCATCGGGCCAGTGTGCCCATCACGAACACCGTCAGGACGACCAGGATCATCAACTGGCCGATGAACAGGCCCCAGAACAGGCCGTAGCCCGAGAGTTCGCCGGGGGGTGTGTCGGGCCAGGCGCCGGGGATGTCGTGGGGCTGGGCGATGAGGCCGCGCATGGCGAGGGGGGTGCGGGTGAAGGTGATGCCGGACGGCCAGGAGCCGTGGGCGAACCAGGCGGCGAGGCCGGTGGCCGTCCACACCAGCAGGGTCATGCCGAGGAGGAACGCGAGTATGCCGATCAGCAGGCCGTCGGGGATGCCTCCCTGGCTGTCCCGCTGGGTGCGGCGGTCGTCCGGTCTCACGCGTGCTCCCTCTACGCCACCGTCGATTCGGAGTCGCCCAGGTGGTGTTCCACGAAGGCCGCGGCCCGTTCCTCCGCCTCCAGTTCGGCGGCGCGCAGGGCGTCGTCCTCGAGGTCGGCGGAGGACTCGGTCATCGCGCGGTCGGTGAAGACCAGCGGGCGTTCGGTCTCCGTGATCAGGTGTTTGACGACCTGGACGTTGCCGTTGACGTCCCAGACGGCGATGCCGGGGGTGAGGGTCGGGATGATCTCGACCGCCCAGCGGGGGAGGCCCAGCACTCTGCCCGTCGCCCGCGCCTCGTCCGCTTTCTGGGCGTAGATCGTCCTTGTCGACGCCATCTTCAGGATGGCCGCCGCCTCTCTGGCCGCCGCGCCGTCGACGACGTCCGAGAGGTGGTGGACGACCGCGACGAAGGACAGGCCGAGCCGTCGGCCGAACTTCAGCAGGCGCTGGAACAGCTGCGCCACGAAGGGGCTGTTGATGATGTGCCAGGCCTCCTCGACCAGGAAGATGCGCTTCTTCCGGTCGGGGCGGATCCAGGTGTGCTCCAGCCACACGCCGACGATCGCCATGAGGATGGGCATGGCGATGGAGTTGCGGTCGATGTGGGACAGGTCGAAGACGATGAGCGGGGCGTCCAGGTCGATGCCGACCGTGGTGGGGCCGTCGAACATGCCGCGCAGGTCACCGTCGACGAGACGGTCCAGGACCAGCGCGACGTCCAGGCCCCAGGCCCGTACGTCGTCTATGGCGACGTTCATCGCCTCGGCCGACTCGGGTTCGGGGTGGCGCAGCTGCTCGACGATGTCGGTGAGGACCGGCTGGCGGTCGATGATGGTCTCGTTGACGTAGGCGTGCGCGACCTTCAGGGCGAAGCCGGAGCGCTCGTCCAGGCCGTGGCCCATCGCGACCTCGATGATCGTCCGGAGCAGCGCGAGCTGGCCCGTCGTCGTGATCGCCGGGTCGAGGGGGTTCAGGCGGATCCCCATGTCCAGGGCGGCCATCGGGTCCAGGCGGATGGGGGTTATACCCAGCTCCTGGGCGATGAGGTTCCATTCACCCACGCCGTCCTCGCCCTGGGCGTCCAGGACGACGACCTGGCGGTCGCGGAAGCGGAGCTGGCGCAGGACGTACGTCTTCTCCAGCGCCGACTTGCCGTTGCCGGACTCGCCGAGGACCAGCCAGTGGGGGGCGGGGAGCTGTTGCCCGTACAGCTGGAAGGGGTCGTAGATGTAGCCCTTTCCGGAGTACACCTCGCGGCCGATGATGACGCCGGAGTCGCCGAGGCCCGGGGCCGCCGTCGGCAGGTAGACCGCCTGGGCCTGGCCCGTGGACGTGCGCACCGGGAGCCTGGTCGTCTCGACCTTCCCGAAGAGGAAGGACGTGAAGGCGTCGGTGAGGACGGACAGCGGGTCCCGCATCAGGTCCTACCTCCGAATGCCGGTGGCGAAGGGAAGGGTGTTCACGAAGGCGCGGTGGTGCTCGCGGTCGCACCATTCCAGCTTCAGGTACGACTTGCCTGCCGAGGCCCTTATCGTCCGTTTGTCGCGGGCGAGGGCGTCGGGGGTGCGCGAGGAGACGGTGATGTAGCCGACGAGGTTGACGCCG